>JAZKCT010000021.1:43192-79591 GCA_040387995.1 Bacteroidota bacterium | reverse complement strand
TTTCTTTTGTTTCCATACACTGATATTGTGTATAGCTTTTTTAGGAATGGACAACCGGCGCTGTGCTGTTTGTGATAAGCCCTGAATAAATTGCTGCCCTTCAGTCTAAAGTTAGTAATATTTCCTGCAACAATACAAATAAAATCCTGCTTTCTAACCCACACTTCTCACCGTCGTATTTCCGCCACCATCCAACGTCAAATTAACCGGCTTATTCTTATTCCAGCCACCTCTGGTGAAATCTGGAACATCGACACTTGAGGACCGTTTCGATACTGATTTTATACTTAACGGCACAATACAACTCCAGGCCGCAGCGTCATAAACGTCCTGATCCAATGGCAGACCATTGCGCAGACAATCAATCAGGCGCCAGTCCATGATAAAATCCATCCCTCCATGGCCGCCCACTTTTTTGGCGATTTCACCAACATGGTTGATGATCGGTGGACTATATTTACTATACAATTGTTTGAGATCCGCCGGTTTTACCAGCTCTTCACCAAAGTTGATGCGTTCTGGCTCAGGATATTTGCTTGCCGCGCCTTTGGTCCCGCTAATCAGGTGTAATCTGGAGTAAATTCTGGGTGAAGTCACATCATGTTGCAACATCATCGTCTTACCATTCACCGTCCGGATCGTGGTTGTGTTCATATTACCCCTGTAGTTTTTCACCGTAAACTGGTTATAGAAAGCATCTTTCTTCGCACGTTCCACAGCTTCCTGAGCCATTTGAAAATCATTGCTGGACATTGACACCAGATAATCCATACGGTCTCCCCTGTTGATATTCAGGCATTGTGCAATCGGGCCTAGTCCATGGGTTGGGTACAAGTTGCCGCTCGAGCCAATATTCTCTTTGATCCGCCACATACTTTCATAGCCGTTCTTGTCAAAATTATAATCCAGCAAATTATGGATGTAGGCACCTTCAGCATGGACCAGCTCACCAAACAAACCGTTCCTTGCCATATTCAGGGTTAGCATTTCAAAGAAATCATAGCAGCAATTTTCGAGCATCATACAATGCTTTCTTGTCTTTTCAGAAGTTTCTACCAGTTGCCAGCAATCGTCCAGTGTAAGCGCAGCAGGAACTTCTGTAGCAGCGTGTTTGCCGTGTTCCATCGCATAAACTGCCATGGGTGTATGCATAGACCATGGTGTGCAAATGTAAATCAGGTCGAGCTCTTCTTTCTCAATCATCTCCTTCCAGCCGTTTTCGCCAGAATATTCTTTTGCTTTCGGCAGACCTTTATTGGTCAGGTATTTTTGTGCAGAGGCCACCCTCTCCGGCAGTTTATCGCAGATGCATTTGATTTCCGCCCCTTCGATAAAGGACATTCTGGAGACTGCTCCGATTCCTCTGGCACCTATACCTATATATCCAATCCTTACTTTATCAATTTTAGGCGCAGCATAGCCACACATGTTAAATCTTGCACTGCCTTTGCCCTGTTTGATTGCGGCATTCAGTTGCTTATCGCTGGGAATATAATCCTTTGCAAAGGTAGGTAATCCGATGGCAGCGGCGCCGGTACCGATGGCAAGCTGTTGTAAAAAGGTCCTGCGGTTTGGTTTCATGGTTGTGTTGTTCTGGTTAGCGAAAACAAGATACGCACAGGTTCTGAAACTGTAGAAAATTTATTAGCGCAAACGCTTGCGTAAGTTTTATCGCTTACTTTCTCAGCAAAGTGTGGAGATGCTCCACAGGATTTTTCAGGCGTCAAAAACACAACAAACTGAAAATCAGCAGCGTGCCAAAACAATGCATTTCCGGCATCATTATGTAGCATAGACTAATCAGTATTAACAATGATTATCTAAAATTAAATTATACCATTATGAAAAAGTTCATTTTATCAGCAGCATTTTTAGCAGTAGCAGGTTTAACAACAGTTAAAGCAAATGAGATCAAAAACCCAGTTATCGTTGCTGTACAGCAAGACAGTACTACTAAAACACCAGTGGAGATTAAGGATCTTCCTGATTCAGTAAAAGCGACACTGGCGTCTGAGCCAATCAAAGCATGGACTCCAACCGCAGCGTTTTTAATTACCAACGCCGACAAAACTTCTTATTACCAGGTTGATGTAAAAAAAGAAGAAGAACTGAAGTCGTTGAAAATCGGTAAAGACGGAAAAATCATCGAATAACAGATTTCCCATAGTATAGCAATTATAGCAGCGGGCGCGAACAATGAGTTCACGCCCGCTTTTTTTCTTATTGAGAAATGGCAAAGGAGATTGGCATATTGTACCTTACCCTTACATTTCGGCCATTTTGTTTCCCTGGCTTCCAGTGGGGAGATTTTTTGATCACCCGTATGGCTTCCTGGTCCATCGAATTGTAGACCCCTTTTACCAGCATCACATTGGAGATTGAGCCGTCTCGTTCTACCACAAAGCTGATGAATACCTTGCCCTGTTTGCCGATTTCCTGGGCATCCAGCGGATAATTCAGGTTTCTTTGCAGGTATTTCGCCCAGCCTTTCATCCCACCCTCAAATTCCGGATAAACTTCTACCCCCGTTGCATCCAAAATGTCCGAATTTTCTGTGCCAGAACCCGATCCGGGCCCGGTGCCCAGACCATTTCCGTTCCCCTCAACAGGTAGCGAGGTCAGGTCTGTTTCTTTTCCGGACTGGGTAACAGGGCCTACTACCGCGTTCTCGATTTCATCTGTAGTTGGTGGTTCGATGGTCACAGGGGTGTTGACCACTTTAGGATTTGCAGGCAGTGCGACCATTTTGACTTTCTCAGGAATGGGCTCAGATTTTGGCGGTTCTATTTTTTCCAGCGGCTTAGGTTGTTCTTTGGGTGGTGCTATATTTGCCTCAATTATGGGCAACTCACAGATTGGCGTTTCTTGAGAAATAAGATCCGGATAAAAGGCCCTGTAAATCTTCGGACTGGCAAACAGCAGGATAAAAAGCGGGGCGGCAATGAACAATGCCCTTAGCGTGTTTTGGTCTGAATGAGCGCGAAGTTCATAAGCTCCGTACGCCTGGTTCCTGTTTTTAAACACAAGATTGAGCCACTCAGTCTTGTTTAGATTTGATGTTGTATTTAGCATGGTGTTTCAGGTATTGGTTTGATCTGATGATGATCTCAGTACCTAAATTCCATAAGATTTAGAAAAATATTTAACCGGATTTAAAATCGCTTAAGCTTATTGGCACCTATGCGATTGTGTCAAAATTTTTCTACAATATTTCTAATAATAATTCTTTGCATTAACTCAAAAGAAGTTATTTTTAGGAACGCTCCTCGTACTACTGTGAGGAATAACCTTTACTTATGCAAGCAAGGACCTCAATGTCTGCTCCCAAAATAAATTTTGAGAGTATCGACACCATTCGTTTTATCTCTATTTCTTTAATTGTTTGGGGTCATTGCAGTACGGAAATGAGCACCCTTCATTTTTCGAATATGAGTGCCGTTTTACTACAATCATTTATCATCCAAATCGGAAAACTGGGTACTGTGATATTTTTCCTGATCGCCGGATTTTTAATGCAGCCCAAGATTGCAAGTTACACGCCTCTTGAATTTTTAAAGTTCCGGTTGAAACCAACCATCCTTCCCTGGCTGTATTTTGTCGTGGTCATCGATCTGTTGCACCTGTATGAACAGGGTTTACTTGGCACCCTGATTACTGAAGGGAAGTTAGCCGAAGGCTTTATCCTTTTCTTAAAGACCTTTAAAGATATTATCTCGTACCTGGCCTATTGGTTTATCGTGGTGTTTCTGATCTCCTCCTTAATCCTGATTGTGTTCAGAAAATACATCAACAGTATCTGGATGGGTGTGGTATTGGGCATCATTACCTTGCTGTATTGCATCAATCTATACTTTGGATGGATATCTGCCCACCACACTAAGGCCTTCCTGGCCTACATTTTTTTTATGTGGGCAGGTATACAGGTCCGCAAACATTATGGGACATTTACACTTTTCATCCACAGAATCGCCTGGTGGAAGTTCCTGGCCGCATTTTTAATTAGCTTCCTGCTGGCCAGTTTTGAAGGAAGATTACTCGCAAAATTGCACTGCGTTGATCCATACGCCTCAATCCGCCTTTCAAATATCATTAATAGCCTGATTGTTTTTATGTGTCTGTACAAAATCGGCCCCATAGCGGTGATCAACGGATTGAAACCTCGTCGACACGTGTATGGAATCTACCTGATACACAGTATACTGTTACTGATCAGGGATGGAATTATAAGCCGAAGCGAATATTCCAGGCCGCACCACATGCTGGGCTATATGGCCATTGAAGTCCGGGATTTTATCATCGTACTGGGTTTAAGCCTGGCCATGGTTGCCGCTTTCAGGGCATTACAATCCATCCAGTATCTTGCTCAGGTAACTCCTAAAGAAGTTGCCTGAGTCTCTTTATTTTTCATTGAGCATCCACTGATCATATACAAAAGTGGACTTCACACCACTTGGCGGAGCGTCGGTTTCCGCAGCGCCCCATGTTTTGTTGGGTCTTGATCCCATTTCAAAGTTTAGAATAGCACCTGCATTGAGGTCTTTATGCCTGAACCAGGCTTTGGTCAACGGCTTTCCGTTGATGGAAGCGCTTTGGATGTATTTGTTGTCCCCCGTACTTTTTGGCGCGTTGATGGTAAAGGCCTTTCCGTTGGGCAGTTTGATGGTGGTCTTGGTAAATACCGGACTGCCGATATTGTACATTGGGATACCGGGACTGACCGGAAAAAAGCCCATCATGGAAAATACCACAAAGGCCGACATTCCTCCACCGTCTTCATCGCCCGGAATACCGAAATAGTTGTCGGTGTACCAGGTATCGAGTAACATACGGATGCGCTTTTGGGTCTTCCAGGGTGAGCCCGTGTAGTTGTAAATGTATGGAATATGGAAACTAGGCTCATTGCCCATCACAAATTGACCTACCAGTCCGGAGGCATCCGGTTGTGTTTTCCAGAAAATGAATTTGGCGGTACCCAGGTCTTCCCTGAACAACTGATCAAGTTTCGTTTCCGCTTTTTGAGGGCCGCCCATCAAGTTGATCAGTCCTTTGAGGTCATGCTTGACCACCCAATTATAGGTATACGCATTGTTTTCAGTAAAAAATTCACGGCCTGCCGCTTTTGGATCCATGTTGTCGATCCAGTTGCCGTTCTTATCCTTGGCCCACATAAAACCCTTGTCCTCCCGGTATACGTTTTTATAATTATTGGCCCGATCCAGGAACAGGCGTTGCTCACTTTCAGGCTTTTTTAACCATTTGCCAAACTGCGCTATGGCCCAGTCACTATAGCTGTTCTCCAGCGTCACAGATACCGATTGCCGCTTTTCCCATACGTTTTCTACCTGAGGTACGGTCTCTGCTTCGCCATAAGGCAAGCCGGGCATATACCCTTTTGCATTGTAAAATGTATCAAGTACGGTAGCCGGACCATTGTTCCATGGCAGCAGCGTCGCTTGCAGCGAATTCTTTTTCAAGCCTTCGTACATGGCTTCCTTATCGGCAATTGGGATCCCTTTTAAATAACCGTCCAGCATCCAGGTAGCCGCATGGTTGCCGGTCATGGCAGGCCAGTCGCCGAATACCAAAGCAAACGAGGGTATGTAGCCACCCTGCTTGTACATGTCTACGTAAGAGTTGATCTTATCCGCTTCTTTTACCGGATTCAGGATCATGTGGAGCGGCTCCAGCGCAATGTAATTGTCCCAGATCCAGTTGTCCACAAAAAAAGGCTTGTTGCTTTGATGAACCTTGCCGTCAAAGCCGCTAAAGTACCGACCATGTTCATTGATATCTACCATCCGTTCATAACAGCGGTACAGCGAGGTGTAAAATACCCTTTTCTGCGCCAGCGTACCGCCTTCTACATTAATTTGCGACATTACCTTGTCCCACTCACTATAACCTTTGGCCTTGACTTTAGCAAAGTCCCAATGTGGTATTTCAGCTTGCAGATTTGCCTTGGCCTGCTCCACTGAAATATAAGAGATGGCGTATTTGAAACTCAGTTCTTTAGGAACTTTGACCAGCACTTGTCTTTTATTGCCCGGATCCCGATAGGTGATCCCAGAATTTTCAGCGCTGAGTTCGGCATAGAAATAGGCCTTCATGCCCCTAAAAGTTTCTGTACCGCTCAGGATACGTCCACCCGATGCTGAAATTTCGCCGCTTTCGTTAATCAGGCCGAGCCTCAGATAATGGTCCGCATTTCCCTTGAAACTAATCTTGAAAAACCCGCTTTTCTCGGAAGGGGAGAACTCAATCAGACTACTCTCTTCGCCGAGTTCAGATTTATAATAATAAGGGCTAAGTAATTCATGGTTATAGACTTCTTTTTTATCCCAAATGGCCTGGTCTATTTTGCCGCTGACCGGTAGGAAACTAAATAAAGAGACAACCCGATGTGAGGCAACAGTGAGTGGAAAATAGCTGATTTGATCGTCTAATGCATCTTTTCTGACCGGAAATACACGAATCAGGTGATTCGGGAGCTGAACGGTGGGCCGTGTAGGCTCAAGAATCAGTCCTACACCACCAATCGAAGGATCAACATAACTGAGGTTGGACGGTTTTGGTTTGGCGGTCTGGCTAAATCCATGGGCCGCTAATAAAAGACAGGCAAGAAGCGTGTGAATGGTTTTCATTACAGGTTATCTTCAATTTATATTTGGTTTACCATGCACGAGCGCACAGTAAACCAAACATAAAGAAAACAACTTGTATATACAAGACCTAATTGGCCTTGATTTTAAATGGCGGGGTTTAGTGTCCCCCTCCTATTTTTTCAACCTTAACTGTACCCAGTTTGGCTGAACAATAGAAACCAAAAAAGGCGATGTATAAGTAACAGAAGACAGGCACAAAGAATGAATGCTGGATGCCAAATGAATCGGCCAGCGCACCCTGTACCAGAGGCAATAAAGCGCCACCCAAAATTGCCATAACCAATAAGGAAGAACCCTGACTGGTGTATTTGCCCAGTCCGTGAATAGACAGGGTAAAGATGTTGGACCACATAATAGAGTTAAACAAACCGACACCCAGAATGGTCCACATTGAAGTTGAACCATTAGAGAATATGGTGAACAGGATTAATCCGGTGCTGATCAATGCAAAGATAGATAAGGTTCTGGCAGGAGCAGATTTGCCGATGAAGAAACCCAACAGGTTGATACCGATAAAAACAAGGAAGGTAGAAATCTGAGCAAAAGTCAGGTCAACAATAAAGAAGATCAGCAGGAAAACAGCAACTGCGGTAAGCACCATATATAGCGCTTTTTTGCCTGCCGCAAATTCCTGGTTCAGGGAAATAGATCCGAGGAACCTGCCAATCATAGCACCGCCCCAGTATAAGGCCAGGTAGTTTTTGCTCACTGCCTCCGGTAAACCCATGATGTCAGGTAGCGCCAGGAAGTTGATGATGAAACTACCGATACAAACCTCACCGCCAACGTAAAAGAAAATAGCGAGAATACCGAGTTTCAATTGCGGGAACTGCAAGGCACCCAAACCGCGCTCTACAGTTTCTTCTGATCTGAAATCAGGCAGTTTGATTTTCCAAAGCAGGAAAGCCAACAGTAAGAACACTCCTGTAAAAATAATATAAGGTATCTCCGTTGCCGCAGCAGTGATCTTACCGTCTACCGCGAAGAATTCAAAGATCAAATATCCGCCGATGATCGGTGCGATGGTGGTTCCCAAAGAGTTGAAGGCTTGTGCCAGATTCAAACGACTGGATGCGCCTTCCGGTTTACCCAATAAGGATACGTATGGATTGGCAGCGATCTGTAAAAGCGTAAATCCCAAACCTAAAATAAACAGCGCACTCAGAAACAAGCCGTATACCGAATACCTTGCAGCCGGGTAAAACAGGAAACAACCGATAGACGCGATAACCAATCCCAATAGCATTCCGTTTTTATACCCAATTTTATTAATTGGATCTCCTTTGAAATAGGAAATGATAAAATAGATGAGAGAACCTGTAAAATAGGCGCCAAAAAAACAAAATTGCACCAACATGGACTGTAAATAGCTGAGTTGAAACAATTCTTTTAGATGTGGTATCAAAACATCGTTCATGCAGGTAAGGAAGCCCCACATGAAAAACAGGGTGGTAAGGCTGATAAAAGGGACTGTGTATCCCTTATTTTCTGAGTTATTGCTCATAATGTGATTAAAATATAATGGTATATAACAAATATGGGAAAATTATTCGATCTGATGCATTTTGAACGAGATTTTAGGAAAATCATCCGATTGTCTGTTTTCAGAAAAAAAGTAGTTTTTAAATTGCAAAAACCTCAAAAAAATTGAAATATTTATAGACATTAGTATTTTTACAAACAATTAAAGGGAATTATTTAAAAAATATTCTATTTTTGATCAAATTTTAAACAAATAAATGAAAAGCTTAAGAACAATTGCATTAAAAGAGGCTCAAAACAGAGTTTCACCAGAGGTAAAGGCTCCGTCCACCAGGATTTCTGAGTTTTATGGCGTTAATGTTTTTGATAAGAAAAAAATGAAAGATTTCTTATCAAAAGAAGTTTACGAGAAACTTGTTTCAGCCATTGATTCGGGCGAATTAATTAACCACGAGGACGCTAACCAGATTGCTACGGCAATGAAGGCATGGTCAATGGGTAAAGGTGCTACGCACTATACGCACTGGTTTCAGCCTTTAACAGGTACTACAGCTGAAAAGCACGATTCGTTCTTTGAGCCTAGCAGTGACGGTCCAATCGAGAAATTCGCAGGTAGCGCATTGGTTCAGCAAGAGCCTGATGCATCCAGCTTCCCGAACGGTGGTATCCGTAACACTTTTGAAGCCCGCGGTTATACTGCATGGGATCCTTCTTCTCCCGCTTTCATTATGGAAAGCAAAGCTGGTAAAACACTTTGTATTCCTACTGTATTTGTTTCTTATACCGGTGAAGCGCTTGACTACAAAGCTCCTTTATTGAAAGCATTGGCCGCTATGGACAAAGCTGCAGTTGAGGTTTGTCAGTATTTTGATAAAAGCATCACTAAAGTAAATGCATCATTGGGTATTGAGCAGGAATATTTCCTGGTTGACCTTGCCTTATACAATGCCCGTCCTGACTTAGCACTGACCGGCCGTACTTTGTTCGGTCACATGTCTGCTAAAGGACAACAATTAGAAGATCATTATTTCGGTTCGATCCCTGAGCGCGTATTCACGTACATGGTAGATTTCGAAAACGAAGCATTGAAATTGGGTATTCCTTTGAAAACCCGTCACAATGAGGTAGCTCCTTCTCAGTTTGAGTGTGCACCGATCTACGAAGAAATCAACCTGGCTATCGACCACAACCAATTGTTGATGGATTTGATGGAGAAAGTTGCTTTGAGACACAACTTCAAAGTATTGTTGCACGAGAAACCTTATGCAGGCATCAACGGTTCTGGTAAGCACAACAACTGGTCACTGATCACTGATACTGGTAAAAACTTATTGGCTCCGGGCAAAACGCCTAAAAACAACCTGATGTTCTTAACCTTCTTCGTGAACACTGTGAAAGCAGTTCATGAGCACGCAGATTTGTTGAGAGCTTCTATCGCTTCAGTAAGCAACGATCACCGTTTGGGTGCTAACGAAGCTCCTCCTGCGATCATCTCTATCTTCCTTGGTCAGCAATTGAACGAGGTTCTTGATGAGATCGAGCACTCACGCATCAGCAAAAAAATCAAAGAAGACAACGCTTTGTGGTTGGGTATCCCTAAAATCCCGCAAATCCTGTTGGACAACACTGACCGTAACCGTACTTCTCCTTTTGCCTTTACTGGTAACAAGTTTGAGTTGAGAGCGGTAGGTTCTTCTGCCAACTCTTCTGCACCAATGACTGTATTGAACGCTATTGTAGCTGATCAATTGGTTAAATTCAAAATTGAAGTAGATAAACTGATCAAAAAAGGCGAGAAAAAAGACATCGCATTGCTGACAGTAATCAAAAAATACATCAAAGAATCTAAAGACATCCGTTTTGAAGGAAATGGTTACAGCCAGGAATGGGCTGACGAAGCTGAAAGACGCGGCTTAGCCAACATCAAAACTACTCCGGTAGCTTTGGATGCTTATGTAAGTGAGAAATCTACTGAACTGTTCACCAAAACCAATATCTTCAGCAAACGTGAACTGCACGCCCGCCATGAGATCTTGTTGGAGAACTACTTTAAGAAACTTCAGATCGAAGCAAGGGTAATGGGTGAAGTAACGAACAGCATGATCATTCCTGCCACCATCGCTTACCAAAACTCATTGATCGAAAACGCCAAAGGTTTGAAAGAACTGGGTATCGGTACTGACATTCCTGTAGGGATCATCAACAAATTGTCTGAGCACCTGAACGTGGTTAAAACCAGCG
The DNA here is from genome assembly GCA_040387995.1 of Bacteroidota bacterium. Taxonomy (GTDB): domain Bacteria; phylum Bacteroidota; class Bacteroidia; order Sphingobacteriales; family Sphingobacteriaceae; genus Pedobacter. The sequence goes on along the minus strand of JAZKCT010000021.1, from coordinate 69,206 downwards.
TTGATGCGATGCTTGAGGCACGTAAAGTGACCAACCAGATTGAAGACAGCCGTGAAAAAGCGATCAGCTACGATGAGAAAGTAAAATCTCACTTCGATACGATCCGCTACCACGCTGATAAACTGGAGCAAATCGTTGACGATAGCGTATGGCCTCTGCCTAAGTTCAGAGAGTTGTTGTTCATGAAATAAACTCAACCGTAATAACCAAATTTTTAGTTTTATAACCTCTGCTTTAATTAGCAGGGGTTATTTTTTTATTATCTTTGCCACAACATGAGTGATAACAGGTACAACCAGCGCGGCGTTTCTGCCTCCAAAGAAGATGTGCACCAGGCCATCAAAAACATCGATAAAGGTATTTTTCCTCAGGCTTTCTGTAAAATCATCCCGGATATTTTAGGTGGCGATGAGGCCTACTGCAACATCATGCATGCAGACGGTGCGGGTACCAAATCTTCCCTGGCTTATGTGTATTGGAAAGAAACTGGTGACATTTCGGTTTGGAAAGGCATCGCCCAGGACGCGATCATCATGAACATTGATGATTTGATCTGCGTGGGTGCTACGGATAACATCCTGTTGTCTTCTACTATTGGCCGTAATAAAAACCTGATTCCTGGTGAGGTGATTGCAGCGATTATTAACGGAACTGAAGAGATTCTGGCTGATCTGCGCGCACAAGGTATATCGATCTATTCTACAGGCGGTGAAACCGCTGATGTGGGTGATCTGGTGCGTACGATCATTGTTGATTCTACTGTAACCTGCCGCTTGGAGCGTGCTAAAGTGATTTCTAACCATAAGATTCAGGCGGGCGATGTGATTGTGGGCCTCTCTTCTTACGGACAAGCTACCTATGAGACCGAATATAACGGCGGTATGGGCTCTAACGGGCTGACTTCTGCACGTCACGATGTATTTGATAAATCAGTGGCTTCTGCCTTTCCTGAGAGCTTTGATCCCGCTGTTCCTTTTGACCTGGTATTTTCTGGCGGAAAGAAATTGACTGATCCTGTTGAGATCGGCGAAGGTCTTTCTGTCACCGCTGGTAAGCTGGTACTTTCTCCAACGAGGACTTATGCGCCTGTGATCAAAAAGGTGTTAGAAGCGCATCGGGAGCAGATCAATGGGATTGTGCATTGCAGCGGTGGAGCGCAGACCAAAGTGTTGCATTTTGTGAATGATGATGTGCACATTATTAAGGACAATCTGTTTCCTATCCCACCGTTATTTAAGCTGATTCAGGAGCAATCGGGGACGGAATGGAAGGAAATGTATAAGGTGTTCAATATGGGACACCGTATGGAGCTGTATGTGCCGGCTGCTATCGCGCATTCCGTTATTGAGATCTCGGAAAGTTTTGGTATTGATGCCCGGGTTATTGGACACGTTGAGGCGTCTGAGCGGAAGCAGGTTACGATTGTTTCTGAGAACGGGGAGTTTGTATATCACTAAGTTTTCTTAGGGAAATTTAGTGATCTGTTTCGGACTGGACCTTGCTGCCTTGAAAAAGGGCAACAAATCCTATGTCCTCTCCCAGACACTAAATTTCCTGGATGCAAACCTGACGACGTGCCATGATCTGCATGATTTTATCTAATCTTTTGTTTTAAGGCTTTTGCAATAGCCGCTTTAACCAATGGTTCCATAATTGCGTAACCTGCTTTGGTAGGGTGAATCCCATCTCCGGCCAGTTCTTTCGGCAGACCGTTGCGTTCATCTTTCATAGCGGTAAAGTAATCTACATAGGTCAACTTATGCGCTTCAGCATAGGCCTTGATCCATTTGTTTAATTCAATCACTTTGTTGGCAGGCTCCATACCGGGTTTCCATGGGAATTCGAATGCGGGCAATACAGAAGATAAAACCACTCTGATTTTATTGGCTTTCGCAATCTCTGCCATCGCTGCGATGTTGTCTTCAATCATCTCCAGTGTTGACGGACCAGTATTGCCTGCGATGTCATTGATGCCGCAAAGCATTACGACTACCTTTGGTTTCAGCGCTACCACATCCTGGTGAAAACGGATCAGCATCTGTGGCGTGGTTTGTCCGCTGATACCTCTGCCGATATAGGGGTTGGACGAGAAAAATTCAGGGGAGGAATTCTTCCAGCCTTCTGTGATCGAATTTCCCATAAATACGACTCTGTTCTCCCCTGCTGCTGGTGCCGCTAGTTTGGCATTTTCTTCCTGATAACGCTTTAGATTTGGCCAGTCCTGTGCCTGTGCACTGGAAAATAAAGCGGAAAAAAGCAATACCATAGCTGCCATGGTCAGATTCTTAGTTAATAGTTTCATGTCTTTAGTGTGAATACAAAATGTCATTCTTATTTTTTGACAGCATCCAGTTCTTTTATCGTCCAGGACTTGCTGCGGTTTGGATTTTCCTGTCTTACCTTCTTCACGTCTTCCACTTTAACCGAAGGTGCTTTATTACCCAGATCGCTGCGGATATAGCTCAATACCGAGGCAATGTACTCATCGCTGTTTGCACCTAACGCAGGCATCTCGTCGGTATAGTTTTTACCGTCTACAGGACCTGATAGACCGTGCAATAAGATTTTAATCAGTTTCTCCGGATTGCCGTTTACGTCTTTATTATTCGCCAAGGGCGGCGCTGGCATCCCTTTGCCGCCGATACTCACGCCTTTGCCATCCAGTCCGTGACAAGTTGCACACAACTGTTTAAACGTAATGGCGCCATCCATGATCAGTTTACGGTCGGCATCACCCAGTTTCTTTGTCTCCAGTGCTCTTGCGGTTCTCCTGTCCATGTCATTCTGGAAGCGCTTCTGAGATTCCACCATCGCCACATCACCTGGATTATTCTCGATTAGATATTTGACTATTGCTTTGGCCTTTTCTGATGAGCTGAACCTCAGCGTCAGAGCCAACTGGAAACGTACGTCTACATCTGTATCATTCTTGAGTGGTTCCAAAGCAGCAATTAGCTCCTCATCTCCTTTTTTAACAGCATCCTCGGCAATCCAGATGGAAGTCTTGCGAACTTGCGCATCTTTATCTTTCAGCCCCTGTAATAGTGTTGACCTATCCAGCGCTTTTAAGCCGCTTAAAGTCCACAGGGCATGAATGCGTCCGAGTGGAGAAGGCGAAGTTAGTGCTACTGCAGTTAAGGCAGGAGCGACAGACTTGTCTGCACGCACCACCAGGATCTTTTGTGCGGTTTCCCGCCACCAGGCGTTAGCATGTGAAAGATATTGAACCAATTGCGAACTTGGCAGACTCAGCATCCTCGGAACGGTCTGATCCGGTTTAATACCGTCGTATACCAAGCGATAAATGCGGCCCCGGCCAACATGCTTGTCCAGTCCTCTTGACACAATCTTAGGTCTTAAAAAGCTGCCTGGTTTGGTCCACTCGCTTTCCTGAATGATTCCCCTGTACATATCTACGATATACAGGCAGCCATCGGGACCTGTGATGCTGTTTACCGGACGAAAGTTCATGTCCGTAGAGGCAATAAACTCTTCTTTGTTATAAGCATTGGTCAAAGTGATTTTACCATTGGTATTGGTCACCTTCGCTCTCCTGATCAGACGGCCTACTGGCTCGCAGATAAACAGGTCACCGTTTACATCAGCCGGAAGGGAATTCCCCCTGAAGATGGATTGTCCGGTACAAGCGGTAAAATGATTTAGCGTACTATCCGGACGAAGCCGCCCTACCCCACCCTGAACATCAGGAGTGGAAATGATTGGCCATACGGCCTGAAATTCGTCGTTATACTGATCTCCGAAATCCAAACGGCCATAAGCCGGATTTTGCTGGAAACCCAGTGCAGGAGCTTCACCACCCGCGGCCGAGAAATACAGGCGGCCATAATTGTCGTTGGCCAAACCCCACTGCCCTCCCGGGCCTTCATGCAGGTACTCATTTTTGAGCATGCCATCTTCGAAAATGTACCGTACATTTTCTACGGTAACATAGATCTTATTGTCAAGGTTCCAGACCAGGCCACTACGCTGGTGCTCCAGGTTGGCCTTGTTGTCAGATTCATTGCTGAATACTTTTTTCTTTTCATCAGCTACGCCGTCACCATTGGTGTCCCTGTAACTGTAAATGCTGTTGTCATACGTTTCCGCCACGAGCAACCTGTCGTCCAGCGGCAGGATCATCCTCGGCAAAACCAGTTTATCTATGAAAACGACCGACTTGTCCATCACGCCGTCACCATTGGTATCTTCCAGCCTTTTGATGGTACAAACTGCTTTCCCCTCACCGGTACCATTGGCATCCTGCATATAGGTGTTCATCTCTGCCACGTACATGCGGCCGTTACCGTCCCATGCAATCTGCACCGGCTCATTGATCATCGGCTCACTGGCCACCAGTTGCAGGTGATAACCTTTCTGCAAATGGATCGTTTTCATACTTTCCTTCGGCGAAAGGTATTCCGGAGAAGGGTTGGTATTGACGATAATCTTGCCCTCAGCATCGCGTTTCAGCGAATTCTGGGTGACTTTACAGGTGTAAATGAACGTGGACAGGCCGAGTATACCCAATACCCATGGTTTGGCTGCTTTCATGCTATATTTGGTTTTGTGTGTCGTGGTGGTGGTACGGGATTTATTTCTTCGACCCGATAGCGTATTTGATACCGCCTAAAAGGTGCTGAAGATACAAAGGATCTGTATAAGATTCCGCTGTGTGACCAAGCTCGGTATAAAATGCACGTCCGCCATCATAATCATGGTACCAGGCCATCGGGTGTTTACCCATTTTACCATTACCCGGATCGTAGCTGGTTTCATCGATAAAGATCAGAAACTTCAGGTCATCTGCCAACCATTTAAAATTGTACCATTCGTCTTTTCTCGACCAAACCTCAGGAAGGTGTTTGGTAGAAATGTGGGTACGATCGGTCACATTCAGTTTTGCCATTTGCTGGGAAGGATGGGATCCAAAATAAGCCCCTACCATATTGCCATACCATTTCCAATCGTATTCCGTATCGGTAGCAGCATGCACACCCACAAAGTTTCCGCCTTTATTGATGTAATTTTTGAAAGCCTCTTGTTGCGCATCGTTCAATACGTCACCTGTAGTACTTAAAAATACCACAGCACTATATTGCTTCAAATTGGCCTCGGTAAATTTTTCTGAATTGATGGTCGTGTCCACATCAATCTTATTTTCTGCACCCAGTTTCTGAATAGCGGCGATACCTTCTTTAATAGCGTCGTGGTGAAAACCTGCTGTTTTACAGAATACCAGGATCTTTTTGTTTTTTGCATCGGCTGTTGAGCCAAATAGCATTCCTCCCATAAGGAGGAATAAGGCTATGTAATTTTTCATTTTATTTAACGGATAAAACATAAGTGACAATCTTTTTAGCGTCGTCAACTGACAATGCCGGGTGTGGTGACATTGGGATCGCTCCCCATACACCAGAACCACCTTCTACTACTTTCTTGGCCAGTGTGTTTTTGTTTTCTTCGTTAGAAGGGTATTTTTTGGCAATCTGTTTGAAGCCCGGTCCAACCAGTTTACCATCCAGTTTGTGGCAAGCCATACAGTCTGACTTTGCGATCAGTGCTTTTCCGGCTGCAACGTCAGCAGAAGGAGCTGCGGCTGCCGCAGGTTTTTTAGCAGCTGGTTTTTTAGTTTGTGCAAGGCCTACAGAGGCACATGAGGTAACAATGGCAAATACGATTGCCGGGATAATTAAGGTCCTATTCATTTGTGTGTAATTGATTAGTATTGTGAAATTAGTTAGAAAGCTTAAAAAAACATTAAAAAATGATTAATCGCAAGAATTCAACTCAAGAAATTGTTATTTATACCTATTATTAAGAATTAAGCACATCATTAAAGCTTTGGTCAAAGTTATGGCCATACAACAACTTGTATTCCCTGCCAAAATTTTCATGGGTGTTTTTAGCCTGACTGTGTTTTCCGAGGTAAGCAAGGGCTTTGCATTTTATCTTCATAGCCTCCTCATTCACCGGATCGAAATAGAAAACATAATTGGCCAGTTCGACTAAAAATTCAGGATCGTCCCCGACAGCAAGGCCGTTTGAATAATGAAGAAAGGTGTCGATAATCTCATTGGATACTTCGGCCTTGAAACTATCCATCCATTCATAGTTTACATTGGGCATAAATGCCCCCCGCTTGATAATTGCCGAGAGCTCCAGCAAATTTGCCTTGTCCATCTTTTTCTTGCTTTTGATGATGGACACATATTTACTGTAGTCCACATACGTACTTTCGCTGCCCAGGTTAATTTTCCAATAGCCTGTATCTTTTGAAATGGTACAATCGTCCATATGGTCAAGAATGTTCTTGAGTTTGACGATGCTTACCGATCGGTTGTTGCGCGCGCTATCTTCTGTTTTATCAAACCAAAGCAGTTCCTTCAGTTTCTCTGAACTGATGCCCCGCTCCCAGCGGATGCTGTAGATGAGCATAACCAGGAACAATTCTTTAATGAGCGGGGTAAACTGACGGGTGATCTCCAAACCTGCCCTGTCAAACACTTGCATGTCGCCAAAAAGGAATACGGCGTTACTGCTTGCCGGAATTTTATTGACAGGTACCGGCTCAACTGCGGGCAGACCAGTTGTATGCGGTTCGGATGCCTGTGGGATAGCTTGCGCTTGTTTACCAAGCCTTTTTTTGCGCAACCAAATCCACATTCCAATACATACAATAACCAATAGTGCCAGAGCGCCCAGCCAATACCAGATTGCTGAAACTTGTAGGGCGCGGCTGTCGGCCTGCTGGTCTACCGGTGGTGCATAAAGCGAGTAAACCTTGACCCTGGTATGGTTGTCGTCTTCCCAGTATAGGGTGACGGCAATGAACTGCCTGCTTTCCGGGGCATAAAACAGATCTGCATAAGACCGCACATCGTGAAACAAATATGGGATCGGGCTGCCGCTCAGCTTAAATTCAGGACTGCTGAGCGAGCCGCGCATCAACTGAAGGCTGGACTGGTATTTGTTTTTAGGAAATTTTAACGCATAATAGGTCTTTTCGGCTTCATTAATAACCAGGGAGTTTGCGAAAACGAAATCTTCCCCTTTGATCTTGAGTTCATAAATCTTTTTAATGCGCTTCTTTTCCGCATCAAAATAAGACAGGTCATACAGGTTTCTTGGATTGAGCAGTTGTTGCCCGCTGGAACTCCCGTAGCCACCCAATATGTAAGCTCCTTTAGCGGTCTGGCCCAAAGCGGCCAGGTATCTTGGCGTAAAGCCATCCGCACCTTGTACAGCAATATTTTTCCAGGTTTTGGAAGGAAAATGATACTGTTGGAATTTGTTCTTATAAATAAAATGGCCATAGCCGCCAACGATGTATAGAGAAGAATCTGAAGAGCTGTAAAACTTGTTGTACAACCAGAAATCTGTAATGTTCGCTTTCGGATAGGACATTGTCCATCCCCCGGTTTGGGGATCGTATTGATTAACAAGTTGCCTGTCTATATAAAAATTGATCAACTGTCCTGATGCATCTACCAGGCTTTGGTTTCCCCTGAGCAGGTTCAGTTTACCCGAACTGTAACCTGCAGTTTGTGTGCGTGCTGTTCGGACGGAATAACTACTCAGGGAATCATCGGCAATGATATACAGCACTTCCCGTCTGGCATCAAAAGCAATACTGGCAGGCCCGTTCACCCTGGCGTTGATCAATGGCTGCCAGTCATAATGCAGTTTTTTGATCCAAAGCGGCTTGATTACCTGCGCTGTTTTGGCGCTGATTTCTTCTGTGGCTATGGAGCCTTCGTATTCATCCAGCGGCCAGTAGTGTTTTTTAGTGCCATCTTCAGCAATGCAGATGTTCCGGATCTTCATCGGCGGTACATCTGTTGTCTTGAAATCCAGGTATTCATTGGCACCAAACAGGATCTTGAAACAGCTGCCAGGTTTTAAATTTATTGCAGTCTGGTAAACAGCCTTGCCGTTGCTGATCTTTAGCAGTTTTTTATCGTAGTCAAAGCTCAACTTAAGGGTATTCCACTTACTAAAAATTGACGCGGGGGGGATGTCAAAAGCAATGTTGGAAAAGTGTTCACCGATCACGACTTTAAAACGGCTGTTTTCCTTCGCATTCTTGTCGTAAATCAGGTCTATATTTTCATTGTTACCTGCCACCAGTCTTAGCACGTAGCCAAAATAATCCCTTCGCGCAGGAAAAAGGGTCAGGTCGAACGACAGCTCGAAATTGTTATCGAAACACAATGTTTCACCGGGGCTAAGGTCCAGCCCTGTGCGCTCATCCTGAACAGCTTCGTGACTGTGGAAGCCCAGACCGTAAGATTGCGCGTGTACATCGGTGAACACAGCTGTAAACAAAAAAAGAAAAAGGAGGAGAAATCGTGACCCGGTTTTCATAATCAACGGACTAATATAAAGATATATCTGCATTGATCCTGAATTAAAAAGGCCCCTTAACTGCGCTGACAGTCAAGGGGCCTTTTTAGAAGATGTAAATCAGCAATTGTAATTACTATTTTACACCCCACTTTTTATTTGGCAGCGGACCCATTTCCAGTTCCAGCTTACCACCTGCCATCAGTTGCTCGTGGGTAAACCAGGGCGTATCAATGGTTTTACCGTTGAATTTTGCGCTTTGGATGTATTTATTTTGCACGGAACATTTATTGGCGATCATCTGGAACTGTTTACCGTTCTGCAGATTGATCGTTACGTTTTCAAATACCGGACTTCCGATGGTATAGGTCGGTATACCTGGTGTCACAGGATAAAAGCCCATCGAAGAGAAGACCACGAAGGCAGACATACCACCACCGTCCTCATCTCCTGGAATGCCAAATACATTGTCCTTATACCAGGTATCCAGCAAAAACCGGATGCGCTTCTGCGTTTTCCATGGTGAGTTGCTGAAATTGTACAGGTAAGGGATGTGGAAACTCGGCTCATTACCCATAGAAAACTGTCCGTTGATCCCCGTAAAATCCGGGAATTTTGCCCAGAGCTCATATTTACTCCTGCCCAGCGGTTCTCTATACAGTTGATCCAGCCTTTTTTCGAAATTATCAACCCCACCAAAAAGACCGATCAGGCCTTGCACATCGTGCTGCACCTGCCAAACATAGGTCCAGCCGTTGTTTTCATCGTAGTAATCGCGACCGCCCATTCCGCCGTCAAACTTAGGATCGATCTTGATCCAGTTGCCCTCTTTATCTTTCGGCATAAACAACTGGAAGTTCTTGTCCCACAGATTTTTGTAGTAGCTGCCTCTGGCATTGAACTTCGCATAGTCAGTAGGTTTATTCAGCTCCTGGGCAAATTGACCCAGTGCCCAGTCGTCATAACTGTGCCCCAAAGTAATGGCAACCGCCTGACGCTTTTCAAAACCGTGAACTGTCTTGTTGGTTTCCTGTTCCCCGGGTTTCAAAGCCGGAAAATAGCCTTTGTCGTAATAAAAATCCTCCAGGTCCGTTTTAGGTCCATTCTTCCATGGAAGCATTGTTGCCTGGGTCGCATTTTTCACCATGCCTTCATAGGCAACATTCACGTCATAATTCCGGATGCCCTTGCGGTAGCCATCCAGAAAAGTAACCGTGGAATGGAAACCGTTCATACAAGGATTGTCGCCATACAACAAAGGAAAAGTAGGGACCCAACCACTTTGCTGGTACATCAGCACGTAGGAATTGAGCATGTCACCTTCCTGCGCAGGATCCAGTATCGTCCGCAATGGATGATGCGCCAGGTAGGTATCCCAAACCCAATCGTCTACGTAAAACGGACGGGTGGTTTTATGAACCTGTTTGTCGTAACCGCTATAGTATTGTCCGTCCTCGGTAATGTCAACCATGCGTTCATAGCAACGATACAATGCGGTGTAAAAAGAGCGTTTCTGTGCTTCGGTACCACCGGTAGACTGGATCTGGTTGATCACTTTCGCCCAGGCCGCTTCGCCCAATTTTACCTGCTGCTCAAAAGTGACGGTTTTCAGCTCATTATTGAAATTCTTTTGAGCCTGCTCTGCACTGACAAATGAAAGCGCATACCTGAATTCAATGCCCTTTGCGGTCTGGTCTGCAAAATTAAGCACCAGTTTACGGCCATTATTTTCGGCCGTAGCAGCAATGCTTAGCGTTCCATATACATAAACCTTTACACCGTCCCAGGTTTCAAAACCGGTCACTTCTTTTGGTGCAGAAAGTTTGATCTCTCCTGCCCCACCGTTATAGCGGTCCAATATCAGCGATTTCGCAGCGCCTTTCGGGAAGTCGAACTTAAAGATGCCCGCTTTTTTGCCAGGGGTAAATTCTGTTTTGATGTCGTCATCAACCAGGTAAGTCGAATAATACCATGGCCTGTTGATTTCCAGGTCATGGTCGTAAGTCATCCTTTTATCCTCAGCGCCGATAGCCGGTTTCAGGGCAAATACCTGTCCGTTGCGGTGCGACACGACAGTGAGCGGGAAACTGGAAATCTGGTCGTCAATATAATCTGCCCGTTGCGGGGTCATCCTGATCACCTGGTTGGGCAACTGAATGGTCGGCCTGGTCGGCTCCAGAATAGCGCCCACGTTTCCGATCCTCGGGTCCACGTATTTCAGGTTGCCTTCACCATAGTTTTGCTGCTGCGCCTGAACAAACAGGGCCGGCAGACAAGCAATGGCCAGCGTCAGGATGGTTGTTTTAGATTTTAATCGTTTGGTCATATGTGTTATTTGTCTTCTTTAAAGCTAAATTTTATCTCCTTCTTTTCAAAGTATTCCCTGTTTATTTACGTACAGGCATTTTTAGGGTCAGGGGTGTCTCGTTGCGCAGCATTTTAGCAGCCTCTCCTGTCAGCCACAAGTAGTGATCTGAAGGTTTTCCATCCATATTAACAAAGGAAGTAACGGAACTCACCGGTGGTTTGTCGGTCGTCTTGAAAATCGCAGTAGCTTCGTTGACTTCGTCAAACATCGCAACATACAGCATCGAGGCTCCCGCATTGATGACTGTGGCAATCTGTTGCCAGTAAAACCGTCCGCCCTGACGCGGAATAGAACCTACAGGTTTCACATCATCCGGAAATTCATAACGGCTCAGGTTGTGCCAGCTGAAACCCGGATAAACGCAGGGCACATAATCTACGTGGTTATCCCTGCACCATTTGATGTCTTCCATCGTATTGTCCCGCAAACGGTCCATGTCGTTGTGCAGCAAGGGCGAGTAGCGCTGTACCGACCATGGTAATACAATATCGCTCTTTTTGATCAGTTCATGCAGGTACGGATCGTTCACACAGTCGGCATTGAGTGTGCGCCAGGCCATGGGCACACCCAGCATTACGGCACATCCGCCATATACCGGATCGTTTTTAAGAAAATCTATGAATTTATCCAGACCGATGTTCCGCATGTTGTAGGGTCTGTCGGGAAAGCCAACGCCCCAGATCGTTACCAATGCCTTGCCATCGTGGTGGATGTAAGTTTTCTTGCCCGCCTGATTGGTTACTTTGAGTTCATCAACCAGGTATTTCCAGTCCTGGATCAGTGCAGAACAATCTTCATTGGCACCTGCCAGACCCGAAAGGTCGTACATGATGCCGATGGCCCGATCCTGTTTGGAGGCCGCTTCAAAAGCATTTTTGAGGATAGTTGTAGATTCTGTATCGCGGTTCTTGGCATTGCCGAAAAAGCGCTGCATAAATACCCCATCCAAACCGTACTCTTTCATCCATTTAAAATGCAGGTCGACAGTACTTTTGTCGTGTGAACTGAAAAACTTAGCGGGCTGACCATTGCTCAGCTTCCATGGCGTATTGTATGTTTTCTCGTATTCTGTCACGTCAGGCCACATGTCCATCCCGCTGCGACTCTCATCGCCATAGGCCCAGCGCTTAGATTTGGTGCCGTCACCTTCTGCCCGGAACCATCCCTGGTAACCGGCCATAACGAGTCCTTTGTAAGACGGATAGGCCGTTTGTTTGCTGTGCTTGTTTTGTGCAATGCCGGCCATGGAGATGCAAAGCAGAAAAATTCCTGTGATGCTTATTTTAGATTTCATATCTGGTTGTTTCGGTTTTACTTGATCGTTAATCGGGTCGTGAATTTTGATCAAGCTATAAAGTACCGCAGAAGGGCTTAATAAAACATTAATTAATCATTAAACATAGCAGATTAACCTAATTAAAGTTCAACTTCCAGCAACAAGGCCAGGCCCTGCAACAAAAAACCTGATAACTGGCAACAGATTACCCTGCCGAAATCCTATTTTGGCTTTTAGTCACATTTTTCCCCGCAGCCGTCACATTTTTCAAGAGCGTAGCAGAATATCTTTTATTCTTGTGAAAGATATGAAACAGTTGAAAGTAAAATGGAAAACACAGGGCCTGATCGTGACCAGCCTAATTGTGCTAATTGTTATTGCCAAATACATTTGGTTCACCCTGATCAGCCCCGATGTTCTGGACGTTTACGAACTGGCCTTTCAGAAGAACCACTTAAGTTACGACAAGTACCGTAACTTCTTAATTCCACAAGCAGGCGTATTCCTGCTGTTTTATGCTGGGTATCTGTGGCTCAATTTCATAACCATCCCGTTACTTTTCCGGACCAAAACCTTTTCCGCCTACTTTTTGGCGGCTCTTCAAATAGGCACAATCGGGTGTTTGCTGGCACTAGGAGTAAATATTGCAACTTATTTCGCCCGGCCCTATTTATACAACTATGGCCACTTTTTCCAGTTTTATGCCATTTTTGGATACAATGACACACCCTTGCAAGACCTGACTTTTTGTTGGAGCAAGGGAATGGTGCTTGTACTAATCTACGCTGGCTATGTTGCCCTTAAGGAATACTTGATTGCCAAAGCAGAAAGGGCACCAAAAAGCGCTTACCGAATCTCGCGATTGAATTGGATCAACAGCTTTCTAATCCTTTTCATCAAAATTCCCTTTTTTTGGGTGGCTTTGCATCTAATCGATAGCCTCAGTATGTTCCGCAGCTATTATGCATTAATTAGCCTGGCAACCATCGTATACACCATACTGCAAACCAGACGGATGCGCCAGCTGCGGCGTACTGAAAAAGCCCTGACCCGCTCCAAGGCGGACCTGCAGTTCCTGCGCTCACAGATCAACCCGCATTTTTTGTTCAATGTGCTGAACACGCTGTACGGCACCGCCTTGCTTGACGGCTCTAAACGAACTGCGGAGGGCATACAAAAGCTGGGCGATATGATGCGCTTTATGCTCCGTGAAAACCACCTCGATTTTATCCCCTTAAGCAGGGAAATTGCTTACCTCCACAATTACATTTCGCTTCAGCAATTGCGGCTCCAGGAAGAGACTACCGCTGTGGAACTAAGCATTGATGAAAATGCCGGTGGTCAATTGATCGTACCTATGCTGCTGATCCCTTTTGTGGAAAACGCCTTCAAGCACGGTGTACAGCCACCAGCAAAATCCTGGGTAAAGATCACGCTTACCTGCAAAGAACAGGAAATCCGGTTTGAGGTGCGCAACAGCCTGTTTAGCGCCACCGCCAATGACCCCGAAGCGGAATATTCTGGGGTTGGTTTACCAAACGTACGCGAGAGACTGAACCTTTTTTATCCGGGCAAACACGTGCTGAATTGTGGCATACAGGATCAGGAGTTTGTAGCGGAATTAATCATTAACAATTAGCAAAATAAATTATGTTAAGAGCCATCGCAATTGATGATGAACCCATAGCCCTGGAGATCATAAAAAATCTGGCGGCAGATGTCCCGTTTATAGACCTTAAGGCCTGCTTTACCAATGCCCTGGCGGCGGTTAGCTTGCTGCACCAGCAACAAGTAGACCTGCTATTTCTCGACATTAAAATGCCGGGCCTCTCGGGTCTTGACTTTATCCGGACCATCAGTCAGCCACCCCTGGTTATTTTCACCACCGCTTATAGTGAGCATGCGGTGCAAAGTTTTGAACTCAATGCCATAGACTACCTGTTGAAACCTTTTTCAGCGGAGCGTTTCCTGAAAGCCTGCAATAAAGCCGCTGAGCAATTTGAATTCCGCCGGAGCTACCCGCAGGCCAATGGTCCCGCACCTGCAGTATTCATCAAAAGCGGCTATGAACATATTCGTGTAGAACTCAGCGCCATTCATTACGCGGAAAGTTTGGGCAACTATGTCCGGTTTGTGATCGATGGCCCGCCCATACTTTCCAGGCTAACGATGAGTGAAACGGAGGCCATGCTACCGAAAACCTCATTTATCCGCATTCACCGGTCCTATATCGTTGCCCGGCAAATGATCAGCCGGATTGATAAAACTAGCGTCTGGATCGGAGAAACGGAATTGCCAGTCGGCTCGGCCTACAGACCAGAACTTGACAACTTAATCAAAAACAAAAGCTAACCTTCTTTTATGAACCGATTTAAATTGATAGCCATTTTATGGCTAATGGCCCTTGCTTTGCCTGTTTTTTCCCAGGATCATACCGTCAAAGGCACGGTCACAGTCGCCGGGACCTCTATTGTCATCCTGAACAAAAAAGATTCGGTGATACAAGCCTTCACACGCAGTAAAGCGGACGGGAGCTTTATGATCAGCAGGTTAAACAGTGGCATTTATCTCCTGCTGGCCACCTACCCTGACCATGCCGACTATACCGAAGAATTTGTATTGGACAGCAATCAGCTGCTGAAAGACATTGGTCGGATCAAGCTGATTCCCCGTGCTGTGCTGCTGAATGAAGTGATGATCAAAGGGACAATCTCGGCGGTCAAAATCAAGGGTGACACCACTGAATACAACGCGAAGGCCTATAAATTAAATCCCAACGATAAGGTAGAAGACTTGCTGAAACGGTTGCCTGGTATACAGGTGGACCGGTACGGGCGCATTACCGCTCAGGGGCAGACGGTCAATAAAGTACTGGTAGACGGTGAGGAATTTTTTGGTGACGACCCGGTGCTGGTCACCCAAAACATCCGGGCCGACATGGTAGACAAGATCCAGTTGTACGACAAAAAAAGTGACCGGGCAGCCTTCACCAGCATCGACGATGGCGTCAAAAACAAAACGATCAATGTGGTCTTAAAAGAAGACAAGAAAAACGGCTATTTCGGCAAAGTGTCTGCGGGCCCCGGCACGGATAAATATTATAAAAGTGAAGGGATGTTTAACTTGTTCAAGCCCAAGCAAAAGCTATCTGCCTATGGGATTTGGGGCAACGATGGCAAGACCAACCTCGACTGGCAGGATAACGCCAAGTACGGTTCGTCTAATGTTGACCTTTCCCAACAGGGCTCCGTCATACACATGGACAGTGGTGATGAACTGGAATCTTTTTCAGGGCGCTACAATGGTCAGGGCCATCCGCTCGCAAGGACCGGCGGAATGCATTATGACCGCAAATGGGCACAGGATAACCAGTCGGTCAACATCAATTTTAAAACCGGTGCGGTAGATGTGGACGGTGACGAGCAGACCGAGACCGAAAACAACCTGCCTGCAGGTACCATCAGCAGCGATGCCAACCGAAACTTCCGGAATTCCGTTTTCCGGCAAATTGTTGATTTGACTTATCAGCTGAAATTCAGCGCGAACACTGAACTTAAGATCACGCTTGGTGGCGGACAAAAAAACACCCGGGCCAACAGCGTCTATACGGCAACGGCCTATACTGCCGGGCAACTGCTTAATGAAAACCATACCACCCTGGACAACACCGGATCTAAAGACCAGTTTAGCGCTGCTGTTTTGTACAGCTATAAACTGAAGAAAGAAGGACGAACATTAGTAGTTTATTTGGCGGAAGCAGCGGATAAAAGCAATACCCGGGGTTATTTAAACACGAGGCTTGATTTTTTCCTGCCCGACCGGCCGGATAGTATGGCAAATACCGATCAGTTCAAGCCGCTTCGCCTGACAAACCAAGCCTTCAATACGAGTGTGACCTATACTGAGCCTCTTTTTAAGCAACTGGCGTTAACCTTGACCTACGGTCTGGGCAATGGCAATAGCCGCTCAGACAGGCGCTCATACAACCGCGCCACTAACGGAGATTATAGCCTGTTGGACAGCTTGTACAGCAATGATTTTAAACTGACCCAAAACACCCAGCAGTTGAGTGCTGTATTTAACTTTAAAGCCGGGAAGTTATTATTAGACGGCGGCGCCAATGGCAGCCTGGTCAACTTCAGCCAATTAGATGGCTTCACCAGTAGTTTGTTTACCCGTCAGTTCAGGTTGCTGAACCCAAAGGCCAATTTGCTTTATCAGTTTTCGCAGCAAGCCTCTCTGCGGTTCAACTATGCAGGCATTGCCAACCCACCAAATGTGGCGCAGCTGCAGCCGGTACTGATCAATAACGACCCGCTCAATATCACCAGTGGCAATCCCTACCTTAAACCCGCTTTTACGCACCGCTTCTTTACTTTTTATCAGTCTCACGAGGCAGTCAGTGGCGAACTGATCGGGATCCTGGGGAGCTACCTACTGACCTCAGCTGCGGTCGTGAACCAGGTGGTCACGGATTCTGCCGGTAAAAGCACAACAGGCTTTGCTAACCTGTATGGTCATAAACCAGCTAATGCACATTTGGCCTTATTTTACGACCGCAAAATCAAGCCCCTGGATCTGATTGCCGGTCTCAATTTTGATTTCAGCGGAATGACGAGCTATAGCTTCGTCAACAACCTGCTGAACCGGTACTACAGCAACACCTACAAGCTGCAGTCCAGATTTACCAAATACGTGGAGCAGCGCTATGATTTTTATGTAACCGCAGGGCCCAGCTATACCGTTAGCGTCTCTTCGCTACAGCCGGAACGGAACAACAATGGGCGGGGCTTTGACGCAACCGCTGATCTGAATGTGTATTTGCCTGGTAACTTGAAGCTGGCGGCCAATGCCAACTATCAGTACACTGCAGCCACGGCCATCTTTCCTGCGCCCTTTGAAAGGCTGCTCATCAATGCATCACTCAGCAAAAATTTCCTCCGGACGGAAAGCCTGAAACTATCGCTGTCTGGTAACGATCTGTTGAACCAAAATACCGGGTTTAACCGCAGCATTAACAGCAGCATGATCACCCAGAACACCTATACCACCATTAAACGCTATTTCATGCTGTCACTCAGTTATGATTTTAACCAAAGTCTGAACTCCGCTAAATAATCATCACCATGAAAAATTTCTTCTTACTTTTTGCTTTTCTATTTTTGTCAGGTACTGACGCTGCCTGGGCACAACAGACCGGACTGGTCACTTCAGGTACGGTGGAATACACCAAAACCATCAACATGTATGCTTTACTTAAACCACAAGGCGACAATGTCAGTCAACTTGCTTTTGAACAATACAAACAGCAACATGATCAATTTGCCCGCTTGTATAGCAAACTGAACTTTAATGGGCAGGAAACACTTTTTACCCCGCTGACAGCAGGCAGCTTATCCGCAGGTTTTTTTGCCATTCCGCAGATCGCCTTGCAAAACAGCACCGTGTATATGAACCATGATCATCTCAATTTTTCCAGTCAGAAGACTATATATGACGCTACGTACCTGGTTAAGGACAGCATCCGTAAGACTCGCTGGAAGCTGACGGAGGAACTGCGCGATATCGCCGGTTATAGCTGTCGCAGAGCCAACGGAATGACCCAGGACTCGCTCTATGTGGTGGCCTTTTATACGGATCAGATTCCTGTTCCCGGCGGGCCGGAAGCATTCACGGGTTTGCCGGGACTGATCCTGCAAGTGGTATTGCCCCACGAGCACATCAACTGGATCGCCTCCAAAGTAAACGTTGGCCCGGTTCCCGCTAATGCACTTAGGATACCTAAAAAGGGCAAGCCGACCGACATCAAAGGTCTGACGCTCCGGCTCCGCGAGCTTTCTGAACAAAGAAAGGAAGCTCCTGCCCTCAATTTAAAAGCATTTTTGTTTTGAAGTAAAGCAACTTGCAATAATAGCCAAAGGAACCGGATAGTCAACACTTACGGTAATATAGATATTGAAAAAATCGCAAATAAGAACTATAATTCTTATTTGCTTATTATCTAACGATATTTTCACTAAAATTGATCGATATAAGAACTATAATTCGCATTTAGATATTCGAAATGGCAACTTTATTCGTGATCGACAACCTCTTGCGGGTCGGCCCTCTGTACTAAGTCTGACATCATCAAAACATTAATACTTCAACAATTGAACTTGCGCATCTCTCGTTGTTCTGAAAACCCGCTGGCGGTCAAAATATGGGAGGATGCATGATTCATTAAACCATATTACTGATGCTGCATTTATGTAAAATCCACTAATAATATCTCCTCCAGGTATAAGATTGAGTTTAAGCATTTGCCCGGTTTTGAGATCCATCTCACCGTACAAAGAGGTAACCGAGCTAAATCCACTTGTGCGTACGTTAGCAACCATCCTCAATATATTTGAGGATAAAGCATATGAGACTTCGCTTCCCTCGCCATTTATACTCAAATAGGTTCTTGGGATAAACTGATGATAGACGGGTTTTAAGGCCTGGTCATAAATATTCATCAATACAGATCCTTCAAAATGACCTCCGCCGCCACTTCCCACCTGTGTAAAAGCTGGCGATACACTGACCATCAGTTTATCTCCAAACTCTTCCATATGCCTGATACCGAGAAACTCCAATTTTGAAAATTGCAGGTCATCAAACTTCTTATTAATCGGCGAAAACGATTTTCTGATTTCCTTTACGTACTTACTTTCATAAACTTCTTTTGCAGACTGATAAGTTCCGTCAGCAAAATTGATCTTAACTGTAAGCAACGCTATTTCTTTATCCTGATTCACATAAATAATACCAAGGTAGTTTACAAACCGATTCTTTCCTGCAATGCTTCTAATTGATCTGATCGCAAAACCTTTCCTTAGGTCCAATGGCACGGATACTGTCTTTAAAGGTGCAGCATCGATAGAAGTATAAATTGAGGCATTGATTGTTCCAGAACCGGCTTTTACCGCTGCAATAAACAAACTGCCATCAATACTATTTGAAGACGTCCATGTTTCACCATCCGGAAAAACAGGAGTTATCCTTTGTTTTTGATTGAGCTGATCATCAAAGTTGATGATACTGAATCCCTGTGTCAAACGGTAGTCGTCATCAGATTTAGAAACTGCCAAAATTTGAGTTTTACGCTTCATAGAGGTCAATCGTACGGACATTCTGAAGTAAGACCCGTCATTGGCGAAAAAGAAATCGGGCTCTTCCACAAAAGACGGATTGCTTTCATAAATTATTTTTTCCGACATCAGCCTTCCAGAGTTTTGATCAAGCAAATAGGCCTTGTAAGAACCACTGAAATTCTTAAAAAACGACTTATCTGTTGCCGCTATAACCAGAATCTGCCCTTTAAACATTCCAATTCCTAGAGGAAAGCCAAGTAAAGGGGATGTCCATTTTTGATTCAATTTATCATCGACATTTATAACGCCAAAATCAGCCTCAGGTAAGTTGACAATCATCGCCATACTATTTGCTGAAAGACGCAGGCTGGTTCCGGATCTACTATCAAATGCGGCTGACACATTCCATTTGGGATCTTTAATTATCGCAAGTTGGGTTTGGGCAGACAGCCCAGATGTAAGAAATAAAATAGTAAGGATAGCATAAAGAGTTTTAGAATTCATGAAAGCGAGTAATTATTGATTTGACGGAAATATACAAATCTAAACCAGTAATGACAAATCTGCCAGGGGTTGGCTTAATAGTCCTATAAGGGTTACGAGACCCTCAGTCGTCCCCTGGAAATTACCACTGATTTAGTATCAAATTCTATATCTGAAACTATCTTATTAAAAAAAGATCCCTTGCGCTACATGAACAAGGGATCTCTCCTATCGTCGAGATCACGACATTTTATGAATTCAGGCCAAAACTTATTTACTTTTCGTAACCCTTTTTGCAGAAGGTACTGGCTTTTTCAGCGCAGCGCCTTCTTTTCTCAAATCCAGTTCCGCAATGATGTTTTTGGCACCGCCTAGCACATCAATACACCACAATACATAGCGAACGTCCACGCAAATGGTGCGTTTAAATTCTTTATCAAAGGCGATATCACCGCTCATGGCTTCCCAGTTGCCATCAAAAGCCAGACCGATCAGTTCTCCATTGCCATTGATGACCGGTGAACCAGAATTTCCGCCTGTGATGTCATTATTGGTAATGAAACCGACCGTCAGCGTTCCGTTATTACCATACTGGCCATAATTCTTTTTCTTGTAATTTTCAATCAGGTTGGCAGGCAGGTCAAACTCATCATCACCCGGCACATATTTTTGCATGATACCATCTATCGTAGTCGTTACCCTGTACACCACGCCGTCTTTTGGTGAATAATCCTGTACATTACCGTAACTCAAACGCATGGTTGAATTCGCATCCGGATACAGGGTCTTATCTGCGTTCTTTTCCAGGATCGCTTTCAGGTATAAATTGTCCAGTTCCGCCTTTTTGCTTTCAAAATCAGCTACCAGGGATCCAAAATTGGCTTTGATATAATCCGCCGGATACAAATTTACCGCATATTGATATCCCGGGTCTTTTTTAAGTGTCTCCAGTGTAGGATTAGTCGCCAAAAATGCTTTTAGTTTCTCTGGTTTGATCAAATTGCTATTTTCCCATAAATAGGCAGCGTACTTTTCAAAGGTACCTTCAGGTGCTCCCGTCCAGTATTTTTCCGCAATGTCAGAAAAGAACTTAGGCTGGGATTTTACCGGCACATCTTTATAAAATGACGAAAGGATCTGTGCAAAGATCTTCTTGTCTGCCGTTTCATTATACGTCTGCTCATAAGTGGCTGCAGCTTGGCCGAATGCGGTTGACACCTGTTTTGCAAATGCAGCATCATCTTTTTTCTGTTCCGCAGCGGTCAGCGAACGGCCAAGGGTAATGGCATTGGGTACCCAGGCTGAAGCTAAAAAGCCTTCGTTGATATAGGTACGCTGGATGGCGATCGGGTCGATACTTTTGTAAATCTGATCGTATTGCTCCATCAGGCCGGCAAACTCCGTTTTTTGGGCCGCCCATTCTGTAAACGCCTTTTCTTCTGTCCTTTTGTTATCCGCAATCTTCAATCGTTTCAACTGCTCAGTCTGACCAATATAATACTTCCAGTAATTGGCGATATTTGCGTATTTGGAAGACAATTTCAATCGTGTGTCTACACTTTTGTCCATTTCTTCTTTCCAGGCTTTCAGGCGAATGTCACGTAGTTTTACCGTAGTCGGATTGGTCTTGTTGACCGCCAGATCTACACCATAAGAAGTCAGGTAACGGTCCGTACGGCCAGGGTAACCATATACAATGGAGAAATCTCCATTTTTAACGCCTTTAATGGATACTGGCAGGAATTTTTTAGGTTTATAAGGCACGTTTGCAACTGAATAAGCCGCTGGCTTATTGTCCTTGGCCGAGTAAACCCTGAACACCGAAAAATCTCCTGTCTGGCGTGGCCATTCCCAGTTGTCGGTATCCCCACCGAACTTACCAATGTTCTGAGGCGGCGCACCGACCAGGCGCACATCGTCAAAACGCTCGTAAACGAACAGGATAAATTGATTGGACTTGTAAAAATCCTTTACATTGGCTTCTATAGTCGGACCGCTCACTGCGGCCTTCGAAATGGTATTAAAGATTTCCAGCATTTTGGAAGCTTTCTCCTCACCTTTCAGACCTTTGGTCGCCTCATTTACTTTAGCCGTCACATCTTCCATTCTCTGCAGAAAACGTACGAAGAGACCGTTGATCGGTTTTTCCTCACCATAGTTTTTGGCATAAAAACCATTGTCCAGGATGTTGTTTTCCGTTGTAGAGTTAGACGCAATGGCATCATAACCGCAATGGTGATTGGTAAAGATCAGTCCTTTATCAGAAACAATCTCACCTGTACAAAACCCGCCGAAATGAACTATTGCATCTTTTAAACTCGATCCATTGGCGTTATACAGGTCCTGGGCGGTCAATTTAAAGCCCTGTTTTTTCATTTGCTGATAGTTTTTGCCGATCAGCATGGGAATCCACATCCCTTCATCTGCTTTTACTGTATTCGCCAGGGAAAATACCATAGCGAAGAGCAGCAGACAAACTGTTTTTTTCATCATAAAAATAGTTAGTTAGTAATGCAGCTAAGTTAAGGAATAAAAATGTAACCTGCAGAATAGGTTCTGGCCGTTCCGCTGATCAAAACCCTGTCGCCAAGATCTGTACAATCCAGTTTACCCAGCCTGTCCGACAACTGCAACGCTTTCAACTCCTTTTTACCCAAAACTTCCGACCAATACGGGATCAATGAACAATGGGCCGAACCGGTAACCGGATCTTCAAAAATAGAAGCACCTGGCACGAAAAACCTGGACACAAAATCTACTTGATTACCCACCGCAGTTACAATGATCCCCCCAGGAGTGGTATCTACATGGCTCAGTTTTTCTCTGTCGGCCACCAGCTCCTCAATGTCCTCCTGGCTTTCATACACCAGGAAATAATCCCTGGATTTCAACACTTTAACGGGCTGTTTACTCAATGCATTGGCAATCTCAACGGGCAACCCGGCATCCATAGGTTTCCTGGACGGGAAATTGAGTGTATAGGTATCGCCGCTAACCGAGACTTCCAGCATTCCGCTTTTGGAACTGAATCTAATGGTATCCGCAGCATATGCCAGTTCTGTTTTTAACACATGGGCAGTAGCCAGTGTGGCGTGCCCGCAAAGATCCATCTCATGCTCCGGCGTAAACCAGCGCAAATGAAAGCCCTCCCCTTCAGGGATAAAAAAAGCAGTCTCAGGTACGGCATTTTCACGGGTAATTTTTAGTAAAAGATCATCAGGCAACCAGTTGTCGAGTACGACAACACAGGCTGGGTTGCCGCCAAAAAGCTCGTCGGTGAAGGCGTCTATCTGGTAACAGGCTATTTTCTTAGTGTCCATAGTTTTTAAGGTTTCAAGGTCTTCAAATCGATTTCAAACAGGCTGAACTTCCCGCCCTTGTAATGTTCAGGCAAGTCATCCGTATAGGTTATCCCGGTCACACCTTTAAAAGTGAAACCGCAGTTCTGATAATAAGTATTGATCTTTTCATTGTCAGCGCCCGTATCCAATCGCACAAAGTCTTTGCCGTTTTCGAGCGCATAGGCAATCGCCCATTTCACAATCTGCTGCACATAGTTGTTCCCACTGAAGGACCGGTTGGTCGCAATCCTGTGAATATAGATGGCCTGATCCGCATCTGCTTCCTGCCAGATTGTGGCATCATTGAAAGTGATGACGAAGACACAGGCGATCTGCCCGTTCTCGACAATCTTGTATTGCCTGCCTTCTTTTATTTCAGTTTCAACGAGCGAACGCTCGAAACCCCGCCAATAGGTAGTTGTGAACTGCTTCATGTATGCGGTGGCCTCGTCGTACAAAGCAAATAAAGAATCGATATCGGATAAGTTACTCTTCAAAATGACCATAATAATTATTTCTGATTGATACAAATATCTGCAGTAATAACCAACCAATACAGATACAATTTCATTAAATTTGACCGATACAGTTTACAAACAGACATGCCAGCAAACAGCCCCAAACCCGCCCCTCATTTGTACCTGCAGATTGCCGCGCGTATTGAGAAACAGATCATGGACCAGGTGCTTAAGGTTGGCGACAAACTACCTTCAGTCAGGACTTTGTGCAGGGAACTGGGCCACAACATGAGCACCATCACCCAAGCTTATTATGAACTGGAAAGCCGTTCGCTAATAGAGACACGGCCAAGATCGGGCTATTACGTTTGTCTGCCGCCCGGCAAGCGCCTGCAGGTACCCAAACCCAGCGTCCCTCCTGCCCATGAAAATCTTGCCGGTGCAAACTCTGAAGATCAGGACGACCTGATCACTAAAGTCCACCGTGATGGCGCAAATAAAGCCGTGACTTTACTGTCGCTGGGCGTGCCAGATGTCAGCCTGCTACCCATCGCCAAACTCAATAAGGCCATGCTGCAAGCCACCCGCACACTTCCCGGCAGCGGAACAGGTTACGACCAGGTGCAGGGCAATGAAAAACTGAGGAAGGAAATCGCGAAATGGTCGCTGACCTGGGGCGGCGTTCTCAACGAAAATGATTTGGTGACCACCTCTGGCTGCATGAATGCCCTGTCTTATTGCCTGCTGGCCCTGACCAGTCCGGGTGATACCGTAGCCATAGAAAGTCCCGCCTATTTCGGTATCCTGCAACTGGCCAAAGGAATGGGGCTCCGTGTACTCGAACTCCCCACCAATGCAGTTACCGGAATCGAAATTGATGCCCTTAAAAAAGCAATCACGCAACAGAAGATCAAAGTTTGTCTGCTGGTCAGTAACTTCAACAACCCCTGCGGTTCCTCCATGCCTGCCACCCACAAAAAAGAGGTGGTAAAATTGTTGGAACACCACCACATCCCCTTAATCGAAGATGACATCTATGGCGATCTGTATTTCGGAAGCAGCAGACCGGGAACCTGTAAGCGTTATGACGAAAGCGGGATGGTGCTTTATTGCAATTCCGTATCCAAGACCCTGGCGCCCGGTTACCGCGTTGGCTGGGTGGCACCGGGGCAGTTCACCGACAAAATAACGCGCTTAAAACTGAACCACTCCATCTCTTCTGCTACCCTCACTTCTGAAGTAGTGGCAGAGTTTCTCAAGAACGGAAGGTACGAGCACCATTTGCGGAAAATGCGCCAGACCCTGCAGCACAACAGTATGAAATACATCGCTGCCATCGCCAGTTATTTTCCCGAAGGAACCCGGGTAACGCAACCCGAGGGTGGTTACTTTTTATGGATCGAACTGGACAAGAAAATAAATACCGTTGAACTCTACAACAAGGCCATCAAATTCGGGATCAGCATCGCGCCCGGCCGGATGTTTTCCCTGCAGGAACAATTTGGCAACTGCCTGCGCCTGAGCTTCGGCTTGCCTTGGAGCGATGAACTGGAGAAAAAAATCAAACTGCTGGGCATGTTGGCGCAGCAATAATTAGGACAAGAGGATAAGAAAGGATATTCGCGGCAACTACCGCTTACCGGTTCCCAGCCAGATTAAACTGTTGATCAGCAATTGATTTTGCGTTTCGTTGTCAAACGACAGCGACAGTTCTTTATTAAATGGCGCATGCTCATAGTCCATATCGTTATGCCCCATATTTACATACACCATTTTGTATTTTATATTGGTCCACACCACGGGATAATAACCCTCATGCCAGATTTCATAAGCCTTCGGCCCAGTCCCCAGCGGGAAGCTGCTGGTATCTATGGACAACAAGATCTTGATGTCCGGATTCTTGCGCAGGTCGTTTGACCACCTGTACCACTCATTTGGTGCCGATTTGAACGTTTGCGGTAAGTTTTTTACCACTGGATGCTTTGAGTCCTCCACACGCAATACCGCCGAAGTCGGTCGCCAGGTGTTGCTGCCATAGCCACCAGAACCCAGAAATTCATTGTGGTACCAATCCCAGTTATCCGGATAAGCCGAGTCCTTTAACGCAAAGGCAGAAAAGTGAAAACCCATCCATGCACCGCCTTTTTTCATGTAAGCTTCAAAAGCTTTCCGTTGTTCGGGATCTTCCGCACGCGTATCCAAAAACAAAACCACCTGGTATTTACTAAGGAATTCCAGGTTCAGGTTGCTCCAGTTGCTGGTAGAATCATAGCTGAAGTTGTATTTGTCTGCCATTTTCGGAAACCACTTATTGGCCTCATGCACAAAACTAACGTGGGCCTTGTCATTCTTGCCGGTATAAAAGGCAATGACCTTGAATGGCTTTTTATTTTGGGCTCCTGCCGATAGGAAGAACAGGCAAATGAAGGCTAAAGCGAACAAATGCTTTATACTAGTGTTGAAAACGGAGTCTGGGCGATAATTCATACAGCCAATATAATAAAAGCTTTGCTGAATTACAGGCTCGTAACTGGTAATAAATTATAAAGCGAATAGCTACATCAACGCTATTTCAAGGCTATACCAACCCTATGCTAAGGCTATATTAATGTGGGTAGATGGAAATA
>JAZKCT010000021.1:0-43092 GCA_040387995.1 Bacteroidota bacterium | reverse complement strand
TCAAGGCTATACCAACCCTATGCTAAGGCTATATTAATGTGGGTAGATGGAAATAAAATATCTGGTGTTCTGGCATAATTACATACTAAGATGCAACAGCCAAAAAAAAGGGTGCCCTTTTGAGGCACCCTTTTGAAATAATTGAAAAGTTATAAAGTTTGGTTGACTTAGTTAAAGTTATAACGAATTCCAAACTGAGCTTGCCATCTTGAAGCAAAAGCAGACTCGATGTAAGGTTTACCTCCAGATGGTGTTCTGAATGTAAAGCCACCACCAGAAGAAGTTGAATAATTGATCAAAGAATAAGTCGTGTTGTTGATCGAATACTGTCTTCCCCATTCTTTATTCAAAAGATTACCAAGGTTGATGAAATCAAGCGTCAGCTGTATGGAGTTTTTTGAACCTTTAAATACCAGTCCAAGATCTTGCATGATCCTTGCATCAAACTGATGCTCCCAAGGCATCCTGGCACCGTTACGCTCAGCATACTGACCTCTTCTGCCTGACAAGTAAGCGTCATTAGTGATATAGCTATCCAATGCTGCCCATTGTTGAGCAGGGGTTACTTCAGGTATTGCAGCAGCAGTAGCTGTAGCTGCAACAGCAGGAATGGTCACCAATTTAATTTCTGATGCACTTCTAGGAATGTAGATCAGGTCGTTACCAGGGTTACCACTTGAAAATGTATTGTCCTGGTTCAGGTCACCATTGTAGATATAAGAGAACGGTGTACCAGATTTACCTACGTAGAATAGCGAGAAAGTTGTACCAGACGCTTTGTTCTTACCGTATTTGATTCCGTAGTTCAATGAGCCAATTACCCTGTGACGTAAATCATAGTTAGAAAAAGCCAGAACAGGAACATTTGGGTTTTGAACAATGTGCGGACCGCCAAAACCTGAACTTGCAGTGCTGCTAAAGCCAGAGTTAACGTCTTCCGATTTGCCATAAGTATAGGCACCAGAAAGGTAAAGACCCATATCAAATGATTTCTGCAATTGTGCAGTCAGGTTGTATGCAGAACCTGCGCTTGTGTTTTCCAATAAAAACACGTTAGTGAATGTTCCGTTTACTTTACCGGCAGCATTTCCGTTGGTATACAAAGGACGTGTATCGGCGCCGCCTGATAATGCAGAATTGATGTTCGCTACAGAAGGTTTCATATTGATGTTACGGTAGGCGATATTGTTAACCGTTTTTGAATATAAAGCTTCCAAGGTAGCCTGGATGCCCAATGGCAATTTAACATCTACTGCTATGTTGGACCTGAATACTTGTGGCAACTTAAAGTCTTTGCTGATTAAGTTCACCTCGTAAGTCGTTCCGGCTACACCACCAGCGGCAGACTGGTTGTTTGGATCTGCTATGAAGGTACCGTTTCCAACAGTTGCGTTAACCGATTTAGTTAACATACCATTGTTAGAGAACTGATTAGAGATCCAAACAAATGGAGCACGGCTGGTCAACAGTCCAGTACCACCACGTAATTGTATAGATCTATCGCCCGTAAGATCCCAGTTAAAGCTGATTCTTGGTGACACCAGGATCTGTCCGCTTGGTACATTATCTGTCCGGTATTCCGGGAAAGTAGCAGTAACTAGAGGATTGTATAATGGTTTGTCAAAAATCTGAGGAACGTCAACCCTAAGGCCGGCGATCAGTTTGAAACCTGTAAAGGCATCAATTTCATCCTGGAAATAAAATCCAAGTTGCGCTGCGCTAAATTTAGCAGCAGGTCTTGTGTCTCCCGGAACAATTGAAATACTTGCTGCAGCAGCAGGTTTGGTGTTGTTTTCGAAGTCAGCCAGTGAATTCCAGGTATAAGCACCTGCCATGTTGTTGATGAACAAGTTTCTCACTTTAAAGAACTCATTGTGTGTACCAAATGTGAAAGTATGGTTGTTGGCAATGATTTTAAAGTTGTCAGTGAATTCGAAAATGTCCTGATCCAGTTCGTTGGCAGTAGAAGCAGATTCAGAACCAAAGGTAGCGGATCCGTTGATGCTGGCGAGACCGTTGATCCTGATTTGAGGAAACAAAGCGCCTTCAGCTGCCCTAGCATCTCTGATCCTTGAATAACCAACGATCAGGTTATTGGAAAGTGAATTGGATATTGCACTTCTCCACTCCAGTACCGAGTTGTTCTGAACGTCATTGAAGCGGTAAAGATTGCTCGAAAAAGCAAATGCACTAGCGGCACGGGTCAATTTATCATCGTAAGCTTTGATGTAATTGTGACGGATAGTCAACTGGTTTTTAGGGTTGATGTTCCAGTCAATACGTGCAAAGATTTTATCATTTTGTGTTTCAGTATCGTATGCATTGCTGCTGCCGACATCATATCCGTAGCGATCTTTTGCAACTTTAGTAATCCTGTCAATTTCACTTTGCGTGATGGCGTTCAAGTCACCTGCGTTGTTGATGGTAGGTTGAACTACGCTTTGACGCTCTGCACTGATAAAAAAGAACAATTTGTCTTTAATAATTGGTGCACCAACTCTCACTCCGAAAGTATTGTTGTGGAATGGCAAAGCTTTCGCGTTCAGACCATCGATACTTTTACCAGTCACATTTTCATTTCTTCCGAAGAAGTAAGCAGATCCTTCTACTTTATTTGATCCGGAACGGGTAACCGCGTTTACACCACCACCGATTGCGTTACCATTGGTCACGTCAAAAGGTGCCAGTACGACCTGGATTTCCTGGATCGCATCCAGAGAGATCGGCTGTGTATTTGCCTGACCACCCGGAGCTCCTGTAGAACCCAGACCAAAAGCATCATTGTTTACCGCACCATCAATGGTCAGGCCATTGAAACGGTTGTTGATACCGCCAAATGAGTTACCATTTGCTTGTGGCGTCAATCTGGTGAAATCCTGCAATGACCTGGATAAGGTAGGCAAGGTTTGCAGCTGCTCTTTAGTAATGTTGGTAGAAGCTCCTGTCTTTTTTCCAGTAAAGAGTGCATCTTTCTTACCAGATACAACTACTTCCTGCAATTGTGTACCTCCGTCAGAAAGCACAGAATTCAAGGCATAAGGCTCTCCCAGCTTTAGGTAAACATCAGTTACCTTTTCAGCCTGATAACCTACATAGCTTAATTCAATGGTGTAAGGACCACCCGGACGCATGTTAACAATCGTAAAACGACCGTCTGCATTTGTTGTAGATCCATAAACTGTTCCTGTTGGTGTGTGTGTAGCTTTTACACTTGCTCCAGGCAGAGCTCCCTTGGTGTCTTTGATCGTTCCAATTAGCGTAGAAGTTGTAACCTGTGCCGAGGCATCAGACAAAAATCCTACAAATGCAATGACCATCACTACAATAGATAGTAAAGATTTCTTCATATGTTTTGTTCTTTTATGTGCAGATATCACTTTTTGATATCGCGACAAAGATAAATATTAAAACATCCAAGATTTTGGTTTCAATGTTAAATAATTATTAATAATATCAGTATTTTTCAACATTTAACGTTTGTTTTAAACATACAACTGACAGTTTACCAGTTATTTGTATTGATTCTACATTAAAAATACATTTGACCTTATTGTAATTTGTACACTTGTACTGCGAATAACATATTCATTAGCTTTAAGATGGGTATATGAACATTTTTTTTAATTTTGGCTTTTACTAACGTTAAAATTCCTTTTATATAAAGATATGAACTACGATTTAATTGTAATTGGCAGCGGTCCGGGTGGATATGTGGCTGCAATAAGGGCTTCTCAGTTAGGTTTGAAAACTGCTGTTGTGGAGCGCGAATCTCTGGGCGGAATCTGCCTGAACTGGGGCTGTATTCCTACCAAGGCCTTGTTAAAGAGTGCTCAGGTTTTTGAATACATCAACCATGCTGCTGAATATGGAATTAAAACTGCGGAAGCTGAGGCTGATTTTGCGGCCGTGATCAAACGCAGCCGCGGTGTGGCTGACGGCATGAGCAAGGGGGTTCAGTTTTTAATGAAGAAAAACAAGATCGATGTGATCATGGGTACCGGTAAAGCAAAACCGGGCAATAAAGTGGAAGTTAAGGCGGCCGACGGCACGCAAAAGGAATATACGGCAACCAGTATTATCCTGGCTACTGGCGGAAGGTCGAGGGAATTGCCTAACCTGAAACAGGACGGTAAAAAAGTGATCGGCTACAGACAGGCGATGGTATTGCCTGAGCAACCTAAATCAATGGTTGTTGTAGGTTCTGGTGCCATCGGTGTAGAATTCGCTTATTTCTATGCCACATTGGGCACTAAAGTAACTGTGGTTGAATTTATGGACAATGTGGTTCCGGTTGAAGATGAAGATGTATCTAAACAATTGTTGCGCAGCTTTAAAAAAGCAGGTATTGATGTGATGACTTCTTCGAGTGTGGAATCTGTAGACACCAGCGGTGCGGGATGTAAGGTACAGGTGAAAACTGCTGCTGGTATGCAGACGCTGGAATGTGATATTGTTCTTTCTGCAGCTGGCGTGGTGGCGAATATTGAAAACATTGGCCTGGAAGAAACAGGAATTAAAACAGAAAAAGGTAAGGTTGTCGTCGATGAGTTTTACAACACTTCTGTAAAAGGATATTATGCCATTGGTGATATTGTTGGCGGACAGGCTTTGGCCCACGTGGCTTCTGCGGAAGGCATCATCTGTGTAGAGAAAATTGCTGGCCACAAACCAGAACCACTGGATTACAACAACATCCCGGGATGTACCTATTGCAGTCCGGAAATCGCTTCGGTTGGTTATACAGAGAAAGCGGCCAAAGCGGCTGGTTATGAGTTAAAAATTGGTAAATTTCCTTTCTCTGCTTCTGGTAAGGCGAGCGCTGCAGGTGCTAAGGATGGTTTTGTGAAACTGATCTTTGATGCCAAATATGGCGAATTGCTGGGCGCACACATGATCGGTGCCAATGTAACTGAAATGATCGCTGAGATTGTAGTGGCCCGTAAACTGGAAACTACTGGTCATGAGATGATCAAGTCTGTTCACCCGCACCCGACAATGAGCGAAGCGATTATGGAAGCTGCTGCGGATGCGTATGGTGAGGTGATTCATTTGTAACTTGCAAATTAAGTGATCTGCCTTCGGGCTGCATTACTTTGCACTGAAGGAGTGCAAAGAACGCTATGCCCTCTTTCAGACACTGAATTTGTTGGGAGGAAATATTTTTTTACCAAAGGGGTGATTGATTTCACCTCTTTTTGTATACACAGTTTTACATTTACCGGCATATTAACAGGTTTTTTCACCGCTTGTTATTTACCGGCCTTTTTTTACCGGTCTTTTTTACCGCTTAGATTTATTGTTTTATTTTAGAGCTTTAGATTATAACTAAGTCAACAAAAATGAACTTACATACAATTGAAACGGGACTTTTTAAACTGGATGGAGGCGCCATGTTTGGAGTTGTTCCAAAATCTATATGGCAAAAGACAAATCCGGCAGATGCGAATAATTTATGCACCTGGGCCATGCGATGTCTGCTGATCGAGGATGGCGACCGGCTGATCTTGATTGACAATGGCATTGGTGAGAAACAGGATGAGAAGTTCCTTGGCCATTACTACCTGCATAGTGAAGATACCCTGGACCGTTCGCTGGCAGCAAAGGGGTTTAGTAAAGCAGACATCACTGATGTATTTTTGACACACCTGCATTTTGACCATTGCGGAGGCTCTATTGAACGTCGGGACGGTAAACTTACTCCGGCTTTCAAAAATGCATTTTATTGGAGCAATGAGCAGCACTGGAACTGGGCGGTTCATCCGAATGCGCGTGAGAAGGCTTCTTTTTTGACAGAAAACATCCTGCCAATCCGGGAAAGCGGACAATTGAGGTTTATTGAAGACAACAATGGCATACAATTCCACACGGGGATTACCATCAGGTTTGCATACGGGCATACGGATGCCATGATGTTGCCACAAATTCAATACAAGGACAAAACAATTGTTTATATGGCGGACCTTCTGCCATCGACCGGTCATATTCCTCTGCCCTATGTCATGGCCTATGATATGTTCCCCATGAAGACCCTGAAAGAAAAACAATCTTTTCTAGAGGAAGCAGCTGACAATCAATACATTCTATACCTTGAACATGATCCCTTAAATGAATGCTGTACGGTAAAACATACCGAAAAAGGAGTCAGGCTGGGGGAAACTTTTTCGCTCAAAAGCTTGGTTTAAGGGTCTGTTTAAGCTATTAATGGGCAACTGACAAAAGTATTTTGGAATAATTTTTGCTCTTAAAATAGTATATAAATAACAGGTGTAAAGTGTAACGTTTTCAGTAATTTATCTTTTCTAATTGCCTTAAATTCCTTACTTTTGCACGTTCAAAACACATAACGAGTACCAAAGCATATAAATGAGACAACTCAAGATCACGCAATCGATTACCAATCGAGAAAGTCAGTCCCTAGACAAATATCTTCACGAAATTGGTAAGGTAGATTTAATCACGGCAGAAGAAGAAGTAATATTAGCTAGAAAGATACGCGAGGGAGATCAGGCTGCATTAGAACGTTTGACGAAGACGAACTTACGTTTTGTGGTGTCGGTTGCCAAGCAATATCAGAATCAGGGCTTGACTTTGGGAGACTTAATCAACGAGGGAAACCTTGGTTTGATCAAGGCAGCCAAGCGTTTTGACGAGACTAAGGGTTTTAAATTCATTTCTTATGCCGTTTGGTGGATCCGTCAGTCTATTTTACAGGCTATTGCTGAACAAAGCAGAATTGTACGTCTCCCGTTAAACCAGGTTGGTTCGTTGAGTAAGATCAGCAAGGCTTTTTCTAAACTGGAACAAGAATTTGAGCGTGAGCCTTCTCCTGAAGAACTTGCGGACATTCTCGAAACTACAGTAGATAAGATTTCCGATACGCTGAGCAACTCAGGAAGACACGTTTCTATGGATGCGCCTTTCGTTCAGGGTGAGGAAAACACTTTGCTTGATGTATTGGAGAATCATGAGCCGAACACAGATAGCAGTTTAATCAACGAATCGCTGTCTGAAGAGATCAAACGTTCTTTATCTACCCTGACAGAACGTGAGCGTGAAATTATCGTCTTGTTTTTCGGACTAAGCACCAATCATCCTTTGTCACTGGAAGAGATTGGCGAGAAGTTTAACCTGACCCGCGAGCGTGTGCGCCAGATCAAAGACAAAGCCTTACAACGTTTGCGCCATACTTCAAGAAGTAAAATTTTAAAATCATACCTGGGATAAGCAGCATTTGCTCCGCTTTCAGGAATCAAACCATATTAAAACGCCCGGCTGTTAGTCTGGCGTTTTTTATTTTATCTGAATTATGAAAATTTATCAATTGCTGCTAATTGTATGTCTGCTGAGTTGTACCGCAACCGAACAGTCGGAAGCCCAACAGCCCAGTCAACTGCTGAAAGATGTGGAGGTTTTGTCCTCTGATGCATATCAGGGAAGAAAGACCGAAACTAAGGGCGCGGAGATGGCACGGTCTTATCTCAGTCAGCGCTTTAAGGCACTAGGCCTGAAATCTTTTGCGTCATCTTACGAGCAGCCATTTTCCTTTAGGTCCAACACCGCGACGAAGGTAACCGGAACGAATATGATTGGCTATATCCCAGGAAAAACGGATCAGGTCATTGTGATTTCAGCACATTATGACCATCTGGGAATGGCAGGCAAGGAAATATATAGCGGTGCGGATGACAATGCCTCAGGCGTAGCCGGATTGTTATACATCGCTGAGTTCTACAGTAAAAACCAGCCCAACAATACAATTATCTTTGCTGCTTTTGATGCTGAAGAAATGGGTCTGAGGGGGGCCAAGGCATTTCTTTCGGCCCCTCCGGTGAGTATGGGCAAAATCAAACTTAATATCAACATGGACATGATCAGCCACAACGATAAAGGCGAACTGTACGCTTGCGGAACATTTAAGCATCCGGAACTAAAGCGGTTCATCATTACTGCTGTGGACGGCATTAAAGTCCTGACCGGGCACGATGACCCGAAGCTTGCACATGACGACTGGACCAATCAAAGCGATCAGGGCCCTTTTAATGCGAAGGGCATTCCGTTTTTATATTTTGGTGTAGAGGATCACAGGGATTATCACCAAATAAGCGACAAGTATGCCAATATCAATCCCGTTTTTTTCACCAAAGCTGCCAGGGCAATACTAGATATCACCATAAACATTGACAAACAACGCGATATACAGCAAATCTTTAAAGAAAAGTTAAAGATGAAGAAAAGATAGTCTTAGAAGTCGATATCAATCAGGCTGTTTAACGGGATATGGATTCCATTTTTTAACTGGACATATTTTTCTGTGACGGACCATACAGTGGTATTGACTGTTTTTGGTCCTTCTTTGGTATTAAAAGTAATATCTGCTTTCGATTTAAACTCATTTCCAAGACGTTGTGCAGAATTCAGTTTACTTCTTAATTCTTCTGTGTGGTTCTGATCCGCAGGTACAATTTTATTGACCTCTATTGCCTCTTTCTGTATTAATTCCCCTAACATACGCTAATTACATATTTGTTACCTCAATATGCATCAAATCTATTTAAATAGCAAGCGCACATGAGTTACATATCTCCAAATAGTGTAAAAAAATTGTATCAAAAACAGGGTTATTTCTTAACCCTATGCCTGGTTTCAATCATTCCTTTGAATTCGTCATTTTCTTTGAGGGGCCTCATGTCATTTGTAGTTGTAAAAGAAACCTCCTTACCATTGATGCTCATTACCGAACCTTTGCCTTTGACACTAACGGCAGCATTTGACGGATTCAAAATGCCTATTGCTTTAGCAGTATAGGGCTCAGCGCTGTCACCGAAATCATATCTTGGGTCATCAAAGAAAGTAGCGTCGCTGTTACTTTCCCTGATATCAGGAACCATACCTGAGAAATACCCGCCTTCATCCAATGCATTTTTGGTTTCAAACAAGGCCATCAACACATCATACTTGTTTTCCAAACGGATTGGAAAAAAGCCCACCGGCTTGCCGTAAGTTTGCTCCCCTACCAGCTTTACTGTCATTTTGGGCTTCAAACTGTTGATGACCAATTCGCTCGCAGAGGCAGTATTACCCGTGACAATAAAGACGATATTGGTTACATTGTTTAGATTTCCGGCTTTACTGAATGAATTGGTATTTCCTTTTACCGAATAATCAATGTCATCAAAATAATTGATCAATCTGCCATTGTTGGCAAACTGGACTTTATCATTGTCGTCAAGCAGGGGTTGATTTTTCATGATCACCGCCTTACCATCTCTGAGGGTTGTGTTGAAATATTCGGTGTACATCACTCCTGTTGCGCTGGCTGGTGCAATTAGATTGATGAGGTGCTCTGCAGTATTGACATAACCGCCACCATTATACCTCAGGTCTACGATCAGGTCCGTAACGCCAAGTCCTGCAAAACTTTTGAATATAGAATCCAGAACAGGAATAGAATTGGTCTGGTTTGAAAATCTGGCATAAGCCAAATAGCCAATTTTCCTTGCACCGGCTGTAAATATTTTAGCCTGGTAGATCGGGCTGCTTTTGTAACTCTTTTTGCTGAGTTCAACGCTGAACGCCTCACCTGGTACTTTAGCACTATATTTTGTGCCCTCAATGGTTACTTTATCAGAATTTAAGGCATTGTTGACCATGCTCCGCTCGTTTTCATAATTGGCACCTACCGCAGTTCCATTGATCTTGGTAATGGCCCATCCTCTTTTGACGCCTTTCTTATCGGCATCAGAACCTTTGTACACGGCTGTTATGAACAAAATATAAGCCCTTGTCGTATTGTTGGTCAGATAAAACACAGGACGGATGCCCACATCATTCCCATTCCCTTCCAGATCCACTGAGGCTTGCGCATTTTTCAAAGCGGCGACAGGATTTCTACTGGTAATATCTTCTATATAGGAATATTTGAGAGAGGATTCACCCGCTTCATAATCAGCACCCCCAGCAGCTTTACCAATGTTAAAAAGATTGTTGTCGTAATTGGCCAGATCGGTTGATAGCGTATTGTATTTCCGGGGCTCATAAGTATCGTAAGATGGCAAGGTTGAATTCCAGTAATAGATCTGTTTGGCATATAAAAACAAGGAATCATTGGTCAGCTCCCGCCTGTTGGTAGTAGCGGTTTGCTTGGTATTGGCTTCTTCAGGCTCATCAGGGGTTGCTTTTTTGTCCTTTTTACAGGCGGCAGCAAATAATGACACCAGGACCAATCCTGATAAAGCGTAATTTTTGATATGATGTGACATGTTGAGTTTTTCTTTGAATAATATAACCTTCCGCAATTCCTTATCTCCTTTATCTCTTGGTATTAACGTAATCAAGGTAACAATAGTTTATCGATATTAAAAAAATCTATTCCGGTATTTTTCGCACACAATTTATCGGTTTCAGACCTGCCAATCATCAACATATCAGCTTTCTTCAAATTATATTTTTCGGCGATCAATTGCAGGCCCTTTGCTGAAGGTTTGGCAGCGGATTCAGCAGCGAAATGTACTTCCAGATATTTCTCCAGACCATGCCATTCGATCTGCCGGATCTTGTTCAACTGCATTTCAGGAGCGCCATCAATAAATAGAAAAATCTGCTTGCGCTCCAGCACAAGTTCCTGGATTAATTTGAGGATTTCATCAAACAGGAGCAGTTTTAAGGGCAACCGTGCATTGCTTAACAACAGATCAAAGTTCAGCCTGTATTTTTCAGGGACTCCAAATGTTTTAGCGGTTTTTTCAAATACGGCATCCGGTCCTTCTTTCAAATAGATTTCCTGCATGCTTTTTAGCATCATTTCCGCATTCATCTGTTCGCCATATTCCATAAACTGGGCGAATAGATAATAGACCTGCAAAAGATAATCCTTCCTTGGATAAAGGACATCATCGAGTTCGAATACAAAAGCTTTTTTAGTGTGGATGTAATCTTTAAAAGCCATGAACGCCGTATTAATAAATGGACTCATTAGGTGACAACACCCGGATATCAAATTCTTCAAAAAGGATTTTAGACTTTTCCAAAGCTTCAATTTCAAAGTCATTTACTGGCAAAATTGCATTTACCGCATGATCTAAACAACAGGTGAGCAAGGTATGTGCGATGGTCTCTGCGTTAAATGGACCTAAAGAAACAAAAGAGTAGGCCTGGGAAGGAAATTGTGGCATCTCTCCATAATCAGCCATGATCAGCTGCTGGTCTTTGAAAGAATTCAGCAGTTTAAAAGCCCTGGCTGACTTGCCGCCTGTAATCATCAATCTCATAAAATTAATCCGTCTTTCATGGTGACCACAGTGTCACTTATTTTTGCCAGTTCCTCGTTGTGCGTCACAATGACAAAAGTCTGTTTGAAATTATCCCTTAGTGTAATAAAAAACTGATGTAAGGCTGTCGCATTTGCAGAATCCAGATTCCCGGAAGGTTCATCGGCAAGGATAATTGCAGGATTGTTGACCAATGCCCTGGCAACAGCAATTCTTTGTTGTTCCCCGCCAGAAAGCTGGTTGGGTTTGTGTGCCGCCCTGTCCTTTAAACCAAGAAGATCCAGCAACTCTAAAGCCCTGGTCTCTGCTTGTTTCCTGGTCTTTTTTGCGATATAGGCGGGGATACAAATATTTTCCAGGGCTGTAAATTCAGGCAATAGGTGGTGGAACTGAAATACAAAACCAATATTGCGGTTGCGGAAGACGCTCAATTGCTCACCAGAAAGATTCGAGATACTGATGCTGTTCAGTTCAACCCTCCCCTCGTCCGGCTTATCCAAAGTACCTAGGATGTGCAGTAAAGTACTTTTTCCTGCGCCAGAAGCGCCAATGATGCTCACAATTTCCCCTTTCCGGACTTCAAGGTCTACTCCCTTCAGAATGGACAAATTTCCATAAGATTTTTTTATCGCCGTAGCCTTTAGCATGATGCAAACTTACTAAAAACATCATATAAGCGTGCATAAACCTGATGCGACAAATAATGAAAAAATAATTTGCGAGTTGACAAATATAAATTAACTTTGAAAATCAAAGCACTTTTATAATGAGCAGCAAAGAAGAACAATTAGATGCATTGAACGACATCAGAAAAATGATGGACAGGTCGTCAAGATTTATTTCTTTGAGCGGGTTATCCGGCGTATTTGCAGGAATCGTTGCACTTGTTGGCGCTTATTTTGCAAATCAGGAATTAAAAAAATACATCCTGCAAGATCTTGAAGTCGACTACATCAATCTGGATATTGAGTTTAATTTAATTAAAATCGGTCTATTGGTGCTGTTCTTTGCGCTTACCGGAGGACTGCTCTTCACCTATCGCCAGAGCAAAAAACAAAATTTGCCTATATGGGACAAAACAGCTAAAAAATTGTTGTTGAACCTGGCCATCCCATTGGTCACAGGAGGATTATTCATTATTTCGCTGTTGCTGGTTCATCCCGATACTTTTGGGTTGATTGCACCATCCTGCTTGTTATTTTACGGCCTTGCCTTGGTCAATGCCAGCAAATACACCTATACAGACATTCGCTTTTTGGGATTTTGTGAAATCATACTTGGTCTGATTTCTATGTTCAATATAGGTTACGGTTTATATTTCTGGGCCTTTGGCTTTGGTGTGCTACACATATTTTATGGTGCAATCATGTATTTCAAATACGAGCGGACCAAATAAACAACAAGGCTGATGAAAAACCCAATAGAAGCGCTCAATAAGATATTTGACAGCAGGATCAGACTTGGTGTTATGTCCTTGTTGATGGTAAACGACAGCATTAGTTTCAATGAACTGAAACAGATGCTTGAGTTGACCGATGGAAACCTGGCTTCTCACCTCAACACTTTGGAGCAGGCGGAATACCTAAAAATCCAAAAAGC
The DNA here is from genome assembly GCA_040387995.1 of Bacteroidota bacterium. Lineage (GTDB taxonomy): Bacteria > Bacteroidota > Bacteroidia > Sphingobacteriales > Sphingobacteriaceae > Pedobacter. The sequence goes on along the minus strand of JAZKCT010000021.1, from coordinate 30,226 downwards.
TTTTGTTGGCAAGAAAACCAATACGACGTATACTGTTACAGCATTTGGCCGCGCGGCCTTTAAAGCACACCTGGATGCATTGGAAAAAATGATAAAAGGACTGTAGTTTTTTTTTATACATATACTTTGAGATTCAAAGTGCTTTCAATTACCTTAATTTTTAACCTTTAGCTATATCACATGAAAATTCAAACAAACCTGAAACTCCTGGCTACCATTGCCGGAGGAATACTATTCAACTTCCTTTTCTGGAAAGAAGACCAGGCCTTAAATCTCTGTCTATATTCTTTATTTATTCTGGTTATTGTTGCCCTTGACAAAAGTGCATCCAGAAACCGGAATACCTATCTCGCTGCAGGCGCGCATCTTTTCTCAGCAATGATGGTGGTCATCAACCAGTCAGATCTGACCATCCTTACCTGGTACATCAGTCTGGCAATATTCACCGGTATCCTTCATTTTCCCTTATTGAGAAGCATATACACCATGCTACTAGCTGCATTTTTGCAACTGGCAACTGCTCCATTCAATTTTATCAAGGGTGTGGCAGAAGCGAACATCGGCAGGTTTTCATTAAAGCCGGTTCTGAAACCAATCAAATACATCGTCATACCTTTCATTGCGCTGTTGTTATTCAGTACTATATATAGTGTTGCCAATCCCCTGTTTGCCAAATATCTCGACGATTTCAATACGTTTTTAGGCACAGGATTCTTAAATTTCTTCAATTTCTTTTTTTCAGATCTGAGTTTCCTGCGCTTTCTACATGTTTTACTGGGCATATTTTTTACCGCTGCTGTGTTGATTGGCCTGAAAAACAACAGACTGGAAAAAGCTGAGCTCAACAGTACCGAAACGCTCCAGCGGAGAAAGAAACGCGGAGCATTTCAAACTTTAATTTACGATGCCATGGCAGTTTTCGCGGAAAGTCTGCTCACAAAAAAGATGGCTCTTAAAACAGAAAACATCACGGGGATCATCTCATTCGCGGGTCTGAATATGCTCTTGCTGTTTCTAAATTCCTTAGATATTGCTACGTTATGGTTTGGCACCACTGGTGTAGCGCATGGACTGGATCTCTCAGCCGAACTCCATACCGGCACAAACGCATTAATCCTGAGCATTGTGATGGCCATGACGGTTATACTTTATTTTTTCAAAGGAAACCTGAACTTTTACAGCAGGAATAAAACAATTCGTCTGCTTGCTTACATTTGGATTGCGCAAAACCTGTTCCTGGTGTCCTCTGTATTTTTCAGGGACTATTTGTACATAGATTCGCATGGACTAACGTATAAACGTATCGGTGTGCTGGTTTTTCTGATGCTTTGCACCATCGGACTGACTACCGTTTATTTAAAAGTGGCCAAACGAAAAACGTTCTTTTACCTGTGTAAAGTAAACGGGCTTTTCTGGTACTTGCTGTTGCTCGTTGCAGGGCTGGTCAATTGGGATGTTTTTATCGTACGGTACAACATTAGCAATAGGGATTCTATCGCACTGGACTTTGATCATGTGATCAGCTTGTCAGACAAAACGCTTCCTGTCCTGCTTCAAAATAAAGAGGTGCTGAAATCACATCTTTCGGCATCCGCCGGCGCTGCGCATTTAAATTTCCTGCCGGATAGTCTTACATCCAGCTCAACAGATAAAAACCAGATCGCAATTGAGGAATTCCAGAATTACCTTAGCAACCGTATTGAAAAATTTAAGCAGCGCGATGGCCGTACTTCATGGCTTTCATGGAACTACCGTGACTGGGAAACGAACAGTTATTTAAAAGACAACGGATTATAACTTTGGAAATAACGACCAGAATTCAGAAAAATAGTCTAAACAATCGATCAAAGCCTATTTGTATAAAGCTTTGGAAGTTGTAGATTTGAACAAATTTTTTCAGCGAATGAATATCCACGAATACCAAGGTAAAGAAATACTTAAAAGTTTTGGAGTAGCCGTACAGGAAGGCATAGTAGCCGATACGGTTGAGCAAGCTGTAGAAGCTGCTAAGAAAATGAAAACTGACTTTAACTCTGACTGGGTTGTGATTAAAGCACAGATCCATGCGGGTGGTCGCGGAAAAGGTGGTGGCGTAAAGCTCGCCAAAAACCTTGACGAGGTAAGAGAAAGAGCCACTGCAATCCTTGGAATGCAACTGGTAACTCCTCAAACAGGACCTGAAGGTAAAAAGGTAAACAAAATACTGGTTGCACAGGATGTTTACTATCCGGGTGCTTCTGAAACCAAAGAATTTTATGTAAGTGTGCTTTTGAACCGCGCAAGTGGCAGAAATATCATCATGTATTCAACTGAAGGCGGTATGGATATTGAAGAAGTTGCAGAACACACGCCTCACCTGATCTTTAAAGAGGAGATCGATCCCAAAGTAGGTCTGCAAGGATTCCAGGCACGCAAAGTAGCATTCAATCTGGGCTTAAGTGGTAATGCTTTTAAAGAAATGGTGAAGTTTGTAACTGCGCTTTACAAAGCTTACGACAGCACAGACTCTGCTATGTTTGAAATCAACCCTGTCTTAAAAACTTCTGATGATAAAATCATTGCAGTTGACGCTAAAGTTGATCTGGATGAGAACGCTTTGTTCCGCCATCCTGATTATGCAGCAATGCGTGACAAACTGGAAGAAGATCCTACAGATGTAGAGGCTAGCGAATCTAATCTAAACTATGTTAAACTGGACGGAAACGTTGGTTGCATGGTAAATGGTGCAGGATTGGCGATGGCAACTATGGACATCATCAAAATTGCCGGTGGTGAGCCTGCTAACTTCCTTGACGTGGGTGGTACAGCAAACGCACAAACTGTTAAAGCGGGCTTCAATATCATCCTGAAAGACCCTAACGTTAAAGCAATCCTGATCAACATCTTTGGTGGTATTGTTCGCTGCGACCGTGTGGCACAGGGTGTAATTGATGCTTATAAGGAAATAGGTGATGTACCTGTTCCGATCATTTGCCGCCTGCAAGGTACAAATGCAGTTGAGGCTAAAAAATTAATCGATGATTCAGGACTAAAAGTTTATTCAGCGATCGCATTGAAAGATGCTGCAGCTTTGGTAACTGAAGTACTGGCTTAATTTCCAAAACATATTCCTTTTGAAGGACATCTCTAACAGGATGTCCTTTTTTTATGTCCAGTTGGGAAGGTTCCATTATAATTTCGAAATATCTGTAAAAAAAGAAGAGGCCAACAACTATCCAATTGTTGGCCTCTCTAACCAAATATAAATTAAACGAGCATTACAAATATAGGAACTTTTATTAAAAAACACTAGTAATTGAATTATTTTTTGTAAAAAATTCATACAAAGCTGATAATTAAGGGATAAAATTACTAAAACCAACAAAAACACTAAAAATTCACACTATCTCATTCAATAAAATAACTAAAAAAGGATATATATCAGATTTTCAACCTTAAAAACCAATAAATCACACAATAAAAATCAATAAAACCTAAAATAAACAGCTTCAAAAACAGATTAATGGTTTTAATGCCCAAAATATAACATCAAAAAAGAAAAATCAGCTTAAAAATATCTACTGTTATTTCTTGAAGTATTTCCTTATTTTTGACGCGCTCTACGATAAAATCATGATAAAAAGAGAAAAAATAAAAAGTCTATTAGAGACAAACGATTTCGACAGGGAAGTAACTGTAATGGGTTGGGTGCGTACTTTTCGCAACAAACAGTTTATTGCGTTAAATGATGGCTCTTGCATGGGCAACATCCAGGTTGTTGTTGATTTTAATAATACTGATGAAGACTTATTAAAGAGAATCACTACAGGTGCTGCAATTGCTGTGCAAGGCACTATAATTGAGTCGCTGGGTAAAGGCCAGCGTGTAGACATCAAAGCAAATACAATTGAGATATTGGGCGACAGCGATCCTGAAAAATTCCCCTTGCAGCCTAAAAAGCATAGCCTGGAGTTTTTAAGGGAAAACGCACACCTGCGTTTCCGCACGAATACCTTTAATGCTGTATTTAAAGTGCGCCATGCACTGGCTTTTGCGATTCATCAGTTTTACAACGAGCGTGGATTTGTATACATGCACACACCTATTATCACAGCCTCTGATGCAGAAGGAGCCGGCGAGATGTTTCGGGTCACCACCTTAGATCTGGATAAGCCACCCCGTACAGAGGATGGTCAGGTTGATTTTTCACAGGACTTCTTTTCGCGCTCTACCAATCTGACAGTTTCAGGGCAATTGGAAGGCGAACTCGCCGCTATGGCTTTTGGTCAGATCTATACTTTCGGACCTACCTTCAGAGCAGAAAACTCCAATACTACGCGTCACCTTGCTGAATTTTGGATGATCGAGCCAGAAGTGGCTTTTGCCGACCTGGAAGACAACATGAAGCTTGCGGAGGACATGCTGAAATACGTCATCGATTATGCACTGAAAAACTGCAAAGACGAACTGGAATTCCTGAACAACCGCTTACTGGAAGAAGAAAAAACAAAACCTCAAAACGAGCGTTCTGACTTATCGCTGATCGATAAGCTTAACTTCTGTCTCGATAACGATTTTGAACATCTGACCTATACCGAAGCAATCGCCATCCTGAAAGCCTCTAAGCCAAATCAAAAGAAACAGTTTAAATACCTGATTGACGAGTGGGGTGCCGACCTTCAGTCTGAACACGAGCGTTACCTGGTGGAGAAACATTTTAAGAAACCTGTAATCTTAACAGATTATCCGGCTGAAATCAAGTCCTTTTACATGCGCCAGAACGAACCAGATGCTTTAGGAAGGCAAACAGTTGCCGCGATGGATATTTTGTTTCCCGGCATAGGTGAAATTGTAGGCGGCTCCCAACGAGAGGAAAGACTGGATAAACTGACGCAACGGATGAAAGAACTCCACATTCCTGAGGAAGAACTTTGGTGGTTCCTGGATACCCGCCGCTTTGGCTCGGCACCACATGCCGGCTTTGGATTAGGATTTGAACGGTTGGTACTTTTCGTCTCCGGGATGACCAATATCAGGGATGTGATCGCATTCCCGAGGTTTCCCAAGAATGCGGAATTCTAAAATAAAAAGCCCTGGATGTCAATCCGGGGCTTTCTCGTTATAAGAGTTTGCGTGTGCGTAATCTACTATGGAAACTTTATAGTCCGTAGGCACAAAGCTGGCAGAGGTACTTAAGGCCATTCCCAATTCAAATCTTAAAGGAAAAGGAGTCTGCAGCAAACTTCCGGCTGGAACGTACGGGAAACTCTCCATGTAGGACTGCATGACATTAGGCGCAACTCTCCTATTAATGTAGGCCCGGTTGAGTTCATAAGTATGGTGCAAACCGGCGGCACCAAGCAGTTCGACGGCACTGGCCACGGTTAACCTGTGAAAATTAAATACCCGCACTGTTTTATCGCCTACCACGAGGCCTTTCATCAAACTTTGGTCCTGTGTAGCTACACCTGTCGGACAGGTATTGCTGTTGCATTCCAGCGCCTGTATACAGCCCAGGGCAAACATCATTCCCCTGGCAGAATTACAAAGATCGGCGCCGAGTGCAATATTCTTCACCAAATCAAAACCAGAGGCTACTTTGCCCGATGAAATGATTTTAATGTGTTTTTTCAGGTCAAAGCCCGTTAATACGTCATAAACGAAAACTACTGCTTCTCTCAACGGCATTCCAACCGAATTCGAAAATTCTTGTGGTGAAGCCCCTGTACCACCTTCTCCCCCATCAACGGTAATAAAATCTACATAGATGCCTGTTTCTGACATGGCTTTGCAGATCGCAAAAAATTCACTTTTCCGGCCAATACAAAGTTTAATACCAACAGGCTTACCTCCTGAGAGGTCTCGGAGCTGTTTAACGAATGCGACCAGTTCCAAAGGTGTTTTAAACGCAGCATGTGCGGGCGGTGAAATCACATCATAACCTTCTTTTACCAGCCTGATTCTGGCGATTTCAGGTGTCACTTTCTTCGCTGGCAAAATACCCCCATGACCAGGCTTGGCGCCCTGAGAAAGCTTAATTTCGATCATTTTAACCTGTTCAGATTTAGACCGCTCAGCAAAGGCTTCGGGATTGAATGATCCATCGTGGTGCCGGCAACCAAAATAACCTGTTCCGATCTGCCAGACCAGATCTCCTCCCGGATTGGCATGGTAATCACTAATTCCCCCCTCGCCGGTATTGTGTGCAAAATTACCCATTTTAGCCCCGCCGTTTAAGGCCAGAATGGCATTCTGACTGAGCGATCCGAAACTCATGGCGGATATATTGTAAATACTGGCAGAATAGGGCTGGGCACAGTCGGGACCACCTACCAGCACACGTGGATTTTCATCCAGTTCGTGGTGACTGATCGCAGAGATGCTGTGGCTTAGCCATTCATATCCGTTTTCATAAACATCCAGCTGTGTACCAAACGGTATGGTGTCATTTTCAGTTTTTGCCCTTTGATAGATCAATGACCTGCTCAGCCTGCTAAACGGTTTTCCATTGGTATCACTCTCCACAAAATACTGATAGACTTTAGGACGCAAGTCTTCCATAAAGTACCGCAGGCGGCCTACTACCGGATAATTTCTCACGATGCTGTGTTTGGGTTGATATAAATCATAAATCCCTAAAAGTACGATGGGACAGGTAAAAATAGCGATCCACCAAAGGGGTGGATACGTAAGGCCTAGCATCACTGTAAGGGCGACCAGAAATGCTGCAATGGCGATAAATGCTTTTCTCATATCCGTTAATTTAATAAAAAATATGCCAAGCTGAGCCAACGACGAACCGTTTAGGCGCAATAATTGCTAAATTTACATATGCTTGTTAAAATCTATCCGGAAAACCCAAATCCCAAAACCATTGAACAGGTTGTGGAAGTACTGAAGAAAGGCGGAATTATCATCTATCCGACCGATACAGTATATGGCTTGGGCTGCGACATCACTAACCAGCGTGCGATAGAAAAGATCTGCCGCCTCAGAGGAATCAAACCGGAGAAGGCTAACTTTTCTTTCATCTGTTCGGACCTGAGGCATATTTCCGACTTCATCAAGCCGATAGATACCACGGTATTCAGGCTGCTTAAAAAAGCATTACCGGGACCTTTTACTTTTATATTCAATGCCAACAACAACGTACCCAAGCTGCTCAGCTCTAATAAAAAAACAGTAGGTATTCGTGTCCCTGACAATGATATTGCCCGGGAGATTGTCAAACAATTGGGTAATCCGATCTTATCCACCTCCATTCATGATGATGATGAAGTGATTGAGTACTCTACCGATCCCGAATTGATCCATGAAAAATACGAAGACAAGGTTGATCTGATCGTTGACGGCGGCTACGGCGACAATGAGCCCTCTACTGTAGTTGATTGCACCTCCGGCGACTTCGAGATCATTCGTCAGGGAAAAGGCGATCTGAACAGTTACCTATAAATCAGGGTTTAAAAGTTTTCATAAACCGCTGCACGCTACCTGGAAGATCTTCAGCCTCCAATGCTTTTACAAACGCACTGCCGATGATTGCTCCATTTGCATACTGGCAAGCTTTATCGAAAGTTTCTTTGCTGCTGATGCCAAAACCAATCATCGTCGGGTTTTTCAGTTTCAAATCGGCTATTCTCGAAAAATAGGCTTCCGTAGTATCACCTACTTCCAGATTCTGACCGGTAGTAGCGGATGAAGAAAGCAAATAAATAAAGCCATTGCTCAGTCCATCGATCTTTTGAATGCGTTCGGGAGAGGTTTGCGGTGTCACTAAAAAGATATTGCTTAAGCCATGTGCTGCAAAAACTCCCGCATACAAGTCTTCATATTCTGCCATCGGCAGGTCTGGCACAATACAACCGTCTACCCCCGCTGCCACGCAGGCTTTACAGAAGTTCTCCACGCCAAACTGCAGCATCGGGTTTACATAACCCATCAGCAACACCGGAATCGTTACTTTAGCGCGCAGTTCTGCTAGCTGTTCAAACAACAACTTCAAATCCATCCCATTGTCCAGCGCAATCTTACTACTGGCCTGTATGGTCGGTCCGTCAGCTACCGGATCTGAGTACGGAAAGCCGATCTCCAGCAGGTCTGCACCTGAGGCTTCCAATGCTTCGGCAATAGCTACGGTGTCTCCCAGAGAAGGGTAACCTGCTGTATAATAAATTGATAATATATCCTTCTTTTCCTGAAATAAGGCCTTAATCCTGTTCATGTTATAAATTAAAATATTTCATATACGTATCCATATCCTTGTCGCCACGCCCTGAAAGGCATACTACCACATTCTCTCCCCCTTTAAACTCCATCTTCTCTAAATAGGCTAGTGCGTGCGCACTTTCAATCGCCGGGATGATGCCTTCCATTTGTGTCAGCAAAAGGCCAGCCTGCAGCGATTCGTCATCGGTGATCGACACATATAGTCCGCGCCGGGTTTTAAACAAATGTGCATGCTGCGGACCAATACCCGGGTAATCCAGTCCAGCCGATACCGAATGCGGCTCAACTACCTGTCCATCATGCGTCTGCATCAAAATACTTCTGCTGCCATGCAAGACACCTTCTTTGCCTAAAAAGGTAGTCGCTGCAGAAAATCCGCTGTCTACACCTTTTCCTGCTGCTTCTACCGCAATCAGTTTCACCTGATCGTTGTCCAGGAAGTGATAGAACATCCCCATCGCATTGCTGCCTCCACCCACACAGGCCAGTACATAGTCCGGCTGGTCATTGCCGGTTTGTTCAATCAGTTGCTTTTTCGTCTCTTCAGATATGATGGACTGAAAAATAGCCACCATGTCCGGATATGGGTGCGGCCCGACTACAGAACCGATGATATAATGGGTGTCAACAGGATTGTTGATCCAGTCGCGCATGGCCTCATTCGTCGCATCCTTCAATGTCTTACTTCCGGAAGTAGCCGGAACAACAGTAGCGCCCAGCATTTTCATCCTGGCCACATTTGGTGCCTGGCGTTTGATGTCCACTTCACCCATATACACCACACATTCCAATCCGCGCAGCGCGCATACCGTAGCCGTAGCCACACCATGCTGACCAGCCCCGGTCTCAGCAATAATCCTTTTTTTACCCAGCTTTTCAGCCAGCAGGATCTGTCCGATGGTGTTGTTGATCTTATGTGCGCCTGTATGGTTCAAATCTTCCCTTTTCAAAAAGATATTGGCATTGTACCGCTGCGACAACCGCTTTGCCAGGTACAAAGGCGAAGGCCGGCCCACATAGTCCTTCAGCAAGGCATGAAATTCTTTTTGAAAATCCGGATCGGCTATAATCTTTAAATAATTCTGCCGCAACTCCTCTACGTTCGGATACAACATTTCGGGAATATATGCACCCCCAAAATCACCATAATATCCCTTGTCATTTACAAAATAGCTCATAATGGTAGTTTATTTTTAAAGTCTTTTAATAGTTCTATATCTTTCAAACCCGGTTCCAGTTCGAACCGGCTGTTTACGTCAATGGCATAAAGCCGGGTGTCATTTATGCTGGTCAATTCATCAAGGCTTTCCGGACCGATTCCACCGCTTAAAAAATAAGGGATGTCCAGATTGTATTCGTCCAGCAACTTCCAATTGAACGTTTTACCAGACCCTCCATGATCAGGCGTTTGTGTATCGAACAAAAAATAATCGACAAAGCTGACATAAGCGGCTAAACTTCCGAAATTGAAACCTTCGCTTATACCAAATGCTTTGATGATTTCTACGCCCGGCAGCAGCGCTTTTAGATCACGACAATAGTCCGCCGTTTCTGCACCGTGCAATTGCAGGGCGTTCAAACCATATTCCTGCACACTCAATAGCACTTCGTTGATTTCCTCATCTACAAACACACCCGTTCTTTTGATTTCAGCAGGCAATCCATTGACGAATAAGGCGGAAAGACTTCCTGCATATCTTTTGGATTTGTCGTAAAAAATAAAGCCCATGTAATCCGGTTTCAATGCCGCAAGTGCCTGTATATTATCCGGATTCCGCATTCCGCAGACCTTTAGTTTAAAATTCATCTTGTTTAACGAAGCCTGCATGGTTACCTGCCTACCAGTGTATTGAAACTTCTTAAAGCACTTTTACTGGTCAGTGATTCTTCCGCCAGGTAAAAGCAATCTGCAAAAGATTTGCTGCTGTCGATCGTATTCAAAGCCAGAGCCGCATTGCAAAGCACTACATTCTGTTGCGCCTCAGTCCCCCTTCCATTCAATACATCCAAAAATATCTTTGCGGATGATTCTACGGTATCACCGCCTTTAATCTCGGACTCTTCGATCTGCTCAAAGCCCAGGTCCGCCGCAGTCCGCAATGCCTCTCCGTTTTTACTAAAGGTTTTAAAATCGCAGGTTAGGGACACCTCATCAAAGCCATCCACTGCATGAAGTATCGTGTAGTTCTTGTCCGTATCCTGATAAAGATAGGCATACAACCTGGCCAGTTCAAGGCTAAACACCCCTACGATCTGATTTTTCGGTTGTGCCGGGTTCACCATTGGTCCCAGCATATTGAAAAAAGTCTTTACACCCAGTTCTTTGCGGATCGGTGCAACCGTCTTCATAGCCGGATTGAACAATGGCGCATGTATAAAACAGATGCCAGCTGTATCCAGACTCCGCTTCAGCACATCCTGATCGTTCGTAAAAGTATACCCCAGGTATTCCATAACATTGGACGAACCGCAGCCGGATGATACACCATAGTTGCCATGCTTGGCTACTTTTTGTCCACTGCCTGCCACCACAAATGAGGCAAGTGTAGAGATGTTAAACGTATCCTTGCCATCACCGCCCGTACCACAAAGATCTACGAGCTCATAGTCCGAAAAGTCGAGCTTAACGCAAAGATCCAGCATCGCATCACGAAAGCCCTGTAGTTCTTGTACTGTAATATTACGCATGCCGTAGGCTGTAATAAAGGCGGCAATTTGCGAAGCATTAAATTCCCCCAGCGCAATGGAAGTCAGAATTTTCTGGGCTTCATTTCTACTAAAGGTCTTGTTCTCAAATAAATGGTTTAATATCTTTTTCATTGGTTTAACTTCGGTTTCATCACATTGCTTCTCCGCAGAGATAGGTGAATTGGTTCAAATTTGCTCTAAACAAAAAAAGGGCTGCCGTGTAGCAACCCTAAAAATATTTTTATATCAAAAACGTTCAAATACAGGGCTACACTATGCTATTGCGCTGTGCCACCACCAATTGTTAAGTCCGTTTGTTTGTATCATTGCGACAAAGATGGAATAATTTTTAGTATTTGCAAAAAAATAATCATTTATACGTGTCAAACAGCTATCTAACACGGGCCATGAATTCCAGTATGGTGTCATACAGTTTATTACAGCCAAAAATCATCTGACTGATCATACCTACATGCTTTTTCCCTTTTATGATGTGCATTTCACTATCCACCTGATTGGTGGTCAGCAATTTATTGATACGTTCGGTTTGCATCTGTATAGCAGGATAGGTTTTACTACCATAAAAAAGCAGATGCGGATTGCGAACATTATTGATATAATTTAGGGGCGAACCTTTAGTCCACGTGGCAGGTTCGGTTGTAAAAGTCCTTAAGAAATTATAATAATCTGCATCCTTTTCTGCCGTACTCAGGTATTCATGCATGTCAAGCCCAAACGAGTCGTCCAGGATTAAACCCTTTACCGGATTTGCAATTCCTGCAGCCTTCAAGTATTGAGGATCACTGTTGATCAGTTCAGCGAGGTGTGCACCCGCAGAATGGCCCATCAGGAAGATTCTGTCCGGATTTCCGCCATAGTCGGCGATGTGGGCCTGTACCCACTTTAAAGCCAATGCGCAATCCGTACCCATTTGTCCGTATTGCGCTTCAGGCGCCAGACTGTAGTTGATCAGTACAGCAACCACACCTTTCCTTGCAAAATTTCGTCCAAGCCACCAATAGGTTTCCTTTTTACCACTACTCCAGGAACCCCCATGTATAAAAATGATCACATCCTGAGCTGCACCTGCCCTGACCTTGTGGTAAATGTTCAATTGTCGGCGGATATCCCCCTTTTTATCTGTGTAATCCAGGTTTCTCTCTACTTTTACCTTTGCAGAAGCAGTAAACAGCTGGGAAAAAAAAGCCAGCAATAGCACAGAAATGATTTTCATTATTCTTTTATCAATGGGTTCTTTTCTTTTGTAAAATGTTTGAACACCAGTTTATCTGCCAGGGCAGGCAGCAACTTATTTACCCAAACCGCCAGGTTTCCCTGTCCGGTCATCACCAATGTTCTTTTTCTTGCAGCCAGACCGTCAACAATCCTTCTGGCTACTTCTTCCGAAGTCATCATTTTCCCCTCTTCCATACTCGTCTCCCCATGTGCATTTCCATCTTTCGACAGTGCCGCTACACGGATGTTGGACGTCGTGAAACCGGGACAGGCCACCATGACATGAACACCTGTTTGCAGCAACTCTGTCCTGAGCGACTCCATGAAACCGTTCATGGCAAACTTAGAAGCAGAGTAGCCTGTCCGACCAGGCAAACCCCGATAGCCTGCTATAGAAGATACGCCAATTACACTGCCTTTGGTTTTCAGAATTTCAGGTAAAGCGTATTTTGTACAATAAACAGTGCCCCAAAAATTCACATCCATCAGGTTTTTCAACACAGAAAGTTCTGTATCTGCAAACAAAGCCCGCATAGAAAGCCCGGCATTGTTTACCAGCACATCGATCTTTGCAAAAGTTACGAGCGCTTGTTTGATGATCAGTTTACAATCTTCCTCCAGACTGACATTTGCCTGTACCGCAACGGCCTTAATCCCATATTTTTTTTCCAGATCAGCGGTAATTTCACATAGGGTAACGTACTGTCTGGCAGCAAGAACGAGATTTGCCCCTCTTTTGGCAAACTCTTCCGCGCATGACTTGCCGATACCGGATGATGCACCAGTGATGATGACTACTTTATTCTTAAAATTCATGCTTATCTGATTATGGAGTTTTCATAAGGAACCCGGGTTACGATCGATCTGCCCAGGGTAATCTCATCTGCGTATTCCAGTTCACCGCCAAAAGCAATTCCTCTTGCTATTGTGGTAATCGGGATTTGAAAGGCTTTCAACCGTTTATATAAGTAAAACAAGGTCGTATCTCCCTCCATGGTGGCACTCAAAGCCAGGATTACTTCCTTCACAGGAGTAGTCGCCACCCGTTGTACCAGCGAATCAATGAAGAGGTCTGAGGGCCCGATGCCGTCCATCGGGGAGATCATGCCACCCAGCACGTGGTATACCCCAAAATATTGTGAGGTGTTTTCTATCGCCATCACATCCCTGGTATCTTCAACCACACAAATTACTTCTTTTTCTCGCTTAGGCGCAGCGCAGATCTCGCACAACTGGTTGTCGGAAATGTTGTGACATACCGTGCAATGTTTGATTTCTTTCCGGAGCCTGATGATGGAATTGCCGAAATGTGATACCTCTTCCTCGTCTTTGTTCAACAGGTGCAAAACCAACCGTAAGGCGGTTTTCTGGCCCACACCAGGCAGTTTAGAGAATTCATTGACAGCGTCTTCAAGCAATTTAGAAGAAAAGTTCATTTTGCAAACTTAGATAAAATTGCTGCTCAAAACAATTATTCTTGCCAGTCGGCCCGCCATAAAACAGCGGCAGGATATGCGCTTTTTAAAACAGCTTTTTCTTACATTTAGCATCTTAACAGATCTAACTATGAGTCCGGCTATCCTTTTGTCCTTTTTAATTGGTTATTTTTTGCTGCTGATCGTTATCGCCTTTGCGACTTCAAAAAAGTCTTCAGACAACTCGACGTTCTTTGTGGCCAACAGGAGTTCCAAATGGTATTTAGTTGCTTTTGGCATGATCGGAACGGCACTTTCCGGCGTTACTTTCATCTCCGTTCCCGGAGAGGTAGGCGCTCCGGCGGGCAACCAGTTCCAGTATTTCCAGTTCGTACTGGGCAATGCGGTCGGCTTTATCATCATCGCAACGGTACTTTTGCCGCTTTACTACCGGATGAACCTGACCTCCATCTACAGTTATATTGAGCAGCGTTTGGGCCATTACAGTTACAAAACAGCAGCTTCTATTTTTCTGATCAGCCGAACCATCGGCTCAGCCTTTCGGCTTTACCTGGTCGTCATTGTGTTGCAGCGTTTTATATTCGATAGTTATGGTGTTCCATTTTGGGTTACTGTGCTGATCTCCTTAATGCTGATCTGGTCATATACCTTCAAAGGGGGACTCAAAACGATTATCATTACCGATACCCTGCAAACTTTCTTCCTCGTGCTCTCCGTTTTCCTGACCCTTTATTTCATTTGCAGCAGCTTGGGTTTAAGTATCCCCGAGGCATTCGAAACCATTAAGAAGAGTGGTTATTCCAAGGTCTTCTTCTTCGATGATTTCCTAACCAATGGTTTCCACTTCGGCAAGGCCTTTATTGGCGGTATGTTTGTCACCATCGCCATGACCGGCCTGGATCAGGATCTGATGCAGAAGAACCTGAGTATGAAAACGATTGGCGAAGCACAGAAAAACATGTTTACTTTCACCGGAATTTTTGTAGTGCTCAACATCTTCTTTTTGAGCGTGGGCGCATTGCTGTACATTTACGCCACCAGAAACGGTATCGAGATCCCAATAGACCACATCACAGGTAAACCCAGAACGGACTTCCTGTTTCCTGAGATCGCCCTGAACCACCTCACTACCATACCGGCCATCATCTTTATGCTGGGACTCACTGCTGCAACTTTCGCTACAACAGACTCGGCACTAACGGCCCTAACGACCTCTTTCTGCGTAGATTTCCTGCAGATGGATAAAGGTGACAACAAAAATTCAGCAGCCTCAGTCAGCAAGCGCCATGTGGTTCACGTGGCTTTTTCTTTACTGATGTTCCTGGTGATCATCGTATTCAATGCAGTCAATGATGAGTCTGTAGTAAAAGGCATTTTCAAAGTGGCTTCCTATACTTATGGCCCTTTATTGGGACTTTATAGCTTTGGACTATTCGTCAGAAACCGTGGTCTCCACGACAAAATAGTTCCTTTGATCTGTGTCATTTCTCCTGCACTTTGTTTTCTGCTGGATAAATATTCCTTACAATTGTTTGGCGGGTACAAATTTAGTGTAGAACTGATCCTGGTCAACGGACTGATTACCTTTATCGGCCTGTTGCTGATCAGCAAGAAAACAGACCAGCAAACCAAATTTTAACAGCAAACACCTATCATATGACGAGTGAAGAGAAAATAAGAAGTGCATTTGAAAACAAGAACTGGCAGGAAATAAAAGTAACGGACTCCTGGCAGATCTTCAAGATCATGGCCGAGTTTGTAGATGGCTTTGAAAAGCTGGCTAAGATAGGCCCCTGCGTATCCATTTTCGGATCAGCTCGTACCGCAGAGACCAACAAATACTACGAGATCGCCGTCGAATGCGGAAAACTCCTGACCGACAGGGGTTACGGCGTCATCACTGGTGGTGGACCGGGTATCATGGAAGCGGGAAATAAAGGTGCACATACCAATGGCGGTAAGTCGGTAGGACTTAACATCGAACTCCCTTTTGAACAGTTTCACAACAAATACATCGACCACAATAAGCTGCTGGAGTTTGATTATTTCTTCATTAGAAAAGTGATGTTCATGAAGTATTCACAAGGTTTTATTGTATTGCCAGGCGGCATGGGTACTATGGATGAGCTGTTTGAAGCCATCACCCTGATTCAGACGGGGAAAATAGCCCGTTTTCCAATCGTACTTGTTGGCAAAGACTATTGGGGTGGACTGGTGGACTGGATTACGAATACCATGCTCAAAAAAGAGCATAACATTCATGAGGAAGACCTAAACCTATTCAGACTGGTAGACACTGCCGAGGAGGCGACTGCACACATCTTCCGTTTCTATGAAAAATATGTACTGAAACCGAACTTTTAGCCGGTTTTTGGAGGCGAGTGCTCCCTGATGGTTATCGGGCGTATTTTATACTTACGGAAAATTGCGAATTTGCTAATAAGTTCTGCCGATCTAAAATTGTTGATATATTTGCATGGCTAAAGTTGATAAAAAAACTGGATCAAGCCATCATCATGACCCATTTGTCTTCTTTTTTGCAACATTTCTTATTACCGCCTCTCAAAATTGTGAAGAATGAATAGAAGTCTTTTGCTATTTGCAATCTTTCTCTTGTTTACTACCCATGCTTTAGGTTCAGAACCTACCTACGAACTGACGGAATCACCCATGGTTACTATTAAAGACTACAAAGTAGTACCGGACAGAAATTACAGTTTCAAAAAAATCTCTAGCCATACCTCCATAAAGTCAAGTATTGATTCGATGAACCCTAAAGAAAACGGCGCGTATTGGATCAGACTGACATTCCATAATCCATACCCTATTGTTCAGAAATATGTATTCCAATTGTCCTTGCCACTCAATTACACCTTGGTTACCTTCGATCATCAGCGGCGAAAATGGATAACCAGAAATGCGGGGCCTTCATTCGCAAGTGAATCCCGCGAAAATGGTCTCCTTACCCTGACTTTTTCAAAACAGTCGACGCAAACCTATTATTTAAAAGTAAACCTGAAAGCTGTTCATGGCTACAGGAACCTGCTAAAGCCCAACATCGTACTGGAAAAAGAAGAGCTGCGGAATGGACGAGAAGCGCTAATGCAATATCATCTGTGGATTTGTTGTATTGTATTGCTGAGTTTTATCGGGTATAACTTTTATCTCTTTATTTACCTAAAAGACAAAGGATACCTCCATTTCATGGTCAGTCAGATTGGCAGCATCATCTTTCTTTGTGGTGCCAGGCACTATGTTAACCTAATCACCGAACTTCGAATTTATAACATCAGGATCGTTTCAAATAACGCCGTTTATTTTTATGACCTTAACAAGCTTTTTCAGCATATAGGCATTTTCCTGGTTGTAATGGGACTAGCACAGTTCACCCGTGTATTCTTAGGTACAGGTAAGCTTTTGCCCAGATACGATAAAGTTTTAAAGTATATGGTGTATGGTTATGCCACATTAGTGGCTACTTCTGGCATAATTACCATTTCTGGCCTGTTTTACCTGGATTACTACACGATTGTATTTGAAAATCTGTACTTGCAACTCATCCTTTTGACGATGATATGGATCGGTATTTCAGCGTACAGAAAAAAAATACGGGCAGCCGGATACTTCCTTTTCGCAAACATCATCCCGCTTGTACTCGTGGTAGCCTCTTCAGCTTATGCCATACTCAACCACCGTGTTAACCCTGTCCTGCCCGAACTGGCAATCTTCTTTCATGTACTTACTTTCGGGGTTGCGCTCATCGCCAGAATTAAAATTGTAAATGAAGAGCTGAACGAGAAAAGAGTGGAGGCAATAAAGATGGAATCGCAAATCAAGATTTCCGAATACCAGCACCTCTTGATCGACCGGCAAAAAAAAGAAGCCTTATCGATTATTGAAACAGAGAAAAACCGGAATAACATGCTCACTGAGGAACTGCAGGTCAACCAGCGGGAGATGATCGGCAATAACATGTACATTCATCAAAAAAATATCCTGTTGTCAGATCTCGCTAAACAGGTGAAGGACATCAACCGACTTCACCCGGACCTCAAATCTGAAGCGCTCCACAACATACAATCCTCTTTACGCGACGACCATTACCTGGAAGCCCAATGGGATAAGTTTAAGTTTCGTTTTGAACAGGTGCACCCCTTGCTTTTTGACAATCTAAAGGCCAAATACAGCAACCTCACGCAAAACGACCTCCGCCTATATGCCTACATGCACATCAACCTCTCTACAAAAGAGATCGCAATGCTGTTGCACATCGAGCCCTCAAGTGTAAAGAAAGCAAAGTTCCGTTTGAACAAAAAAATGGGAGGCGAGTTGTCAAAATCCTACCTGGCCAACTAAGTTATCGCTCAAAAAATCACCATGTCCCCCTTTTGTCCACCCTTAAAATAGCTTTCAGGCCTGTTTTATCCATAAATTTACACCGTCGGATGTAGCCAAACATACCGCGGTAAAATTGATGACGATACGATAATTAAGCAGATGAACCATAAAACCAACATCCTAATTGAAACCGAAGTGCGAGACCTGGAGAAAGTGATCAGCAAAGCAATGGATGCACCACTCCATTTTAACGACTCCATGTTTATCAAGCAAAACTACCGCTACCACAAAATCGCCTATAAGGATATTTTGTTTTTAAAAGCGGATAGAAACCACACTTTTGTACATACGACCGACAGGGCCTACCTCATCAGACATGCCATAAACTCACTCATTTCAGGCCTGGTTGGTGCGACTAGTATCATTCAGGTCCACCGTTCCTTTGCCATAAATATGCTTCACCTCAGCTCATTCAACGAAACGACAGCAGTTGTTGCAAGTGAGGAAATCCCGATCGGCCCCAATTATCGGCGTCAATTTCTAAGCGTTTTCAGCACCTGACAAACAAGAGCTTTTATCTCCGTGATAAAAGCTCTTGTTTGTCAGGTGCTGAAAACGTATACTGGATTGGGTTTACCTCTTAACAGATACCGATAAGCCCATCTCGCCTTCCCTATCCGCTTTGTCAGTCACCCTAATGCTATAAATATAGGTTTGTCCACTTTCTACTTTCTCATCTGTAAAGATGAAAGTATCCGCATTCATCGCACCTATTTTGGCAAAAGCACCCCCGTTTGCGTTTCTTCTGTAAATCTGATAGGCTTTGCGCTCATCATAAATGACTTCCGGCAAACTCACCTCCACACCTGCAGTGATGTTCCGCGCATAAAATAACCCGACGGTTGCTACCGCTTCTTTCTTCAAGCTAAACTCACCCGCATTGCTGTATGCGCTAATCTCTCCATTGGCACCCACAGATGCGACCCGGTATTGATAGGTAAAACCACGGTTAATGAGACTATCGACATAAAATGCATCATTTTTGGTTTTTAACGGGAGCGTGGTATACTCCGCATCTCCTTTTTTACGCTTTTGCAATACAAAAGACTCAATAAAATTGTCACGCATCCGGGTATCTGCCCAATCTATCCTGAGTTTACCATTTGCATAGTAAAAGAGCACATCGGCAGGTGGATCAATTAAAATCTTCCTGGCCGATTTTACCATGACAGGTTCGGTGTGTAAGCTCGTATCCTGACGCAGGTTCTGGTTTTTCACTGCGTAATAATATTGACTTCGGCCACTTAAAGATTCTGCAGTATCTACATATTTCTTTTCCTTGATCGGTCCTGCAATCAAATCCATTTTATTTGGCGAGGTACCCCGGTAAACAAAAAAGCCGTAAAATCCAGGATCCTCTTCCAGGTCCCAGTTTAGGGTAATTTTATCTCCCTCCGCTTTGGCCGAGAGGTTGTGTGGTGGCAAGGGTTTTGAAAACAAGGTATAACTACCGGCAGCTTGCGCAGGTATGCCTTGTTCGATGCCCGTTCCAGGCATGAACAGGATTTTTACATGGTAACGATAATGCTGTCCAACCTTGATGGCGTTATCGGTGTAGCTGGTATCAAGGGCAGAAAGGATTCCAAGTTTCTCCATATGGTCTTCACTGTCGTACCGGGCCACCTCTATACCGGTAATGTAAGCTTTCGCCGGAAGTTGGCTCCAGGACAGGCGGATTCCGTTAGGGATTTCTTTTAATCTGAGGTTCCCGATGACTGGTGTATTTCGCTCATCAACACCAAAAGCAACGGCGAGATCAGAAGGTGCTCCCTGGTTATAGATCTCGTCCTCTGGCATCAGGTAAGCCGAAAACTCTTCCTCTTTATTTATTTTCGCATCATAATGGAAAGTGATCGTATCTCCGGCCGCATTGACCTGTCCCATCACACGGAGTCCCGAAACAGGTTTCCGGCCACGCAGGGCCACAACTTTTCCGCCCAAATTAGTCAAGGGAAATGGAACTTCCTGAAGTTTACCCTCCGGATCAAACGCTGCCAGTGTCTTTGGCTTTGGGAAGGCTTTCAGACCTTTTCCGGCAATCTGAAGTTTCCAGGAAATGTTAACCGTTGAATCGGATGACTTGATTTCCGATACGATGGGCTTCAAATATTGCAGGGCATAATTTCCTACCTTACCCTGTGCAAATGCAAATCCCCAGGGATGCTCCACTTTGTTTTTATCTACGCGGGTTACATGATAATAGACTACTTCACCTTCTTTAACGTCTGCATCAAAATAAACATGTCCCATCGCAATTTTCATTTCGATAATGCCATAGGCCAGGCCATAATCAATGGCTTTAACGTGGCCCGTTAAAAAATCAACCACTTCCTGCGTTGATTTCTTTTTAAAGCTGGTTTTCAGTTCGCCAATATCCGTATCGCTGAAAATCGCTTTTAATTGTTGCTCGGTAGTTACCCTTTTCGCATTGCCTATTGTTTTCAGGTTTTTAAGTGCTGCTTTAACTTTGATCGAATCGCTTGACATCACGTAAGGCATCCGCTTAATGATAAAGTGGTCTGTTGACCGCATGAAAGCAGTATCGCTTCCTACAATTTCTTCTCGACCTGCGAGATAAATATAATTTCCCTGTTTAGAGGAGGCTACTTTAAGCACCCGTGGCACGATAGTCTGTATCTGCTGTGCCCGCAAACTTGCAGAGGCAAAGCAGCTCATCAGAAAAATCAGGTTCAGTATTTTTTTCATTAGTATCAGTTTATTTTCAATTGATGAATAGGTCATGAGTAGCTCAGATTTATTGGAAAAGGTTAGCCTTGACAGTTATTCCATTTCGGCTTGACAGATTGAAATTAGCGCTAAAACCCGTACAGACCTTGAAGCTGTAACCACATGGGATCCATCCGCTTCCGCAGGAACAATTGAATCTGCCGTCCGGATACGGAATGCCCATAAACCAGCTAAAACACGGGCACCACTGTGGTGGGTCGCACATTTTAATGGCTAAGGAATTACACCCTGCATCAGCCTGGCTATAAAATTCCAGTTTGGTACCTATGTCGCCTTTCATAGACCATTCATTATTCGGTGTATCATAATCTCCGTTTAGCGTGAAATTAAATAAAGCCCTTGCACCGAGACTTACTCCCAATAGACGGATGTACACATCAACCTTAGCATTTAAATCAGCATAGGCAACAAGTGGTTTGTCTACGCCCTCTCCATAGTTATATACGAGTTCTATATAGCCGCTCGCATTGACGTTGAATCGGCTTTCCAAAAATTTGAAACCTTCAATACTCAAACTTAGGTCATCACCCTCTGACAATACAGCCATTTGTCCTTTGATATACGCGGCATTCATGATCCCATTAGCGTCAATGGCACGAGCGCCAAGCAGTTTAAACATTGCTTTTGCCTCGGCTGGCACGCCCGGGATATTGTTGTTATAGTTGTAACCAAAGGCAACTATACTAGTTCCTTTAATCAGGTCACCTATTCTAAGATTTGAATTTAGGGCCATGAAAAAAGACCCTTGAGCGGATCCTTGCGGAGCAAGACCGTAAAGAACTGCGGAGGTAGTTTGTCCTCCAGCCCCAGGCATTAGCGGCATAAAATCGTCCTTGGAATTCACAACCACCAGCAACATCTTTTTGCAAAAGTCGGCGGTTAAATTTACCGTACCCCATGATCTCCCGCTCATCACGAGGTTTCCTTCACCACTAATTACTGGTTCCAGTCCACAATTTACGCCATTGAACGCAATCCCAACCTTGCTTTGTACATACATTACCCGTTTTGGTACCCCTACCGGACTGATGTCGCCGTTCAGTCTCACATCGTAAAACCTGAACCTGGATAAATATTCAAATCCGCCACCAAAGGTATGCCACATGATTGGCCCTGTGACTACATTAACAGAGGCCTGGATGCTGGCACCCAGTTCAATATCTCCTCCGGCAAGACTATAATATTTAAATGAAGCCCCAAATTCTTTGCTGAGTGTGGTCATTTTTGCCGCCACTTCAAAGCCTTGTTTTTCTTCGCCAAACTTCATGGCCACTTTGGCTGCGAGCGTAAAAGATGCTGTAGCTAACTTTAAGTCAAACTCATTCAACACGACCTCAATGCCGTTGCCCACATTACCCACTAGCAGTGAAGCCGAGGCACCGGTATTGATACCATCTATTGGAAAGGTAATCCCCCCTACCATGCCAATCGCCCAGGCAGAACTGGATCCATCCATTTGCTCCATTTTTTCAACGGCAGCGGTGGTAGTGACAGGCTTTTTAACGGTGCTGACCAGGTCATCATTCATGGCCTTCATGGTCATCCCATAGCCAATATTAATCAGTAGCCTGCTGAGGTGCAGCTTGGCTACCCTCAAATCAACTTGTATATTTGGTGAAGCAACCAGGTATAAATCCCAGTCTTTACTCCGCATTCTAAATTTATCAATTTTGATGGGGAACACGCTGCCCAGTACCGAGGCAAACTGACCTGAACTACTTGACGAAGCATATTTGAGTATGCCGGCAGCTTCTATTTCAAAACTCTTGTCGTTGAGGTTGTAGGCCAGTCCAATTTCGTTATTCGCAGCAGGCGTACTAAAATTAAGCGAGTTAATGGTTAATCCGCCCTGTGGTAATTTCAGTACAGCACTTAGGGTACTTTTGTCTTCCTCAGCCCTTTTTACAAAGGAGAGTGATTTGATGGTCAGTACTCCATTTTCATCATTGGCGCCTGATTGTTTGAGCACCAGGATTTTACCGCCCATCAGCAAACTTGAATTTTCTGATCCGAGGCCGGAAATCTGCATTTTGTTAATGACCACCTTAAAACTCTGCATCGTGCCAGTGAATGGTCGTGCTACAGTCACTGGCAAGGTGATAGACTGCGGCGAAGCTCCTGGATTCATGACCAGCTTTTCGAGCTCAATCTTTTTATCTGTAGTTGCGATGCTTAAGCCTGCAACCTCAGGAAACTGGTAATAAGAATCAATGGTATAGCCGGCATTACTTAAAGTCGCCGTAGTTTTATCTACATACAAGGCCCCCATGATCCCAACATCCGTTCCGAAATAGCCACTGGCAGCCGGTTGAGAGAAGGAGACCAGTGTGGTATAGTCAGGCTGCTTTAAATCTAGAAAATGCATTTTGAATGTGCGGTCTTTACCCAGCTCCTTTATAGGGTTTGCGCTTGTACTGAACACATAATTAAAGTTATTGGCCAGCAGGGCTGCATCTTTGATGACCATATCTGGCAGCATTACAGGCAGGTTGTCGCTGTTGCGTGTTGCACTTAGCTTGAGCAATAACTGGTTACCCCCGATCACAGCAGTAGAATAATCCCCTTCCCGCAGTGCTTTTAACTGGATAAAAGGTGCCCCCTGTACCTCTACATTTCCTTTACCGAGTATTTTGACTGGTAAAACTGCCTGTTCGAAAGAGAAATCGGCGGTAGGAATGGCATTGATATCTTTAGGGGCGGCCTTAATCGAGACGTCTGTAAAAGTTAGCGTGGCATTATTGGCATCAATGGTATACAAGTCATTGGAAGCCACCGTTAAGGATCCACTGATGGAAAAATGCTCCTCACTCAGCTTAACGATCTTCTTGATGGTTACCGGATACCCTGCAAGCGTTTTGAGGGTCGGAAAACTTGGATCGATCCATGGGATCGGGAAGTCCAGTACCTGCGATGAGGAAGAAAGCACACGTGTTTCTGAGGCACCTTCGTAAGTTGGCCTGACTACACTTAAGGTGTACTCTCTGTTATTGGGAAGCGAGAAACTATACTCGCCCTGACTGTTGGTATATACTTTATAGGGCAGTCCCACTACACTCACCAGGGCAGAATCCAATGGTTTACCCGTTTTCGAGTCACGGACTACGCCGGTAATCATCATGGCATGCTGGAGTTTCACGGTCATGTCCAAATAACCATAATAGAGGTTAATTATGGGAAACTCTGCCGTCGTTTTAAGAAAAGGTACTTCAGCTGATATGGGTTCGACAGTGACAGTATGGTCACGAGGCAAACCCTTATAATGATATTCCTCGCCAGCTACTGCATCTTTAACCCGTTCGCCATCTATCCATACTTTGGCAGCCACCAATTTGTCATCCAGCTTAAAGCGAAGTTTGATATCACCTCCATCCACTCTAGGCATTACAGCTGTAAAGACCTCGATCGCAAGTCTCATCTCTTCACCGGGACTAAAAAAAGTAGAAAAAGCGCTCGTCAAGGTTCCGGAGCCGATGTTCAGTGAATCTGCTGGCACCTTACCGTAGGTTCTAAATGATTTCAATGCAGCAGTCGCTTGCACGTACCCATCCCACTGCGCCGGTGTAAAGGCACCTGAAGGTATCGATAAACCTGATGACCATGGTTGGTAGGTTACAATAGGAGAGGTGTCTTTATAGCCATCGGCCGTAATGTCTACAATGGGTAGCTTACATGTTTTACAAGGAAGCGGAACCTTTAGTATATATATACCATTATTGGTAGTACGTGTAGTGATGTTAGTTCCTCTAATGGTTACCAGGGCATTGGGGATTGGAAAACGCTGACTACCTTTTTCCCAAACCGCTTGTCCTACTACAGTAGCCATCCATTTTTTTAACTCAATGTTCTTGGTCAACACCTTCACACCTTCAGCAGTCACTGTATAAATACCGGTGCCTTCCTGAATCCTGCGCTCTGTAACTGTTAAGGTAATGATAGCAGTTCGTCTCAATGTTGGAAGCGTAGCAAATTTATAATAACCGTTTAGGTCTGTCACAGCTTCATACATCGTTTCCGTAGAACCATCGCTAATATCGGAGTCTTGAAAGGTGGCGACAATGCGGGTTCCAACCATCGGACTGCCGTTAAAGGAAACTATCCCTTCTACCGCATTTTTACTTGGATTATAAACAAAATTCTTAGTGATGGTGGCAACACTTTTAGTCGTATCTGTAGCAGATTGCTCAGCTAAGGCATCCAGTGGATAATAGAATGGAGTGTTATTTAAGCCGGTCACTTGTACCAGGTAACCATCAGCGATGGTGCTTCGGAATAGTTTTTTATACACATTGCCTGAAGGAAATTTGGAAAGTACCACGTAGTTTACGTTATTATAGTTCACCCGCTGACCAGATGCCCCAAGCCCTGCCTTTTTCATCAGGGGAGAAGCATTGTACTTGGTCTCATTCAATAAGAGGTTGATTGTGATTTGGCTGTTGTTGTAGCCAATCCTGCTGACTACAAAGGGTTTCACCCGCATGGAGACAATCGGCAGCACAGTTGTTCCGGCATCGGTAAGGAAGGAGCCGTTTACAATCGAAGCTGATGTTAATGGCAACATTTGTTTAACAGGATAAAGCTGCTTGTCCTCATCTTTAACCATTATGTAAAAAGACTCTGGCTTGCACGATTGTACTTTGGCAGTACTGACAGTGATATTGTAGTTTCCGTCAGTACCAGATACGCCTGTACCCAACAAAATTTCCTGATCTCCGTCTATGGTTCTTCCATAAATGGACACATGCGCTCTTGACAAAGGAAAGGTAGTTGTAGGAGTACCGCTACTTTTGACGGTTTCGTAATTGATGGATTCCCCCGGGCCGGCAGATCCGATAATCGGTAGCGCCCCCCCCTCCTCCTTTTCCTCATCGGCAAGGTAACCAAAGGAAATTAATCCCTTTACTACGAAGTCAGGATTCGTGTAAGCAGCCGGTGGCGTAACTTGCGTTTCCGAAGGCCTGTAATCTGAGTTACCATCGTTACCACCATTGGTTGTTGGCGGAGCACTAAGTGGCATTCCCTCTTGAGATTGATCTGTTATGCTTTCCTGGCTAATAATCGATGGTTCATACTTAAAACCTACAACTACACTTTGTCCCTTATTTCTGAAATTAAGTGCGTTTTCCCGATCAAATGCCGTTACCATCATCGCATATCTCCTTCCCGAAGTAAGTTGTGGGTCGGCCGGACCATAAACATACATGTTGCCCAACACCTCCTTTTCGAAAAAAATGGGCTCCCTTGCCGTCATCATCGCATCGTTGGGGTTGCCATTTCCTAAAATCTCTACCATCCTGACCCTGTACCAAACCGTCGGGGACGCACCTGGCGGGGTAGTCCAGCTAAATGTAACCAACTGTACAGCACTACCCTGAAATTCCTGACCATCACTGGGCGACAGGATAACCGGCGGTTCCAGGTTGGTTACGCCAAAACTGTTACTACAGCCCGCAGGTTCCGCAGCGCTCAAAGAGGCATTGGAATCATAATCATAGACCCGTACACACAGGTAATAATTCCCTTCCGGGAGCCCATTGCCCCTGATGGCTTCAGCTTCTGTAATGCCTGTATAATTGACTTTGCTAAGATCAAAGAAGGTGTTAAAATCTGAACCATTCAGCACTTTTACTTCACCGGCGGCGAGCACAAGTGCTGATCTGCTCTTGAAACTGTCTTTCACACGCAATTCAACACCGTTATCGCCAGTCAAAGCCCCGCGTAGCTGTACGCGTTTTTCACTGGAACTTGTGTTGATTAAAGTCAGCAGGAGCTGCTCCGGATGCGAGGCATAGTCGGTAACCCGGTACCTGAACGGCGGGATAATCTGAACAGATACACTGACCTGTGCCAAAGCGCTGCCCGCCATCAGGCAGAGCAGGGAAAAAACAACTAAACTTTTGATAAATTGGTACGGATTTTTCATGCGGGGATAATATGATGTGGAGGTGCTGCTATACTGATTTTAAAAATTGACGAGGTAGCTCAGTTCGTTCCTGAACTCGGTAAAAGCCTTTTGGGTGCCCCCTGATGGCGGCCGGTTGCTGGTTAAAAAGAGTGCCGTTTTCAATACCTGCCTTTTGGTGACCTTATAGCTCAGGTTGCCCGAACTGTTGGTAATGATACTGCTGCCCTGCAATCCCTTACTTTGAATAAAAGAACTGTTGATACCCAACTGCAATTTGTTTTTGAGAATCGTGCTGTTGCCCCCGAGTGTAAGTCCCTGATACGTATTGTTGATCAGTTCACTTCTCAGTTCAGTACGGTTTAGATTAAAAAACATACTGATGCCTTTTTTGGGGAGATTGGCTACATAGTTGAAAAAAAACTGCCGGGTATCAATAGTTCTGCTCACCAAATTGTTGCTCGTAATGATTTGGTTAAAATCGTTGAGTTTGTTGAGTCCGGCCGAAACACTGAACACCTGTACCAGTGCGGGACGTACAATCATGTAGCGTGGTGTTACTGTAATGTTACTGGTGGTTTGCACGATTCGGAGCGAATCCGGGAAACGGAGGGTATTGGGCTGCTGATCGTTGGAAAAATTACTGTAATTTAAATCCAGTGCCAGTGATTTATTAAATTCCACCCCTACAGTTCCGGACCCGATGAGGCGTTTATTGGTTGACCGCTTCTGATCAAGTAAGTTATCACGTTGTGTACCGATACTTCCGCTGATCCGTATTTTGTTGTTTAATAAATTGACACTCGGCCCAAAAGTCCAGGACTCGAGATCTGAGTTGAAGAAATAAGCACCCATGGTTTTATATTCGGGCTCTATCCTTTTATAATTCGCTTTCAATCCAAAATATTTAGAGCGATAGTTGAGTGATGCATCCAGGGCCGTGTAGAATTCGCTCGTACCATTGAGGGCAATTAGATCCTGCACTTTTTGCAGCACCTTATTGTCTACTTCTGAAAATGCCAGGGTAGAATTCACATCACGGGTATAAATACTTAAGGCACCTTTACTTTCTAAAGTGAAGTGCTTCAGGAAAGAAAACCTGTAATTATAGCCAACCACATTGTTGGAAGCCGGGGTCACATAATCCGCTTTCCGGACCTCTCTTAGATCCAGCGATGTGCTGTCGTCTTTTGCCTGCAGATAACTGAATTCAAAAAAGTTACGGTCCGTACCATAACCCAGTTTTGCCGCTGTACCCTTTCTGGAAAAAGAAACCGGAACAAGGACCTGTGAAGTAGAATCTACTGCATTGGCTCTGTTTAGCCTTCCGCGCATCAATCCAAACCGCAGCTTTCCCGGGTTCAGCTCTACACCCGCGCCCAACATGGTATGTCCACCCAGCGTATACGGCGAATAATCAATATTGCGATAACCGGCATGCAAAGTAACCCACTTGTAGGTAGGGCTCATACCGAATTGATTGAAGGGCTGACTGAAGGAGCTGTTGGATTCGCTGTAGGCTATTGAAAAAGGAATGCTTAAGCCATAAATTGAGACCGCAGCCGATCCGTTTAGCAAATAAGCAAAGGGTTGTCTCCGGTCCTGTATGCCGCTTGCCTGGTAAAAAGTACCGCGACCTTCCAAACTTCCGTTAACGTTTATTGGCTTGATGTTCTTGGTGTTGGAAAAATCCTGTCCATAACTCCAAAAACTGCCAATGCTCAGTAGGATCATCAAAGTAGTTCTACCACGCTTAGCGGCAGTGTTTGGTAAGGTTTGAGTCATATGCGCCTTTTAAAATTTGCAGGCACCAATCATTTCTGAGGTGCTAACGCAAACTTAGGTAACCACTTTATGACAAAATTGCAATTGTATACAAAGGATGAATGTGTTGATATAAAGCAGCCGATTTCTACATACAAAATATCTGCAATAGTCTGTAAACGACCGACCAGATGGGGCTGTTCTGGTATAAAAAAAAGGTATTGAGAAGACAAGTAAGTCAGAATGTCGTAAAACAAAAAAGGACAACATTCATGAAGAAGACTTGAACCTATTCAGACTAGTAGACACTGCCGAGGATTTTTAGATGTTGCAGGCGGCAGGCATGTCTAGGCTCAGGTCGTAAGTGAGTTGTTCAATGAGTTGACTTACGCGGTATACTTCGCCGCCATACACGATCTGAAATTCGTAGGCCTGGTTCAGCTCCAGCAAATTGGTGCTGATCTGCCCTTTGTCCATATAACCCAGGTACCGAAAGGCGGCAGATGATCCGCTCTTTCTGAAAGACACGTACACACTGGGTCTGACTTCTACATCCCTGCGGGACGGACAACGCCCCTTGAAATTCAAAGAAATCATATTTGGATAAACCGGAGGTGGCGGAGTAATGACTGGTGATGAGTTCTCTTCGCCAGCTTTGAACAAATCAATGGTCAATACCTGGCGCTTTTCGTCAGCTTTAAAAGTCAGCTGTCTGATTTCATTTCTGTATCCTGGCGCTTCAATTGTGATGTCGGCCCGCACAGGCTGGTCAATCTCTGGTGTAACGTCCGGATGCAGGCCAATCGTAACCATTCCGGAGCTCAGCTTGATCTCTTTTTTCCCGGAAAGCTCATAGATATTTGGCGCCCCTTGACCAGAAACCGCAATTGTAGCGCCATCTATGGGGTTTCCGGTTTGAGCATCGGTTACCGATACCATTGCAGTATACTTGATGACATCTGTATCCAGAATAATTTTTATATTTTCAGTCGGCTTTTCACATGCCAAAGGGATCATGATCAGCACCAGTAGCCATTTTTTATTTACAGATCGTGCCATAGCCTAGAGTTTAAAGTTGAAGTTCAGTTGCACCAGAGGCAGCCATCTGTAGTCCTTAATATTGGACTGAAACTGCCTCGTTTGAGTCGAATTGCCCTCCAACAGCCCTGTTCCTATGATTGTCGCTTTGGGTCTGCGCAAATAATAGGTTCCCAAATCAAAATTGACATTGAATTTTTTAGTAGGAAAAGCCTTCCACAGCGATAGTCCGAGGTAGGGAGCTATGCCTTTCCAATCAACATTCAAGTCAAGATATCCGATCTGGTCTTCCGTTAGCGTCAAATCACCATATTTGTAATCGTCAGAAGGAACGATTCTTATTTTGCTTTTGGCTTTAAAGAAATAGGCCAGTCCGCCCACTAAGCGAAGCCAATTGACATTTTTCAAAGGCTTATATTCTCCAAGTAAGTGAACATTATAAAAATCTGCGGAAACGTCAGACGTTGAATTGAAGCCCGAAATCTCAAACACATTACTGGCCTTCAATGGCACGGCATTCGCTCCTGCCCTTAGTGAAAAATCTGATGACAGACCTGATTTAAATTCGGCACCGATTCCCTGTGTACCCAGGTTAAGCTGGATTGATTTTTCCTGTGCGCTAAGCTCGTTGATGAGGAACAGAGGTAAAAAGAAGATTATATGGAAAAATAATTTCTTCACGACGACAAGATCTTTACATGAAGAACATCTCTAGAGCTGAAATGTTTAAAATAAAAAAGCCTCCCTAATGGAAGGCTTCAGAGCGAAAGACGAGATTCGAACTCGCGACCCCGACCTTGGCAAGGTCGTGCTC
>JAZKCT010000020.1:0-197662 GCA_040387995.1 Bacteroidota bacterium | reverse complement strand
AAACATCTATCGTGCTTTGCGTAACGCAGAACCACCTGATGAGGAAACTGCAAGGGGTATCATTGAGCGTTTGTTCTTTTCAGATAAACGTTATGACCTTGGTGATGTAGGCCGTTACAGGATCAACCGCAAGTTGAAAATGGATACGCCTGATCACGTAAAAGTATTGACAAAAGCGGATATCATCGCGATTGTTAAATACCTGATCAAGCTGATCAACTCTAAAGAAGAGGTGGATGATATCGATCACTTGTCGAACCGTCGTGTTCGTACGGTAGGAGAGCAATTGTATGCTCAATTCGGCGTTGGTCTGGCCCGTATGGCTAGAACTATCCGTGAGCGTATGAACATCCGCGATAACGAGGTGTTTACACCAACCGATCTGATCAATGCCCGTACGTTGTCGTCGGTGATCAACTCGTTCTTTGGAACCAATCAGTTGTCGCAGTTCATGGACCAGACGAATCCTCTGGCGGAGATTACGCACAAGCGTCGTCTTTCAGCGTTAGGCCCAGGTGGTCTGTCCCGCGAGCGTGCAGGTTTTGAGGTACGTGACGTTCACTATACCCACTACGGCCGTTTGTGTACCATTGAGACACCAGAGGGACCAAACATTGGTCTGATCTCGTCTCTTTGTGTTCATGCGAAGATCAACAATTTAGGTTTCATTGAAACACCATATAAAAAGGTAGAAAACGGTATCGTCTCTATGGATGAGCCGGTAATTTACTTATCTGCAGAAGATGAAGATGGCAAAACCATCGCTCAGGCCAATGCGGAATATGACGATAAAGGTAACTTCACTACTGACCGTGTTAAAGCACGTTACGAGGGTGACTTCCCGATCATTGAGCCTGAGAAATTAGACTTAATGGATATTGCACCGAACCAGATCACCTCGATCGCGGCTTCATTGATTCCTTTCCTGGAGCATGATGATGCGAACAGGGCATTGATGGGATCGAACATGCAACGTCAGGCTGTGCCTTTGCTGCGTCCTGAAGCACCGATTGTTGGTACAGGTTTGGAAGGTCGCGTAGCCCGCGATTCGAGAACTTTGATCAATGCTGAAGGTGATGGTGTGGTTGAGTATGTAGATGCGAATGAGATTACGATCAAATACATCAGGAACGACGGCGACCGCCTGGTTTCTTTTGAAGGTGATAGTAAGACTTACAGACTGATCAAATTCAAGAAAACCAACCAGAATACTTGTATCAACTTGAAACCGATCGTTAAGAAAGGTCAGAAAGTTGTAAAAGGACAGGTACTTTGTGAAGGTTATGCTACTGAAAATGGTGAGCTGGCTTTGGGAAGAAACTTAAAAGTTGCTTTCATGCCTTGGCAAGGGTATAACTTTGAGGATGCGATCGTGATCAACGAACGTATTGTCAGAGAAGATATCTTTACCTCATTGCACATTGAAGAATTTGAACTGGAAGTACGTGATACCAAACGTGGTGAGGAAGAACTGACACCAGATATCCCTAACGTTTCTGAAGAAGCGACCAAAGATTTGGACGAAAACGGTATCATCCGTATCGGCGCTGAAGTTAAGGAAGGTGATATCCTGATCGGTAAGATCACTCCGAAAGGAGAATCTGATCCTTCACCGGAGGAGAAATTATTGCGTGCGATCTTTGGTGATAAAGCAGGTGATGTGAAAGATGCATCCTTGAAAACTCCACCGTCGATCAAAGGTGTGGTTATCGATACCAAACTGTTCTCAAGAGCTAAGAAAACGACTAAAGCTGAAGAAAAATCGGCAATAGAGAAGTTGGACAAGAAGTACGAGATCACGGTGTTGAACCTGAAAAACGAATTGGTTGACAAATTGTTCCAGATCGTAAACGGCAAGACTTCTCAGGGTGTATTTAACGTGTATAAAGAACTGTTGTTCCCTAAAGGCGCTAAGTTTACACAGAAAAGTTTGACTGACCTGGAATACGCCCACATCAATCCATACAAGTGGACCACTGATGATGACAAGAATGACCAGATCAAATTATTGCTGCACAACTATGGTATTCGTGTAAACGAAGAACTGGGTGCTTACAAACGTGATAAGTTTGCAATCAGTGTAGGTGACGAGCTTCCTTCAGGTATCGTTCAGATGGCTAAAGTTTATGTGGCTAAAAAACGTAAACTGAAAGTTGGAGATAAGATGGCCGGTCGTCACGGAAATAAGGGTATTGTTGCCCGTATCGTGCGTGATGAAGACATGCCGTTCCTGGAAGACGGAACTCCGGTTGACATCGTGTTGAACCCGCTGGGTGTACCTTCACGTATGAACCTTGGTCAGATCTATGAAACAGTATTGGCATGGGCCGGTAAAGAACTGGGTGTTAAATTTGCCACTCCGATCTTTGATGGTGCCAAACACTATGAAGTAGAAGACTGGATCGCGAAAGCTGGTTTGCCTGCTTCAGGTAGGACTTACCTGAACAATGGTCTGACCGGTGAGAAATTTGACCAGCCGACAACAGTAGGTATCATCTACATGCTGAAACTGGGACACATGGTTGACGATAAGATGCACGCACGTTCGATCGGACCTTACTCATTGATTACGCAACAGCCGTTGGGTGGTAAAGCCCAGTTCGGTGGTCAGCGTTTTGGTGAGATGGAGGTTTGGGCACTGGAAGCATTTGGTGCGGCCAATATCCTGCAGGAAATCCTGACTGTGAAGTCGGATGATGTAATCGGAAGGGCTAAAACTTACGAAGCGATTGTAAAAGGCGAGAACCTGCCTACACCTGGTGTACCGGAGTCATTCAATGTATTGGTACATGAGTTACGTGGATTAGGTTTGGATATTACGTTAGATTAACGTATAAAACACAAAAGAGCTATGTCTTACAAAAAGGATAATAAATTAAAAAGCAATTTCACCTCGATTACCATTAGCTTGGCATCACCTGAGGCTATTTTGGAGCGCTCAAGTGGTGAGGTGTTAAAACCTGAGACCATTAACTACCGTACTTACAAACCTGAACGTGATGGTTTGTTTTGCGAACGTATTTTTGGTCCGGTAAAAGATTACGAATGTCATTGCGGTAAATACAAACGTATCCGTTACAAGGGTATTGTTTGTGACCGTTGTGGTGTGGAAGTAACTGAAAAGAAAGTACGCAGAGAGCGTATGGGACACATCAATTTGGTGGTTCCTGTAGCGCACATCTGGTATTTCCGTTCATTGCCAAATAAAATTGGTTACCTCCTGGGTCTGCCTACAAAAAGGCTTGACCTGATCATTTATTATGAGCGCTATGTAGTGATACAAGCGGGATTAATGTCTGAAGAAGGTATTCAATATATGGACTTCCTGACTGAGGAAGAATACCTGGATATCCTGGACAAGTTGCCAAAAGAAAACCAATACCTGGATGATAAAGACCCTAATAAATTCGTCGCCAAAATGGGTGCGGAAGCGTTGGAAGATTTATTGAAACGTATTGACCTGGATACTTTGTCTTACAACCTGCGTCACCAGGCTGCGAATGAGACTTCACAACAACGTAAAAATGAGGCTTTAAAACGTCTTCAGGTTGTGGAAGCTTTCCGTGGTTCAAGGTCACGTATCGAGAATAACCCGGAGTGGATGATCATCAAGATCGTTCCTGTTATTCCACCTGAATTGCGTCCGTTGGTACCATTGGAAGGTGGTCGTTTTGCGACTTCTGACTTAAATGATTTGTACCGTCGTGTGATCATCCGTAACAACCGTTTGAAACGTTTGATCGAGATCAAAGCACCGGAAGTAATTTTGCGTAACGAAAAACGGATGTTGCAGGAAGCTGTGGATTCGTTGTTCGATAACTCACGTAAAGTAAATGCGGTTAAAACTGAAGGTAACCGTGCTTTGAAATCACTTTCAGATATACTGAAAGGTAAACAAGGCCGTTTCCGTCAGAACTTATTGGGTAAACGTGTGGATTATTCTGCACGTTCGGTAATTGTTGTAGGGCCAAGTTTGAAACTACACGAATGCGGTTTACCTAAAGATATGGCAGCGGAGCTGTTCAAACCATTTATCATCCGTAAGATGATCGAAAGGGGTATCGTTAAAACTGTAAAATCTGCTAAAAAGATTGTAGACAGGAAAGATCCCCTGGTTTGGGACATTTTAGAAAACGTATTGAAAGGTCACCCTGTATTGCTAAACCGTGCGCCTACGCTGCACAGACTGGGTATCCAGTCGTTCCAGCCTAAATTGGTGGAAGGTAAAGCGATTCAGTTGCACCCATTGGTGTGTACGGCCTTCAACGCGGATTTTGACGGTGACCAGATGGCAGTTCACTTGCCGCTGGGTCACGCTGCAATTTTGGAAGCACAGGTACTGATGCTTGCTGCACACAACATCCTGAACCCTGCAAACGGTACTCCGATTACGGTACCTTCACAGGATATGGTTTTGGGCCTTTATTACATTACTAAAGGCCGCAGAACTGACGAAGGACGTGTAGTAAAAGGACAGGATTCGATTTTCTATTCTCCGGAGGAGGTAATCATTGCTTACAATGAGAAACAAATCGATCTTCATGCGTTTATCAAGGTTAAGGTAAATGTAAAAGACGAAAACGGTGTGATTGTCAACAGACTGACCGACACTACAGTAGGTCGTGTGTTGTTCAACCAGATGGTTCCTGAGGAAGTGGGTTATATCAATGAACTGCTGACCAAAAAATCTCTTAGAGATATCATTGGTGAGGTGGTAAAAATCACTGGTATGGCACGGGCTTCAAGATTCCTGGATGACATCAAAGAATTAGGATTCCAAATGGCATTCCGCGGTGGTCTGTCGTTTAATTTACAGGATGTAAACATTCCTGTGGAGAAACATACGTTGTTGCAACAAGCTTCTGCTGAAGTAGAAGAGGTGAGGAACAACTACAACATGGGATTCATTACCAATAATGAGCGTTACAATCAGATCATCGATATCTGGACACGTATCAACAACCGTTTGACTTCGTTCGTAATGAACCAGTTGTCGAGCGATAACCAGGGTTTCAACTCGGTTTACATGATGCTTGATTCAGGTGCCCGTGGTTCTAAAGAGCAGATTCGTCAGCTTTGCGGAATGAGGGGACTGATGGCGAAACCTCAGAAATCAGGTTCAGGT
This sequence comes from Bacteroidota bacterium, assembly GCA_040387995.1. Classification (GTDB taxonomy): domain Bacteria; phylum Bacteroidota; class Bacteroidia; order Sphingobacteriales; family Sphingobacteriaceae; genus Pedobacter. Next base: position 192,537 of record JAZKCT010000020.1, on the reverse strand, counting down.
GGTGAGATCATCGAAAACCCGATTCTGTCCAACTTTAAAGAAGGACTATCGGTACTCGAGTACTTTATCTCTACCCACGGTGCGCGTAAAGGTTTGGCGGATACGGCTTTGAAAACGGCCGATGCGGGTTACCTAACCCGTCGTTTGCATGACGTGGCACAGGACATGATCGTTAACTCTGAAGACTGCGGTACTTTGAGAGGTATGTTTACAACTGCCCTGAAAGACAACGAAGATATCGTTGAGCCATTGTACGACAGATTACTGGGACGTATCTCACTGCATGATGTATTCAACCCGCTTGATGGTAAACTATTGGTAGGTGCAGGTCAGGATATTGACGAAAGCATTGCCAAAGCAATTGAAGAGTCTCCATTGGAAGGTGTTGAAATCCGTTCTGTACTGACTTGCGAAAACCAGAGAGGTGTTTGTGCGCTGTGCTACGGACGTAACCTGGCAACAGGTAAACGTGTTCAAAAAGGAGAAGCTGTCGGTGTAATTGCCGCGCAGTCGATCGGTGAGCCGGGTACACAGTTGACACTTCGTACCTTCCACGTGGGTGGTACCGCATCAAACATTGCAGCAGAATCTCAGATCATTGCTAAGTTTGATGGTGTCATCGAATTTGAAAACGTACGTACGGTTTCTACCAAAACAGAAGAAGGCGAGACTCAAATCGTATTGGGACGTTCTGGTGAGTTCAAGATCGTTGAGCCGGTTACAGGCAAGATCATCATGACGAACAACATTCCTTACGGTTCATTCCTGTATGTTGAGGACGGAACCAAGATTACTAAAGGAGACAGAATTTGTTCATGGGATCCATATAATGCGGTAATTATCTCAGAGTTTGCCGGTAAGATTGAATTTGACGCGATCATTGAGGGTGTTACCTTCCGTGAGGAATCAGATGAGCAAACCGGTCACCGTGAGAAAGTAATTATTGATACACGTGATAAAACGAAGAACCCTTCTGTAAGGATCGTCGACAAAAAAGGCGAACTGATCAGAGGTTACAACATTCCGGTAGGTGCGCACATTGCGATCGACGAAGGTGAAGCAGTTCAGACTGGTCAGATCCTGGTTAAGATCCCTCGTGCAACTGGTAAAACAAGGGATATTACGGGTGGTTTGCCACGTGTTACCGAGCTTTTCGAAGCACGTAACCCGTCTAACCCAGCTGTAGTAACTGAGATCGATGGTGTGGTAACTTTGGGTGGTGTGAAACGTGGTAACAGGGAAATGACCATCGAGTCGAAAGACGGAGAGGTTAAAAAATACCTGGTGCCATTGTCTAAACACATTTTGGTTCAGGACAATGACTTTGTGAAAGCGGGTATGCCACTTTCAGATGGTTCTATCTCACCTGCGGATATCCTTGCAATTAAAGGCCCTGCAGCTGTTCAGGAATACCTGGTTAACGGTATCCAAGAGGTATATCGTTTGCAAGGTGTGAAGATCAACGACAAGCACTTCGAGGTAATTGTTCACCAGATGATGCAGAAGGTTCACATTGAAGATCCGGGAGACACCAGTTTCTTAGAGAACAACTCTGTTGACCGTTGGGACTTCATGATCGAGAATGATGAGATCTATGATAAAAAAGTGGTAGAAGATGCGGGTGACTCTAATACAGTGAAACCTGGTCAGATTCTTTCTTTACGTAAACTGAGAGACGAGAATTCTCAACTGAAACGTAAAGACCTGAAACAAATTGAAGTTCGTGATGCAAGACCTGCAACTGCGAGTTCAGTATTGCAAGGGATTACACGTGCGTCATTGGGTACCAAATCATTCATCTCTGCGGCTTCCTTCCAGGAAACTACAAAAGTATTGAACGAGGCAGCGATCGCTGGTAAACGTGACAATATGCTTGGATTGAAAGAGAACGTAATCGTTGGACACTTAATTCCTTCAGGAACTGGTGTTCGTGGATATGAGCGTATCATTGTCGGTTCACAAGAAGAATACGATAAGTTACTGGCTTCGAAACAAGAGGAAGTAGAAGCTTAGTTTTCTGAAATAATTGTTAAGTCCCCCTTCGTCAAGTTGGGGGACTTTTTTTATGAGTGTTTTTTTAAATTTAAGGTTTCTGGATTCCCATATTAAGCATTAGTTTTGCTGTATGGAAGAAATGAACACCGATAACCAATTGAATATAGAGCTTTCTGAGGAAATAGCTGAAGGTATATTTTCTAATCTGGCCATTATCACGCATTCGAATACTGAATTTGTTTTGGACTTCATCCGGGTAATGCCTGGCGTACCGAAGGCAAGGGTCAAATCCAGGATTATTTTAACGCCGGAGCATGCAAAGAGGCTCTTGGGCGCCATGCAGGATAACATTGAGAAATACGAGGCAATTAATGGCAGGATCAAAACACAGGAAGAGCCTCCGGGTTTTCCAATGAATTTTGGCGGACCAGCTGCCCAGGCTTAATCCCTGATATTTAATCTTTCATTGATGTGGGCCAGGATCATTTCGGTCTGGTCTGGCTCAAACCAGGTGATGTCTTCATCTCTTCTGAACCAGGTTAACTGGCGTTTGGCAAACCTGCGGGTATTTTGTTTGATCCTGTCTACTGCTGTTTCCAGCGCACAATTGCCCTCGAGGTAGTCAAAGAGCTCACTGTAGCCTACCGTGTTTAGGGCATTGTACTGACGGTAATCCTGCAATCCCCGCACTTCATTTAGTAACCCTTTATCCATCATCAGGTCTACCCTGGCATTAATGCGTTGATAAAGCAAACTACGGTCCATATTGAGCCCTATTTTGATCATCCTGAAAGGCCTTTCTTTTTTGCTGCTGGTCAGGAACGAAGAGAGTTTTTTACCAGTGGAAAGTACAAATTCCAGTCCGCGGATCATGCGCTGAGGGTTGAACTGATCCACTTTCTGATAATATTCAGGATCGAGTTCGCTCAATTGTGTTTTAATAGGTTCGATACCCTGATCTGCAAACAAATGGTTGAGTTGCTGACGAATGTCCGGATCTGTTGCAGGCAGCTCATCCAGACCCTTGCAAATGGCATCGATATAAAGGCCCGAACCGCCGGCAAGAATCAGTACGTTCTTTTCCTGAAAAAGTTCATCCATCAGTCTGAGCGCCTGAACTTCAAAATCACCCGTGCTGAACAGCGTCTGAATGTTGTGTGAATTGATAAAATGATGAGGCACCTGAGCAAGTTCTTCGGGATCGGGCTTTGCTGTACCGATATTCATTTCCCGGAAAAATTGCCGGGAATCTGCGGAGATGACATCGGTAGAAAAGTGCTTTGCCAATTCAATCGCCAAAGCAGTTTTACCAACAGCTGTGGGGCCGCTAACGACGATAAGGGTGCGGTCAGCTGCCATAATGAAGCTTAATAGTCGTCTTCCTTATACTGTTCGTCTTCGTAGTTCTCGTTGTCCGCAAATTCGTCAGAAGCGTCACCAGATTCCTGGTCGTCATGATCGTCCTCTTTGACATCAGTATTGATACCTCTGCCACCCATGGCTTCCAGTTCTTCTGTGTCTTCCGGTACGAAATCCATTTCATTCAGAAAATCAAATTCAGTAGATACCGGATTTGAGGATACTGCAAAGCCGCCAGCATTGTTCTTCTCTATGATTTTAGGCGCTTCTCCGCTACTTTTGACCAGGAAGGGGTATTCTATGCTGGGATCTGTTTCAAGGATAATCCTGATGAGCTCTACATGAAAGTCAAAAGGGCGGTCAAAGTTATATATGTAATAGAATTTTTGATGCGGATCTTCAATGAAGTTACTCAGTTTGGAATTCTCCATCAGGGTCACACCCCGGTCTGTCTTGCGCTGGTTGGGTAAATATGCGATTTCGTCACCTTTGATCCAATTGTCTGTACTCACATAAAATGAAGACGATTTTTCCGCTGAATATCCGGTAGAACGGTGTACTGCTTTGTGCAGGTCTTCGAATGTTTGGTTTGATTTAATATCAATTTCCCGTACTACCTCATCGAAATCTTCGAAACTTATTCTAAATCTGTAAATTGCCATCTGAGCTTATTTTCTAGCTATAAAATTAAAAAATAAAATATACTTTCTATAATTGTATTACTGCGTTACCGGTGAAAGCCCTAATTCTTTGGCTTTTTTCAGCATAAATTGTAACGCATCCTCGTATGTATTTGTTATGTCGCCTTCCAGAATTGCCTCCCGGATGGCATTTTTGATCAGGCCAACTTCCCTGCCGGCCCCGAGTCCGAAGATCTTCATGATGTCGTTGCCGGAAACAGGTGGTTGCCAGTTTCTGATCTGATCACGTTCCTCAACATCTTTAAGCTTTTGTTTGACCAGTTCAAAATTGTTCCGGTATTTCCTGACCTTGTATTCATTTTTAGTCGTCACATCTGCATTGCAGAGCAGCATCAGACCTTCGATATCTTCTCCTGCGTCAAAAAGCAACCGCCTTACTGCAGAATCCGTAACCACTTCCTGGGCGAGTACAATTGGGCGCAGGTGGAGCTGAACAAGCTTTTGCACGAACTTCATCTTCTCATTAAGAGGGAGTTTAAGTTGGGTAAAGATTTGCGGCACCATGCGTGCACCTTTATCCTCGTGGCCGTGAAAGGTCCATCCATGCCCCTCCTCAAAGCGTTTGGTAGCCGGTTTGGCGATGTCATGTAATATTGCTGCCCAGCGAAGCCAGAGGTCATCAGTCACCTCGCAGATGTTGTCCAACACCTGTAAGGTGTGGTAAAAATTATCTTTATGTCCTTTTCCCCTGATGATTTCAACACCATAAAGATTTGCCATTTGCGGAAAGATGAGCTTGAGCAGTCCTGTATCAAATAAATAGCCGAAACCTATCGAAGGCTTTGCCGAGAGGATGATTTTATTCAGTTCATCTGTGATCCGCTCTTTAGAAACAATGCTGATCCGTTCTTTTTGCTTCGTAATGGCATCAAGAGCGGCCTCATCAATTCGAAAATTAAGTTGCGAAGCAAAACGTATAGCCCGCATCATGCGAAGCGGGTCGTCCGAGAAAGTAATTTCCGGATCGAGCGGGGTTTTGATGAGTTTGTTGTCCAGGTCAGCAACACCGTTAAAAGGATCAACCAGACTGCCGTAAGTTCCTTCATTCAGCGAGATGGCCAATGCATTGATGGTGAAATCGCGACGCAACTGGTCATCGCTGATTGTGCCATTTTCTACAATGGGCTTGCGGGAATTGGACCGGTAGGATTCTTTCCGGGCACCTACAAACTCTATTTCGAGGTCATTGTACTTCAGCATTGCTGTTCCAAAATTCTTGAAAACGGCAACTTTAGCTTTCAGCTGTGCTCCGGCGAGTTCTGCAAAGTCGATTCCGTTTCCGAGTACTACAATATCGATGTCCTTAGACGGCCTTTTCAGGAAGATATCCCGTACATAGCCACCGATCACATAGGCTTCGATATGGTGATTTTTTGCAATATTTGCCAGGACTTTGAAAACAGGATGTTGTAAGTGTTTTTCCATTGCTGAAATGCAAAAGTAGTAAAACTTACCTTCTAATAAAGGAAAATTGGCCTCCCGCTGCTAATTTCATAATCGTTGATGGTTTCTTTTCATCCCGGAGTTCCTGCTCCCAGTCCACTACATAATCGACGGCTTCCCTGATTTCTTCGCTGATTTCATCGAAAAAACGCGGGGAGGCTGAGCCCGATAGATTGGCCGATGTGGAGGTAATTGGTTTACGGAAACGCTGGATCAATTGTTCACAAAAACTGTGTTTCACGATCCGTATACCTATACTTCCATCCGCATTGATCACATTGGGCGCAAGATTTTTTGCGCCTGAAAAAATGATGGTTAACGGGTTTTCGGCATACGCTATGAGGTCATAAGCAACATCAGGAATTTCAGTGAGATAGGAGGGCAGTTTGGCATCCGTATCCAGCAGGATGATTAGGCTCTTTTCGGAACTGCGGCCTTTAATTTCATTGATCCTGGCGACGGCTTGCTCATTGGTAGCATCACAACCCAGGCCCCATATCGTATCGGTAGGATATAGAATTACGCCCCCGTTTTTTAAAATCTGGAGCGTTTTATCAATTTCTGTTTTCATCATTATATTCAACGGTTAGACTTTATCACATCAAGATAGACCCGCATCATTTGCCCGGCCAATAAATTGCTGTCGAAACGTTGGGCAAAAGAGCGGCCGGCGATGCGCATTTTCTCCCTGATTTCCGGGCTGGTCAGAAGGCTGTTGACTGCGTTGGCAAAACCGGTATGGTTGAGCGGCCGGACATAAAGACTGCCGGGCCCACCGGCTTCTTCCAGGCAAGACTCTTTTGCGGCGACTACCGGAACACCAGAATGCAAAGCTTCCAGGATCGGAATACCAAATCCTTCATACAAAGAGGGGTAAACAAAAACAGTGGCTTGCTGATAAATTGCCGGAAGTGCATCAAAAGGAACATTTTCAAGGAACAATACGCGGTCACTGAGACCCAGTGCTTCAATCTCGGCCAGCACCTGATCGGCATATGCGGTTTTTTTACCCACGACAACAAGGCGATAGGTGACATCTATATGTTTCAGTGCCCTGACCAGGGTGATCAGGTTCTTCCTGGTTTCGATGGTACCTACGCTGAGAATATATTTTTCAGGTAGGCGGAATGTTTCCTTTACACTGCTCTTCTTCTCATCCGTGCAGGGTATTTTAAAACTGTCATCGCAACTTTGGTAGATGACTTCAATTTTGCCGGGATCGATAGAAAAGAATTCGACAATGTCGCGCTTGGTACGCTCACTAATGGCAATGATCCTGTCTGCTTTCCTGCAGGCATAGCCACATTTTAACTTGTAGATGAAGCGGTCTATTGTACCGAAATACTGCGGGAACTTTAAAAAGATCAGGTCGTGTACAGTGACTATTGAGGGAATGCCAGCTGCAGTCAGGCCGACAGGGATCTCATGGCTAAGCCCATGAAAAAGGTCAATTTTATCTTTAATCAAGCTTTTTTTAATGCCCAGGCTGCGCCACAAAGGACCTTTGGAAAGGGGTGTCCTGATCTGGATGTTGTCAGCGCTGAAGAACTGGCTGATCTGGGCGTTGTCACGGACTTTTGGTGTGTAGACAAAATATTGGTTTTGAGGGAAAAAATGTGCAAGACCGGCAACCAGCGAACGGCTATAGTTGCCCAGTCCGGTTAAGTTATTAGCTGCCCTTTTTCCATCAAAACCAATATTCATGTTGCTATACAGCTACGTTGTTTTCCCTCAATGCATCATTGAGAGAAGTTTTTTTATCTGTTGATTCTTTACGTTTTCCGATGATCAACGCACAAGGTACGTGGTATTCGCCGGCAGGGAATTTTTTGGCATAGCTTCCAGGGATCACGACAGAACGTGAAGGCACAATTCCTTTGTATTCCACAGGCGTAGGACCTGTGACGTCAATGATTTTAGTAGAAGCTGTAAGTACAACATTGGCACCCAATACAGCCTCTTTTTCTACGCGTACGCCTTCTACAACAATCGCCCTTGATCCAAGGAAGCAATTGTCTTCGATGATTACTGGAGCAGCTTGTATTGGCTCCAGCACGCCGCCGATACCAACACCACCGCTAAGGTGTACATGTTTACCTATTTGTGCACATGAACCAACAGTAGCCCAGGTATCAACCATGGTACCCTCATCTACATAGGCACCAATGTTTACATAAGAAGGCATTAGGATCACACCTTTAGAAAGGTAGGCGCCATAACGGGCACTTGCACCAGGTACAACCCTTACGCCCAGTTCTTTGTAATTGGTTTTCAATTTCATTTTATCATGAAATACAAAAGGACCAACTTCAGTTACTTTCATTTGTCTGATGGGAAAATAAAGGATCACAGCTTTTTTGATCCATTCATTGACGCCCCATGAATTGAGCACAGGCTCTGCAACACGCATTTCACCTTTGTCAAGCTGCATAATTACAGTTTCAATGGCTTCGCAATGTTCGTTATATTCTAATAAAGTTCTGTCTTCCCAAGCGGCTTCTACTAACTTTTTTAATTCTGCTATCATGTTATCAAGTAATTTTTTGACAAAATAAATCAATTTTATGTTATTGAACGTTGTTTTTCTTCTGTATTTTTGATTTTTTATGGCAGAACAGGAGAAACTACGGATTGATAAATACCTATGGGCGATCAGGTTATTCAAAACCAGAAGCCTTGCAACGGAAGCCTGTAAGGCTGGCCGGATCAAGTTCAATGGGCAGAACCTCAAAGCATCTGCTATTGTAAAACCGGGAGATGTCTACCAGGTTTCTAAAGGAATAGAAAAAAAAGTTATTGAGGTTCTGGAGCTGTTGCACAACCGGGTGGAGTCGAAAATTGCGGTGACCAAATACAAGGATATCACCCCGCTTGAAGACACCCATGCATTTAAATCTATGTTTCATGCCCCGGCGCTAAAGCGCGACAGGGGTACCGGTAGACCGACCAAAAAAGACAGGCGTGAAACAGATGACCTGATTGACGGCCTGTTTGAAAAAGAAGAATAGTTCTGTCGTTTTATTTTAACAGCCGCATGCGGTAGGCCTGCATGGCTGTTTTACCCAATTTTTTGATCAACTGGTAATTGGCAACGGCACCCACCGCTGCACCAACGACAGGCAGCAGCTGGGCCAGTTTGGCCAGGTCGATGTAGTCCCTGTACTCCTGCTGGAAGGTTTGCCAGTCAAACTGATCTGCATTGTCAGGCATCAATCGCAGTTTTTCGTCCCAATCGGCCAGGTGGTGATAAACCTTCGCTGCCCCCTGCTGGCTTGAAAAAGCGAGCTGGAAAATATAAAGGATGTAGAGGCGCTCCCTGTAATCCTGCACATCAAAGCCATACAAAGCGGCCAGTTCGAAAAGCAGCTTGATCTTGATTCCGATCAGAAGCGGGAAGTCAGCCATGCTCATTAGAAAACCACCTGCACCTGTAATGCCGCCCTCTGCTGCCCCTGTTTTTCCGTAGCGCGCAATTTTATCCTTTACCAAAGCCTCCCGGTGCAGGAGGCTCATTTCTTGCGGAGGAGTATCAGAAGTCGTATAGGCAGAGCCATAGAGCACCGTTTGCACCATTGTTTTTATGGCAACAGTGATGGCGCCATGTACCTTATCGGGAATATAACTATTGATCTTTTTCTGAACAGAGCTTGTGGCTTTGTCAAACATGGATGGTTTTTTGAGGATATCCCTTTTCCAGAACTCCAGTTCAATGCTTATTTTCTCGTGGTAGTCCATGTTTCTAAAGGGGCCTGTTTTTATTGAGACAGCTGAAGTCAGAATAAGTTACCTAAAATTTCTTTCTATGGAAATAAAACTAGATATTTAGTTGCAAGTGTCATTAATTAACTACTTGACTATGAAGTCCCTTAAATCTCTCCTCGTGTTGCTCTTTGCTGCGTTTTCAGTTAACGCCCAGCAGGTCACCTTTAGTCCCGCAAAGCCCGGGTCCGGAAAAGCTGTTTCTTTTGTTTATGACCCTGCGGGCGGTAAGCTTGCGGATGAAACAAAAATCGTCTGCGATGCCGTCAGTTATGTAGACGGCAAACAAAATATTGAACAGATTAATCTGGTCAGAAAGGGCAATATTTTTAAAGGCAAGGTCAAGACTGCGCCAAATGCAGAATTGCTCAATCTATCATTTGCTTCCGGAGAAACAAGCGATGAAAACCCGAAAGGATATTTTGTACAGTTGCACCAGAAAGGTGTTCCCGTGCCCATGGGCTACATTGTACAGGCGCATTTGTATTCCGGGGGATATCACCCTTTTATTAAGGCAGATCAGGCGCAGCAGCTGCTGGCTTATGAGAAGGCCTTCGAACAGGATTCTACGTTGAAAGAAAAATTTACGCAGGAATACCTGTTTGTGAAATTCGCACAGGACAAAGTAAAAGCTACCGAACTTACCAAGGCAGAAATTAACCGCATACGGGGGAAAGCAATGGTGGCCGAAGCAGATCTGACAGCACTGGTTAGCTACTACCTTTTGCTCAACGATCAAAAAGCCCTGGATTCTGTAAAAGCACAGGCTGTAGCCCGTTTCCCAAATGGCAATCTGGCCTTCGCTAATGCCTCAGCAGAAATATACAGGGAAAGAAATCCTAAACAACTCGAAGAAAAACTGGAAGGTCTTATTCAGCGGTTCGGACTTGACCCGGAAAAAAAGGAAGATAAGCTTAGGCTAAACGGACTTTATCTCGCATTGGCCAGCCGTTATGCAGCGGCAAAAGATTTTGATAAAATGGAAGTTTATCTGGGTAAAACCAGTGATAAATCTTCTGTGGCAAGTCTGTATAACAACATTGCATGGGCGATGGCAGAGCAGAACCTGGAAACAGACCGGGCTGCGTCGATGTCTAAAAAATCGATAGAGCTGGTCAGGGACCAGAAGGGAATGGAAAGGTACTATGCGATGTATGCTGATACCTATGCCTTGTTATTGCATAAACAAGGTAACGATAAGGAAGCGCTTTTTTACCAGGAAGTAGCCAAGCCTTACAACGATGAGGGAGGTAATGAGCGGTATGTCATGTACCTCGACCTTTCTGGAAACAAAGAAAAAGCCTATACCGAAGCTGAAAGTATCCTGAAAGCAGGCAAAGGTACCGATGCCCTTAAGATCCGCTTTAAAGCGCTGTATGAAGGCAGGAGCAGCACGATTCCCTTTGATACGTATATGGCCGGCATTGATCAATCTGCCCGGGAAAAAATAAGATCAGAATGGGCAAAAAAGATGATCAATGATCCTGCGCCTGGATTTTCTCTGGTAAACAGAAAGGGAGAGACCGTGAGTCTGGCGGGTCTGAAGGGTAAAACTGTGGTGCTGGATTACTGGGCAACCTGGTGCGGTCCCTGTGTGGCTTCTTTTCCGGGTATGCAAAAAGCAGTCACAAAATATGCTTCAAATCCGAATGTGGTATTTTTGTTTGTCAACACCTGGCAGAGAGAAGCCAACAGGGAGGCAATCGTCAATAAGTTTTTTGAAGAAAATAAATATGACTTCAATGTGCTTTATGATACGAGGAACAAGGAGAACCCCGAAGTATTTGACGTAATCAGTGCCTATAAGGTTAAGGGTATCCCAACCAAGTTCGTTATTGATCCAAAAGGCAATATCCGGTTTATGGCTGTTGGTTTCTCAGGTAGCGCAGAGGAGGTGGTAAAAGAGATCGACATCATGATCGATCTGGCTTCTGAAGGATCCGCGAAATAGCAGGTTTTTTAGGCATAAAAAAGGCCGGGCTTTTTGAGCCCGGCCCTTTTTGCATTGTTGAATTTATTTTTTATAAGCATCGTTCAGTCCGACGATCACTTCGTTGGTTACATCCAGACTCTCATCGGCAAATAAAATGGTGCCATTGCCTTTTGAGTAGCTCAATACCAATTTATAACCTTTTTTCTTAGCGTAGTCTTTCAGATAGTCTGCGATTTTATCGTACAGCTTTACATTTTCTGCGTTTTGCTCATTTTGAAGGGCAGAGGAAGCATTTTGCTGATAAGCCTGGAGTTCCTGCTGTTTACGTGCCAGACGCTCTTCAGTAGCTGCGCGCTGGTCGGCCGGCAATGTGCTTTGTTGCGCCTGATACTGTGCAACTTCACGTTGAAAAGCCTGGCCTTTTGAAGCCATGTCTCCCTGAGCAACTTTTGCCTTGCCTTCAATTTTCACTTTCAGGTCTTTAAAATATTGGTATTTGTTCAATAACGAATCAGAATTTACATAAACTATCTTCTCCTCATTGCTTACCGTAGCAGTACCTGTTTTCGCAGCCGGTGTTTTTTCTTTATCCTGGCAAGATGCCATGACCGAAACTATGGCTACTGCAGCAGCTAAACTGCCTAATTTTGTTGTTGTTTTCATCATCTATTGCTATTGATCCTGTTTTTGTTTGCTTTTTTTGATTTCAAAGAGCGGGTTGAATTTGAGCTCTTTGGCACAAATATAAAATTTCAAATTAAGTATCCTAAACAACTGTATTTTTTCGGATACTTTTAGCTTGTTTTAGGTCAAATAGTTATCCACATTTGCCGTTAATTACCCGCAATTGGTTATTTTTGAATCTTATTGTTTTAACTAAAAATATGAGCGAAGAACAGGATTCAAAGTCAAATTATTCGGCAGATAATATACAGGTATTAGAAGGTTTGGAAGCGGTGCGTAAGCGCCCTTCGATGTATATAGGAGATACCGGAATAAAAGGCTTACATCATTTAGTTTACGAGGTTGTAGACAACTCAATAGATGAGGCGCTGGCCGGTCACGCCGATACCATTTATGTAAATATACTGAAAGACAACTCCATCAGGGTTGAAGATAATGGCCGTGGTATCCCTACAGGCATCAATACAAAAGAACAAAAATCGGCACTGGAGATTGTAATGACAGTGCTGCACGCAGGTGGTAAGTTTGACAAAGACACCTATAAGGTTTCCGGTGGTTTGCACGGAGTTGGTGTCAGTTGCGTGAACGCACTATCGACACATTTGAAGGCAGAAGTACACCGTGAGGGCAAGATCTGGGTTCAGGAATACAACATCGGTAAACCACTGTACGATGTGAAGGAAGTTGGTGAAACCGAAAAGAGAGGTACCATTGTGACCTTTACCCCGGATGCCAGCATTTTTACACAAACTACAGAGTACCGTTATGATACACTGGCCTCCAGGCTCCGGGAACTTTCTTTCTTGAACAAAGGCATTAAATTGACCCTTACTGATGAACGTGAGGTGGTTGAAGATGGTTCATTTCTTACCGAGGTTTTCCATTCACAGGGCGGCTTAAAAGAGTTCGTTCAGTTTCTGGATGGCAATCGTCCTTCACTGATCGCTGAGCCGATCTATGTGGAGGGCATCAAAAATGGCATTCCTGTGGAGCTTGCTTTGCAGTACAATGACAGTTACGCAGAGAACGTTCACTCGTATGTGAACAACATCAATACGCATGAAGGTGGTACCCATATCGCTGGCTTTAGAAGGGGACTGACCAGAACCCTGAAGGCTTATGCTGATAAATCAGGACTCCTTAAAAACGTTAAGTTTGAGATCACGGGAGATGACTTCAGGGAAGGTCTTACCGCAGTAATTTCTGTGAAGGTGCAAGAGCCTCAATTTGAAGGACAGACCAAAACCAAATTGGGAAATACGGAGGTGATGGGTGCTGTGGATATTGCTGTTGGCGAAGCTTTAAATAACTACCTGGAGGAAAATCCAAGAGAAGCAAAGCTGATCGTTAACAAAGTGATCCTCGCTGCTACGGCACGTTCTGCCGCACGCAAGGCCCGTGAAATGGTGCAGCGTAAGAGCGTGATGGGTGGTTCAGGTCTTCCGGGCAAACTGGCCGACTGCTCGGACAGCGATCCGGAAAAATGCGAACTGTACCTGGTGGAGGGAGACTCTGCGGGTGGTACGGCCAAGCAAGGCCGTGACCGTAACTTTCAGGCCATCCTTCCGTTGAAGGGTAAAATACTCAACGTAGAAAAGGCTATGGAACACAAGATCTACGAAAACGACGAGATTAAGAATATGTTTACAGCCTTAGGTGTGAGCATAGGAACTCCCGAAGATGATAAGGCACTGAATTTAGCAAAACTGCGTTACCATAAGATCGTGATCATGACGGATGCGGACATCGACGGATCCCACATTACTACATTGATCCTGACTTTCTTCTTCAGGTATATGAAGGCATTGATCGAAGCTGGTTATGTTTACATCGCAGCACCACCATTGTACCAAGTCAAAAAAGGCAAAGAGTTTGAATATTGCTGGAACGATATACAGCGTGATGCTGCAGTACAGCGCCTGAAAGGTGCCGGTAAAGAAGAAAGCGTGCACATCCAGCGCTATAAAGGTCTTGGAGAGATGAATGCAGAACAGCTTTGGGATACAACATTGAACCCGGCTACCCGTACGTTGATGCAGGCGACAATTGAGAACGCTGCGGAATGCGATCATACCTTTTCGATGCTGATGGGCGATGATGTAGCACCAAGGAGAGACTTTATCGAAAGAAATGCCAAGTATGCTAAGATTGATGCTTAGCGGTTCTTGACGAATTGTTAAAAAAGGGTGCTCAAAAGGCACTCTTTTTTTTGCTTAACCTGTTGCTTCAAAATATCCCCATGTCAACATCTCCACTACAGGCCAAAAAGGCCACCCAGGCTATTTTCCTAGTATGCGGACTGGGAATCTCCAGTTGGGCACCCATGGTTCCTTATGCAAAGGACCGGTTGGGACTCAATAATGCGGATCTTGGACTTCTGCTTTTGTTACTAGGCGGGGGCGCCATAGCGATGATGCCTGTGAGCGGCATCTTTGCCCATCGTTACGGAACTCGGATTGTGATTAAAGTTGCGGCACTGATTATGGCAGTTACACTCCCTTTGCTGCTGCTGATTAGTTCACCAATAGGAATGGGAATTGCATTATTTGTCTTCGGCAGTGCGGTAGGTGTAGTAGACGTAGCCATGAATGCTCATGGAGTCCAGGTGCAAAACAGCTTAGGTAAACCGGTGATGTCGTCCCTTCATGGCTTATTCAGCGTTGGCGGGCTTTTTGGTTCATTGGGGCTTGGTTTTTTGATGAAGACAGGCCTCAGTCCGGTTGCTGCGGCTGTAAGTATTGCAGTGCTGCTCATTCTGATTGTATTCTGGAATTACCGGTTTCTGTTTGATGTCCGCACCGAAAAGGAATTCATCGACAAGTATTCCGAGATGAATGAAAATAGCCCTGCGGGCCGGGTGTCCTGGCTGAAATGGAGTGTGGTCTTTTTGGGGTTGATGTGCTTTTCTGTATTCCTTTCAGAAGGGGCTATGCTCGATTGGAGTGCTATCTTTCTCCGGGACAACAAAGGAATTCACCCTGAACTGGCAGGTATGGGCTATGCTGCATTTTCAGTTGCCATGGCAACGATGCGCCTGTTGGGAGATAAGATTGTTTCAAGATTAAGCGGGCGGACCGTTGTGATAGGAGGATCCCTGATTGCTGCTGCGGGATTATGTTTAGCTATCTTTACACCATGGGTAACAGCCTCACTGGCAGGGTTCATTCTGTTGGGAATTGGAGCGGCAAATATTGTCCCGGTTTTTTTCAGCGAGGGCGGAAGGCTTAAAAATATACCAGCCACGATTGCCATTCCTGTAATCACAACCATCGGTTATGCCGGGCAGCTGGCTGGTCCTGCGCTTCTCGGATTTATTGCTTACCATTTATCATTAAATGCCGCATTTCTTTTCATTGCCGGGCTTATGCTACTGGTTGCCCTCTCTTATGGGTTCAAAAAGTCATAAAGCATGATAAAATAGATATAATAAAAAAGGAGATACCATGCCGGTATCTCCTTTTTTATTGTTATCCCTTTCGGATTAGCTTGTTAAGCTGTTGAATACGCCACCCAGATCCAAATTGATCCCGTTTCCTATTGAAGTTGAAGAGGCGCTTTCTTCGTCGCCATCTTTTGAATAAGAGGAAGCGGACAATAAATTACCGATCCCAATTGAACCTAAAATTCCACCATTAGATGCCGAATCACTGTTGTTAAATAATCCGCCTCCGTTAACTGTGTTTAATTCTTCTTGATTTAATTC
The DNA here is from genome assembly GCA_040387995.1 of Bacteroidota bacterium. Lineage (GTDB taxonomy): Bacteria > Bacteroidota > Bacteroidia > Sphingobacteriales > Sphingobacteriaceae > Pedobacter. The sequence goes on along the minus strand of JAZKCT010000020.1, from coordinate 176,960 downwards.
TTGAAGTTTCATAACATTTAAATTTAGTGTTTGCGTACTCTTTAAGGTTTTCCGCTTCGCCTGTATACTTCAGCTATGCTTTGCTTAGGTATAGTAATTAACGGGAAAGCAACTGATACAGTTTTCTGTTTAACCGCTTATCAAACAACCAGGATGGTTAAGTTATTCGGGAAGAGTGTGGCTTTTCTAAAACAAGGATTAATCGTCCTCGTTTAGTGCGGAATGGGTTTTGGTATCTTTCATAAAGAGATATACCATTAAGGAAAGGAAAATACAGCCGGTTATGTACCAGTAATAATAAGATTCATGATTGTTGTTCTTCATCCATAAGGCGATGTATTCTGCAGTGCCACCAAAAATGGCGACAGTTAACGCATAGGGCAGACCTACGCCCAATGCCCTGATCTGTGCAGGAAATAACTCCGCCTTCACGATGGCATTAATACTTGTATATCCGCTCACAATAACCAGGGCAGCGACCAGGAGAAAAAAAGCAGTCCATTGGGAGGTAGTGTGGCTTAGCGCAGTTAACAAGGGTACTGTACCTATTGTTCCGGCAATGCCAAAGCCGATCAGGAGCGGCTTTCTTCCTATTTTGTCAGACCATGCACCAAATAAAGGCTGTAGCAGTGCAAATATCAAAAGGGTAATAAAAGACATTAGAGTTGCCTGCTCTTTGCTCATGTGAACGGTGTTGACAAGAAACTTTTGCATGTAAGTGGTGTAAGTATAGAAAGCGAGGGTGCCGCCTAGGGTGAGTCCAATTACAGTGATTAAAGCTTTGGGATGTTTTAGCAGTTCTTTCAATGTTCCTTTTTTGTGTATTGTTCCCGTGTTTTGGTTTTTAAAGGCCTGGGTTTCGTCCAGGTTCCTGCGCAGATAAAGGGCTACAAGCGACAACACCGCACCGAAAATAAAAGGAATGCGCCAGCCCCATTCCAATAACTCGGCTTCATAGAGCCATAACTTCTGAAGAATCAGCTGAATGCCCAATGCAAGGAGCTGACCACCTATGAGTGTGACATATTGAAAACTGGAGTAAAAGCCGCGACGGTTTTGAGTAGCCATTTCACTGAGGTAAGTCGCAGATACACCGTATTCCCCGCCAACACTTAAACCCTGGAGTAAGCGTGCTGTCAGTAACAAAACAGGAGCAGCAAGACCAATGCTATGGTATGTTGGTGTGACCGCAATCAATAAAGCCCCAAATGACATCAGGAGTACAGATAAGGTCATTGCCTGTTTACGGCCGGCACGATCGGCTATCCGGCCAAAAAGATAGCCGCCTAAAGGACGCATCAGGAAGCCAAGTGCAAAAATTCCCGCCGTATTGAGCAGTTGTACAGTAGGATCTCCCTTTGGGAAAAATGATGCGGAAAAATAAATGGAAAAAGCAGAATAAGCATACCAATCATACCACTCTACCAGATTACCAACAGAACCACCAAAGATGGCCCTTAATCTTTTTACAGAGATTTGGTCAGCCATTGTTCTTTTCAATTCTCCATTTTACAATCTTTTTGATCAGGTCAAGGGGCATAGGGCGGATATAAGGAAACTGAATAGAGCCTCTTCCTGTCTTATAACCGGAAAGGGCGGCTTCAAATTCTTTGTCGTCTGTTGGAGCGGGATAGAAACCAAGGTGATTTTTGAATGCCCCGAAGTATACGAGGTTGCCATTCAATGTAAAGGTCGGCATCCCATACTTAATAGTTTCCCTGGCCTGCGGAGCAGTTTCGGCTACAGTCTGCCGCACCAGTTGGAGTACTTGCTGGATTTCGTCTGGAAAGCCAGCAATGTACGCGTCAATATCGCCGGGTTTGCTGTGGTTCATTGCCGTTGGGTTTATTTTGCTAAATATAAATATAGGAATGGAAATTACTATTTTAGCAACACGAACAAAATTAACATGCGCAATTACTTTTTATTCCTGGGTTTCCTGTGCCTCATCGGCACGACTGCGGCTGCACAAAGCATTAACCAAAACACTGGCTGGCTATTTTTGATGAACAGTACGAAGATTACCAGCCGTATTGGACTTCATTTTGATGCACAGTTCAGGTCTTCAGACGAATGGAAAGGACTGAGAAATGTGCTGATCAGGCCAGGACTAACTTATTTCATCAACAGCAATAATGACCTTACTGCCGGCTATCTCTTTACACAGACCTATTCAGATTTAATAGGAGTTGGCAGCAATACGCTGACCGAGCACCGGGCCTGGGAGCAGTATATCTTCCGTCATAAACTTAGTATTGCCCAGGTCAGCCACCGTTTCAGACTTGAGCAGCGGTTTTTGGAAAACCAGGATTCAGAAGATTTTTTCGGTCAGCGGTTCAGGTATTTTCTGAGGGGGCTCATTCCATTGAAAACGCCTAGCGGTAAATTTGAAAAGGGAATGTTTGCTGCTGTGCAGAATGAGATCTTTTTAAACGTCCAGGGAAAAGAACGGCTGAACGGTCATGTGTTTGATCAAAACCGTGCCTATGCCGCATTTGGCTACCGGTTTAGCAGCCAGCTGGATGTTGAAGCGGGCTATATGAACCAAACCGTCAATGGTGCTAAAAACAATACCCATAATTCCATTTTTCAGTTGGCGGTGTACACGAGGTTCTAACAGGTGTAAAAAAATTCCGGCTGTAACATTTTCAGCGTTTTACCCGTCTATGCTCCAATGAAAAATATACTGATGATAGGCATCTGCCTCGCGCTGTCCCTGCAGGCCTGTAAAAAAGATAAAGCTGTAACTGAAATCGAAAAACCACAATTGCTTCCTGATCCGACGGAAGGGGCTCCTGTAAGTGGTATCGCACAACCCGAAGTACCAAATTCGACAGTTGTTTACCGCAAGGTAAACCAGGTACTTGGTTACAATCAACACATCTTCCTGGATGTAGATGCTGACGGCACTTCAGATTTTAACTTTTTCTCTGTGCTGATCCATCACGATGACATGCCAAACCTCTACCTGCTGGTTACACCTAAAACAGCAAAAGGAAGCAGTGTTTTGGTAGAGCAGGGCGAAGAATTAGTCGTCAATGCATTGTGGTCATTTCCATTGATCAAAGAGCAGCTGATCCGGGAAAGCCCGATAACCGGTTGTATTTGGACAGAACCTTTAATGAAAGGATTCATTGCGGGCTCGTCCAAAACCGCAGGCAGTGAATCGTATACGGGATTGTGGATTGGAAAATCTGATAAATATTTAGGAATCCGGTTTAAGCTGAACGGAAAACTGCATTATGGCTGGATCAGGCTAAGTCACGATAAACTTAAGGACGAGGTCACTATTTCAGACTACGCTTACAGCAAGTCACCTGAGCAAAGCATCGCTGCTGGTAGAATAGAATGATAAATCGTAAAACTCTGTAGAATACAGCTTGTTCGATAATGGTATAGTTATAAATTTGTTTGCAAAATGCTCAATAATATACTTTTAACTTATACAGAAGAAACTGGATCAGATTAAACTTCATCCTCAGCAACTGGTTGCGGAGGCGTTGGCAGCCATGTCTTATAATGGCGTTGAAAGCTTGCCTGTTTTCAATGATGACCGTTTTATTGGAGATATTCATTATAGAGAACTGCAATTGTTTTTGGGCGATCAGGTAGGCAGAGAGAATATTTACGCGCACAAACTCAATTTTGATCTGGAGAGCGTGATGATTTTGATCAGATCTGAGAAGAAAGAACAATTACAAGCTTCTATCAAGGCGCTTGAAGACCAGCCGGTTCGAAATCCAATTGTCGCCCAGCTGGTAGGTGTCGCTATGTTTTTGGCGGTATTGACTGGATTTGGATTTTTCTGTTTCAACAACACACAGCCAGAACGGGTAAGCTTAGCCAGACAGCAATTTCCAGATTCAGGAAAGTTAGTACTAACGCTCGCTGATGGCCGTAAAATTAATATCACCGATGCCAAAGACGGCCTTCTTGCAACAAGCAGGGGGGTCGAGATTTTCAAGCTGGCAGGAAATACATTGAAATATAAAGTAAACACAGATTTAGGCGCAAAGGCTGAATACCATCAATTCAGTACCCCCAAAGGTGTGCCTTTCCAAATTTTGCTCGCTGACGGAAGCCGTGTTTGGCTCAATGCGATGAGCTCCGTGAAGTTTCCGGCTAGTTTTGAAGGGTTGAAAGATAGAAGGCTGTCACTCAATGGAGAAGGCTATTTCGAGATTGTAAAAGAACAGTCACGTCCCTTCCTTGTATTGACAGAAACACAACAAATAAAAGTTTTAGGTACGCATTTTAATGTAAATGCTTACCTTGACGAAGGAATTACAAAAACGACGCTTTTAGAGGGGAGTGTAGAAATTGCGCCCTTAACAGGGTCTGTTGCTGGTCCGGGTGTTAAAATCAGGCCTGGTCAACAGGCCATCTTATCCGGTGATCATCATATCGAAGTTAAACAAGTTGAGGCTGAAAATACAATTGCCTGGAAAGATGGAGAATTTGTGTTCCGTAATGAACCCTTAAAAAATATCATGCGCCGCTTGGGCCGTTGGTATGACATAGAGGTTTATTATCAAAATGAATCGGTTGGAAGAGAATTGTATGGGGGAGTGGTTTCTAAATCTCAAGATATAACTGAGGTGCTGAAAATTATGGAACAGACCGGGGATCTTCATTTTGTATTGAAAGGAAAGAAGATAATTGTAACACAGTAATGAACCATGCGTTTAATCGTTGCTTTTTTGTTTCTGGCCGTAGTTGCGCTCAGCGCAACTGCTTATGCCCAGCAACTGAATTATGTAAAAAAGAAAGTTAAGCTAGAACATATTTTTAAAGAATTGAAACGGCAGACCGGCTATAAAGTCGTCTGGAATGAAGACGTATTCAATGCCGACAAGGTGGTTGACGCAGACTTTAGAAATGCCGGTCTTCAGCAAGTGATTGCTTACATTTTGAAAGACCAGGATTTGACTTATGTGATCGTTGGTACAACTATTATTTTAAAAGAAAAACCTGCCAGGAACCTGGTTCCGGAGCGATCCGGTCTGTCTGCTGAAGATGTACCTTTACAGGGAGATTCGCTTCGGGAAGTAGCGATCATTAGCACCGGATACCAGGTGATTGAAAAGCAAAATGCTACCGGCAGCTATACGACACTTGATATGCGGCAGGTTAACCGGAAGGTAAGTCCTGATTTGTTTAGCAGGCTAGAAGGCATCAGTAGCGGGCTTCTGTTTAATAGAAATACACTGGCGAGCAATGCAGGTGATATTGATCTTTCCATTAGAGGCAGAAGTACAATTTTTGCAAATGACCAGCCCTTAATCGTTTTGGATAACTTTCCTTATAATGGTGATTTTAATGCGCTCAATCCAAATGATATTGCGGGAATTACATTGTTAAAAGATGCCGCCGCGGCGTCTATCTGGGGTGTAAGAGCAGGTAACGGAGTTATAGTCATCACTACAAAAAAAGGCAAACTGAGACAGCCATTTTCTGCTACTCTAAATACCAATATCACGATTTCAAAAAAGCCCGATCTTTTTTACAATCCGAATTATTTGTCCTCATCTGACTATATTGATTTGGAGACTTTTCTTTTTGGTCATGGAAAATACGATGCCGCGTTGGCAGATCAAGTCGCCTATCCTGTGCTTTCGCCGGTAGTACAACTTTTGAACCGACAGAGAATGGGTGCGCCAGCGGGCGAAATTCAGCAAAAGATAGACGCGCTGAGGGGTTATGATGTCAGAAATGAAGAGCTGGACTACCTCTACCGCCGGGCTGTAGCCCAGCAATATGCCCTGTCCCTGAGCGGAGGTACGACCAAAACAAGCCATTATTTTTCAGCCGGCTATGACAAAACTTTTTCAAGTTTGGCCTACAATAAAAATGACAGGATTACAATCAATAGCCAAAACAGTTTTAAACTGCTGAAGAATCTTGAACTGGAAGCCGGGGCGTATTACGTACGGTCCACCGCCGCAGTAGACAGCAGCATTAGCGAACTTTCAGATTTGAGTTTGCCCTACTCTAAGTTTAAAGATGCAAATGGCCATTCAGCTGTTTGGGAACGTGATTTTAATGATGCCTACAAAGCCGGTGCTTTAGCGGCAGGCTTTTTGGACTGGTCATACCGTCCTCTTGATGAATTGGGGAGATCTCCAGCTATAATTGGAGACAACAATTTGCGGCTTGACGGAGGCTTAAAATATACAGTACTACCGGGGTTGAATGCGGTATTAAAATACCAGTACCAGCAAATTGATAAAAAGGCAGAGCGCTACAGTGGAATTGAGAGTTATCAGACCAGGAGTATGATCAACCGTTATACCATGCTTACTGACGGCCGAGTAAGTGGTTATGCAATACCATTGGGCGGAATGAATTATGCTGCTGAAGGCAATTTGATCTCGAATAACCTCAGGTTCCAGTTGAATTATCAGAAGGATTGGGGATTGCATTCGCTTTCGGCCATTCTTGGTCATGAATTTACAAGCATAAGATCAGATTTGACCAAGACATACACCTACGGTTACTCAAAAAAGGGAAGCAGTCCGCAGGAGGTGGATACGGATACTGAATTTGAACTGAATCCGGTAGGTAGCGGAGATATAGGAACTGTTTATCCGGAATTTAAAAGAGTTGACCGACTGCGCTCTTCTTTTGCGAATGTGGTTTATAGCTATCGAAAGAAGTACATCGTTTCCGGTAGCGCGCGAGTGGATGGTTCCAATTATTTTGCGATTAAAACCAATCAGAAATACGTGCCGCTTTGGTCTGCCGGTACGCGCTGGAATGTGGATCAGGAGGATTTCTACCGGGTGGATTGGTTGCCAGGGTTAAGCGTAAATGCTTCCTACGGTTACAACGGAAATTTGGATAAGCGAAACGCAGGGGTGACTACAATTGACCATAATCTTAATTCGCCCTTTACCGATTTGCCTTATGCAGTTATCAGCAATATCGGTAATCCTGAATTGCGATGGGAAAAAATAGGCATTGCCAATTTTGGGATTGCCTTTGGCTCGAAGAACCAGGTCATTTCCGGCAGGCTGGAGTATTACTTTAAAAATGGTACAGATATTATTGGTGATAAAGCCTTCCCTTCGAATACTGGAATCCTTAGCCTTAGAGGAAACTATGCAAAAATGAAAGGTCGTGGCCTGGACTTGAGTTTGACTACATTGAATCTTCGTGGAAAGTTGAGTTGGAACACAACTTTGCTTTTTTCCACAGCTCGGGAAAAAGTCAGTTCATATAGCGTGATCGATCAGACCATTATTTCTTATGTAGGTGATTACAGCACCAGCCCCTTGTCTGATAGGCCAGTGTATGGAATTTATAGCTATAAATGGGCTGGCCTTGACCCGCTGAACGGGGATCCAAGGGGATACCTAAACGGAGAAATTAGTAAAGATTATGATGCGATTATGAAGTCGACCAGGATAGATGATTTGCTATTTCATGGCTCTGCAAGGCCGACATTATTCGGTGGATTGAGCAATACCTTTTCTTTTGCCCGCTTTACGTTAGGATTTGACATCAGTTATAAATTAGGCTATTATTTCAGAAAGACTTCTGTAAATTACTTTGCTTTATACAGCAATAGCTTTATCTCTCATTTGAATAAAGATTTTGAATTGCGTTGGCAAAAACCAGGTGATGAAGCAAGGACAGATGTGCCCTCTATGGGAGATTATACGGGAGACTCTTTTCGTGACCAGTTTTACAGTAGCTCTTCAGCAGTGGTGGCAAAAGGTGACCATATTCGCTTGCAAAATGTGAGCTTAAGTTATGATCTGGATCAGTTGCGCTGGGCTAATATGCCTTTAAAAAATATTCAGTTTTATATTTATATGACAAATTTAGGGATCCTATGGAAAGCTAATGAATTTGGATTGGATCCTGATCTGGCACAAAGCCTCAATAGATTATCTAATCCACTGCCGGCAAGTTTTTCTTTTGGGTTGAAAGCAAGTTTTTAACGGATGAAGATGAAAGGAAAAATGACATTAATTTTTGCTGCTTTGACAGTGGTAATTCTTTCCTCCTGCAGCGATAAGTGGTTGGAAGCTAAGCCAGATGAGTCTTTGATTGTGCCAAGTTCGATCGAGGATTTTCAGGCTTTGCTGGATAATAGCTCACAGACTTTTAATGTTTCTCAGAGTTCATCATTGGGGGAAATTTCAGCAGGTGACTTTTACATCACGTATAGTTCATGGCAATCGCTCTTCACAACTCAGGAAAAAATGGCCTACGTATGGGCAGATACCAAAGGTTTTTATGGGACTGAGTCTAGTACGGGTTGGCAAAATTCTTATAGGCGCATTTTAAACGCTAACGTAATTCTTAATGGCATACAAAAGGTCAAACCGATACCAGGAAGACAGAAAGACTGGGACAATGTAAAGGGCAGTGCACTTTTCTTTCGGGCATTTGATTACTATCATCTTACACAGTTATTTTGTAAGGCATATAATTCTACTACCGCAAGCACCGATTTGGGATTACCCTTAAGATTAGACTATGATGTAAATGTGGTGGTTAAACGGGCAACATTGAGGCTGGTTTATGATCAGGTAATCCAGGATTTGCAAACTGCTGCAAGTCTGCTGGAAACGGCGCCGCTTTTTAAAACCAGGCCATCCAAGCAGGCTGCTTTCGCTTTATTAGCAAGAACTTATTTGTCTATGGAGCTGTATGAACAGGCAGGACTTTATGCCGATTCTGCATTAAAGATCCAATCCGAGCTGGTGGATTATTCTAAAGTCAACAGCAGTCCGACATATCCCTTTGTACGGTTTAACCCGGAAGTGATCTTTCATAGCACTTTTCTTTTTGGCATTTTCACTATTTCCAAACTAATAGTAGAACCTGAACTCTACAATTCTTACACTTCTGACGATTATAGAAGAACATTGCTTTTTAGAGCAGTCTCTGGTGGTGTAACTTTTAGAGGTCATTATAGCGGTGATAGAAACCTTTTTGGTGGATTGGCAACTGACGAGCTTTACTTGATCCGTGCCGAGTCAAATGCCAGGAGGGGGGAGTTAAACGCCTCGTTGTCAGATTTGAACTTTCTTTTACGACACAGGTATAAACCAGGCTTTGCTCCTTTGATCAGCAATAATGCAACCGAGGTCTTAAGATTAGTCCTGAATGAACGTAGAAAAGAACTGGCATTTAGGGGCATCAGATGGTCAGATTTGAGAAGACTGAACAAGGATAACAGGTTTGCTGTCACATTGAGCAGAACACTAAATAGTCAAACCTACCAGTTGCTTCCCAATGATAAGAAATATGTAATGCCGATCGATGAGCAGGAAATTAGGCTCAGTGGAATCGAGCAAAATGACCGTTGATAAAAGAGGGGTTTAATTCTCTTATTAAACCCCTCTTTTATTATTCAAAGTGACCTGTAATTACAGTACCAGGTTGAAAAGTCACGCCGCTAGTTGGTAAAGCAGTACCATCTATGGTTGGAGGTGGATTCATGCCAAGCTGCCATTCTGCTGAACAAACGCTTCCTTCATCCATACACCTGTCCTCCTCATAATAGGCATATCCTCGAGGATCATTTGCATTGGGATATGTCGTGCTGGTCTTATAATAAGTCAATATAGATCCCCTTCTTACGGTTGTGAAAGCGCTGAATCCTAAGGCTAAAGTTGCTACCAGCAATCCCAGGCCGGTTTTTTTGATGTTGTTCATGTTGTTTTGTTTTAGTTTTATAAATACCATATTTTTTCATCAGGCTATGGTTTTTACCTGTATTACACGTGTAAATTCTTTGATTGTTCGCTATACATTCTGGCGCCCACGAATGCCAGGAGGATAAAAGCGATGTTAAACCAGATATGTTGTTGCCAGGTCATCGAATTGATGACCCCACCGCAATGACAGGGTAGTTTTGAGCCTGATGAGACCATGTAGGTTAGGTAGATCGTAAAGAGGCACATCAGGCCGAGTGATGTATACAATCCTGTTTTTCGTGTCGCAGCAACGATCAATAAGATTCCGATCAGGATTTCTGTAAGTGGTATCCCCCAGGCCGTAAATGTGCTAAACTGACCGATCAGTGGTGACTTTGCAAGCGTGGATGAGAACTTTTTTATGGTCAGCAATTTACTGGCTGCAGTGTACATAAAAAGTGTAAGTAAAAGGTAGGCAGACGCGTCGGCGACCATTGCCCTGTGTTTAATCTGTATCATATTCCCTTGATTTGATATTTCAAAGTTGGGGCAGATCTGCCACTTAAAAAATGTAAGATCCTGTCAAAATACATGGAATGCGGTATGGCAGGATTTTACATTTTGGACAAGTATTTTGGCGAGACACCGAAGCATTTTTTAAAAGCCTTACTGAAATAATAAGACTCTCTATAGCCCACAAGTTCGGCAATTTCATGTATGGGCTTGTCTGTATTGATAAGGTGGTTCAAGCCGGAACTCATCCTGATTTTGATAACCTGGGCATGCAGCGGAATGCCAAAAGCCATTTTTGCGAGGCGTGCCAGGTGCCGTTCCGATACCATAAACCTCGTGGCCAGACTGGGTACGCTCTCTACGAGTTCTGTGGCGTAGTTTTCGTTAACAAATGCTGCGATTTCTGTTGCCTTATCCTGGTGATAATTGCCGGTGGTATTTTGTTCCGTATGCTTTCTGTAATATTTGTCCACACAATCGTTGATGAAGCTATAGATTATTTTATCTCTCACGGCTTCGGAATCCATAGCACGGATCTTTTTAAACGAGTTTAATAAACTACAGGCAATTGCATAAGAAGGCAGGAATACAGGTTGTTGATGTCTTTGATGAATCAGTGCAATAAATGCTTGCAGTTTGACAAACAATGAACATTTGTACAGGAGCCATTCTGGCTTAAAATGAATAAAAAGCAATTGCTGTTTTCCACTGCACAAATTTTTGAGATTGCTTCCTTTAGGATGGTAATACAGTTGACAGGCATTGTCCTGCACTGATAAATACATTAAGAACCCAGACTCATTGAGCGTAAAAGTCAGACCGGCAGGGCGGTCAAGGGTTAGTTCAAGCAATTCAATATCTGCCAGATAATGATTGAAAGATAAGACAGGCGAAATGGTTGCTGTTTGGCCATTACTGATTTGAAATTTGGTATGCATATTTACAACTATTAGTAGGTATAGTTGTAATATAACCGAAGGTCTAATAAAGCATCAGACTAAAGCAGAGGCATCAGCAGCATTCTGCAAATGCATAAAAATTTATGCAAAACTCTTGCTAAATTTAACTGTAGTTCCTAAACCAACCTGAATGAAGAAGTTTAATTTTCTGCTGATTTTTTTACTCTATTGCACGAGTTCATTTTCGGTAACGATCTATGTATCACCAGATGGGAAAGATAGTAATCCCGGAACTTCCAAAGCTCCTTTTGCCAGTATAAATGCCGCAAAAGCATATGCAAGAACGCTAAGGAAAAAGCCCCTGACTGAACCTGTAGAAATTATTGTGGCTCCCGGGATCTATAATTTTACGCAGCCGCTCGAATTTACGTCTGAAGATTCAGGGACCAGTTTGTCGCCCCTGGTGATCCGCGGTAAATCAGGCGCAAGAACGATTTTAACCGGAGGCATTCAGTTGCCGATATTTCAGCAGGCCGGTGAAGGATTGTGGAAAGTGGATGTTGGGGATCTGGCCAAGTATGGCGGTGGACTACAGCAGCTGTTTGTAAATGGTCAACGGGCGGTCTGCGCCAGAACGCCAAATGAAGGCCAAGACTATAAATTACTGCGGGTGTCAGAAAGTGATACCTCTGCAGACAAGAAGACTGCCGTTCAAAAGATCCGGCTTAGTGGTGAGCAGTTGAACCAGCTGCCTTCAGGAAGTAGCCTGCAGGACGTTGTTATTTCTATAAACCATGCCTGGGACAGGACAAAAAAATACATACAAAGATTATCTGTTACCGATTCCTCGGTATTCATCAAAGGAAAGCCCATGCAATCCTGGAACAAACTGGACAACAGTGCGCAGTTTTATTTTGAAAATGCCAAAGAATTTTTAGATGCACCCGGTGAATTTTTTCTCAATAGTTCAGGAATCTTGTTTTATGTTCCGAGAGATGGCGAACGCATTGAAACCAGCCGGGCCATTGTACCTACTATCGACAAAATATTGGTGCTGAAGGGCACTGCTGATAAGAAGGTAGAAAATATACAATTCAAAGATCTTTCTTTCAGGACAACAAATTACCTGATGCCATCTGCAGGAGAGGAACCAGCACAGGCTGCTGCACCGACAGAAGCCGCCGTCATGCTGGACTATGTGAGTCAGGTTAATTTTGATAATTGTGAGATTTCACACGTTGCAAACAATGCAATCTGGTTTCGGGCTGGCTGTAAGGATAGTAAAATGACCACTTGTTACATGCACGATTTGGGAATCGGTGGTGTGAAAATTGGTGAAATGAGCAGTCCCGCCGAAGAAAACAGGGCTACCGGAAACATCACCATTGACAACAATATCATCAGGTCCGGAGGGCATGTTATTCCGACCGGGGTTGGGGTGCTGATCTTTCAGTCGGGCGACAATACGGTATCGCACAATGAGATTGCAGACTTCAAATATAGTGGCGTTTCCGTCGGCTGGGTATGGGGCTACGGCAATAGTCCGGCCAAACGAAACAAGATTCTCTTCAACCACATTCATCATCTGGGCTGGGGAGCGCTAAGTGATATGGGCGGTGTATATACCCTGGGTCCATCAGAAGGTACGGTGGTGAGTAACAATGTCATCCACGACATTTATTCTTATGGATATGGCGGCTGGGGCTTGTATACTGACGAGGGATCAACAGGAATAGTTGAAGAAAATAATTTGGTATACAATTGTAAAAGTTCCGGTTTTCACCAGCATTATGGTAAAGACAACATTATACGAAACAATATTTTTGCCAATCAGATCAAGGCTCAGTTGCAGGCTAGCCGCGTTGAACCGCACCACTCATTCCAGTTCAGCAACAACATCGTATACTGGAATACAGGGAAACTCGGCGAAAATAACTGGGGAAAGGTAAATGCCACTCTGGACAGTAATCTTTATTGGGATACCAGGAATCCGGCAATGAAGATGGATGCTGAAAAGAATTCAATTGTAGAAGATCCCGGCTTTGCGGATCCTTCGCTGTATGATTTCAGGCTGAAGAATAAAAAGGCAATGGCTAAAATTGGGTTTAAACCTTTTGATTACAAACAGGCCGGAGTATACGGTAGCGGAAGTTGGAAGAAGCTGGCGGAATTTGATCCGGCACTTGAAGTCCGGTTTGCCGAAATGGTAGACCAAAAACTGAAAGAAGGGGGATAGAAAAGTTAAGTTGATCTTTTTTGCTTTATCAGCCAGTGTACAGGTACAGTTTCCGTTTTTTATAATGTATTACTGCATGGTATTTTAGCAACAGGTCGCTTCCAATAATGCCCACAATTGGCGGATGACCAAGGCCCTCGTAAGCTTGGTTCACTGTTTCGAGGTCAAGGCCGACAGTTTGATAACTTAATATGAGCAGGCGGCCGATTTTGAACCTGGGTATTGTAGCCTGCAGGGTATTTGAAGTTGTAAAGAGTGTGGTTGCCTGCGTTTCTTCAACCTGCTCCGTTTCAGGTAGATGCTTTAAGAGAAAGGCTTTGTCGAATACGGATCTCGAAGCTCCGGTATCGACCACAGCGAATAATTTTAGTCCAAAAACGACGATTTCCACCAATAGATGGAAACCGTCGTCCTGTAAGTTGATTAGTGTAATGGGAATACTGATCGTCCGCATTTTTTAGATCAGGTTCATGTCAGTCAGTACATTGTTCATGTTACGTACTGCATCTGCGCTTTTGCCAAATGTGGCCTGTTCGTCGTCACTTAATTTGAAATCAAGAATTTTTTCAATGCCATTTTTTCCAATGATGACTGGTACGACCAGTGAAATATCACTTTGGCCATATTCTCCGTCCAGATAAGCACCTGAAGAGATGAGTTTCTTTTCATCACGGACAATGCTTTCAACCATGGCTGCGGTTCCGGCGCCTGGCGCGTACCAGGCTGAAGTACCAATGAGGGCGGTCAGCGTAGCTCCGCCCACCATGGTGGCTTTTACTATTTTCTCCTGTTGTTCTTCACTTAGAAACTGGCTAACCGGAATGCTGTTCCATGTGGCATGCTTAATCAACGGGATCATTGTGGTGTCTCCATGACCACCGATAACCACTGCATTAAGGTCTGCAGGCGAACAACCCAGTTCCTGGCTCAGGTAATATTTGAATCTGGCAGAATCCAGTGCCCCGCCCATACCCAGGATGCGGTTTTTAGGTAAACCTGAGGTTTTTAAAGTCAGGTAATTCATAGTGTCCATCGGATTGGAAACCACAATGATGATAGTGTTGGGGGAATATTTTAAAATATTTTCTGTAACACCCTTTACAATATTGGCATTGGTTCCGATCAGTTCCTCACGGGTCATTCCGGGTTTGCGGGGCAGGCCTGAAGTGATGACCACCACCTCAGAATCGGCTGTGGCGGCATAATCATTTGTTACTCCTTTAATTTTAGTGTCAAATCCCAAAAGAGCGGCGGTCTGCATCATATCTATGGATTTGCCTTCAGCAAAACCGTCCTTGATGTCAAGTAAAATTAACTCTTCCGCGAGCTCTTTTCTGGCGATATTATCTGCACAAGTAGCGCCTACTGCGCCTGCACCTACAACCGTTATCTTCATAGTATTAATTATTTTAGAGATTACTGAATTTTGCGATAAACCTAATGATTTTTTATGGACTGCGTAATTTGGTTAGGTACTAAAGTTAGAACTTTAACGCATTTTATAAAACGCTTTTGAAAACTTTATTCGGTATTGGGGGTTTTTATCCTAAAGAATTTACATTTGCTGAGCAGCAACAAATAAGGGGAGCTATGGATAATGAACCGGTACAAAAAGTTGACATCATGTCTTATGCGGGGAAATGGTATTCTTTATATTCTATTCCCACTTTTATGGATCGCCACTGGCGTCAGACTGTAGAAACTTATATTATTCACCCCGATGCTTACTATGCGGTAATCACAACATACAAGGTACTGGGAAGGGAGAAACGGGAATTACTCAGGTCTAAGCTTTTTGTCGTCAGGGGATCTGGTAATGCCAGGATGAAAGCACAATTTGTATGGCCTTTTAAAGTGGATTACTGGATCATTGAACTGGCTGCAGATTACTCCTATGTAGTTGTAGGCCATCCTGACAAAAAGTACCTGTTTATTATGGCGAGAAAGCCTGATATGGAGCAGCAATTATTGGAAGAAATTACCGAAAGGTGCGCTGCGAAAGGCTACGATACCGCCAAACTGGTCTCCCAGGACCATCACAGAAATTAGTTTTCCACCCGCGGAAAGATAGCTGTTAAAATTCTGTATTTTTGGCTATGTATTTGATTTTTGATACCGAAACCACTGGCTTACCCCGCAATTACAATGCTCCTATAACCGATACCGACAATTGGCCAAGATGCATACAGATTGCCTGGCAACTACACGACGAGTTCGGAAACCTGATAGAGAATCAAGACTATTTAGTTAAGCCAGAGGGCTTTAATATACCGTATGATGCCGAAAGGATCCACGGTATTTCTACCGAACTGGCGGAGGAGCAGGGAATTGGTCTGGCAGAAGTGCTGGAGAAATTCAATATAGTACTGTCTAAATCAAAGTTTGTAGTCGGACAAAATATTGGATTTGACCTCAACATCATGGGCTGTGAATTTCACCGCCTGGGAGTGGAAAACAGGATGGCGCAGCTGCCTGTGCTGGACACCTGTACGGAAGTTACTGCCGACTTGCTGAAACTGCCCGGGGGACGGGGCGGAAGGTTCAAATTGCCAAACCTGACGGAACTTCATCAGTATCTTTTTGGCGAACCATTTTCAGAAGCGCATAATGCTACGGCTGACGTTGAGGCAACTACACGTTGCTTTTTGCAATTGATCAAAACTGACGTTTTTAAAACGGAGCAATTGCTTTGTGATCAGAATTACCTCCGTCTCTTTAAGGAAAAGAACCCCGGCCTGATTAAACGCGCCGGCTTGACCCACATCAATCTTAAGGCTGCTTCAGACGACATCCGTAAGCGTCTGAACAAGGGTGCCGGTGGTATTTCCAGACAGACGCTGGAGATCAATAAGGAAGAGCTTAAACAGGCTGTCTTTGCCCATTTGCACAACCATACCCAGTTTTCTGTACTGCAGTCTACCATCAACATTCCCGATCTGATCAAAGCCACGGCTGCCATGAAAATGCCTGCTGTAGCAATGACTGATCATGCCAATATGATGGGGGCTTTTCATTTTGTGGCCCAGGTACTCAACCACAATAAAGCGGCTGAAGCAAAAAACGCGGCAGCTGTTGAAAAAGGAGAGCAAGCTACCGAATCAATCATAAAGCCGATCATTGGCTGCGAATTCTTTGTGTGCAATGATCATGAAGATAAAAAACAGAAAGACAACGGTTACCAGGTTGTTTTCCTGGCTAAAAATAAAAACGGTTATCACAACCTGGCCAAGATGTCTTCGATTGCCTATACCAAAGGGTTTTATTATGTGCCGAGGATAGACAGGAAAGTGATTGAGCAATATAAGGACGACATTATTGTGCTTTCAGGAAATTTATATGGAGAGATTTCCAGTAAGCTGTTGAACATCGGTGAACGCCAGGCTGAGGAGGCCCTGCTTTGGTGGAAAGAACAGTTTGCTGCTGATTTCTATATCGAGGTGATGCGCCATAACCAGGACGATGAGAACATTGTCAATGCCTCACTGATCTCCTTGGCGCATAAGCATGAGGTCAAGTTGCTGGCGACCAACAACACCTATTACATCAATAAAAAAGATGCCAACGCGCACGACATTCTGTTGTGTGTGAAGGACGGCGAAAAACAGGCTACACAGATCGGCAGAGGGAGGGGATTCCGTTATGGATTACCTAACCAGGAATATTATTTTAAGTCCGCCGAGGAGATGAAAACCTTATTCGCTGACCTCCCCGAGGCTATTGTGAACATCGGAGAGGTAGTGGACAAGATTGAAATTTATAAGCTTGCCAGAGAGGTGCTGTTGCCTAAATTTGATATTCCGGAAAGATTTTTGGTTGCGGAAGATGACCAGGATGGTGGTAAACGGGGAGAAAATAAATACCTCGCCTATCTGACTTATGAGGGCGCAAAGAAGAGGTATGGAGCATTGACTCCTGAAATTACAGAGCGCCTGGATTTTGAACTGCAGACCATCGAAAAGACGGGCTATCCGGGATATTTTCTGATTGTGCAGGATTTCATAAGGGAAGCCAGAAATCTGGATGTTTCTGTTGGCCCCGGACGTGGTTCGGCTGCGGGCTCTGTGGTGGCCTATTGTCTTTGGATCACCAATATCGACCCGATCAAGTATGACCTCCTTTTTGAGCGTTTCCTGAATCCCGACCGGGTTTCCATGCCGGATATCGATATTGACTTTGATGATGAGGGCCGTGGGCGTGTGATGGATTATGTGATCCGTAAATACGGCTCGAACCAGGTTGCCCAGATCATTACTTATGGAACCATGGCTGCCAAGTCGTCGATCAGGGATACGGCCCGTGTGCTAGATCTGCCTTTATTTGAGGCCGATAAAATCGCGAAGCTAATCCCCAATATGAAACTGGCGAAGATTTTCAATCTTGAAGAAAAAGTATTGAAAGAAGCGCTCCGGGCAGACGAATATGAGAAAGTACTTGAGCTGAAAGCCATGGCCGGCGTTAAAAACTTAAGCGCTGAAACCATTTTGCAGGCCCAGATTCTGGAAGGTTCGTTGAGGAATACGGGTATTCATGCCTGTGGGGTAATCATCACACCAGACGACATCACCAATTTTGTTCCCGTAGCAACCGCTAAAGATTCTGACCTCTATGTGACCCAGTTCGATAACTCGGTAGTGGAAAGTGCAGGGCTCCTTAAGATGGACTTTTTGGGTTTGAAGACCTTGACCCTGATCAAGGATACGGTGAAACTGGTCAAACTGGCCCATCATATTGATCTTGATCCGGATAATTTTCCAATTGATGATGAAAAGACTTATGAGCTTTTCCAACGGGGTGAGACCATCGGGATCTTCCAGTACGAGAGTAACGGGATGCAGAAATACATGAAAGAACTGAAGCCTACTGTGTTTGGTGATTTAATTGCAATGAACGCACTTTACAGGCCAGGCCCGCTGGAATATATACCAAGCTTTGTGCGCAGGAAAAACGGGGAAGAAGAAATCAAATACGATCTTGACGCTTGTGAGGAATATTTAAAAGAGACCTACGGAATTACAGTTTACCAGGAGCAGGTGATGCTTTTGTCGCAAAAACTGGCCGGATTCACCAAAGGTGAGGCCGATGTACTCCGTAAGGCAATGGGTAAAAAACAAAAAGATGTTCTGGACAAGATGAAACCTAAATTCGTTGGCAAAGCTGCGGAGAAGGGACATGATCCGGTTATTCTTGAAAAAATCTGGAAAGACTGGGAAGCATTTGCGTCATATGCATTCAATAAATCCCACTCTACCTGTTACGCCTGGATCGCTTACCAGACCGCTTATTTAAAGGCACATTACCCTGCAGAATATATGGCTGCGGTGCTGTCTAACAACATGAGTGACATCAAACAGGTGGCGTTTTTTATGGAAGAATGTAAACAGATGGGTGTGCAGGTATTGGGTCCTGATGTGAACGAATCCGATATTAAGTTTTCCGTAAATCCCCAGGGTGAGGTACGTTTCGGATTGTCTGGAATCAAAGGAGTGGGCGAGAAGGCCGTAGAAAGCATTATTGAAGACCGTGTACTCAACGGAATGTACAAAGACGTCTATGATTTTGCCCGCAGGTCAAATACCCGTACGGTCAATAAAAAGGCCTATGAGAGCTTTGTTTACAGCGGAGCTTTTGATGGCTTTGGCCACCATCGCGCCCAATACTTCTTTATCGGTGCCAACGATAAAATGAACGGTACAGAAAAACTGATCAAGTATGCCAATGATTTCCAGAACAACGAATCCTCTTCACAGTCCTCTTTGTTTGGCGGGTCGATAGCTGACCTGATCCTGGAACCTGCCTTGCCGGTAGCGCCGGAATGGAGTCTGATTGATCGCCTGAAATATGAGAAGGATGCGATCGGGATATTTTTAAGCGGCCACCCGCTCGACAATTACCTTTTGGAACTGAAGGAATTTTGCCAGCAAAAAGTGAAGCATTTGTCGCTGGTCAATAAAATAAGAAGCGGCGATACCAATGAAGAGGTGCTGGCAGAGTTTGAAGGCATCAAAAACCGGGAACTCGTAGTAGGAGGGCTTGTGGTAGTGGCCGCACAGCGCATGACCAAAACCGGTAAACCATTTGGAACAATTGTTTTTGAAGATTATGACGATACCTGTGAACTTGCCCTTTTCGGAGACGATTTTATTAAATTTAAGCAGTTTCTGACCGATGGGTACTTCCTGCAGATCAGGGGAAGGGTGGCGGAGCGGTTTAGAAAAGAGGGCGACTGGGAGTTCAAAATCACATCGATCAACCTGCTTTCTGAACTGCGGGACAAACTTGCTAAGTGTGTGACGATACAAGTTCCGATTGAGCGGATCAGCGATGATTTTATGAGTCAGATTAATGCGATATTAGAAGACAATAAGTCCAGTACAGACCAGCAAAATTGCCAGTTGCTTTTTGATATTTACGACAGAGAGCAGAACGTAAATATTAAAATGCCTTCTAAATCGGTGAAAATCAATCCTAATAACCATTTCCTCGAACAATTGATCGCCTTGAATGTTAACCCTAAGTTGAACTAGTGTCATATTGACATGGGCCAACTTGATGGCATTACAATTGATTATATATTTGTAAATAAAAAATAGAAATTATGGCTTTGGAAATTACAGATGCAAACTTCGAGGAAGTTGTATTAAAATCAGATAAACCCGTTTTGGTAGATTTTTGGGCAGAATGGTGTGGACCTTGCCGCATGGTAGGCCCGTCAGTAGATGAGATCTCAAAAGAATACGAAGGAAAGGCAATTGTTGGTAAAGTAAACGTTGACAACAATCCACAGATCTCGACTCAATTCGGAATCCGCAATATCCCGGCTTTACTATACTTTAAAGACGGACAAGTTGTTGATAAACAAGTTGGTGCTGTTCCAAAGTCAGTACTAGCCGGAAAATTGGATAAGCAATTGTAACCACTCAATAGATAGCTTTAAAAGCGTTCATATTTATGAACGCTTTTTTTATATTTACAGGATGCAGTCTCCCGTTGATGATCAAACTTTAAACTTTAGCAGTAACCTGGAGTTATTGGCCCGGCAGGTAGTTGAAGGTTTCATTACAGGCTTGCATAAGAGTCCTTTTCACGGCTTTTCTGTGGAATTTGCAGAACATAGACTCTACAACACCGGCGACAGTGTGAAGAATATTGACTGGAAACTGTTTGCCAAAACAGATAAGCTGTTCAGTAAACGATACGAAGAGGAGACCAACCTCCGGTGCCAGTTCATCATAGATGTCTCATCTTCGATGTATTTTCCCGTAGGGGCCTATACCAAACTCAATTTTTCCGTGCAGGCTGTAGCTGCCTTAATGCAACTTTTAAAGCGGCAGCGTGACGCTTTCGGACTAAGCCTTTTTACAGACCACCTGGTCCTGAATACACCCGCAAAATCTACCACAACGCATCAAAAATACCTGTTTAGTCACCTGGATCGTGTTCTTCAGTCCAAACAGATGGACGTTAAAACCAATTTGGAACATGCCCTGCATGAGATTGCTGAATTGATCCATAAACGGTCTTTGGTGGTCATATTCAGCGATATGCTCAATACCATGCAAGATGAAAACCAGACAGAAGCGTTGTTTTCGGCTTTACAACATTTGAAGTTTAACAAACACGAGGTGATTATTTTCAATGTGACAGATAAAGCCAAGGAAGTGAATTTCGATTTTGAGAACCGTCCCTATGAATTCGTAGATATGGAGACAGGAGCTACATTAAAAGCACATACCTCCAGGGTAAGGGGCGAATACTTGTCCAGAATAGGCGCATACAGGGAAGCCATCAGGCTCAAGTGTATTCAATATAAAATCGATATGATCGATGCAGATATTGCAGAGGGCTTTTATTCTATTCTCCAAGCTTACCTGATCAAGAGACAGAAGATGAATTGACCTGAATATTCTTTAAAATAACTTCGCAGGCATACCTGATCTCTTCTTCAGTGATGATCAGCGGAGGTGCGATCCGCATTGAATTGCTGCAATGGAGGAACCAGTCTGTGATCAGCCCGTCCTCAATGCAAGCATCAATGATTTTTTTGTTCTTTTCAAAACTGTCAAATTCGACAGCCATCATGAGTCCGATACCACGGACGGCTTTTATCTCCGGATGCACCAATAGTTGTTTAAACAAGTTGCCTTTTTCTCTGACTCCGTCAACCATTTGCTCGTCTATAATGGTGCGCAGCGTTGCCAGACCAGCAGCACAGCTTACCGGGTGACCACCAAAGGTGGTGATGTGACCCAATATAGGGTTGGCCGCAAGCGAACCCATCATTTCCCTGGAACTGATAAATGCGCCGATCGGCATGCCTCCTCCAATGCCTTTGGCAAGTAACAGGATATCGGGTGTGATTCCGTAATGTTCAAAGCCAAACATTTTACCCGTACGACCGAAGCC
Source organism: Bacteroidota bacterium (assembly GCA_040387995.1). Taxonomy (GTDB): domain Bacteria; phylum Bacteroidota; class Bacteroidia; order Sphingobacteriales; family Sphingobacteriaceae; genus Pedobacter. The sequence continues at coordinate 155,256 of JAZKCT010000020.1, read as the reverse complement.
ACACTGAATTTCGTCCAGCACCAGTAAGGTACCGGTCTCATTGCATTTCGCTCTCAAAGCCTTAAAATACGCTTTATCAGCAATTCTAATCCCCGCCTCACCCTGTACTGTTTCTATAAAAACAGCAGCGGTCTGCTCAGTAATCAAATCCAGGTCGGCAACTGCGTTGTAGCTGATGAACCTGATGTCCGGCAGAAGGGGCCTGTAGGCTTGTTTGAAATCTTCATTTCCCATGAGGCTCAAAGCACCCTGTGTACTTCCATGGTACGAATGATGGCAGGCGATGATCTCTGATCTGTGGGTATACCGTTTGGCCAGTTTCATCGCGCCCTCTACCGCTTCGGCACCAGAGTTTACAAAATAGGTGCAATCCAGTTCAGCAGGTAATATCCCGGCAAGAGCCGCTGCAAAATTCACCTGTGGACTTTGCACAAACTCGCCATAAACCATGATGTGCATATAACTTTCAGCCTGTTCTACAACTGCTTTGACTACGGCAGGGTGACAATGTCCGACATTGCTTACGCCGATACCTGCAATAAGATCCATGTATTTTCTGCCTTGCGGATCATGCAGGTACATACCGCTGGCTTTAACAAATTCTAAAAGGAGCGGTTCTAAAGTGGTTTGGGCGTTATGCTGGAGAAATAACTGGCGTTGTGTAAGCATCGCGCAAAATTACAAATTAATTCCTTCCCTGCTTTCCGTTTCTATATCTCGACAGGATTTCACGCTTAAAAGCTTCCTGCGCACGAAAATACTTACCAACAATTTTAATTGGCAGGATAGCCTTCAGTTTATAATAGTATTTTTTGTCCAGGTTGAGCTCCTTTTGTTTCATTTCGAAGTCATTGGTAATCAAGGCCTGAACCTGAGCGTCAGAAAGTTCGTCAATTTCATTGATTTTTCTAAAGCTGATCATTTTTTGAAAACGCTCCTTGCGCAAGGCATCCTGTTCTTTTTGCCAGTCGTTGTAGACGGGCCAGAAAATCTTCGCTTCCTCTGAAGAAAGGCCCAGCTTTTCGGTGATGTAAGCAATTTTGTAAGTCTCAATCTCATTATTCTTTTCGCCAGACCCCTGTGCTGAGACAAAGAAAGGTATCGAGAGGAGCGTTGCAATAAGTAGATTTTTCATGCTGTAATTAAATTATAAATTTCCGGACAGATCGTTTTGAGAATAGTTGCTGAGAATGTAGTTCTCAAGTGCGGCCTGGGAAGTGCCCGGGTTTTGCGCTTCTTTAGAACTGGCCTCAATGTGTTCAATGATCACATCTTCATCTATGTCAAAAAGCATTTGCTCCGTAGCAATGTCTGAATAACTGGATTTTTTTGCGGTGCTGGGTTGGTTCATGTTAAAATAGAGTCCCGCGCCGGCCATGATCACAAAGCAAGCTGCAGAAGCATATTTCAATAGGCCTGATCTCCATAAACGGACAATCTTCGGCTTGCGGATCTGTTCAGTTTCAAAGCCGGTAGTCCTGGCAAGAATGTTGGATTGCAACTGCTCAAAATATCCGGCAGGAACCGCATATCCGTCAGTGCCGACCGCAGACTTTAGCCGCTCTACACTAATCTTCGCCTTGATCCCCTCGTTAAGCTCCTCAAAATAATTGGAAGGAGTAGTAAATCCAGTACCCTTAATCCCCTTCATCCATTCGCTGTGTTCTAAATTTTCTTCCATTTCAAATATATTGATACATTAAAGGACAAAAGGTTTAAAAGGTAATGTCCTCATTTAGCATAAAAGTTTCAATTTTCTTTACCGCAATGTGAAAAGAGGCCTTAAGCGCACCCACGCTGGTCCCTGTGATTTCCGAAATCTCTTCGTATTTCAGGTCATCAAAGTATTTCATGTTGAAAATGAGCTTTTGTTTCTCGGGTAAGGTGAGCAGTGCCTTTTGCAGTTTCATCTGGATCTTGTCCCCGTCGAAATAAGAGGAAGCAACAAGTGTTTGTTCCAGTTCGCCGGACACTTCATCAAGAGGTGTGTTGTTGCGTTGTTTCTGCTTGTTCAGGAAAGTAATGGATTCGTTGGTGGCAATGCGGTATATCCAGGTATACAGTTGAGAATCGCTGCGGAAGTTCTCCAGGTTTTTCCAAACCTTAATAAACACATCCTGAACCAGATCATCCGTGTCATCGTGATCGATGACCAGACGGCGGATGTGCCAGTAAATTTTTTGCTGGTATTTATTTAAAAGCAGGTTGAAGGCTTCATCACGAGTTTTTAAGTCAGAGAATTTCTCTAAAATCTCAGCATCTTCAACCTGCTTCATTAACTATTTGTTAGCCCTTTTGATTACTTTCTGTACAGCTTCAATAATGTTGATACTGTCCAGTCCGTATTTTGTCATCAACTGGTCCGGCGTTCCGCTTTCACCAAAGCTGTCATTTACAGCTACAAACTCTTGTGGAGAAGGCAATTCTGTCGACAACAATCTCGCCACACTCTCACCCAGTCCGCCATATTTATTGTGCTCTTCGCAAGTCACGACACATCCGGTTTTCTTAACAGATTTCAGAATTGCTTCTTCGTCCAGTGGTTTGATGGTGTGGATGTTGATGATTTCAGCATCAATTCCCAATTCTGCAAGCTTCTCGCCCGCTTCAATTGCTTTCCATACCATGTGGCCGGTAGCAACAATAGTCACATCGGTACCTTCATTAACCATCCATGCTTTACCGATTTCGAACTCCTGATCCGGATCCGTAAATACAGGGATCACCGGACGGCCAAAACGCAGGTAAACCGGGCCATGGTGCTCAGCGATAGCGATAGTCGCGGCTTTAGTCTGGTTGTAGTCGCACGTATTGATAACGGTCATGCCCGGAAGCATTTTCATCAGACCAATATCTTCCAGGATCTGGTGTGTTGCACCGTCTTCGCCCAGCGTTAAGCCTGCGTGAGAAGCACAAATCTTTACGTTTTTATCAGAGTAGGCCACAGACTGACGGATTTGGTCATAAACCCTCCCGGTAGAAAAGTTGGCGAAAGTACCTGTAAATGGAATTTTTCCGCCAATGGTCAACCCTGCAGCAATACCGATCATATTTGCCTCTGCAATACCAATCTGGAAGAAACGTTCAGGAAATTCTTTGATGAACGCATCCATTTTCAAAGAGCCGACAAGGTCGGCACAAAGTGCCACTACCTCAGGGTTTTTTTGTCCGGCCTCCAAAAGCCCGGCGCCAAAACCAGAACGTGTATCTTTTTTTTCTGTATATGTATATTTTTTCACGATTTTTTCTGTTTTAATAATCTTTTTGGGTAGAGGTTAATTGTCCTAAAGCTGTTGCCAGTTGCTCATCATTAGGGGCAACACCGTGCCATTTGTGTGATCCCATCATGAAATCCACACCATAACCCATTTGTGTGCTCATCAGGTTCAAGATTGGCTTGCCTTTACCGGTCAGTGATTTGGCATAATGAAGGGCTTTTACAATACCGTCCATATCATTACCATCTGAATTGATCACGTGCCAACCGAAAGCTTCAAATTTAGCCTGAAGATTTTCCAGTGAAAGTACCTTCTCAGTAGGTCCGTCAATTTGCTGTCCGTTGTAATCCACAGAAGCAATCAGGTTGTCTACTTTGTTGAAAGGCGCATACATAATGGCCTCCCAGTTCTGTCCTTCCTGCAACTCACCATCCCCATGCAGGGTATATACGATAGATTTGTCTTTATTTAGTTTCTTGGCCTGTGCAGCACCGATTGCTACAGACATGCCTTGCCCCAACGAGCCGGAAGCGATCCTGATGCCAGGTAAGCCTTCGTGTGTGGTCGGGTGACCTTGCAATCTCGAGTTCAGTTTTCTGAATGTTGCAAGTTCAGTGATGTCGAAATAGCCTGATCTGGCCAGCACACTATAGAATACAGGTGAAATGTGACCGTTAGAAAGGAAAAAAAGATCTTCACCTTTTCCATCCATTTTGAAATCCGTATCGTGGTTCATGACCTCAAAATAAAGTGCGGTAAGGAAGTCAGCGCAGCCTAGAGATCCTCCCGGGTGTCCCGATTGGCAGGCATGTACCATTCTAACGATATCCCTTCTTACCTGAGCAGCGATATCTTCTAGTTCATTAATTGTATGTTTCATTAATTGGGGTTGTTTATTATGACAAACTTATATAAAAGACGTTGGATATGCAATTTACGTCTGCATACTTAACTAATATGATTCTATTTTGGCAGATGATGATCGTATTTTTACTTTGTTCGTCCCCCCGGCAGCTGAAGTAAGCTTTAGGCTGATCAGGGTTTTCTGATTTGCAGCAACTGGTCCCCTTCGCAGGAAATCAGGGTCACAGGATCAATGTCCAGCACTTCTGCAATACTGATCAATCGGTTTAAGGTGATGTTGCTGTATCCCAGTTCAATTTTGCTATAAGCATTTTGTGTGATGTCAAGTTTCATGGCCAGGTAGTCCTGGGTATAGTTCCTGAAAACCCGGATCCTTCTGATGTTACCGGCTACTGTTTTTGTTTTTGAATCTAATGATGACTTCATAGCTGTTTATTTGGTTATTCCTTTGAGTTTTAATGTATTCCCCAAAGCGCATTGCTATTAAAAACAATAGCAGCAATGAAATGTTTTTTGAATACCAACAGCTCAGTATGACATAAAACAGATAGGTTATGAAACAGAAAGAATTAAGCAAAGCGGAACAACAACAGGTCAACGGGGGCAGCACTAATTTCAGTACAAGTTCGGCCGTTGCCATTGGCACAGACAGTTTGTTGTCACTGAATTACACCTGGAAATCCGGTGACCGTGAAACTACGTATACCCTCGAAGCAGGGAAAGACATCGATTTTAATTTAAATGCAGACCTTGCTAACACGATTAAATAGTCGGTCACCGGGAAGATTTTATTTGCAGAAGACATGAGTAATTACGAAAAGATTTTTCCTGCAGAATTTATCTCCCAAACTACGGAATACCATTTTCATAAGTACAATCCTTATACCCTGGTCATTTACAGGATTGTGTTGGCCTTGATTTTTACTGCATTCATAGCGATGTGTTTTATCAAGGTCAACATCAATGTCAAAAGTGCAGGAATTGTTAAAGCCCAGACCGAGCACAATGAAATCAAGGCTTTGGTTTCTGCCAAGGTAGATTCGGTATTTATTAAGGAAAACTTGCCTGTAAAAAAGGGACAGATCATGGTTGTGCTCAAATCGGATGCATTGACCCAGCAGGATGTCCTGGGCCGCAACCAGCAGGCCGAGTTTAATGCCCAGCTGGAAGACCTGGAGAAACTGGCCGGACAGGCCAGGAGTTCCGGTCAGAAAGGCCGGCCAGAGCTCAAATCGACCCTATACAGCCAGCAATATGTCCTTTTTCAGCAGCGTATCCGCGATCTTTCCGCGAATTTTGCAGCAGCACAGAAAACTTACGAACGTTATCGCTACCTATTCAACAATAAGGCAATTTCTGCTTCTGAATTTGATGCCGCACAACTCAACTACAAAAATGCGCAGAGTGCACTGCAACTCGTGTACGATGAGCAGGCAAGTAAATGGCAGTCTGAACTCGCCAGTTTAAAAATCCAGCTTCGGGGAATCCAGTCGCAGGGCGAGTCCTACAAAGAGGAAAAGGATTTCTACACTTTGCGCGCACCGATTAGTGGTACCATACAGAGCCTCAAAGGAATTCAGCCGGGAAGCACTTTAGCCGCAAATGAAGTGATCGCTGAAATCTCGCCCGACGCCGGACTGATTGCCGAAGCTTATGTATTACCCAAAGACATCGGCCTGGTACATGCCGGCACAACGGTCAACTTTCAGATTGATGCCTACAATTACAACCAATGGGGCATGCTCAGCGGCAAAGTAATCTCGGTGTCAAACGACATTTTTATAGCAGAGGGACAACAGCCTTATTTCAAGGTGCGTTGCAGACTGGATGCCCGGTATCTGCAACTGAAAAACGGTTATAAAGGCTACCTGAAAAAGGGAATGGGACTGCAGGCTAATTTTTATGTAACACGGCGAACGCTCTTTCAGTTGTTGTACGACAAAGCCGATGACTGGTTGAACCCGAATAAGATACCTACTAAAACCGCCGGGTAATATGACGCTCAAAACAGACAAATTGATTGCAAAATTCAGCAGTTACTACGAAAAGATGGCGACCGGCATCGGCAATACTTCCTGGTATAAAAAATGGAAGTCTGCCAGGGAGAATAAGCGCAGGGTAAAAAGGATCAAAATACGGCAACACGACATCATGGACTGTGGCGCTGCCTGCCTCGCATCGATTTCGGCATTTTATAAACTGGACATGCCCATTGCCGTGATCAGGCAGTATGCATCAACAGATACCAAGGGTACCAATGTACTCGGGTTGCTTGAAGCCGCAGAGAAACTCGGCTTTTCCGCCAAAGGCGTAAAAGGTGATTTCGAAAACCTTAAAGAACTTCCGGTGCCCTGCATTGCACATGTGATCGTCCGCGAACAATTGCAGCATTATGTGGTGATTTATGGGGTTACGGATGACTACATCGAAATTATGGATCCCGGCGACGGGGAAATACACCAGACGCCGCCGGAGGAGTTCAAGAAGATCTGGACTGGCGTGCTAGTACTGCTGGCGCCGGATGAAAACTTTAAAGAAGGCGATAAAAAATTCTCTGTAGAAAGCCGCTTCCTATTTTTGCTGAAGCCCCACAAGGCCATGTTGCTGCAGGTGCTCCTGGGCGCAATTGTCTACACCATACTGGGTTTGTCTACTTCCATTTTCCTCCAAAAGATTGTCGACCATGTCCTGCCAGAGGGCAACAGGAACCTGCTGAACCTGATGGGGGTAGTGATGATCGGCATTATTTTCACGCAGATTTTTATCAACCATTCCCGGACACTGATTACTATTAAAACCGGGCAACAGATCGATACCAGGCTTATCCTCGGATATTACAAGCACTTGTTGCGGTTGCCGCAGAAGTTTTTTGACAGCATGCGCGTCGGCGAAATCATTTCCAGGATCAATGATGCCGTAAAAATCCGTGCTTTTATCAATGAAGTCCTGGTGATGTTTGCCGTAAACGTGTTCATCCTGATCTTTTCTTTTGTCCTGATGTTTACCTATTATTGGAAACTGGCGCTCATCATGCTCACCATAGTACCCTTATTTGCCATCATCTATTATTTCTCGAATAAGGTCAACAAAAAAACACAGCGCAAGCTCATGGAGAATGCTGCTGATTTGCAAACGCAACTGGTAGAGTCTGTAAACGCAATTCCCACCATTAAGAGATTCGGACTGGAGGAATTTGCCAATTTCAAAACTGAAGTAAGGTTCATCAATATGCTGAAAACAGTTTTTCAGTCTGCCGGTAACTCGCTCTGGATCGGTAATGCCAGTACATTTGTGAGCAGTACCTTTACCATTGTCCTGCTTTGGTCAGGCTCTGTGTTCGTACTTGATAAAATCATCACGCCAGGTGAACTGCTGTCGTTTTATTCCATTATCGGCTATTTTATGTCTCCTGTAGCCAGCCTCATCGGTATGAACAAAACACTTCAGGATGCCAGAATTGCGGCCGATCGGCTATTTGAAATCATGGACCTGGACCAGGAAGCGGTTGAAAATAAAAGTGACCTGAGTACGGATATGATCGGCGATATTCAGTTCAGGGATGTGCATTTCAGATATGGAACACGCGTTTCCGTTTTTGAGGGACTAAACCTGGAGATCAAAAAGGGCGCAATCACAGCCATTGTCGGCGAAAGTGGATCTGGTAAAACCACCTTGCTTTCACTGATGCAAAATTTGTATACGCTGGAATCCGGCTCGATCTATATTGGCAACTATGACATCCAGTACATTACGAACCAAAGTCTGCGCAAAATGGTAGGCGTGGTGCCGCAGGATGTGCACCTGTTTGCGGGAAATGTGATCGACAACATTGCCATTGGCGATCTGGAACCAGATATGAAACGCATTGTACAAATCTGTGCCGATCTGGAGATCCTGGGTTTTATTGAAAATCTGCCCAACGGCTTCAACACTTTCCTGGGCGAAAACGGTACAAATTTATCAGGCGGACAAAGGCAGAGGATTGCCATCGCCAGGGCGCTTTACCGTGATCCGGAGATCCTGGTCCTTGACGAGGCCACCTCTTCTTTGGATTCAGAGTCAGAGCAGCATGTGCAGCGGGCCATTAATCTGCTGCGGGAACAGGAAAAAACGATCATCATCATTGCGCACCGGCTCAGTACGGTTATGAATGCCGATAAGATTGTGGTCCTCAGTAAAGGGAAACTGCTGGAAGAAGGCACACACAGGGATTTGCTGCAAAGCGGGGGACAATATGCCCTCATGTGGAACAAGCAATTCCCATCGGAAGAAAAACTCATTAAAAATGCAAAATCTTCAAGAACGAAAGCTAAGTTTGTATCAGATGTCAATGATAGTCAGTAAGTTTTGAAAACAATACCCAGTAGTTCTGGTTATTTAGAATTAAAGGATTATACCATGTTAGTTATGAAAAAGTCTGCTTATTTATTTACCGTTGCCCTGTTTGGCAGCAGTTGCGTGCTGGCCCAAAGCACTGATCCGGGCATTCAGAATCAAAGAAGAACGACAAGCCGTGCGGTGGTCCCTGTCAACACGCTTGTTTTATCCAGACCTGGTGCCCCGCTGATGCGTGATTACAGCAAACCTGCGGTAATGAGCATGCAGTCGCCCTCTGTAAATCCTTCTTTATTACTCAGCCCGGTACAAATGAGCAACAGGCTGGTTTCAGGATCGTCGATTGACTATCCTCAACAACAGATCACAGGTACTGGTCAACCAGCGCCGCTTACCGGAATGGTCAATGCGATTTTGCCGGCTAAAAATGCAGCTAATCCGGCAGGTACACCTTCCGTTGCCATTCCTGGATTACCCGTTACACTGCCTACTTTACCATCTATTGTCAACCCGATCTTGCCGGTGGTTACGCCCATCATTACACCCGTGCTTCCTATCATTACACCAGTCCTTCCTGGCATTATCAATCCGGTGCTGCCAGTGGTCACGCCAATTGTAAACCCGGTTGTAACGCCAATCGTAAATCCAATAGTCACGCCAGTGCTGCCCATTATCGGGCCATTGCTTCCAGGTGGTCTCCCAGGTTTGGGTAAACCACGCTAAGTCAACACGCTAAACAGAGTCAATACATTGTTTATTGAAAAGAGATCGGATTGCCTAAATAATAATCGATCAGTTTACTCTTGAAGATCAGGTCATATTTTGCTTGTATCAACCCAAATTCAGCTACATTTCGGTCTGTTTGCGCAATGTTTACGTCCAGACTGTTGACTAGTCCAACAGTGTAGCGCTGCTGCATCACCTTAAATGCGTCTAAAGCTGAAGTGTAAGTCACTGTAGCCGATTTATACTTTTTCTCAGAGGCCTGCATGTTCCACACCGCTTCCGCTACTACTTTTTTAATGTTGTCTTTTGCCAGTTGCTCGGCTGTAATGGCATTCAGGTAAACCAGTCTCGCTTTGGTCAGGTTAATGCGCGATACCAAACCGTTCAGAATCGGGATATTTAAGGTGATGCCGATGGCCTGGCTAAAGTTTCTGTCCAACTGGTTATTAAACGAAACGCTTCTGCTGTTGAAAGTAGGAACGAGTACACGCTGGTTGGTGCTTTCTACAATCCCTGCAGCCTGGAAGCCGGTAATCTCCGAGGTGGCGTCACGACGAAGGCTGGAATAACTCGTATTGAGGTTGCCGGAAAGCGAGAGTATCGGCATCAGTCTGCCACGAGCTACTGCAACCCCTTTTTCATACCCTAACCTGTTGTTGATCGCCTGCAGCACATCCGGGAAAGTTTCCAGTGATTTATTGTAGACTTCGCTTTCGCTGTAATTTGTATTCAGCTTGGTCATCTCCCCTTCGCCGGGCTCGATCACCTGGAAAGGAACGGAAGTATCGCGCTGCATCAGTTGGGCGAGAAACAGATAAGAACGGTCCATTTCTATCTGTGCGTTCGTCGCGTTCAATTCTGCATTTGCCACCTGGGCTTTAGCCTGGGAGAGGTCGGCAAGGGTTTTTTCCTTGACTTTGAAAAAGGTCTCCTGTTTGCTCAACTGGTCTTTTGCCAATAAGAGTTGCTGGCTTGATGCATTCAGCAAATCCCGGTTAATGAGTACCTGCAGGTAGGTAGACAATACCGTTAGCGTCAGGTCATTCTTAACCTTTTTTGTGTTGTTTTTATCTGCTTCCAGAAAGAACTTGTTTTGTTTGATCAGGTTTAATTTCTGAAAGCCCTGAAACAAAGTGACATCAGCAAGCAGACTTCCCTGCGCAGAAACCACTGAGCGATCGGCAAATTGATACGTAGTCGGATCAAGCGCCCTGCCGTTTAACGAATAGCTGGAAGCATTGGCATTGAGGGTAGGGTATATCGTGGCCTTAGCCAGTCTCACATTTTGGTAACTCAGTTGCTCATTGAGTTCAGCCTGCCTGATCTGAAGATTATTCTTGATGGTACTGTCAATAGCTTGTGAAAGGCTGATGGTTTCCTGTGCATCTGAACTGCACATAAAACCTAGAAAAGAGACACATAGTGTTAATTTTTTAAAAGGCTTAGTAAGGTTTTTTTTCATATTAACAGATTGAATAGCAGGATAACATGTCTTAAAACAGATCTTATAATGCAAAGTTTTGGGGGTACTGGTTTTTGGATATAAAAAAGGGGCAACTGAAAAGCTGCCCCTTTTTTATAGAGATCTTAAATTAAGAAGTCAGTTTTTTAGAGATCGCGCCTAGATCAGCGTTGATTCCATTACCGATTGAAGTCGATGATGAACTTGACTCATCACCGTCCTGGCTGCTCGATGAAGTTGACAATAAGTTGCCGATTCCTACAGCTCCTGCCAATCCACCTTCGCTTGATGAATCATCGCCGCCCAAAAGGCCACCGCCATTGGTTTCTCTCAATTCTTTTTCGTTTAGTTCCTGGTTTTGCTCGTTTTTAGTACTCATGGTAGTATGTATTAAAAAATGATGCTTACTCTCTTTAAGGTTTTCAGCTTTCCCTATTTGTGATTCTGTATAGGGAGTAACAAATGATTCGCCAACATTCAAATAAACAACTACTTAGAATGTTTTATTCTTAACCGTCATAACCTGACTTATTTCAGAACCAGCAGTTGTGAGAAGCCATTAGCAGTCAAAAAATAATTGGCCTATACATTAAAAGCGCACAAAAAAACAGACAGGTTGTGTATGTGTTTTAGGTTATTGTTAAACAAAAACACGTTTGGAGCCAAATCAGGCCACAAGAATGGCAGATCGGACAGGAAGATTAAACTAAATATCAGATTATGTTAAAAAATCATTAATATCATGGTAGAAAGACTTCTAGCTTTGATAACCTGTCAAAATTACTAACCAAATGAAAAAGATAAACCTGATCCTGCTTTTAATGACCTTCGGTATGGCTGTTAATGCCCAGTTCAACATTAAGAAAAAGCCTCAGCCAGTCAAACATACTAAATTCAAGACCCTGGACCTGCTGTACAAGATATCCGGCAAACAGACTTTGTCCGGCATTCATAACCGTGAACCCAATGAAAAGCCAGCAGCATGGACCAATGAAGTCTTCAAGGTTTCCGGTAAGTATCCAGCATTGTGGAGCGGTGATTTCCTGTTTCAGGGAGAAAATATTGCCAGCAGGCAGACCATGATCAATGAGGCGGTGACCCAGTGGAAAAAAGGCGCTTTGATCAACATCATGTGGCACGCCTGCAGTCCCGCCCTGGAGCAGCCTTGCGGTTGGGATAAAAAAGGAGTGTTGAGTAAGATGACCGATGAGCAATGGAAAGAACTGCTGACAGAGGGTACGGGGATCAATACCCGCTGGAAGATGATGATGGATGAAGTTGCGGTCTATTTACAGCAATTAAAAGACAAAGGCGTGGAAGTCATGTTCAGGCCATTACATGAAATGAACCAGGGTGTGTTTTGGTGGGGAGGAAGACCAGGAGAAAAAGGAACGCTTAAATTGTACCAGCTGACGCACGACTACCTGACCAAAACCAAAGGTCTGGACAATCTGATCTGGGTTTGGGATATCCAGGATTTCGGTACACTGGAAAGCGATGTCAAGACTTACAATCCGGGTGATGCCTATTGGGATGTCGTAGCCCTGGATATTTATGACGATAAGACCGGATTTAGCCGGGAGAAATACAACATTATGGTTGCCGCTGCAGGAGGAAAGCCGATTGCGATCGGAGAATGTCAGAAATACCCCACAGCGCAACAGCTCCAGATCCAAAACAAGTGGACGTTCTTCATGGGCTGGTCTGAACTGGTGTTCAAATACAATACCAACGAGCAGGTTAAAACCCTCATGCAGGCCCCTAATGTCATTAGTCTGGATGAACTCAAAGGCTGGTAAGCACCATGAGGAATTTAAACATTTTCGTGCTTGCAAGCATCTGTCTTATGCTTGGACTGGCGTTTATCCCACCTGCAAAGCCACGGGTACTCATCTTTTCAAAAACGCTGGGCTGGAAACACAGCTGTATTCCTTTTGCGATTTCAGCCATCCAAAAATTAGGAGCAGCGCATGGCTTTGAGGTAGACACCACCACCAATGCAGCACTTTTTACAGATGAAAACCTGAAGAACTACAGTACCGTGATCTTCAACAGTACCTCTGGAAATGTGCTGAACAATGTGCAGCAAACGGCTTTTGAGCGGTATATCCAATCAGGCGGAGGATTTGCAGGTATACATGGTGCTGCCATTACCGAATACGACTGGCCATGGTACGGGCAACTGATGGGTGCATTTTTTGCGCATCACCCCAATAACCCGAATGTTAGAAATGGAGCGATTGACGTTGTTGATAAAAATCATCCCGCCAGTAAAGATTTGCCCGATCGCTGGGAACGTGCGGATGAATGGTACAACTATACTTCTTTTTATCCCGGCATCAAAGTGCTGGCCAACCTGGATGAAAATTCCTATGATGGCGGAACAAACGGTTCTAGTCACCCCATTACCTGGTATCATGAATACGACGGCGGAAGGGCTTTTTATACAGGCACCGGACATACCGATGAAAGTTATACTGACCCTGTTTTTTTGAAACAGCTGCTTGGAGGGATACAATATGCCATAGGTGAGGCAAAAGCCCTGGACTATACCAAAGCCTATGCTAAAGTAGTTCCCGAGCAGAACCGTTTTGTGAAGACCATACTAAAAGGAAATCTCGCTTCCCCTATGGAACTCGCCGTCGCTCCTGATGGGAGGATCGTCTATACAGAATTGCTCGGTGATGTCGTCGTCTACGATACCCGTACCGGGAGAAGTAAGCTCGCTGCACACCTGCCAGTCACCAATATCGGAGGGACGGGCCTCATTGGTGTTACTCTGGATCCTGCGTTTGACCGCAATCAATTTGTATACCTATATTACGCACCTGGTGGACAATCCGAAGAACCTTTAAACTTTCAGCTGAGCCGTTTCGTGCTCAATAAAAACAACACGTTGGAAACAGCATCTGAAAAAATCCTGCTGAAAGTACCCGTACAGAAAAGCAGTGGTTCCCACCATGGTGGATCACTCGCCTTCGATAAAGCGGGCAACCTCTACTTGTCCACGGGAGATAGCAGTGTGCCCTTTCCTTCTGAAGGCTATGCGCCGCTCGATGAGCGGCCGGACAAAGAGTTGTACAGCCAGGACTCGCAGCGGGGAGCAGGAAACACCAATGATTTCAAAGGGAAGATCCTGCGCATCCATCCTGAAAATGATGGCAGCTATACCATTCCCAAAGACAACCTGTTTCCCGAAGGTACATTAAAAACGAAGCCGGAGATCTACGTCATGGGTGTCAGAAATCCTTACCGGATCGCCCTAAATCCTAGAAGTTCTGTGCTGTATTGGGGAGATATTGGTCCTGATGCAGGAGTAGATGGTATTAGAGGCCCCAGAGGTTACGATGAACTCAACCAGGCTAAACAAGCAGGAAACTATGGCTGGCCCTATTTCATCGGTAATAATTTCGCCTATGCCAAATGGGATTTTGCAACAAAAACAGCCGGGCCGCTGTTCGATCCCAAAGACCCCGTCAACAACTCGCCAAACAATACGGGACTCAATCACCTTCCACCCGCACAGCCAGCTATGATCTGGTATCCTTACGCCGCATCAGCACAGTTTCCCGAACTGGGAACCGGGGGACGTTGCATCATTGGCGGTTCCTTTTACAGTTACGATTCCAATTCGCCCTCGGCCAATAAATTCCCCGAATACTATGATGGCGTGCTGTTTATGGCCGACTGGATGCGGAATTGGGTTTTTACTGTCCGCTTTGATGAACAGGAGAAATTTCTTAGAAACGAAGCCTTCATGGCCTCTACTGGAGATTTCAGGAGGCCGATCGACATGAGTTTTGGCAAAGATGGCGTGTTGTACATGTTGGAATACGGATCTGTTTACGGAGTGGCCAATGCAGACGCCCGCCTGGTGAAGATTGAATACAACAGGGGCAACCGAAAGCCCATTGCTAAAGCCAGTATCGTTGATACCGTTGAAATGGCGGCATTAGACAAAAGGGTATTCCTGACTGCCGAGAAAAAAATATTTGAAATCCACAAAGCCGCCAGCGGCGCAGTCCCACTGCGTTTAAAACTGAGCAGTCAGGGCAGTTCAGACCCCGATGATGACGACCTGCTGAATTATGAATGGTTAATCGAAGGTAAAAGCCTTAAGTCATCAGGAAAGGAGCTGACCTATGTATTTCAAAATCCGGGAATTTATAAGGCTGTGCTAAAGATCACCGATAACCATGGCGCTGTCGGCCGGGACACGGTAGTAGTCAAAGCCGGAAATACCGCGCCGCAGGTGCAAATATGGAGCAAGGTCAATACCTCGTTTTTTTGGAAGGACGAGCCCTTTCATTGGTATATCGACACCAAAGATGCCGAAGACAAGGTAATGAGTCCGAAGCAGATCACTGCCTGGTACCGGTACAACCCGGGGACAGTTTATGCCGGAAAAGCCCTGATGGCGGCCAGCGATTGCAAGGCCTGTCACCAGGTCAGCGCAGCTGCGGTAGGCCCAAGCTTTACTGCCATTGCGGACCGTTACAAAACCCAGGAAGGTGCTATCGATCAGTTGGCCAAAAAGATCATACAAGGAGGCGGGGGCAACTGGGGCAAGGTCCACAACATGAGCGCCCATCCGCAGATCGCCGAAGCAGATGCGAAAGAAATTGTGAAATACATCTTCTCACTGACAGATCAAAAGAAACCCGCAGGTAAGATAGGCATTGCTAAAATGGGGGCGATCAAACTGGAATCCTACCAGGCCGAGCCACAGGGAAGCTATGAGTTTAGTGCTACCTATACCGACGATGGTTACCAAAAGATGGCTCCTTTGAGCAGCACGGACCGCATCTATGTGCGCAGCGCTACCCAGCAGGCTGTCTTTGCGGATGCCCATCCCGGCTTTCCAAGGTTCCGCAACAGCCTTTCCGAAGCGGGGAATAAAGCCTATCTTCTGTTTAAGGATATTGACCTGAGCAACATCCATAAATTCACCTTCAATTATGCTGCAAAGAACAGGGACGGAGAAATCCTGGTCCGCATGGATTCGCAGATCGGGCCGGTCATTAGCAGGGTTGCCTTTGAACCTACGGGTTCGTTTGAAAAGTTCAGGGACCTGGAAGCGCCATTGTTAAAAAAGATCAGCGGAAAGCACCACCTGTATTTTGTCGTGGTCAGGGCCAAACAACCTGATGATGCGCTGATCAAGCTTAATACAATCCGTTTCGACCGGTAAAGCGGGATAAACAGCAGGGATTCTATATGTAAATGTTAAAATACTATTACTTTAAAAATGGCCTGTCCTGTATCTTCGTTTCAATCAATATAAACCTGTGGCTTTTACATAAGCCGACCTATACACATCAATGAACACGATTGCTAAACTTACTGTTTTATGTCTGCTGTCAGGTAATGCCCTGATGGCCCAGCAACCCATCGCCGGATCCAAACTGACCAGCGCCAAGGTCATACAATATGAAAAAGCCGAATGGGACATCCAGCTCAATACTACTTTTGTCAACCCCTATTTGCAGGAAGATATTGCCCTGGACCTATTGATTGATGCTCCTTCCGGTAAAAAACTGGTATTGCCCTGCTATTATGAATCCGGCAAGAGCGGCAAAACCTCAACCTGGAAAGCACGGTTCATGCCACAGGAAAAAGGGAAATACAATTACCAGTTCAGCTTAAAAAAAGACAAGCGCATTACGCTTTCCAGGCGCGCTACTTTCAGCGCAGGAAAAGGGGCAGGTAAAGGCATTATGCATGCTAATGACAACTGGACTTTTAAGTTTGACAACGGCAGCCTGTTCAGGGGTATTGGAGAGAACATCTGCTGGGAATCCCGTGCCGATGACGATTCTAAATTCTTTAAAGCGTTGCACGAGAAAGAAAAGTACAACTACGAGTACCTGCTTCCGGCCCTGGCCAAACATGGCGGCAATTACTTCCGCACCTGGATCTGTTCCTGGAACCTGCCGCTGGACTGGAAATCCGGGATCAACAGTCGCAGGTACAGCAATACCGACGAATATTTCAATCCCAGCGCCATTCGTAAAATGGACAGACTGGTCAACCTCTCCGATTCACTCGGCATACACATGATGCTGACCCTCGGGGAAGGCAGTCATGATGAAAAAAACGGACGCTTTGCTGTCTCCACGCCTGATTTCTTCATCAACGCACAGGCTAAGGCCCAGTACAAAAACCGGCTCCGCTTTATCGTGGCCCGATGGGGCTATAGTTCTGCCATCGGTGCCTGGGAATTTTTCAACGAAATTGACAACGTACAGTTCAGGAATGCAAACAACCCCATTCCTGCGGAAAATATCGTAGCCTGGCACGATGAGATGAGTGCTTATCTCAAAAGCATAGATCCTTACGGACATTTGGTCACCACCAGCATTTCACACCGGGACCTCAAAGGGCTGAATTCACTTAAAAACATTGATTTCAACCAGAAACACATTTATAAAAAGAATACTGCCCTGCCAACTACGATCGTTCAGTATACCAAAGAATTCGGCAAACCCTATGTAATCGGAGAGTATGGTTATGAATACGACTGGTCCAAAAACTTTAACCTGTTTGCCGATGAGATGGACAGCGATTTCAAACGCGGCCTGTGGTACGGACTGTTTACCCCTACACCGATCCTGCCGTTATCCTGGTGGTGGGAGTACTTTGACGACAGGGGCACCGATGCCTATATCGCAAGAGTCAAGGCCATAGCCGATCAGATGGCGCTGGGTAAGAGAAATTACGAAACAATTAAAGCCACGGTCTCCATACCGGAAATTGAGGTTTACAGTGTCAAATGCGGCGAGCAGACATTTGTTTACGTATACAACCCGACTAAGGAAACCAGGAAGCCGCTGCTGGAGCTGGAGCAGCAATCCAGGGGCAAGGCGATACAGTACGACTGTGAGTCAGGAAATGTAACTACAACTCAGATAGCAACGTCTGGAGGAAAAACCCAGATCAGCGGATTTGAACTGCCGGCCAATCGTGACGTTGTGTTTATTTTTTAACCACAGGGACAAAAAGACGAACCGTAATACTCAAATATAGTATGAGAAAAAACCAACTCCTTATCGTGCTTGTCATTCTGTTTGGCTTGGGTGCTACGGCACAAAATGCACCGCCACAGGTAAAAGTGGCCAGCGGAACACTGGAAGGCAGCAGCAGCGATGGCATATTTAAATTTTTAGGCGTTCCCTACGCTGCGGCCCCTGTAGGGAAGCTCCGCTGGGAGATCCCACAACCGGCAGAAAACTGGAAGGGTGTCCGTAAAGCCACAGCTTTTGGTCCGCGGGCCATGCAAAAATTCATTTATACCGACATGGTGTTCCGGTCGCCCGGTGTTAGCGAAGACTGCCTGTACCTCAATGTATGGACATCAGAGCTGAAACCTAAATCCAAACTGCCGGTATTGGTTTACTTCCATGGAGGCGGGTTCAATGCAGGCGACGGCTCTGAGCCCCGATATGACGGTACCAGTATGGCAGGCAAGGGCATTGTGGTCGTGACCATCAACTACCGCATGGGCATCTTTGGCTTTTTTGCGCATCCTGAACTGAGCAAGACATCGAAAACACATTCCTCAGGCAATTACGGACTCATGGATATGACTGCTGCATTAAAGTGGGTAAAAACCAATATCTCCTCCTTTGGCGGCGATCCTGAAAAAGTAACCATTGGGGGACAGTCAGCCGGCTCCATAGCAGTCAGCCTCCAAATGGCTTCACCGCTGGCGAAAGGGTTGTTTAGAGCTGCCATAGGTCAAAGCGGATCAATGATGGGCATGAACAAACCGATTGAACTTCAACAGGCAGAGCAACTTGGTATAAAATTCCAGGCAGATGCAGGCAAAGCGAATATAGACGAAC
Source organism: Bacteroidota bacterium (assembly GCA_040387995.1). Classification (GTDB taxonomy): domain Bacteria; phylum Bacteroidota; class Bacteroidia; order Sphingobacteriales; family Sphingobacteriaceae; genus Pedobacter. The sequence continues at coordinate 136,807 of JAZKCT010000020.1, read as the reverse complement.
TGAAAAATATACCTGCCGATGAACTGCTGGAGCTGAGCAGAATACCGGGTGCAGTTTACTTTCCGGTCATTGTCGACGGCTATTTCCTGCCGGAGCAGCCCGTAGCGATCTATACCAAAGGTCTTCAGGCCGATGTGCCCCTGCTTGCGGGCTGGACTTCAGCAGAGGTAGGTGCAGGATCGGTACTGGGCAAAGAAAAACCGACACTGGAGAATTACCATGCTGCTGTCGAGAAACTATACGGTGCAAAAGCGGAAGAAGTAAAAAAAGTATATGAAGCAGCAAACGACGAAGCCGTGCTTAAAGTCGCTACAGAGTTGGCATCCGACCGGTACCTGGGTTTCAGCACCTGGAAATGGCTCGATATTCACGGCAAGACCAATGGCAAGCCGGTTTACCGCTACCTGTACCAGCAGCTGTTGCCACCAGTAAAAGGCCAGGAAGACAAATATGTAAAAGCGGTCGGTGCGCCACATTCTTCAGATATCGCCTATGCATTGGGCAATCTTCCGCTCGATAAAGTCTATGCCTATACGCCAGATGATTTTAAAGCATCGGCCTTTATGCAGGGCTATTTCGTCAATTTTATAAAAACTACCGATCCAAACGGAGCCGGATTGCCCAAATGGTCCGGACTGCAAAGCAGCATTCCAAAAGTCATGTATATCGATGCCAACAGCAAAGAGGCACCAGAGCAGAACTTAAAGCGCTACCAGTTTATGGACCAGTTATATTATCCTTAATTCAACACGGAAAACAACAAATGAAACTACAATTAATAGATGTACTGATCCTGGTATTTTACCTCGTCATGATGGTATTTATCGGCTGGTACTACCGCAACAAAGCAAAAGAAAACAAAGAAAGTTACCTGATGGGCGGAAAGAAGCTGCCTTGGTACATGCTCGGACTAAGTGATGCTTCAGATATGTTCGACATCAGCGGCACCATGTGGATGGTCTCCCTTTGTTTCGTATACGGACTAAAAAGCATTTGGATCCCATGGTTATGGCCGGTGTTCAACCAGGTGTTCAACATGATGTTCCTGGCCAAATGGCTTCGGCGGTCCAACGCCGATACCGGCGCAGAATGGTTAGCCACCCGCTTTGGACTTAAAGGCAGGGGTGTCAAATCTTCGCACAACATCACGGTTGTTTTCGCCCTGATCGGCTGTCTTGGCTTCCTGGCCTACGGCTTTGTCGGACTGGGTAAGTTTGTGGAAATATTCATTCCCTGGCACCTCGTTCAGGGCTATGTTCCTTTTGAGGTAGCGCCCCAGTATGTGCCCCATTTTTACGGACTGATCTTTACCCTGTTCGCCACCTTTTATTCCGTATTGGGCGGCATGCACAGTATTGTGCTGGGCGATGTGATTAAATATGTGATCATGACCGTTGGCTGTGTCGCCATTGGTGTCATAGCCTATACGCATTTGCAGACACAAACACTGGAGATTCCAAAAGGCTGGGACAATCCGTTCTTCGGCTGGAACCTCGATGTGGACTGGTCTAAACTCGTGCCTGCGGCCAACCAAAAAATAGCAGACGACGGCTACAGCCTTTTCGGTATTTTCTTTATGATGATGCTGTTTAAAGGCGTGTTCGCCAGTCTGGCGGGCCCTGCGCCCAATTATGACATGCAGAAAGTCCTGTCTACCCGATCGCCAAAAGAGGCTTCAAAAATGACGGGCTTCGTGTCCATCATCTTATTGCCTATCCGCTATACCATGGTGATCGGACTTACGGTCCTGGCCTTGCTGTATTACAAACAACTGGATCTAAGTTCGGCCTCCGGTACAGATTTCGAAAAAATCCTTCCCTCTGCCATCAACTCCTTCCTGCCGGTCGGCATTTTGGGGATTGTACTGACGGGACTGATGGGTGCTTTTATGGGTACCTTCTCCGGTACGCTCAATGCCGCACAGGCTTATATCGTCAACGACATTTACCTGAAGTATGTAAAGCCCGATGCCAGCAACAAACAGATCATGACCATGAATTACCTGACCGGACTGGTGGTGGTGGTTACCGGTGTCGTACTTGGTTTTTTTGCAAAAGATGTAAACAGCATCCTGCAATGGATCGTCTCCGGTCTATACGGAGGTTATATCGCAGCCAACATGTTGAAATGGTACTGGTGGCGTTTCAATGCGAACGGCTTCTTTTGGGGCATGGTGACTGGTATCGCAGGCGCATTGGTGTTTTCGCATTTCTTCAGCGGCATCCAGTTCCTGTATTATTTTCCATTGCTGTTCCTCATCTCCATGTCCGGCTGCCTGATCGGTACCTATACTGCTCCGCCTACAGATACCGAAGTACTGAAAAGTTTTTACCGGAATGTCAGGCCATGGGGTTTCTGGAAACCGATCCAGTTGCTGGTAGTCGCCGAACAGCCTGGCTTCAAACCAAATAAAGGATTTAAGCTGGACATGTTTAACGTGGTGCTTGGGGTCATCGCACAGCTGTGCCTTACTGTACTGCCGATGTACCTGATCCTGGGTATGCAAACGCCTTTGATCATCACCCTGGGCGGTATTGGCATCATTGCCTTTATCCTGAAAAGGACCTGGTGGGATAAATTAGAAAATTAAGAACTGAACACATCAATTATACAATGGATTTTAACAAAAGATTAGAGCGGATCAAAGACAAATATGAAACACTGATTGCGCATAAAAATGTAGGGGAGGAATATGGCAATGGCATTTTTCAGCGGTTCAAATACCCGGTGCTGAGCAGTGCGCACATTCCTTACCACTGGAAATATGACCTGAACCCGCAGACCAATCCTTTTCTGATGGAACGTATCGGGATCAATGCGGTCTTCAATTCAGGAGCAATTAAATTTAATGGAAAATACATCCTCATGGCCAGGGTGGAAGGAAATGACCGGAAATCCTTCTTCGCAATAGCTGAGAGTGAGAATGGCATTGACCAGTTCCGCTTCTGGGATAAACCATCCATCGTCCCACACCGCGAAGGCGAAACCAATCTGTATGACATGCGCCTGGTGCAGCATGAAGACGGCTGGATTTACGGCGTGTTCTGTACAGAAAGCAGGGATCCGGAAGTGCCGGAAGCTGACCAGTCCTCGGCCGTAGCACAATGCGGGGTCATCCGGACCAAAGATTTGTTGCAATGGGAGCGCCTGGCCGACTTCAAGACCCCTTCCGCACAACAGCGTAATGTGGTTCTGCATCCGGAATTTGTGGAAGGCAAATATGCTTTTTACACCCGTCCACAAGACGGCTTTATAGAAGCCGGTAAAGGTGGCGGCATCGCTTTTGGCCTGTCAGACAGCATTGAAAATGCGATGGTAGATACAGAGACCGTCCTGGATAAACGCGTATACCACACCATATATGAAGCCAAAAACGGCCTTGGTCCGGCGCCCATCAAAACAGAAAAGGGCTGGTTGCACATGGCGCATGGTGTAAGAAATACCGCTGCGGGATTGCGCTATACCCTGTACATGTTCCTTACCGATCTACAGGATCTGACCAAAGTGACCCACAAACCAGCGGGCTATTTCCTGGCGCCTGAGGGCGAAGAGCGGGTTGGCGATGTGTCTAACGTGGCCTTTTGTAACGGATGGATCGCAGATGAAGACGGCACAGTCTTCATCTATTACGCTTCTTCAGATACCAGGTTGCATGTCGCGCTTTCCTCGGTCGGGCAATTGCTGGATTATGTGATCAATACACCGGAAGATGGCCTAAACTCCTCTAAATCGGTAGAGGCGATCTGTGCCTTGGTGGACCGAAACCATGATCTGGGATTTTAAACCTAATAAACCAGAAAGAGATGAACAAGTTGCTGACCTTCACGCTACTCATGGCCCTTGGCTATACTGCGCTGGCCCAAAAGCCAAAAAATGACTATAGTGTGCAAGGATGGTGGAGTCCGGCTACAGCGCCTTACTCGCCCGTCGTGCACCAGGACAGGAGCATCACCTTTCGGTTGAAGGCCAAAAACGCGAAGGCAGTAAACCTTATTTTCGGTGAATGGGACATCAAGCCTGCAGCCATGAAAAAAGACACGGCGGGCAACTGGGAGATCACCATTGCGCCAGTCGTTCCTGGCGTATATTCCTACCAGTTTGCTGTGGACGGATTGAACGTGTTGGATCCCGCAAATCCGGTGGTCAAAAGCGGGACCGAAGTCTATGGCAGTATCGTCGAAGTATCGGGCGCAGAGCCCCGCTTTGACGAATTGCAGCAGGTGCCCCATGGCGTACTCCAATACACGAAATACCAGAGTTCAGTGCTGAGCAAGCTTAGGGGCATGGTGGTTTATCTGCCCGCAGAATACGCACAACAACCATCCGCTAAATTTCCGGTGCTGTACCTTCGTCATGGAGGAGGGGACAACGAGACCAGTTGGACACAAGCCGCCGGCAAGGCCGATGTGATCCTCGAAAACCTGATTGCAGCCAAAAAAGCAAAACCGATGATCATTGTGATGACTAATGGGCTTACCGACGGCACCTGGGCAGGGGGAAGCAGCAAAGAAGGGGTGGAGCAGTTGGACGCAGAGCTGGTTAAAGACATCGTTCCATTTGTAGAGAAAAACTACCGTGTGAAGGCAGATAAAAACTCAAGAGCGATCGCAGGCCTGTCTATGGGTGGCGGACAAGCCTACCTGATGGGACTGAAGCACCAGGACTTGTTCAGTTATGTGGGCGAGTTCAGTTCAGGCCTCCTCAGCGACGCCAAGTTTGACGTCAACGAACGCCTGCCAGGTGTGTTTGACCACCCGGAGCCTGTCAACAAAAATTTGAAGCTGTTGTGGATTGCCTGCGGTAAAGACGATCCGCGGTATCCAGGTCATCTGGCACTGGCTTATACGCTGAAAGAAAAAGGGATCAGGTTTGAAAGTCACGAAAGCCCGGGTGGCCATGAGTGGCGCTTTTGGCGGGAGCAATTGCGGGACTTTATCCAGCAGCTTTTCTAGGGCATAAGGCGTAGTGGTTTTTACATATCCTCAATGGATAAACCAACGAACTCAGCATGATAATCTTTAAACTGAGCTTCGAGATTTCTAGCCTTATCTTTCAATCCAGCTATGCTGATGTTCTCTTTCTTGCGTTTCACCTCCGCAAAAATGATTGATTTTTCCAAATCATTTATAGCAACGATATCAATTTCATTTTGATTGCTTTTTTCCCAATAAGTTCCAATAGCAGAGAAGTTTCCCTCCTCCATCATTTTTTCGATAAAGTATTTTTCCAGGATGCGTCCGCTATAAGTCGGATAGTCGCGGTTGACAATTTCTTTTAGATAGTTTAAATTCCCTATTTCTACCACACTGCGATACTTATAAATAAACCTGAACCAGAAATTAAGCAAGTTATCGTTAATGTAATATTTCACCGATCGGCTATTCGGTTTGGCGAAGATTGGTTTTACTTTACTGATCAGGTTGAATTCACTTTCTAAACGGTCTAAAAAACCTCCCGTCTGCATTTCCATAATGGATTCAATTTCAACCCTTGAGGTTTTAGAAGAAGCAATCAGCGATAAAATAGAGAAGTAGTTTCCGTATTCTTTCCCGAATTCATCAATGAGCACATTCTTTCCTTCATCCAAAAAGAGCGAATTTTCGGTTAGAATAACATTTAAAATTGATTTGAAAGTAAATGCCTTTTCTTCAATCAGCAATTCCACGTACTTAGCAACTCCACCAGTGATCAAATAGAAAGCGAGTAAGTCATCATTGGTATAATCCGGATGGTGGTCTGCCAGAATTTCCTTAAGCGTTAAAATGGTAAAAGCTTTAAGATGTATCATGCTGGTGGCCCTGCCAAATAATGGCTCCTTAGCATGTTCGAATATCCGGCTCATTAAAGAATAAACGGATCCACATAATACCAGATTAATTGTAGCAGCTGCTTTTTGGCTATCCCAAATGTTTTGCATATCGCTATAAACCGAAGGATTAATGGTATTAAATTCCTGAAACTCGTCTATGACTAAAGTGAAATGTTTTGTTTTGGCTAGTTCCATCAAATAACCAAACACACTTTTAAAGGTTCTAAGCTCCCCAAATATTTCGACGTTTAGTTTATGTCTGATTTCCAGTACAAATTCCTCACAAAGTAGTATCTCGTTCTTTTTGGCAACGAAAAAATATAACATGGGTTTACCTTGATTGGCCTTAACCAACAGGCTTGTTTTTCCAATCCTCCTGCGGCCAACAACAAAGGTCATTTGGGCTGTTTGCTTTGATCGTTCTTCAATTTTTTGAAGTAAGCTGAGCTCTTTTTCGCGGTTATAGAATTTCATCATAGCTTTATTATCGCAATGTGCATTACCGTAATGCGCATTGCGATAATACAAATATAGTTTTTTTTACAATTGACTAGGGGATGTTATTCTTTGCCCTCCGGGTAGCATACTGAAGGACAGGAACAGGTCAGAAACATAACAGGAACGGGAAAGGTTCGGGTAAAGGGTACCCCGACCCGAACCTGAGTCGTTCCAGAGGCGTAGATCTTACGTTGCTGGCCTTAGCCAAAACAGGCGATGTCTCGTCCTATCTGATATGGTTTACTGCAGCACTTACTACAATGAGCATGGCGAGATTATTCCCTTCCAGCAATTGTGCCTTAATCGTTTTGGTGGCGCGGCTCATGTGCGTATTGATGGTGGCTTTGGATATGCCCAGCAATTCACTAACCTGTTCGTAGGTCTTGCCTTCGATCTTGCACAGAGTGAATACTTGTTTTTGCATTTCAGGAAGTTGAGCGATGGCTTGGTCGATCTGGTACTGAAATTCCTTTCCGCTGATCAGATCCTCTGTAGGATTGTGCAGTTCAGTGCTGATTTGCGCCACCTCCCTGGCCATTTTTGCCTGCCGGGTAGCCTTGCGGTAGTGGTCGTATACCATGTGTTCCGCAATGCGGTAGAGGTAACCCTGAAAAGATTGTTCCGGATCGATGCTTTCCCTCTTTTCCCAGACTTTGAGAAAAAGATCCTGGAGCAGCTCTTCTGCAATTTCCTGGATGTGGACCATTTTAAGCAGCTTTCTGTAGAGCTGCGGACTATACCTGTCGTAGAAAAATTTGAACGCAACGGTGCTGCCCGACTGAAGTGCCGATAGCTGGTTCATTTCTTCCTGCGTGCTAGCTTCCCTTTCCAAGTTTTCTGAATAATGCAGCCAATATATATAAACGTGCGTGCTTTCCCTGAACTAATTTACTTAAAATAAATCAGATAAGTAAGAGAATGAAGAGAGGCGTATTGGTAAATTGTTTTAGCAGGGAAGGTAGAAGGGGGAGGAGGAGGCGTAAGTTTTGCTAATCAGGAATTATTAGGCTTTTGTGTCAAACTCACCGTGCTTTACTCCCTTGATAAAAGCCGTCCATTCGTCTTCTGTGAATTCGACTACTGTTTTGCCTTCCTTCGTGTTTACTACACTCACTTTGCCCGGTTCCATTGCAACCCCAACGCAGTTTGATCCTCCGCTGTATGTGCTCTTTACAAAGTCTTTACCTTTAATTTTCATTATACAAAGTTAAAAATTATTACGATATTTTTCTATTACTGCAACGAAGTGTTCTTCAAACTGCGTGCCTTCCTTCTGCCAATAGTCATCAATGGTCAAATACATGATACCTCTTACTACACCCATCTGCCACCAGCGGATTTCTACAGATGGAAGCTTCCCTCTGCCTTCAAATGCCTCCTGCTCTATTTTAAATAGCTTCTCCTTTTTCGACTTTAAATATTTCACAAGTGTTTCTATAGAAAAATTATACATCTGCATTTCTCCAAGTAAGACTGGAGGTTTCGGCAATAGTAGACAAGTAATTCTGAAACCCGCTGTCCATTCCTTTCGCTTCAAAGTGTGCAGTAATTACCATGTAAACTGTCCATTTGACTGATTTTAAGCACATTACAGATGTTCTTTTGCTGTTTGATCCAGTTAGTCCTGATTCAGATTTTAATGGCTTAGCGAAGCGCTAAGGTCAAGGATTTATGATTTGGAAAGGCACTTGTAGAGAATGATCCTGATGAGCAATTGAGAACGTTAATTTGACCTGTCGGATCTGACTAAATAAGGGTAGTGAAAGTTCCAAACACTACGGCAGCTGTGTGGCAAAGTTGAAGTGGACACTTTGGTCTGAAAAGGACTGAACACTATCTCTGAAATCTCCACAAAAGAAGGGGATTGCAAAATATTTTCAGCAATAAGTTTAGTAACGCTGAAACCAATAACTATAGGAAGATATAAAGATATGGGAAAAATTGTAATTGATAATAATAGGGATCGTATTGCCTATGTGTGCGTGCCTGAAAAGGCAGAATTGAAAAAAGAGACCTTACAAATTTGCAGTATCTTTTCAGGGAAAGCTAAGTTTGAATATCAGGATGATTTAAAAGTAAACGATAGTTTGCAAATCATGAATATTGATAAATTTAGCAATGATGGGGTGCATTTGTTTTTACGTGTCCAGCCACTTACTGAAGTTAAAAATGGCAAAGACAGACACATTGAGATTTGGAGCTACCAGGATCGATTATTGAAGTCTCAACAAAATAAATTTAAAGGAACACCTGATTACATGGCGAGCTTAAATTTAAAAAGTAAAGAAATTTATCGAATTCAACAAAAATACGAAACAGCAGAAATCTTAGCGTCTAATGATAATTTTATTAAGATAACATATCGTGAGTCCGATTGGACAGAGGTTGAATGGAACAAAAAATCTGCAGAAATATCCTATTTATTAAACTTAACAACAAATAACAGGACATTAATTCCATCAATACCCATTTCACTATCACCGGATAACAATTTCTTAATCTGCAATGATAGCCAAATAAAAAACTTAACTATTTATGAAATATCTACCGGCGAAACTATTGAATTAACTAAACCGATAAACAATTCATATGATCTAGCAGAATCAATTGCGATAGAGGATGTTGACCGATATACATTTGCTGGTTGGTACGGAAATAGCATTCTCTTTTATGATAAATATGACATTTGGCAGTATGATTTAGGTAATAAAGTAATCCTTAGAAATCTCACGAAAGGCTATGGAAGGAAAAACAAGATGACCTTTCGTTTCGCCAATGAAGGTAAAAATTCTATTTATTCTTTTAACGACTTACAATTATTAAATGCATTTAATAATAAAAATAAACAAAATGGATTTTACAAACTTAATTTGCAAAATAGCAAGGCGCCTGAAGTGCTTGTAATGAAGGACCAATATTTCGAGTCTGCTAACAACAAGGATACTAAGGGTTTTCCTCCATTGAAGGCAATAAATGCTAAAGTTTGGCTAGTAAAAAGTGAAAGGAGTGATTACTCTCCAAATTATTTCGTTACAAAAGACTTTAAGAGATTTGATCAGTTAAGTAAAGTTCATCCTGAAAAGCAATTCAATTGGATGTCCTCGGAGTTAGTTAATTTTCAAACTAAGGATGGAAAAATGAATCAGGGAATAATGTATAAACCTGAAAATTTTGACAGTAGTAAACGTTATCCTGTGATACTTTCTTATTATGAAAAATTTTCAGATTTACTTAATCATTATACTATGCCGGATGTCTCAGGAAGTAGCATAAACATTAATTGGTTCGTAAATAAAGGTTACATTGTTTGCACTCCGGATATAATTTATACACAGGGGGATATGGCTAATAACTGTGTGAATACAATGGAAGGTATTGCCAGTGCCTTATCGAAACTTCCATATGTTGACTCAACACATATTGGGTTGCATGGGCATAGTTTCGGTGGATATGAAACTAATTTGATTATCACCCATTCCAATAGATTCTCTGCCGCGGTTTCTGCATCTGGATATAGCGATTTAATTAGCGATGTACTAACGGTGAAACTTGCTTCAGGTACTAACTTTTCTGGTTACCGTGCAGAAATTGGCCAAGGTAGAATAGGTTTTAATTTATGGCAAAAACCAGATATTTATGTTAAAAACTCACCCGTTTTTTTTGCTGATAAAGTCGCAACTCCACTTTTGATGATGAATAATGAGCTTGATGGTGTGGTCAATTTTTCTCAAGGTTTAGAGTTTTTTATTGCGTTACGTCGTTTAAATAAGCGCGTTTGGATGCTAAATTATCAGCGAGGAATGCATACGCTTTTTGAAAGGCAAGATGCGATAGATTATACAAAAAGAATGGAGCAATTCTTTGGACACTACTTAAAAGGAGAACCAATGCCTGAATGGATGAAAAACCATAATTAAGTAAATCAATCTAAAAAACTAAAACAATAAATATATGAACAACAACTACGCATACTTAAAATATCTTGATTACTTCAGCGAACTACTAAATGAGTTAGCCGTCGAATCGGAATACCCGCTTGAGCATGCAGTCTCTGAAATAAATGATTATATGGCCATGGTTAAAATGGGAATCTTCGTTCGGTTCGCTGCTGATCCTCCTCCTTTACTTATTGAAATGGATCAGTTCAAACTGCGCTGTTGTGGCTGCCTGGTTCGTGGTTACCAAATTAGGAAAGAAGTCCTGAATCTTTGCAGCGCTGATAATGAGTCAGTGTCTCCTTATTTGGTGCTCAGGCTCGAAGTGATCAGTTTGCTCCTTGATCAGCTGGAAGATTTGCTGCTCTATTACAAAGAGGTAGCGGAAGCTGTTCCGGGCAATGACTTCAAATTTTATGAACTTAACTAAACAGAATTTTTAGAATTGATATTAAGATGGACGTTCAACTTTCCATACTCAGGCAACTTATTTTTGAAAAATTAGATCCTGAAGCAGATTCAAATCTAAGTAGCGAGGATATACCGCTAATGAAGAAAGAAATTGTCAGTGTTGGTTTGAGGTTGTTTGACAGGATCAATGCGGCGATATTTAGTACAGTGCCAGAAAACTTATTGCAGCGGCATCTTGGGCAACTGCAGCGGGAGTGTGTCTTTCTAAAAGATGTGCTATACGGTTACACTGGAATTAAGCTTGGATTCATGGTCATAGTGGATGCCATAACCAGCATACTGAACAAGGTCATGGATTACATATCGGGATATAACGGGGAGTATTTTAACCAGAACAACCGGCTCCCGGAATCTAAAAAGCAAGAGCTGCTCAGCCAGCTCAAGCAAAGTGGGCTGGTTTTGAGCGCAAAAATGAAGAGCAGGAGCATTGTTGGTAAACTTCCGGAACTGATTGCTGAGCGCCTGGCGGACCTGGAGGAGAAGAACAGCATTAGCTACCAGCAAATGGACTATATGAAGATGATGGTGGCTGAAACAACCCGGCTGCTGGGCCATGGCAGAAGCCGCAACTGGGAAAAGAAACTGGCGGTAAAGCTGATTGCACTGAATTTTAACACGCCTGGTTTCTTTAACTATTGCATTGGGCTGATCGCCAAAGCAGTAGATGAAGAGAAGTCCGTGAAAAAGCAGGTGCAGCTTTTCAGTTGGTACGCGAAGGAGATTAAGAAGCTAGTGGATGAGGGTAGCAGCAGGGCTTATAGCAGGATGCGGCCGGGCATTGTTGCCCTGATCGGGATATATATCGCCTCTGAACTTGATTATTTATCTGATCACCATGAGAAGCAGGCTAAGGATACTTTCAGGAACCGTGCAGACCATTACACGCTGCGGCTGAAGGTGAACATGCCGATTGGTGCTTTTGCACTGCACATTCAGTTGTTTATTGCCATGGAGCTGTTTCCAAAGGAGATCCGGAAAAATGAGATCAACGAGTTTATGGCCGATCATTTTTGTACGATCGGTACGGATTCTTTTACTGCGAATAGTTTTGATAAAAAACGCACGGAGCTGGATGAGGCGAGTTACAGGATTGTGGACAAGCATTTGGTAGATATGCGGACGTATTTGAAGACCCGGTTTGAGGGAGAGTAAGCAGCGGATTTATACAAAGACCCTATTACCGAGATAATTGCTCCTGAATTCTTTTGGCGTGCAGCCTTTCTTGGCTTTGAACGTACGGTTGAAATTGGCCATATTGTTAAATCCGCACTTAAATGCAATTTCCGACACGGATTCTGTGGTGTCCAGCAGCATTCTGGAGACATGGCCCAGTCGGATTTCATTCAGGCTGTCGATAAAGCTATAGCCGGTACGTTTTTTTATGAACCTGCTGAAGGAGGCTTCCGGCATGTTGGCCACCTTGGATACGTCATTTAAGGTGATCAGTTTGCCGAAATTGAGGTTCATGTATTCAAATACCTTCTCGATCCGGCGACTGTTGTAATTATAGTTGTCATTGGTAAAACTGGCGTCTGAAAGTGTTTTGTAATTTCTCGAAATAGACAAATCGTGGAGTATGGAGAGCAGTTCCAAAATAGAGGAGAATCCGCTCTTTTTTACCAACCCAATGATCCTTGGCATGATTTCCTGGATTGTATCCTGATGAAATAGTACACCTTTTTTTGCCTGTTCAAACATCTTCCGGATCTGGCTGAGCTGGTTTCGCCTGAGGAACTTTTCATCGATCAGGTCTTTGTGGAACTGGATGGTGTATTCGTGTATGTCCTTGCTTTTGCAATTGTGGGTAAACCAACCGTGTTCCAGATTAGAGCCCACAAAAACCAATTCCAGATCCTCTATCTCCTCGATATGGTCGCCTACAATTCGTTTTGCCCCCTTGGCATTGATGATGAGGTTCAGCTCCATTTCCTCGTGGTTGTGCAGGGGGAAATCGAACTCGCACTTGTCCCTTGAGAAGATTGTGAAACAATCGTGTACAGTTAAAGGAGTGATCTCCCTGATGACATTCTTATACATTTGGCTTCTTTCGTTGGAGCACAACGTTACGTACGACCAGGAGGACAACGAAAAGGCCGAGCAAAATGAGCATGATTTCAGCCAATCCCACATTAACACCAGATACCATAAAATTGACTTTATTCATAACAGCAAGATACGGTTAATAATTTAAAGACCTCAAAAGCGCCACAATTGTCTTGTTTATTTTACATAGTGGTAAAATAATACGCCTTAACAAATGGGCTTATTTTTATTAAACTGACTAAATAGTATTATTTTATGTTAAAATAGTACTGTTGTTTGTTCCTGCTCATGTTTATGGATTTTCGTCAAAAACATGGTTTAAATGTCTTAAATGGCTGTTTTTAAAATATATATTCACTTGATCTAATTGATGTCTTAGGTCAGTTTAGTGATTAATAAAAATCGGCATTAAAATTTTAGAGACCCATTTGTTAACCTTCCTAAATTAAATACTAGTTTTTGGTAAAATAGTACTACTATTTTTTTTGAGGTGCTTCTATCTTTGAAATCAATCAATTAAGCATTCTAACCAAGTAATTATTTAACCAATTGTATGAAACGAACATTCTATAAAGCATGTTTATGTTTATTTCTCAGTCTCTTTGCGGCGGGCACTTTGTATGCACAGCAAAGGACATTGAAAGGAACAGTTACAGACGAAACAGGCCAGCCCATTCCGGGTGTCGGCGTGTCTGTAAGCGGAACGCAGACCACCACAACCACAGACCCAAAGGGCACATTTTCTGTACCCTTGTCAGCAGGGGCGAAAACCATTGTACTGACCTATATCGGCATGCAAACCCTGCAGGTAAGCGTGGCGGCAGACCAAACGGTACTGAATGCACGCATGACCGCTGACCAGAAAAACCTGGATGAAGTCGTGGTCGTAGGCTATGGTACTGTGAAAAAGAGTGACCTGACCGGCGCGGTGTCGACCCTCAAGGGCAGTGACCTCAACCGTACTCCGGCCTCTTCGGTGGACCAGCTGTTGCAGGGTAAATTGCCTGGTGTCCAGGTGATCACCACAGGTGGACAACCGGGATCGGGCGCAACGATTAGGATTCGCGGGGCAAGTTCGCTGAATGGCTCTAAAGACCCACTCATGGTGGTCGATGGCTTTCCATGGGGCGATGCGGGCAACCTGAAACAGATCAACCCGGAAGATATCGAATCGATTGAAGTGTTGAAAGATGCTTCTTCCGCAGCTATTTATGGTTCCAGAGGTGCCAACGGGGTCATCCTGATTACCACCAAAAAAGGGAAATCCGGGCAACCGAGAATTAGTTTCAGTTCACTGAATACGCTGTCTACCCGGTCCAACAAGCCAGACCTCTGGCGCGATCCGGTAGACGAAGCCATTTATGCCAATGAAGCAGCCGCCAATGGAGGTGCCATTGCAATGGACATCCCTTATATCGGCATAGACCGCCCTTTTGGTGAAGGCACAAAAACCATTTATTATCCTTCTATTGCAGAATTGCGCGGTTTGGATGCCAATAAAGGGCCATGGCCTTATAACACGGATTGGGTAGACCTCATTTATAGAAATCCGCTTTCACAGAGTTATACACTGAGTGCAGACGGGGGCAGTGAGGCCACCAAGTATGCATTGTCCGGCAACTACTACAAAGAGCAGGGGATTGCGATTAAAAATGATTACGACAAATATACGGGCCGCCTGAATGTAGAGCAGAAACTATCTGGCGCTGTGACTGCGGGAACAAATGTGGTGTTGGCTTATACCAACAATACAGGCGGGGGACTTGGTGTCGGCCGAAGCAGGATCTTTCCCGCTTATGATGAGAACGGCGCTTATTTCCGGACTAGCAGTACCGATTATGGCAATCCGCTTTCTATTGCCAACCGGGTGTTGAACAAAAACAAGACGATGGATATATTGGGTACGGTGTTCGTCAATGCCAAACTCACCGACTGGTTGCAGTTCCGTACCCAGCTCAGTTCCAAATACGGCAACTCCATCCAGGACCAGTACGATCCTCGTGATGTCACTTTCCGTGGATTTGAAAACAAGGGTTATGGCTCCATCGCCAACAGCACCTATACGGAATTGCTAAACGAGAACTACCTGACTGCTACCAAAGATTTTGGTACTGCCCACCGCCTCAATGCAGTGGCTGGTTATTCTATCCAGAAAACAGTGAACCGGTTCAGTACTTTGATCGGACGTGAGTTTGTAAACGACAACCTGGAAAATGAGAACCTGGAGACGGCGGTTACCAAAAGCTTGAACAACAATCTCTCGCGTTTCGACCTTTCTTCGTTTTACGGAAGGGTAAACTATACTTTGTTCAATAAGTACTTGTTTACCGTAACGGCACGTGCCGATGGTTCGACCAAGTTCGGAGCCAACAACAAGTGGGCTTATTTCCCTTCCGGCGCAGTTGCCTGGAAATTGAACGAAGAATCGTTTATCAAATCGCTGAACCTGTTTTCTGAATTGAAACTCAGGGCCAGTTACGGGCTTACGGGCAACCAGGGTATTAGTCCTTACCAAACCCTCGACCGTTTTGGCTCTTATAAATATTTTACAGGTGCGGCATTCCAGACTGGCTTTGGTCCGGGACTAGCCGGTGCCAATGATGAGCAGGGCAGAACGGTTGTAGGCGGATTGGGCAACAACAGCCTGAAATGGGAAACCACCCGTTCTTATGATGCAGGTCTGGACATTGGTCTGATGGACCAACGCCTGACCATTACAGCAGATGTGTACCTGAAAAAGACGAATGACTTGCTCCGGTTAAAAACCATCGCACCTTCCGCGGGTTATGACCAGCAATGGATCAACGATGGTTCCATTGACAACAAAGGTTTTGAACTTGGGATCAATGCCAACGTGCTGAAGCGTGATGAGCTGGACTGGACGGTCGGAGGTACTTTTACCTTGAACAGGAATGAAGTTGTAAGCATGGGAGAGAGCAACCGTGTTGAAGTGGGTACACTCTATGAAAGTGTGCGCCAGCGGATCAGTACTTATACCATTGGTCAGCCAATGTTCTCTTATTACGGCTACCGCTCTGCCGGTATCATCCAGAGCCTTCAGGAAGGTATTGATGCCGGGCTTACCGGTAATGAGGCCTTGCCGGGAGAGATCAAATACCGGGATATTTCCGGTCCGGCCGGTATTCCTGACGGAATTGTAGACGCCAACGACCGGACGATCATCGGTAATCCAAATCCCGATTTTATCTACAGTTTCAATACCAGTCTGAAATACAAAAGATTTGATTTGTCGGCACAGCTCTATGGGGTGTACGGCAATGATGTGTGGGATTTCAATAAACTGACCCCGAGCAGGCAGATCCTCAGGTGGACGCCGGACAATCCCAGCAATGAGATCCCAAGGGCTAATGGCACGCGTGGTTTCAAGGCTTCGGATTTCTTCATCACTGACGGTTCCTTCCTCCGTATTCAAAACGTGACGGTGGGTTACAACCTGAAACCCAATTTTGTGAAAGGCATCAGTAGCCTGCGGGTTTATTTCTCTGGAAACAACCTCTATACCTTCAGCAATTTCAATCCTGGATTTGATCCTGAAGTGGGTGAAAATGGCATCAATACGGGCGGCTACCCACGTGCCCGTGCCTATACCATCGGAGTGAATGTTGGATTTTAATCTTAAGAATCATGAACTATAAAAAATTTATATATAGCCTGGCCTTGCTGTCGCTGACGATAGGCAGTTGCACTAAACTTGAAGAGGAGCCTTACGGACTGACCAATACCGGCTCCTTTTACAAAAGCGCTGCGGATGCGGAGTCTGCGGTGATCTATGCGTATTCTGTATTGCCAGAGGTGGGATATTATTCCCGCGGGTATTACATCATCACTGAATTGCCTACTGAAAACCTGACCCAGAAAGGCGATGCCGGTGCTTCAAATTTCGAGCTCGATGAATTGAGGACAACGGCAAACAATTCTGATCTGGACAACATGTGGACGTATTTATACCGCGGCGTGGCCAGGGCAAATGCCGTGATCATCAACGTACCAACAATCAGTTCGATGCCGGAAGCAGCCAGAAACCAGGCGACCGGTGAAGGACACTTTTTAAGGGCGTTGCATTATTTTAACCTGGTAAGGATGTTTGGAGAGGTTCCACTCCGCACCACCACCATCGCCGATGTGTCCCAGATTCCGATGGCGAAAAGTCCGCTTAAAGACATTTATGACCTGATCATTTCTGATCTGAAACAAGCAGAAGCATTGATCTCGGTGAACCGGATCAGTGAAGGACGTGCCAACAAAGTGGCTGCGCAGGCACTGTTGGCCAAGGTTTACCTGCAACTCGCTTCTGGAAAAAGCAGCGGCTCCGCCGGTTATACCTTTGTGGACAATGCGGATGCGATGTATGCCGAAGCGAAGACTTATGCCGATAAGGTCATCAATCAGCAGACCACTTTTACTTTTACCGATAAGCTCCGTGATATTTTCGATACGGAGGTTTATAAAAAGGCCAGTACTTCTGAGCATATTTTTGATGCGGCGGTAGACCGTACCGGAGAGGTGGAAGGTAATTTCTCGAAATTAACGAATATGTTTTTGCCGGGCGACAGGCCAATGACGATTCCGTACGATGCGGGTGACCTTTCTAAAGGCACGATCAACATCGGTCAGGGCTGGGGACACTTCCGGACTGAAGCGGCGGGTTACAACAGCTATGCGGCAACGGATAAACGTAAAACGGAAATGATCGTTTCCAGATACACCAATGGCACGACCAATTATGAGCTGGACATCAACAGCAGTTCGAGACCTTTTACCCGCAAGTTCATCGATCCGTTAAGAGTCGGTGATAAGACCAGCGCCAATTCACCGGTGATCCGTTATTCTGATATTTTATTGGTGCTGGCGGAAGCCGCCGGGCCAACAACAGAAGGTTATGCGGCGGTCAACAAAGTAAGGGCACGTGCCGGACTGGGTGTGCTGAATCCTGCCCTGGGTGTACAGGCTTTCCGCGATGCGGTGATTGAAGAGCGGGCATTTGAGCTGGCTTTTGAAGGCAACCGGTTATTCGACCTGCGCCGCAGCAATACGATGGAAAAAGTACTGGTGCAGAAATACGGCAAGACCATCACCAGCGGGGCTTATTTTTTCCCGATCCCGCAAAGAGAACTAGATACCAATCCTTTAATCAAATAATTAGAGCGCTATGAAACTGATGAATCCAATCAAATTGCTGTTCTGCTGTTCACTGCTTTTGTCTGCAGCCAGCTGCCAGAAAGACCCTTATAAAGGGGTGGAAAGTAATGAAAAATCAATAGAGGCCTTTACCCTGGGCAATGGCCTGGTGCAGATCGGTCCGGCTGAAATTGACCGCACGGCTGGTACGGTAAAAGTGAAAGTACTGATGCAGTCGGGAACCGACTTGAGCAAAGTGAGTCCGACCATACAAACGTCGTACAAAGCGGAGGTAAGTCCTTTATCAGGACAGGCAGTTGACTTTGCGGGCAACAGCAACACGGCCAGTTATACCGTGAAATCCGAGTCCGGGCAACAAAGAACCTGGAAAGTGGAACTGGTGCCATTTACAGAAACCATTACAGGTACGTATACCATACAGGCTTTAGTGGTCTATGGTGGTACGGGCCCGGAATGGGGCGGCGGCGGTGTCATCAATATGAACGACAAACCCTGGGTTTGGCCGGCAGACAACAGTGGCCCCAAAGCGGAAATAGACAACACCCTGGTGTTTGAACTGACGGGTGCCAATGCTGAAGGCAATACGTATGGAAAATTTGTCAACAATGCAGGTGCCGATGGCAAATACGCAAATTTCCTGTATGTGGGCACACCGCAGACAGATGTAAACGCAAAATACAGGAAACTGCCCAAGGGTGAAGGTACCTGGACCCGTAATTATGCTGCCAATACAGTGACGTTTAAGTTTGCCGATGGCAGTACCACGGTTGCGACCTGGAGAACTGGTGCTTATACCTATGCCGATGACTATACCGCTTCCGGTAATAAAAAAGATGTGTACAAAAAGACCGTAGCGGCCGGACTGAATTCACTGGAGTTTACGCTGACCGGTGTGGATGACTGGGGCAATATTTATGGTGACCTGGATAAGTTCGTCAAGAACACCAGGAGGTATTGGATTGACCTGAAAAAGAACTAAACATGATTAAAAGCGCAAAATATATTTGTTGCCTGACTGCCATTCTGCTCTGCGGAATGGCAGCCTGCAAAAAGAGCAAAACGGTTGACCCGGTGGTGAAAACCGAAGAACCTAAAGTGGTGGAACCGAATACTGGCTTTAAATCGCTAGACTACCTGTACAAAGTCAGCGGAAAAAACGTACTGGCCGGCATTCACAACAGGGAGCCGAATTCTGCCCCGGCAAAATGGACAGAAGAGGTTAAAAATACCACCGGGCAGTATCCTGCTTTGTGGAGCGGCGATTTCCTGTTTCAACAGGACAACATCGACAACCGTCAACTCATGATCAACGAGGCGCTGAAGCAATGGAAGCAGGGTGCGGTCGTCAACATCATGTGGCATGCCTGCAACCCGGCCAATTCGCAGCCCTGTGCATGGGACGATGGTAAGGGTGTGATGAGCAGTCTGAGCGATACCCAATGGAACGACTTGCTGACCGAAGGTACGGCGATCAACACCCGCTGGAAAATGATGATGGATGAAGTAAGCGTTTACCTGAAGTTTTTGAAGGACAATGGAGTAGAAGTCCTCTGGCGTCCGCTACATGAGATGAACCAGGGCAAATTCTGGTGGGGCGGTCGCCCGGGCGCCAATGGAACAGCCAAACTTTGGCAGTTAACCTATAACTACATGCGTAATATCAAAGGACTGAGCAATTTGATCTGGGTTTGGGACATGCAGGATTTCAGCAGTTTAACTGCCGACCTGAAAAACTACAATCCGGGTACCGCTTATTGGGACATCGCCGCCCTGGATGTCTATGAAGGGAATGGCTTTACCATAGGCAAGTACCAGGCCATGCTCGGTATTGCAGAAGGCAAGCCTATCGCGCTGGGAGAATGCAGTAAACTGCCTACCGCACAGCAATTGCTGGAACAGCCGAAATGGGCTTTTTTTATGGGTTGGTCCGAACTGGTGTTCAGCAACAATACCCAGGAGCAGATTAGAGTGCTGCATCAGGCCGGCAATGTCTTGACCTTAAATGAGATGCCGGGATGGTAAGTTGATGGGAACCCGCTTATTTACGCGGGTTTTCATTTTGCCATTTGAGTAAACCCTCCAGTTCCTGGCTGTGTTCCGAGATCCATTTTTTGTTTTCTTCCGGGTTGGCGCTGAAAGAAATGATATGTGCTGCCACCGGCATGAATTCAGTCTTTGCCAGCTTTGCAAAATAGATTGGGTAATAGCTCCAGAAGAAATCTTTATCTGTTTTTTTTGCAGCGAGCTCACCGGTGATGTTAAAGATGGTTTTTAACTGCAGTTCCAGCTGATCAGCATCGCCCAGGTTTGGGATAGCCTTTGCCGAAAGCAGGGACAATGGTATGGCCATATTTGCGGCATTGATGTCTTTATCTGCGCTGTTTCCGCCCAGCGTAATGTTGTTCACACCATCTTTTTCTGAAACGCCTGCCCCAAGGAGGGCTTTTAGGTCTTTGTAGGCGGTAGCTGACCTTGGTGTGGTCGCTTCCAGTAGCAGGAAGTTGCAGTAGGCCAGAATAGCTTTGATCTTGTTTCCCTGCTCACCTGCTGCTACAATGGCATATAAACGGTGGCTGCTGGCGTGCCCCGGATCAAGTTTTAGTGCTATAGAAGTATTAAGCTCAGCCTCCGCAGGCTTTCCCTGCCGCGCGTAGGTAATGGCCAGGTTAAAGTAAATGCGCTGATACGTAGGATCTGCTTTGATGCCACGGTTAAAAAATTCAATGGCCTGGTCCGGTTTGTTGTCAATATCATAAATGCTGCCCAGCATGTCGTAAGCCATCACTGTAGAACTGTTTTTAGTTTGAACTATTTTTTGGAGGTAGGGGATGGCATCCTTTTTCGCGGTGGTGTTAAAATAGGTCAGGGCGATTTCATAATTGGCATCGGTATTATCTGGCTCCAGTGTCAGGGCCTCTTTATATTTTGAGATGGCTTCTTCATATTTAGCCGCATCGTGCAGTTTAATACCTTCCTCAATCAGTTTTCGTACTTCAGTCTTTTCCTGTGCAGTAAGCGTAAACGAAATGAAAAGGGCGAATAAAAAGAGCGTAAGGTGTTTCATGGTGTTTGGATTGGTCTGAGGTTCTAATTTTCTTAAATCTAATGAATTTAGAAAATTAATCTATTAAGATTTGTTAAAAAAGTATTAGGGCCCAGCTTCGCCATTCGGCTATCTTTGAATTACCCGTTAACCGAATATATTTATGACAACTGACCTGGAAAAATACGCTGCAGAACTGGATACTGAACTCAAAAACATCCTCGATTATTGGATAACCCATACGCCAGACGCCGTCAACGGTGGTTTCTATGGTAAAATTGACAACGATAACCAGGTCAGTCCGGATGCACCGAAAGGATCTGTGCTCAATGCCAGGATTCTCTGGTCATTTGCAGCGGCTTACAACCTGAATCCGGAGCAGCGCTACCTGGACATGGCGGACCGCGGTTACCAGTACATTGCGCGTCATTTTGTAGACAACAATTATGGAGGGGTATACTGGACCGTAGATGCGCAAGGCAATCCGCTGGATACCAAGAAGCAGATCTATGCGATTGCTTTCACCATTTATGCCTTCAGTGAATATTTTATGGCCTGCGGTCAGGATGTCGTAAAAGACCATGCTGTGGATCTCTACAGGGACCTTGTCAAATACAGTCACGACACGGACAGAGGCGGTTATTACGAAGCCTTTAGTTGCGATTGGCAGCCCATTGCGGACTTGCGTTTGAGCGACAAAGATGCCAATGAAAAGAAGACGATGAATACGCACCTGCATGTATTGGAAGCCTTCACGAATTTGTATAGGATCTGGCCCGATGAGGAATTGCGCCAACGGATACTGGATTTGTTACAGGATTTTACCACGTACATTGTCGATCCTGAAACTTTCAACCTCAAACTTTTTTTTGATGAGGACTGGAACAGCAAATCTCCTGTTATTTCTTATGGACATGATATTGAGGCAGCCTGGCTGCTGCTGGAAGCTGCGGAAGTACTGGAAGATGAGGTCTGGATAGACAAGTTGAAAACATTGGCGGTTAAAATGGCAGGAGTGACCGTGCAGGGACTGGATGCAGATGGGGCTCTTTGTTATGAGCGCGATCCTTTAAGCGGTCATTTCAACCAGGAAAAGCACTGGTGGGTGCAGGCAGAGGCCATGGTTGGGTTTTACAATGCCTGGCAGATCTCCGGGGATCTGAAGTTTTTAAGCATTTTTGAAGGACTATGGTCATTCACAAAAAGAGATATCATTGATCATAAAAATGGTGAATGGTACTGGGGTATTCAAAAAAATGGTAATTTAATGCCGGGGGAGGATAAGGTTGGACTTTGGAAATGCCCGTATCACAACAGCCGCGCCTGCATTGAACTGATCAAAAGAATGAATACATGAAAAAAAGCTTATCGTCCCTGTTTGTCCTTGTTGCCCTTTTAACTACCGCATCTGCACAGAAACCTGTTTTTTTGTTGGAAAAACAAGAAGTTTCTCCTGAATGGGTCAAAGAAAAATTGCGGAAATCGGGCCCGAGGCTCATCCTCACGGCGGATGCCATCGGGCAGATCAAAAAGGCAATAGTACAGGATGAGACGATCAAAGCTTACTATGGCTATTTATACAAAAATGCAGTTTCTATTATCGATCTACCCGTGCTGGAGCGTAAAATGGAAGGCCGGAGACTGTTACAGGTTTCCCGTGACGCCGTCTCCAGGATCGGTACGCTTTCTATCGTGTATGCCGTTTCTAAAGAAAAGCGTTTCCTGGACCGGGTAGATAAAGAACTGCTGAATATTTGTGCCTACTCCGACTGGAACCCGCAACATTTTTTGGATGTAGGCGAAATGGCTTATGCGGTGGCAATCGGGCTGGACTGGACTATGGGTGATCTGCCGGAAGCTACCCGTAAACTGGTCAGAGAAGCGCTGATCAGCAAGGCCATACAACCCGGTTTTGACGATAAGCTCAACAGTTGGGTGAAAGTGGACAACAACTGGAACCAGGTCTGCCATGGCGGGATCATTGCAGCTGCGATCAGTATTGCGGATGAAGATCCGGCCACCGCTGCCCGGGTCATTTCCCGCGCATTACAGAATATTCCTAAAGCGCTAACGGCTTACGCACCTGATGGTGCCTATCCCGAAGGTGCTTCTTATTGGTCATATGGTACCAGTTATACCCTCATCACGATTGCGGAGCTTGAAAGCGCCTTTGGTACTGATTTTGGCATTTCCAATTCGCCCGGTTTTGTAAAAAGCGCCGTGTTTGTTAAGAAACTGGTTGGGCCAGGCGGCTTGTATTTCAACTATTTCGACTCCGGCAGTGGTGGCGACAACGGGATCGAAAATCAGGAATTATTGAGCTGGTTTGCCAATAAGACGGGCAATTCGGTGTATTTCGACAAAGAGAAAATATCGAAAATTATTGCCGGTCAGGCGCTGAACGGTCGCAACCCGTCTAAAATGAACGGTGCCGCACTGGCCTGGATGGCGGGACACAAGAACGGTAAAACAACACCTTTGCCATTAAACTATAAAGGTGACGGGGTCAATCCGATCGTCATCTTTGGTTCAGATAAAAACGACGGTACGGGTTTCTTCCTGGGCGCCAAGGGTGGGGCAGCTGCACTAAATCACGGTAACATGGATGCTGGTTCCTTTGTATTCGAACTGAGTGGTGTACGCTGGTCGGTGGACCTGGGCATGCAGAATTATTTTCAGCTGGAAAGTGTGTTGGGTGTCAACGGTCTGTGGAGCGGTGCACAGAAAAGTCCGCGCTGGACGCTGCTGAGTAAGAACAATTTTGGGCACAGTACGCTAACGGTCAACGATGCTTTGCATGTTGCCAAAGGTTTTGCGCCGCTGATTTATTTTAAAGATGATGCTGAAAAGCCAGCCGCGGGCTTTGACCTTACTGCGGTGTTCCAGGGACAGTTGCAATCTGCTAAAAGGGATTTCAGACGAACAGGCCAAAAAAGCCTGGAGATCAGTGATGTATTGGCGCTTTCTGATAGCACCAGGTCGGTGACCTGGGCCATGATGACTCAGGCTGAGGCGGAGGTTGTGAAGGATGGGGTCATCCTCAAACAAAACGGCAAGACTTTAAAAGTCAGCATCAAACAGCCATTGGGCGCGGAGATCAGCATAGTTTCCAAGAACCCGCCCCCGCTGGACTATGACCTAAGAGTAGAGCGGCTGAAGCGGCTGGAGTTTAAGTTTCCGGCTGATCTGCTCAAAAGTAAAGGCAGCAAGATTTTAGTCGAATTAAGCGGGGAGTAAGGTTGTTGCGCTATTTGCGCTTTACGGTCATTTATCTACCTTGCATTGTTATGAAAATTTATTTCAGCTTTCTATTTGCGTTGGTATTGCTGAGTTCAGCTGCCAGTGCACAATATTCGGGCTCCAAACCGGGTCTGATTGAAACACCTTACCAGGAATTACCGCTTGGTGCGATTAAGCCGCAGGGCTGGTTGCGGGAAATGCTTGTTCGCCAGAAAGACGGTACCACGGGCAGTATGGACAAGCAGTATCCCCTGGTGATGGGCAGCCGCAATGGCTGGCTGGGTGGTGACGGCGACCAGTGGGAGCGTGGTCCGTATTGGGTGGACGGCCTGTTGCCTTTGGCATATATCCTTCAGGACAAAGATTTGATCGCCAAGGTCAAACCATGGATCGAATGGTCGATTAAAAGCCAAACTGCGGATGGCTATTTCGGCCCTTCCAAAGATTATCCCGGCGAAGCCGGGGTACAGCGGGACAATGCCCGCGACTGGTGGCCGAAAATGGTGATGCTCAAGATCCTCAAGCAATATTATAGCGCCACGGGAGATAAAAGGGTCATTGCGCTGATGACCAATTATTTTAAATACCAGTTGAAAGAACTGCCTGCAAAACCCTTAGATCACTGGACCTATTGGGCGAAATACCGCGCGGGAGATAACCTGGCAGTGGTTTATTGGTTGTACAACATCACCGGCGATAAATTCCTGCTGGACTTGGGCGATCTGCTGCACAAGCAGAGCTTCGATTTTACAGACGCCTTTCTAAATACTGATATGCTGCATAAAATGGGCAGCATCCATACGGTGAATCTGGCACAGGGCATGAAAGAGCCCCTGGTCTATTACCAGCACCATCCCGAACAAAAATACCTCGATGCGACCAAAAAGGGCTTTGAGGACATCCGGAAATACAATGGCATGGCCCACGGTCTGTATGGAGGCGATGAGGCTTTGCATGGCAACAACCCCACCCAGGGTTCAGAGCTCTGTACCGCGGTGGAGATGATGTTTACACTGGAAAGTTCGCTGGAAATTACCGGGGACGTAGGCTATGCCGACAAACTGGAGAAGATTGCCTTCAATGCCTTGCCTACCCAGATCTCAGACGATTTCCAGACCCACCAGTACTTTCAGCAGGCCAACCAGGTGATGCTGACCCGGCAGATGCACAACTTTGGAGACAACCATGGTGGCACGGATATTTGTTACGGTTTGCTGACCGGTTATCCCTGCTGTGCGTCAAACATGCACCAGGGCTGGCCTAAGTTTGCACAAAACTTATGGTATACCACGGCCGACAAAGGCATCGCAGCACTGATCTACTCGGCAAGCGAAGTAAAGGCAAAAGTTGGCGAAGGAACAGAAGTCAGTTTCAAAGAAGAGACCAATTACCCATTTGATGAAACAGTGAAGTTTACCCTGCAGAGCAAAAAAGCAGTTGCTTTCCCTTTTCATCTCCGGATTCCAGCCTGGTGTAAAAAAGCGACGGTCAAGGTGAACGGCGTGTTGCTGCAGGAAGCAGAAGGCAACCAGATCTTAAAAATTAACCGGACCTGGAAAAGCGGTGATGTGGTGGAACTATCGTTGCCAATGCACATTTTCAAAAATAAATGGTATGAGAATTCGATGTCTGTAGAGCGGGGGCCGATCACTTACGCTTTGAAGATTGCCGAGGATGTAAAGACAGTTGTCAACACAAAAGACCCTAAAGAATACGGGGAAACGTATACGGAAGTACGTCCGCTAACGCCCTGGAACTATGGCTTGTTTGACATGAACGAGGACAAGTTAAAGGAGAATTTTAAAATAGAGCTGACAGGAAAGAGCAGCAGCTATCCATGGAACCTGGAAAACGCGCCGATCGAGATCAGGACCAAAGCAAAGCGCATTCCTTCCTGGAATTTGTACAATGAAATGGCCGGGCCAATTCCTTACAGCCACATTTATGGTCTGGAATCTGCAAGAGAAGAAGAAGAGGTTGTGTTGGTTCCTTATGGTTGCACGACGCTGCGGATAGCCCAGTTTCCATTGGTTGGGCGGAAGTAGTAGTAGATTTTGTAATTTAAAGGGTTATATTGATACCTATGTTTCGAATACACAAGTTTCCTGCTTTTTTACTAGTCCCAGCTTTGTTGCTGACCTTCGCTTTTTCGGGCTACAGTCAGAGCGACATTTCAAAAAAACTGTACCCGAAAATTGCGGTACCCGCAACGGGATTGGTGTTAGCCGATCTGCAATTTGATGCCATAGAGGGGCAAATTGCAGCTACTGTGCTGCAAGGCATTGTGAACCGGACCGCCAGGGAAAAGATCTATGTATTTAACACTTTTTGTGAGGACAATCGTGGAAACTGGAACGGTAGTTCATTGCCAAACTATCCCAATCAGGTACAAATGGGTAAGGTCTGGTTGAAGGAAATTTTTAAGGGATTGCCCCAGCAGGAACTAAAACTTCCTTCAAATACGAAGAATCCAGGATTTAGCGCACTACTTGCGAAATATAAATCCTTTGTAAAAGGCATCATCATTTATGATCCGGGATTGCTTCAGGCGACCATTGAAGCTGCCACTACCATTGCGGGGCAAACTGACGGGGTCATTGTGTCCCCGGAAATGGCAGAAGTTTTAAAACCATATGGATTTAAGGTGATACAAGACCTGAGGAAACAGGGCTTCAAAAGCAATGTGGAATGTTTGAACTGGCTGCTGGCAAGCTATTTTGAAAAGGCCAGTAAGCAAGTGGCCTTTACCTGGTCGCACATGACCACCGATGCAAAGAGCTGGGGAGGTGCCAATAAGGACTATGTGGTGGCTAACCGGTTATTCACCTATTATCTGGATATTAAAGACAAGAAGGAAAGCGTCCATTACATCGACGTGATCAGTAAATACCCGAAAGGAACACCTATCGTCGGTTGGACGGATGAGCTTTTTGCAGATAACCTGTTTGCTGAACATGGCTGTTTTATGGTGCCGTTCATCGCGGTAGAAAACATGACGGTCATGTCTTCTTTCCCATCAGTACAAGGCAAACAGGCGCCGCCAAAAGCTTTGCCGGTTGCCAGTAATGCCGTTTACATTGCTTTTCATGTGCCGGACGGCGATAACTTATTGCATACGATGCTTTATGAGCCTTTTACGATATTAAACAGTCCCGCCTATGGCGAAATACCCCTGACCTGGATCATCAATCCCTCGATTTCGGCGATTGCCCCGCCAGTTTACAGTTGGTACCTGTCCAAACTGGGTAACCAGGAGTTGGGCGCAATGATGGGTGATGGCTCGCCCAGAAGCGACAGGTCTGAGGGATTCAAACTTTATTGCGAACTGGCCAAACATTATATGAAACAGTCGGGCGTGTACTCCATGAAGCAAATGGCAGAGGGGGAAGCAGTGGCCTGGAATGTCAAACCTTATTTCCTCAACAGCGGGTATGCAGGGACTGACTCGCGCGGAATCGGTCCTTATGAATATCACCTGGATGGCGAAACCTTCCACATTGGCAGTCTCTATCAAAAGGAGCATGATGTGAAAGCGATCATTAAAGCTGCCCCTCAGGGCAAACCGCTGTTCCTGTCCATTTTTGCGGGAACTGCTGCAGGTGATGTGTGTTCCGACGTAAAGCAGTTTTGCGAGGAACTGAAGAAACAGAATGATGGAAAACAGTATTATTTTGTGCGAAGCATGGACCTGGCGGCTACTTACCGCAGTTATGTTAAGGGGTTGAAGCCGTAAAGGCGGTCGTTGGACTTATTAAACGCCGGAGCTTTTTATTCCAGCTTTCCTGTGCTTTGAGATCTGCGCCATGACGGGTTTGTTTGTCGTAATCCAGTTGCAGTTTCTCGTACCTGGCATAAAACCGCTGGTAGTTGCTGCGAATCTCTTCCTTGTAATTGACGGTATAACTCGCAGCATTCAATGCGTCCTCGACCTGCTTTCCGATGATAAAGCCGAGGACGACGTGTCCCTGCTCATGATTGACCAGACGGTCAATATCTGCTTTATTTACCCTTGACCGGTCAAAATAGCTTTTGTCGCTATTGGGTGTGATGCGCATGGTAATCCTGGCCTTTACTGCATTGGTCCGCGTATTCCTTTCGATAGAAAAACCGTAGACATAATCAATGAAGGTCATGCTGGCATAGGCACTATTTTTTGGTACTTCACCTTTAAAGAAATTTAGATCAATTTTAGGGATGTCAGCGGAGATCCTAACCTGAGCGTAACCCTTCTGAGCAAAACTAAACAGCAGGCTTATAATTACCATGCTGACCAACATTTTTGCCTTGCTGAGAAGATCCTTTATATTCATATTGAGGTAACCTATAAATATGATGCCAGTAAAACATCAACTGCATTGTCCTTAAATGCGATGACCGCAGCTGGATGCCCATTCGCTGCTGTTGAAACAGGAATATTGAAAAAAAATTGTGATATTGAAAAAAAGAATCAAATGAAATCTGGAATATATCCATTGTTGACACTGTGTCTGTTTTTAACCTTGAGCGCAATGGGACAGCCCAAGGCTTCCGGCTCCAAAAAGCCTTTGATTATATTCGACACCGACATGGGCCCTGATTATGACGATGTGGGCGCCATCAGTTTGCTACACCGGTTGGCCAAAAATGGGGAGTGCAAAATTTTAGCTACCCTAGCGAGTGATGCCCATGCGACTATTGCACCGACCATTGCGTTGTTCAATCAATATTTCGGTCGCCCGGACATCCCGGTTGGCCTTGCGGTGGCAGGTGCCCCTGGCTATACAGCGAACAACCATTGGAACGACTCGCTGATCGTCAGGTTTCCATTGAAGAAAAAGATTGCCGCTTATCCTTCTGCAGTCGAAGTGTACCGTCAAGTGCTGGCCAAACAGAAGGATCAAAGCGTCACCATTGTGACGGTAGGTTTTATTTCCAACATCAATGCATTGCTCAAATCTGGTCCGGACAAATATTCAGCGCTGAGTGGTGTGGAACTGGTGAAACGCAAAGTGAAGAACTGGGTGGCGATGGCAGGTGCTTTTCCGCAGGGTAAGGAATTTAACGTAGATCAGCATGCTGCGGCCTCGTTTGAAGCTTTTGCCGCCTGGCCTGGAAAAATCTTGTTTAGCGGTTTTGAAATCGGCCAGCAGATCTATACCGGCGGGCGTGTTGCCCTGGGGGACATTTCTAAAAATCCTGTGGCCTGGGCCTACCGTTACAACTTGAAAACGTACGACCGCACACCACAGCAAAATCGTCCTTCCTGGGATCAAACGGCTGTTTTATGTGCGGTTCGGGATCCTGAACGATACTTTGCCGTCAGTGGTGCCGGGAAATTTATAGCTGACCGTCAGGGCGCGAATACATGGGAGGCGAAGGACGATGGCTTGCACCATTACCTGAGCCATAAACATCCCTTCGAACAAATCGCCAAAGAGATTGAAGATTTGATGCAGTAGGAGTGCCGGTTAAATCTTTGATATGTAGCGTTCTATAAACGATTTCCGGGGAATCATATGCAGGTAGGCGTAATCGCCGCTGAGTTGGCTGCGTTGTTTGAGCTGGTAGAGGAAGTGGCCGCCAAGGTCAATGATAATCGGGCATTTGGCCTGGTACCAGACCCGGTGCGGATGTTTCCAGCAGAAAGAGTAGTAATGCGAAGTGAGTGCCAGCGTCCTGAGTTCAGGGTGACGAAAATTCAACGGTTTGGGGTTGCCTCTGCCATTCAATAAATCTGATTTCCTGATCATGCTCAGGTGATCAGTGTGACAAAATTCATAAGCAGAGAGTTTGGGGTCGTCTACATCTGGCAATGCTTTCAAGATCCTGAAGCCTTTAAATTTTTTGCCATTAAGTATCCAGATCAGGTTGGGATAAAAGGCTTCCCTGCTGCTAAGTTCATCAATGCTGATGGGTGAGTTCTGAAATTCCAGTGTCGTGCCGCATGGGGTATGCACATCTGCCCTGTGAAGTTGCCCCGCGAGGTCGTCTGTGAAACTGACCTCCCTGAATGTGGACGGGAAAGCATGCTTCCAGTCTTTGTGCCAGGGCGTCTCGCCAGGATAAAATCTGAGAATAGGAGAATTGATGCTCATGTGGTGCCGCAGGATGAACTGATAGCGGGTTACAAAAATATACTACTGGATTTAGTAATCAAAAATTTGAGTTTCTTTTTAGAGATTTGTTATAATATTAATTTTTTTGATACAACTGACTGGCTTGACATCCTGGATCAATGGATTTTTTCTTAACAATCGCTCAATTTTACAATTTTTGGTATCACAATTGCTTGTGTACTGCTTTTACAATTGAATTTTAATGAGTTACCGCAATCACAACTGCAGAAAATGCAGCACTACATTTCACTATCAGGTCCCCAGGGGCTTTCTTTTAAAGAATTTGCTCGGATTTATACCCCTAAGGATTTACTTCTGTCCCAAATGCGTTTCCAACAGGTACGTATGGGTAAACGGCTCAAAATCTCAGGTTGAATAATAAAAACTGTCTATACTTTTGGACACAACATTAGAATTCATACTTTTGCAGCTAAATGATCAACCGGTTAATCGCTATTACTTTACTTTTAGCATTGGTAAGTGCCAACTTATCAGGTTTGCTCGTTTACGCTGAATTCAAAGTCAATCAGAAATACATCGCTGCCGCCCTTTGTGAGAACAGGGATAAGCCGCAGTTGAACTGCAACGGTAAGTGTTACCTGATGAAAAAATTGAAGGACGCAGAGGAAAAAGAGAAGAAGCAGGAGCAGGCCAGCCAAAAGAAAGGCGGACCTGATGTGTTTATCTTAACTACCTCTTTGGCCCTTTCATTTGACGGTGGAACCCGGAAAAAGGAAAAGCCGGTATTCCTTTCTTTCCTGCTTCCGAAAATCAGCTCGGAAATCCTTCATCCACCACCCGCTTTTAGTTAGTCTCCAGACATCGGATTTGCAGCAGGATCTGGTATGCTCCATTTATGGATGGCATGCCTGGTATTTCCTATGCTGCCCAGATTTTATTACTAACAAAAAGCAATTCTTAATTCTAAGACAATGAATACAATTATAAAAAATTTAAAAGTGATACTGTTCGCTGGTATGGTACTGGTACTGACCTCTTGTTCAAAAAAAGAAGACCTGACACCGGAATTTATAGAAACCAACCTGGCGCCGTTCTCGGTCGAGTTTGACAATATTGTGGGTGACAGGACTTTGTCCATCAACAATACAGCATCTTTATATGCGAACACCTCAGGAGAACAATTTTCTATCTCCAGGCTGCAATATTTCATCAGCAACATCAAAGTAACCACGATAAGCGGAAAATCTTATACTGTAAATCCAGACAGTAGTTATTTTCTCATTAACGGAGCCGACAAAGCAACCCGGTTTGCAAAAGTACGAGTGCCGGAAGGTGATTATAACAAGTTGACCTTTACGCTTGGTGTGGACAGTCTGAGAAGTACGATGGGCATTGACAAACGTACCGGAGTGCTTGATCCGGCAACTGGTGGCGGTCATGACTCTGGTGGTATGTACTGGGGATGGAATGCGGGCTACATCTTTTTTAAACTGGAAGGGAATTCATCGGTCATCTCGGATGATGTAAACGGCGATCCGACCGGTAAAAAACAGTTCAAGTATCATATCGGTGGCTTTGGGGGTTACTCTGCGCCGACCATCAACAACATCAAGACCGTTACTGTTGACCTAAATGCTGCTGGCATAGCCAAAGTGAGGAAAGACCGCCAGAGCAATGTCCATCTTTTTGTGGATGTAATGAAGGTGTTTAACGGTAAAAATAGCTTTAAAATTGCCGAGCATGCCAATGTCATGTTCAGTGATTATAGCGTAAAAATCGCGGCTAATCTTGCTGAAATGTTCAAGCATGATCACACAGAGAACTAGCCCCTATGAACAAGAGACACTGGGCCGTATTGTTGATCCTGGGCCTTTTTATTCTGGCCTGCAAGAAAGACAGTCCGGTTAAGGAAGAAATAGAAAGTTGGCTGGGCTTTGTCAAGCCCGCCAACTTTCCTGAACCGGAGTACAAGTTTGACAGTAATCCGGTCACCAAAGCAGGGTTTGAGCTGGGCAGGGCATTGTTTTTCGAACCGCGCCTGTCACGTAATAATACCATTACCTGCGGTTCCTGTCACATCCAGTCGAGTGCCTTTACCCAGCATGGACACGATGTGAGCCATGGGATAGATGACCGTTTGGGCACGCGCAATTCACCGCCGATTATGAACCTGGCCTGGAATAAGGCCTTTATGTGGGGTGGCGGCGTGTTTGATCTGGATCTGCAGCCGATCGTGCCGATTACCTCGCATGAAGAGATGGATGAAAGCCTGGAAAACGTGCTCAATAAGTTGAGGGCGATGCCCAAATACACAGATGCCTTCAAATCTGCATTTGGATCGGAAGAGATCAGCACAGCCAGGTTTATGAAAGCATTGTCCCAGTTTATGCTGATGTGTGTGAGCAGCAATTCAAAATATGACAAGGTGATGCGCAAAGAGGGAGGTGCTTCGTTTACAGCTAATGAACTGGAAGGCTACACAATTTTTAAACAAAAATGCGCATCCTGTCATTCAGAACCTTTGTTTACCGACGGCTCTTTCAGAAACAACGGTTTGGCTGCAAGTCCGGTCAACGACCAGGGCCTGTATGCGGCTACTTTAAAGGAAGCTGACAAGTATAAATTTAAGGTGCCTTCTCTACGGAACCTTCAGTATACTGCACCATATATGCATGATGGTAGATTCCTGACCCTCGATGGTGTTTTGGAACATTACAATACTGAAGTTCGGGATACACCGAATCTAGATCCTGTACTCTATCTGGGAAACAAATTGGGAATCGCGCTGACTGAAAATGACAAGCTTAAACTGACCGCATTTTTGGGTACGCTAAATGATACGGAGTTCATCAATAACACACTTTTATCAGAACAATAAGTCATGAAAAAAACTACCATAACAGCTTTATTTATTTTGTTTGCGGTCACGGTAAGCAAGGCCTGTGACATTTGTGGCTGTGGTGTAGGCAGCTATTATCTTGGTATCCTGCCGGAATACAACAAACGTTTTATCGGACTCCGGTACCAGCATAAAACATTGTTCACCCACCTGGGGCCTTTCGGTGAGCGGACGCCAATCACTGCGGATGAAACCTATCAAAGCGTGGAACTTTGGGGCGGATACAACATCGGTACGCATTTTAGGGTGCTGGTGTTCGTGCCTTACAATTTTAATGAACGCCAAAGTCAGGACGCGGAGGGTACAAAAAATGGCCTTGGCGATATTGCGGTAATGGGTTATTATAAGCTGTTTGACAATATGGGCACTGCAGGGGAGCGCATGTTGGTGCAGTCTTTATGGATTGGTGGTGGAATTAAAGCGCCGACAGGTAAATATGAACCATCCGAAAGACTGCAGGTGCAGGAGTCTCCAAACAATTTCCAGTTAGGCACGGCAAGTACGGACTTTACGCTGAATGCGGCTTATGACATTCGCTGGAATGACCTCGGGATGAATGCGAATGTGAATTACAAGATCAACACCAACAATAAATACGACTACCGCTATGGCAATAAGTTCACTTCAAATGTGCTCGTTTACCATAAGTTCAGAATTGCGCAAAAGGTAACGGTGGCGCCCAACATTGGTGTACTGTACGAAACGGCCGAAAAAGACCTGGAAAACAGGAAATACGATGTCGCGGTATCCGGTGGTTACTCCGTATCTGCCATAGGCGGTGTAGAGGTCGGCATGAAAGGCCTCTCTTTTGGCGCCAATTACCAGAATGTTAGGTCTCAGGATCTGGCAGGTGGCAGGGCTCAGGCGGGAAACCGCCTAATGGTACACATGTCCCTGCCTTTTTAAAGAAGCGGTCTAAGCGCATCCGCCCATATTTGGTAGCCCAGATCAGACGGATGCGTATAGTCGAGCATAATACCCGGCAGGAAGGTGCCGTCTGCTGCAAGCATCTTAGGGCCGATATCCAGCAGCGTCAGTTTATTTTTTGCCGCGTAGACCTTTAGCAGTTTGTTGATCTCGATGATGATTAACCTGCGGGGATGATCGGGTTCTTTTTCCCTTGGGAAAATGGCCATCAGGATGATTCTGGCTTTTGGTGTTTTGGCTTTGACGCGCTGACAAACCGCCTGAATGCCTTCCACAATCTCGGCAGGTGTGTTCATCGGGGCATTTTCAGTCTGACTGGTGTTGTTCGTGCCGATGTCTATCACGACGGTGCGGGGATGCAGCCCATCCATTTCGCCGTGATCCAGCCTCCAGAGCGCATTTTGTGTGCGGTCCCAGCCAAAGCCGAGGTTGAGTACCCTGTATTTGGAAAAGACAGAATCCCATGCCTTTGGGCCGTTGGGAGTTCTAGGCCGGCCGTCGTTGTCCACAATCTGGGGCTGGCCGCCCCAGAAATGCGTGATGGAATTGCCGATCAGGACAATCTCCGGGTTGATGGAATCTTTAATGCTCATCACTTTATTGTGCCTGTCCCACCAATTGTAGCTGTCGTTTTCGAGTTTGGGTACGGGGATTATAGCGGTATTTGTGGACTGGCTCTGTGCATGGAGTGCTATACTGCTGACGATGAGCAGGAGTCCGAGAAGGCTGAAAAAAGGTCTCATATCCGGGTTTGAAGATTTAGCGGGTAACAATCTGTAAACATATCTATAAAACAATCGTTTGTGTAGCGATTTGCTCGAAAATGTTGCAAATATTTTAATACTTTTAGAAAAAACCATTAGTAAGTTTATCAACTAAAGACCAAACCATGTCAAACCAAACAAAATCTTCAGTTATTCCTCCTATTGCTATTATCGGGGCCTTGTTTTTTATATTCGGGTTCGTAACCTGGCTCAATTCAGTGCTGATCCCTTATTTAAAGATAGCCTGTGAACTGACCAATTTTGAATCTTACCTTGTTGCTTTTGCTTTCTACATCGCTTATTTTGTAATGGCACTGCCTTCGGCCTGGGTACTTAAAAAAACCGGCTTTAAGAAAGGAATGGCAGTTGGACTTGTGGTGATGGCCGTGGGTGCGCTCTTATTTATTCCAGCAGCATTGTCCCGGACTTACGGGCTTTTTCTTCTGGGGCTTTTTATCCAGGGAACAGGTCTTGCTGTGTTGCAAACTGCCTCTAACCCTTATATTACGATTTTGGGTCCGGCTGAAAGTGCGGCAAAAAGGATCAGTATCATGGGAATCTGTAACAAGGTGGCGGGTTCTATCGCGCCTATTTTACTTGGAGCCGTGACCTTGAAAGATGCGGATGGGGTGACTGAAAGGATTGCAAGCATGAGTTTGATGGACAAGGCTTTGGAACTGGATGCATTGGCACACAAGGTGATCCTTCCTTATGTAGCGATCATTGCGGTGCTGATTATCCTGGCTATCCTGATTTACCTCTCCAGTCTGCCCGAAATTGATACAGAAAGTGAAGATGAACAAGTGGCATTGGCGAATAGCAATAAAACAAGCATCATGCAGTTTCCACACCTTTTGTTGGGTGCGCTTACGCTTTTCTTATATGTCGGCGTTGAAGTAATGGCGGGGGATACCGTAATCAGTTACGGATCATCACAAGGCATTGCCTTATCTGAAGCAAAATTCTTTACTACTTACACCCTGATCAGTATGATTGTGGGATACATTGTAGGGATATTGTGCATACCTAAGTATTTCAGTCAGCAAGCGGCATTAAAAATGTCGGCCGTGCTGGGTGTCTTTCTGGCAATCGCGGCGATTTTTACAGAAGGCTACGTTTCCGTTTTGTTGATCTCTTTGCTTGGTCTTGCCAATTCTTTAATGTGGCCTGCGATATGGCCTTTAGCCATCGCTGGTCTGGGCCGTTTCACCAAGACTGGTGCATCGCTGTTGATCATGGGTATTTCAGGTGGAGCGTTACTACCCCTGCTTTATGGTTATCTGACCGATGCGGTCAACTCACAGCAAGCTTACTGGATTATGGTGCCATGTTACCTATTTATCTGGTACTATGCGGTGTATGGGCATAAAATCAGAACGAGCGGTTAGACTAAGTTGTATACACAACCTTCACGATTGCGATTTGAATGGAATGAACGGGTGTTGATGGCCGGAATCTGATGTGAAACCCTTAATTTTAAATTCGTGTAATTTTTAGGGGTTTACACATTAGCCTGATTGCCTATGTTCCTGTCCGGTTTAGAAAAGAGACTTAACGATACATCGATCTCCAAAAAACTGTATTTCACGATTGGATTTACAGCTTTGCTGGTGACTATAGAGTTGTGTACGTTATGGTTTTCTGTAACTACACTTTCTGCCGTACGGTCTTACGTAGGCGGAGAGGGACTGTGGTCGAAGGCCCAAAAAGATGCCATCCTGAATTTAAGGGAGTACGCCTATTCGCATAAGGAAGAAGATTATCTGGCATTTCAGGAGTTTTTAAAGGTGCCTTATGGCGATAAGGCTGCCAGGATTGAACTGCAGAAAGCCAAGCCCGACTTTGAACTCGCCAGAAAGCACTTGTTGCAAGGCCGTAACCATCCTGATGATATTGACGGGATGATGAAACTGCTCAGGAGGTTTAGCAAGGTGTACTATTTGAACAAAGCTTTTACGGCCTGGGCTGCTGCGGAACCTGCATTGGAGGAATTGATCGGTATTGCTGGAAAACTTCATGACCTGGTGGACGCCAATGGCAGTAAGGCCGAAATAGATACGCTGCTGGTCCAGATCGACAAAATCAATGCACACCTGACTAAGCTGGAAGATAACTTTTCGTTAACTCTTGGAGAAGGGGCAAGGTGGCTGGAGGGTCTTGTGCTCCGACTGGTACTGGCGCTGTCCTTAACCATCGGTATCACCAGTATTTTGATTGCGGTGTCGATTAACCGGAGCCTGAAAAAGAGTGTTGACGCTATTATTAAAGGCGCAGAACTGATCAGGGGCGGTTCGCTGAAAACGCGTGTCCCAGTTTATTCAAAGGACGAGATCGGAATGATTGCGGTTGCCTTTAACGAGATGACCAACACTGTGGAAAACAACGTCAACGCCAGGCACCAGTTTCTGGTAGACATGAGTCACGAGATGCGCACACCGATGAATGCCGTATTGGGTTTTGCGGGACACCTGAAAGATTCAAGCATGGATACCGACCAGCGGGAATCCGTTCAGATGATCATTGAATCTGGTGAACATCTGCTTGTCACCCTGAACGGGGCATTGAGAAAAATTGAACAAAGCGATGGCATTGGACAGGAGGCAGTTCCGCCACCTTCGCCGGGTTATCAAAACAAGCATCCTGCGAGCGTGCTGGTCGCAAAAGAGCTCAGGATCCTGGTGGTGGAAGATAACCTGATTAACCAACGCCTGGTACTTAAACTATTGGACAAGCAGGGCCATGTGGCTGCTGTAGCAGAAAACGGACAAATTGCATTAGACAAGCTGGAAGCTGAAGATTTTGACCTGGTACTGATGGATCTTCAGATGCCGGTGATGGATGGCTATGAGGCCACCAGAAGAATCAGGGCATTGAACTCTGAAAAAGCAAAAATCCCTATCATTGCCATGACCGCTCATACCGTACAAGGTGATAAAGAGCGGTGTCTGGAGATAGGGATCAATGAATATATTTCTAAACCTTACCATGCCGCTGAGCTGTATGACAGCATCAACAGGCTAGTTGTTCAGCAGTTCTAAGACCTGTGCGGTTGAGTTTTTGGTATCCACTTTTTTAATGATATGCAGAATGATGCCGGCTTCATCAATGATAAAAGTAGTACGGATGGTGCCCATATAGGTTTTGCCATACATGTTTTTCTCTCCCCAAACTCCGTAATCTGTTACGATTTTCTGATCGGTATCTGCCAGTAAAGTAAATGGGAGACTGTGCTTTGCCGCAAATTTACTATGTGATTTTTCATCGTCTACACTCACACCAAGCACAACAATTCCCTGTGCAGTAAGACCCTGGTAATTGTCGCGAAAATCACACGCTTCTGCTGTACAGCCCGGTGTATCGTCTTTCGGATAAAAATACAGAACTACTTTTTTTCCGGCAAACTGGCCCAGGGAAACAGGGGCTCCATTTTGATCGGTTGATGTAATGTCAGGGGCCTTTTGGCCTTCTTTTAATTCACTCATGCTATTGCTATTTATAGAAAGTAATTGAATATTTTTTTTGATTGTCTTTCATGTCGGTGACCAACAAGTCAAAGGTATGTTTTCCTGAGGAAGTGCTGTCGTCAAATGTATGCCATAAACTGGCTGTCTTCGTATCAAACTCCATCAAAGTCCATTTGCCATCGATGTATCCGTTGAAGCTTTTGATTCCTGAAAGGTTGTCCCTGATCTTGAAAGACATTTTGCTGATGCCTTTCATGCTCCTTCCATCGCTGATGTTGACCGGCGAAATACTGGGCGCAATGGTGTCGATGGCAATAAAGAAACTACCGAAGTTGCGTGGTGTGGCCTTGATATAGCCGTTGTCATAAGTGCCGCCCTGCGATGCCCGTCCCTGGTTGACAATGACTGCCTTGTCTTTGTATTTATCCAGTGCGCTGTCTGCTTTGATCCAGATTTCGAAACCGCTGTGTAATGGTGTGAGGTTGTTGTGCACCTGGTGCAACGCTGAATAAGCATTGCCGCCTACTGGTTTTGGTAGCCTTTTGTAAATGAAGTTCAGGTCATTATAAAGCGTCCCTTTTGGCAGGACGATCCTGACGTCTTCTGTGCTGTATTCATTTGCAACAGCATAGGACATCGTTCCTGTTTTGATTTCCGGCAGTGCGACTGTCGTCTGATCGTCGGCCTGGACCTTAAATTCAAGTGTGCTCTTGTTGCCCCGGGAATCGGTAATGGTATATTTTAGTTCGTGCAGCTTTCCATCCGTAAATTCGATGCGACCGCTGTTGACCAGGTTACTGTAGATTTTGAGCGGATTGCCCGGATCAACGAAGCTCTTTTGTATGGATCTCTTGGTATTCAGGTAGGTCGGATAGTCAATATGGGAATTGATGGCTTTGCTATTTTCAAATTGAAATTTTTCCAGAGAAGAAGTATAGACGCTAGTGCCATCCAGTTCAAGTTGAATGGAATACACCCCGTTCAGTCCCGACGCACCATTGTGCCTGTCGGTAGCCACGATGCCAAAGCCTGCTTCGCCACCGAGATGAAGGACATTACCAACCCTGTAAGTACCGGCGCCGCCTGTTATTTGCAGAAACTGCTTGGGTATAAATTCATTAAAAGGTTTTTTATTGAGCCGATACACGTACAGGGCAGAGATCACCGGTGGAATGTTGTCGGGTATGTCTATGCCGAACAACTGGGGATTGATTGTCGCTTCAGTTTTAGTGTCACGGATCTCGAAATGAAGATGCGGTCCGCCCGAGCTGCCTGTATTGCCTGAATAAGCGATTACTTCACCTTTGCGGACCGGGATCAGGGTTGCTGCAGGAA
This sequence comes from Bacteroidota bacterium, assembly GCA_040387995.1. Classification (GTDB taxonomy): domain Bacteria; phylum Bacteroidota; class Bacteroidia; order Sphingobacteriales; family Sphingobacteriaceae; genus Pedobacter. The sequence goes on along the minus strand of JAZKCT010000020.1, from coordinate 97,163 downwards.
ATTCATCTATCTCATAAGATTCCTTTTGGTACTGAAGGGATTTAACCTGCTGGGCAATCCTGGGGTTGAACCGTTGCAAATGTCCATATACAGAAGTATAGCCGTTGGGATGGTTTATATACAAGGCCAAACCAAAGCCACTGTTTTGCACACGCAGGCGGGAGATGTAGCCGTCTGCAATCGCATATACCGGATAGCCCTGGCGCTGGTTGGTGCGAAAATCGACGCCAGAATGAAAATGATTGGCACGAAGTTCACCAAAGGAGCCTGCGAGTGCAGGCGGTACGATGTCAAGCGGCGGCCTGAAATCAACCAGCGGATATTTATTGTCACTAAAGATTTGCTGCGCCTCAGTAGCCGATGTAGTCAGCAACAGAATCAGCAGCATTGCATAGAATCTGACCATCAAAGTTATTTTATATCAAAATTAAGCAGCTGTTGTCCCGACAACCATGCCTCCAGTTTATCGCCCTGATGCACCTGGCCTACGCCTTCAGGTGTGCCCGTAAAAATCAGGTCGCCCTTTTTAAGGGTAATGTATCCTGAAACGAATGAAATGATCTTTTCAAACGAGAAAAGCAAGTTTTTAGTATTGCCGTCCTGGCGTTGTTCTCCATTGATCTGTAATTGGAAATCAAGATCATACAGGTCATTGATGCCAGACTTCGGAACGAATTGGCTCACTGCCGCTGAATTATCAAAAGCCTTGGCGAGTTCCCATGGAAGGCCCTTCTCTTTGTGAAGGTTTTGGATATCCCGGGCGGTAAAATCGATGCCGAGTCCGACCTCCTCATAATAATTTGAGGCAAACTTCTCGGCAATGTGCTTGCCCTCCTTACTTACTTTGAGAACAACCTCCAGTTCGTAATGAATGTCTGACGAGAAATCCGGAATATAAAAAGGCTTATTGTCTTTGAGGAGGGCAGTATCAGGTTTCAGGAATATAACAGGACTACCGGGAATGGGATTGTTCAGTTCCCTGGCATGTGCTGCATAGTTACGTCCGATTGCGATGATTTTCATAATAACTTCATGTTGCTTTAATGTGGTATGTAGATACCGCTAAAGTATGGAATCTTATGTACAGGAAAAAAATGAAAATTATAAAACGGAAATCCTTTTGACCACTGTTTCTGTTCCCGCCACTATTTTTAGAAAATAGATGCCTGTATTCAGGCGGTTAGGAATGCTGTAGTTTTTTGTTTGCTCGCCAGACTGTATGCGCTCGTTTGCAAGTGTAACAACTTCGTTGCCCAGCAGGTCCATTATTTTAACGGAGAAATTGGTTTCCCTGTCAATGCGAAGAATCAGGTTAATCTGATCATCTACCGGATTGGGATAAACTTTTAAAACGGTAAGTATTTTTTCGGCCCGTACAGAGGCGCTGGTATTTGTCTTTGCAGACGCGATAACTTCGCTGTACTGGATATAGCTGGAATTGTATTTCGGCTTATAAGTAGGGACGCTTGCCTTGATCACCGGCGTTTTGTTGATCCTTTTTGACCTGACACTGTTGATGGAACTGTCCGGCTTCTGTGCAAAAACACTAACGCTACCCGCAATGCTCATGCATAGAATGCACAAGAAATGGGTAAGGAGCGTTATTTGGTTCGTCTTGCTCATGATAGTGATATGCCAAAAATATAAATAATAAAACAAAATAATCAATGATTTTGTTCGATAATTACATTTTTAACAATATTTAACAAGTTATTACGTTTAGCGGCTGAGGTTGCTTTAAAGCAAACAGGCCTCAGGCCACTAAAAACATTCTAAGTTATCAGCTACTTAGGTGATATTTATTTGTAATTTTGCCGCAAAAAGAATCATAAAGTGTCAAATCATAAAAATTTAAACGCACTGACTGCCGGTGGTTTACTGGTCAGCCTGGGTATCGTTTACGGAGACATTGGTACGTCTCCATTGTACACACTAAAGGCCATCTTTAATGCTGCAGTCACGGAAGGTCAGGCTGTAGATGCCAATCTGGTTTTGGGCGCATTATCTTGTATCATTTGGACATTAACACTGCAGACCACCGTCAAATATGTCATCGTAACCCTAAGGGCCGATAACAAAGGAGAGGGTGGGATCTTTTCATTGTACTCCCTGGTCCGAAAAAATGCCAAGTGGCTGGTAATCCCGGCGGTGATCGGTGGTTGCGCCCTGCTGGCAGACGGCATCATCACGCCAAGCATCACGGTTACCTCGGCCATAGAGGGACTCAAAATTAAATTTCCGGAAGTCCAGGTCATCCCGATCGTACTCGCCATCATTACCGTATTGTTTGTAATCCAGCAATTCGGTACAGACCTGGTGGGTAAGCTGTTCGGGCCGGTCATGTTTTTGTGGTTTGGTACATTGGGTGTTATGGGACTGGTTTTCGTGGCACAGGACCTGACCATTCTTAAAGCCCTGAATCCTTATTACGCAGTGAACCTGCTCATTCATAACCCCATCGCCTTGCTGATTCTTGGCGGTGTGTTTTTATGTACTACAGGGGCAGAGGCATTGTATTCTGATATGGGGCACTGCGGTCGCAGAAACATCCGTGTAAGGTGGATCTTTGTAAAGATCATGCTCGTTCTAAATTACCTCGGCCAGGGCGTCTGGGTATTGAAACATGGCAATTATGATGTGCACCTCAATCCTTTCTTTGAAATGGTACCGCCGGAATACTTGCTTTTCTTAGTCGGACTTGCTACCTGCGCTGCGGTCATTGCCAGCCAGGCCATGATCACCGGATCATTTACGCTTATATCAGAGGCTGTGCGACTCAACCTCTGGCCAAAAGTAAGGATCAATTACCCGAGCAATCAAAAAGGACAAATCTATGTGCCTTCCATCAACTGGATCCTGTGGGCCGGCTGTATTGCCATTGTCCTGGTCTTTCAAAGTTCCTCTAAAATGGAGGGGGCTTACGGACTGGCCATCAACCTGACGTTTTTGGCAACCACCATACTGATTGCTGCTTACATGAAGCGCAAAAAAATCCCGCTCTACATTATCGTGATCTTTGTAGTAGTTTATGGTTTGCTGGAGACCACCTTCCTGGTGGGTAATATGGCAAAGTTCTTCCACGGCGGATGGGTAACGGTTATGATCGGCTCCCTGTTGTTTACCGTAATGTGGAGTTGGTATGTAGCCCGTAAAATCAAAAACAGGTTTGTTAAATACGTAGAGATTGAGGATTATTATGAGATCATCAACGAACTGAGCAGCGATATTTCTGTTCCTAAATATTCATCCCAACTGGTGTACCTGACAAGTGCCAACTTTAAAACTGAGATTGAATCAAAAATCATTTATTCAATTATACAAAAGGAGCCGAAACGTGCAGATGTTTACTGGCTAGTACATGTTGACGTGGTAGATGAGCCGTTTACGAGAGATTATAAAGTAGAATTCCTGATTCCCGGTAAGTTGATCCGGATAGATTTTAAACTTGGTTTTAGGGTGGAACAGCGCGTCAACCTCTTGTACAGAAAAGTGATTGAGGAACTTGTGAAGAACGGGGAAGTAGACATCACCAGCCAGTACACCTCGTTGAACAAGCATAAGATTGCGGGAGACTTCAGATTTGTATTGCTTGAAAAACACTTGTCCAAATTCTCCAAACTCAGCTTTTATGAGCGCAGCATTATGGATTACTACTTTATCCTGAAGCGCCTGAGTTTGTCAGAAGAACGGAGTTTTGGTCTTGACTCAAGCTATGTTGATGTAGAAAAAGTACCGTTAATTTTTGTAACGCCTGATGATATCGAGATGAACAGGTTGCCTGTTTAGCGCAGTATGGCAAAATAAAAAAAGGCTTTATGATTCTGATCATAAAGCCTTTTTTTATAGATGTTCCGGCTATGCCGCCCGTCGGATCACACCCAAAATAAGGGCGATGATGGCGATAACTATAAGTGCGTGGATGATTCCACCGGTATAGTAACCTCCAAAAAAACTGATGGCCCAGATAATGACCAGAACAACTGCGATTAAATAGAGTAGATTTCCCATGGTGTTTATTTTTTATAGGTTAAGATTTTGTATTACAACGTTACCGAATACAAATTGTTTGCCGACCTGGGATTTTATCTTTTTATTGTTGTGCAGCGTATTTTGAATAGGCCTTTTCCATGCTGATGTTATAGGGTTCACGTCCATATTTCGCTGCAAGATCTTTATAGCCAGCGCCATTGTAGTTGACCGCCACCGTGTGCCAGTCACGCGCTTTCAAAGCCTTAGATAAGGTCGCTGAAGTACTGATGTACTTGGCAATTCCCGCTACCTGTTGGTATTCGCTCTTTTTGAAATCGTCAACCATGTTGTCTACCGATTTATAACCCAGTCTGCCATAGTGGAAACCCATGATCTGTCCCAAACCCCAGCTTGTAGCCTGCATGGCTTTGTTGGCGTCTATACCGAAGGCATTGCTAAACGCCACATATTCTTTAGCCTGATTTTCGACCTTATTGATGCTCCATGCACCAGAAGGCGCAAAGGGCACCATTTTTTTGAACCAGCTAGGTTCAAACTGTATGATGATCTTGTTGTTGACAAAACCCTGGCCTCCACTTTCGACGGAGATAAATGCCATGAGTGATGCATAGTCTACTCCGATTGAAGCAGCGATTTCGGTAATTTGAGCTTTAGTTAGATTCATATTTAGTTTTATGAGCAACTAATATAAGCCAAAGGAAAGTGAAATTGGGAGATTTTAAATAAAATTTATTATGGGATTGCACAAGCCAAATTGACAGTTAAGGAAAGCTTCTTTTTTTATAAAGAAGTCCGGACATTTAGCTTCCATGGATTTGCAATTGTTGCGATAGATTTCGTCTGCAAGAGCATGGACATGGTCTCTCCCATCAAAGTGAAATCAGTAGAAAGCGTGGTAATCCCGCCAGCCAGCAATTCTTTTAGCGGGGTATCGTTATAAGAGATGATTCCGAAGTCTTTCCCGGGGGACAGCTTCTGAAGATTCGCCTGTTTTAGCAAGTCTACCAGGTCCCTGTCTTTTACCACGATAAACAAATCGCCTGGCACAATTGATCTATTACCCGTTACAGAGAGATATTCATGCGCGAAGCCATGCTGTTTACAAAATGTTTTAAGCCCCGAATAGCGTTCCAATGGCTCTTTCTCCTCCATCTGGACCATGAAAATACGTTTGTATTTTGCAATCAGGTCAACAGCAGAATTTAAGGCTTCGTAAGTATCTTTTTCGAAATCCTGGGCCACAGAAGAATACTTGCCCAATAATTCCGGATGAAAGTGGTCCAGTAAAAGTACCCTTCCTGAAAGTGTTTCCAGGAGCGGACCGATACCCTGAAACTTTCCAGACATGATGATGTAATCGGTATACTTGCCGTTAGCGTCCATGACCAGCGTTTCAAATACCTTTCTGTTGTAGTTGTGGAAGTAGAGGTCGACCGTAACACCTTCTCCAGCCGACTCAATAAAAGAGTTGAAGAGGTTTTCTTTAAATTCGTTGAACTCATTGAACAGCAGAAACACATGGTGTCCTGTTTGCACCTTTGTACTTTTTACAAAATAACCGACACCCTGGTTGGACGCAATAATTCCCCTCGCCATCAATTCACGCAGGCCGGCAAATACCGTGTCGCGCGATAAACCATAAGTTTCCCTGAAGGCATTGATAGAAGGGATCCTGTCGCCATTCTTGTATTCTTCCGATCCGATCCGCTCCACTACATGGCTTACCACCAGTTTGTATTTTGATTTATTTTCTCTCACAACTGGCAGCAAATATAATTACTCGCGGATAAAACGCAGCAAGAAAAAAATAAAAAGTCATACCAGTTCGTACCAGTTGAAAATATTTATATATTTGGACACCAAACCACACATTATGAAAAAGTATCAACTCTTCATTGGAATCAGTATTGCCACCGGCCTGTTTACACAAGCCATGGCGCAACAGTCCGGTGGGGCTAACTATAAGCAGCTTTCGAAGACACCGAAAGCGGCCATCCATGACGGATTCTGGAGTCCGAAGTTTGAATTGTGGAGAACAAAGACAGCGCCAGACGTCCTGAATAAATTTGAAGGGAAGCACCTGCCTGTCGCAGAGCAGACCGATCAGAATGTATTTGAAAATTTTGACAAGATCGCCGAAGGAAAAAAAGGAAAAGGTCACCACGCGGGCTTGCCCTGGTTTGACGGCCTGATCTACGAAAGTATCCGCGGCATCGGCGACCTGGTTGGCCAGCACCCTGATGCATTGCTGCAGGCCCGCTTGGACGGATACATTGACCGCATTGCCGCCGCTCAAAAGGCCGATCCCAATGGATATCTCAATACCTATACCGATCTAATGGAGCCAACGCACCATTGGGGAGACAATGGTGGCCTTTTACGGTACCAGCACGATGTTTACAACTCCGGTATGCTGATTGAGGCAGGCGTTCACTACTACAAAGCGACCGGCAAGACCAAGCTCCTGGAAGTTGCTACCCGTTATGCCAATTACATGAGTGGTTTGATGGGCCTGCCGCCAAAGCGGAATATCGTTCCGGCCCACTCCGGTCCGGAAGAAGCTGTGATGAAACTATACTGGCTGTACAAAGACAACCCGGATCTAAAAAAGCAAATGCCTGTTCCGGTAAATGAAAAAGCTTATTATACGCTTGCTAAATTCTGGATTGAAAACCGTGGTAATCATAGCGGCTTTCCGCTGTGGCTGAGCTGGGGCAACGATAAATCAGAGAAATGGATCAAAGACCAGAAATATAATGCTACGCGTCCTACCTGGGGCGATTACGCACAGGACTCTATTTCTGTGTTCAAACAAAAGACGATAGAAGGGCATGCGGTCCGGGCTACCTTACTGGCAACCGGTATTGCTGCCGTAGCGCTGGAAAACCGTGCGCCTGAATACATCCAAACGGCAGACCAGTTGTGGGACAATATGGTTGGCCGCCGTATGTTTTTGACAGGGGGAGTCGGTGCCATTGCAGACGACGAGAAATTCGGCCCTGATTATTACCTGCCTACCGATGCCTACCTGGAAACCTGTGCTGCCGTTGGTGCTGGCTTTTTTAGTCAGCGCATGAATGAACTGACCGGCGACGGAAAGTATATGGACGAATTTGAACGGGTATTGTACAATAACGTGCTGACTGGTGTCTCATTGTCGGGCGATAAATACACCTACCAGAACCCGCTGAATGCACACGACCATTCGAGATGGGCATGGCACTCCTGCCCATGCTGTCCCCCAATGTTCCTGAAAATGGTTTCTGAATTGCCCAATTATATCTATGCAAGCGCTGGCGATCGTCTGCTGGTCAATATGTTTATTGGCAGTGATGCTACCGTCCGCCTGTCCAATAAAACAGCCGTAGCCATTTCACAAAAAACGGATTATCCATGGGAGGGAAAAATAACCCTAAATGTAGATCCTGAAAAGCAGGCTACATTCGGCCTGAGCCTCCGCATTCCGGGATGGGCGCGTGGCAAAGAAAACCCATATGACCTCTACCGCTCAGATTTACCTTCCTCCTACAAGCTCAGTGTAAACGGTATGGCTGTCAATCCAGTGATGACCAACGGCTACGCTCTGATCAGCAGAAAATGGAAGAAAGGCGACCAGGTTCTGCTTGAATTGCCAATGCAACCCAGGTTTGTGACTGCAAATGCGCAGGTAAAAGACCTGAAAAGCAAGGTGGCCATTGCTTCTGGGCCTATTGTTTATAGCCTTGAAGCTGCAGACAACGAAAACATCAACCAGATTCAAATCGATACCACATCTGCGATGCAGTTGCAGTACCGGAATGAGCTGTTGAACGGTGTAAACGTGATCACAGGTAAATCTACAACCGGCAAAACCTTTACCGCTGTACCCTATTATGCAGTGGGAAACAGGAGTGGAAAAGGGTATAAGGTGTGGGTTCCTGTACCACAGAACACGCACATCAAAGTCAACAGTGAGAAAGTGGAAAATAAAATCAGTCCGCTGCTCTATGGTTCCAACATAGAAGATGTAAACCATGAGATTTACGGTGGGTTTTATGACCAGCGTATTTTTGGGGAAAGTTTTGAAGAGCCTTCAACAGGCGTAAATTTTAACCAATGGAGAAAATATAGCGGGTATTGGTCGGCCGAGGGAGACGCAGTGCTTATCATTCCGGGAAGAAACACACATAGTGATGTAAAGATGAACGGCATCCACCGCATTGGTGTAGAGCCCGATCAGAGTGCAAAACTGATCTACGAAGACAAGGAGCTTGCCAACGGAACAGTAGAGGCTGAAATAAAATTTGCAGGAAAAGGAGGAGAGAGTGCCGCGTTGTTACTTCGCGTAGCAAACGCAGGGATAGGCAATGATAATTTTGATGGGTATGAGTTGAGCCTGAGCAGGGACGGCCGCAGGCTGATGCTGGGCAAGCACCGTCAGAATTTTGAAACGCTGAAAGAAGTGCAGGTTAACTTCAATCCTGAAGCATGGAACAAACTGAAGATCGTAATGAACGGGAACAAAATGGAGGTATCCCTCAATGGGAAAGAGGCGCTTTCATTAGTTGACGACCGCAATCCGCTGCTAACAGGGTATGTTGGCCTGCGCACCTGGCAGTCGGCCGTAGCGTTCAGGAATGTAACGGTACAGGAGCAGGGAAAGACCACGACATTGAGACTCCTGAATGCGGTAAACGATCAGATCAGCTACAATTGGGACATCGTCCGTTCGCTGGGTGTTAAGGCTGTTTTTGCGATTGACAGTACTGCTGCTTACAACGGAAAAAAGAGCCAGACGATCACGTTCAGCAGCGGAACAGGAAAAGCAGGTGTAGCCAACCGTGGTTTGAACCGCTGGGGTATTGCTCTGCGGAAAGATCAAGTCATGCAGGGCAGGGTGTACCTGGCAGGGCAGGCCCTGAGCGGACCGGTTAGTATAGCATTGGAAAGTGCAGATGGCAGTAAGACCTATGCCGTAAAAAAACTGGACAATATTGGTTCCTCCTGGAAAAAATTTGCCTTTACGCTCACTTCAAATGCTGCCGATCCAAAGGCCAGACTGGCTATATATCTGACCTCAAAAGGTAAACTGTCGGTGGATCAGGTGGTGCTGATGGGCACTGGTGAGGACCAGTACAAAGGCCTGCCCATCCGCGCAGATATCGGCAAAATGCTGGTTGCACAAGGATTGACTTTTCTGCGTTACGCAGGAACCATGGTAAACTCGCCTGAGTACAAGTTTAAGAATATGATTGGTGATCCGGATAAGCGGCCCCCATACCGCGGACACTGGAACCATTTTACGACCAATGGTTTTGGAATAGAAGAGTTTCTTCAGTTTTGCGAAGCCACAGGCATTACGCCCTGCTTTGCGGTAAATATTTATGAGACACCTGAGGATATGGCCGATATGGTTGAGTACCTCAATGGGGATGTATCGACAACCTGGGGTGCCAGACGCTCAGCAAACGGACATCCTAAACCTTATGGGGTAAAATATATTGAGATCGGGAATGAAGAAGTGATCTTTAACGGCGATAGTAAAAAAGCGTATGAAGAATACGTCGGCAGGTTTAAGGTATTGCACCAGGCCATGAAGCAAAAGGATAACAAGTTGGAATTTATCCATGCCGCCTGGTGGCGTTTGGGCTCTACCAATATGGAGTATGTCTTTCGTGAACTCAATGGCAAAGCAGATTATTGGGACCTGCATGTAGGGGGCGATGACCCGGCGGCTGGTCTGGATACCGAAAAGCAGTTGACCGAGCTATTGCGGCAGTTCAAACAGTGGGATCCGCAGACCCGCATGAAGGTTGCGGTATTTGAGGAAAATGGAAGTAAACATGGCATCCAGCGTGCGCTTGGCCATGCCACCAACCTCAATGCCATCAGAAAACATAGTGAATCAGTGCTGACTTCAAGCCCGGCCAATGCGCTGCAACCTTACCTGCAAAACGACAACGACTGGGACCAAGGGCAAATTTTCTTTACACCAGATCAGGTATGGGGCATGCCCCCGTTCTACGCACAGAAAATGCAGGCTGAGCAACACCTGCCGCTGCGGGTGCAATCGGAGACCGATGGTTTGCTTGATGTGACCGCAACACGCAGTACGGATGGAAAAACGTTAATTTTGCATGTTGTCAATACAGGGGCAGAGGCTGTTCGTTCAGGTATAGAATTGAATGGCTTTGACAACCGGAATCCGGAAGTCAGCGTCTCCCAGTTGTCTGGCGATCTGAATTCGAGAAATACCCCTGCAACGCCTGAGAAATACAAGACAATTGCTTTTAAGGTCAGCTTAACCGGAACTGCTCCTGGTTATGACTTCCCTGCCAATAGTTATACGATTTTGAAATTCAATAGGTAATTTCAAGCTGCGGGACAGTTTTTATAACTTAAGAACTGTCCCGCATTTTTTTTCAGCAATGGCTAATTGCGAATGAATATCGCCTAAGCCAGGAATGTTGAGGAGCTTTTCCTGATAAAACCGCTCATATGACACCAGGTCATTAACGACGACCTTAAGTATAATGCCATTATTGCTTTCTGTCAGACTACACTGCTTTATTTCCTGAAGTCCTGCGATGGATGTTCTGAATACCTGAAGGGAATTTTCATTGTGATCGATCAATCTGACATTTACAAATGCAACTAAATACAGCTCAAGATCCTTCTTTCTTAGTATAGCTGTATATTGCTCTATTACGCCTGAAGCTTCAAGTCTTTTAATTCGCCTGTTCACTGCCGATATTGAAAGGAAGCAGGCCGCGGCCATTTCCTTAGTCGTAGCCCTTCCATCATTTTGTAACATCTTCAGTATGGCAATATCTACGGCATCTAGGTTAAGTTTTTTCATAAAATTCCTGTTATTAATAAATTAGTTGCCACAAATATATACAACCTGAAGCTATAAAATAAACCTGAAAGCTATGAATATAAAGTTATTGTAAAATCTACACTATCTTTTAACTGTGATTTTGAGGCTGTTGCAAAAATGAGTCATTTGATTTTTCACTCAAAAAGATAGGAACGATGGACTTCAAACAGGATGCATTTGCGCACTAAAGCAATACGCAACGCGTTATTCCTGCGCTTAAAAGTATCTTTAAGCGCAAAAGGCATGCGAAATAAGTGGAGAAATGGTGCAGATTAGCGCCACATCCTCCAAACTGGGGAAATTCCTCGGGCCAGCTCATCGCTGATTTCCTGCCAAAGATCTTCCTCTGTTTCTTTTGGGCTTTGAACTGATGGTATTGTACTGGTTTCTGGATTTATCAGGGATACAGATTGTGTGCCGGCTCCCGGTACAGCTGTTTGTTCGTAGGTCTGCAATTTCATAAATAGGTGTATTAGGTATTTAGATAACAGACGTAATCAAATAATGTTTCCTAATCAGAATTGAAATGCTATCCAAGCAAAGTGAGTGTCTTTAGCGTCCGGTTGTCTTTGCGTCCACCGAAGAACTTTTGAAGTACTTGTTCGAATACCGGATCGGTATCTTCAACTTCAGCAAACAAGGTCATACTGGAATGCAGCTTTAGTTCGTCGGGACTGCCGAAGATCTGATAGGCATCACTGGTGTTGAGTTTAAGCAGTTCTGAGGCCAGCATCACCAGTCTTGGACCCAGTACCCGGTGTCTAAGATATTCCTGTGCCTCATTCTTGTCCCGTAGGGCGTAAAATCTGGAGGTTTCAGTAAAGCCGAGTCCCTGGATCTGTGGAAAAATATACCACATCCAATGACTCTGCTTTTTACCTGCTTTCAGCTCCGAGAGCGCTGTCTGAAAGATTGGCTTTTGTGCCTGAATAAATCGCTCAAGGTTGTGTGTTGCATTCATCGCCTGTTGTATTTAAACTTCAAAAATAGCATGACCAGATTCAAGCAAATAGACAACACATTGGTGGCAATAATGGGGATGTCGGCCTTCGAAATGCCGTAGTAAACCCAAAGACCGTTGCCAAACATCAATACCAGAAACATACCCAGCGATACCTGCTCAGCCTTCTTCTTTTTAAGGGTGGTGACCAGTTGCGGGATGACGGATGAGGCCGTGCATATGCCTGCGATCAGGCCGATAATTTGAATGAAATCCATTGTTGTCTCAACACCTCAAAAATAATCTTGTTTCACAAATCCGTCGGGTTCAAGCATAAAATCACACAAACTCGTACGAGTTTATGTGATTTTTCACACTTTTCCTAAGGAACTTTGGGTTGCAGTTCGTAAATCCCTGAGTTCAGGTTAAGTGAATTTAGTTTGAATTTTGTATGAATCATCTCTAAAATAAACACAAAAAAACCTTAATTTAAGCGCGTCTAATACTCTTATTACTATGCTCTTAACTTCCAGGTTTGCCGCGCTTTTTTTTGCTGTTTTTTTGTTGGCTGTATCTGCCAAATCCCAGACCACGGTTTCAGGTCCGCAAAGTGGGACCTGGTCTAAACAAGGCAGTCCCTATCTCATTTCCGGATCTGTAACGGTTGAGGAAGGTAAGACTTTGACCATTCAGGCCGGGGTAATTGTTCGCTCAGAAAACTTTAGCGATAAACTTTTGGTCAATGGTACGTTAATGGCCAAAGGCACTGAGGCTAGCCCGATCCGTTTTGCAGGTTTTCCGATAGCTGGCTTTCCGCTGTCCAGTCATGGCGGTAGTCTCGTTTTTTCCAGTACAGCTAGCAATTCCGTCCTCGAATATGTATCGATAGACCAAATGGGGGATAACCAGTATGCCAATGGTGCCGTGTCAGTCAGTACATCCTCATTGACCGTTAGTCACTGTACCATCACCAATAGTGAGGCTGCCGGAATTTATATCGACGGGTTTTCCAAGCCAATTGTTAAGGACAACAGCTTTACCAAAGACCTTGTTGCCATTTCTGGCAGTGCAAACAACTTTAACCAGGTAACCAATAATACTCTGGCACGGATTAAGATCCGGAATGAGCCGGTAGGTTCTAATTCAGCACTTCCTGCACAAGCTTCCGGCTCTTACTATGTATTGGAGGCGGGAGGATTTTCAGTAAATGCGCAAAATATGCTGGAAATCAAGGCCGGGGTCGAAGTTCGTTCAGAAAACTTTAGCGATAAAATCATCATCAATGGTACGTTAGTGGCCAAAGGCACTGAGGCTAGCCCAATCCGTTTTACAGGATTTCCGATAGAAGGCTTTCCGCTGGCCAGTCATGGTGGTAGTCTCGTTTTTTCCAGCACATCGAGTAATTCTATCCTGGACTATGTGTCGATAGACCAAATGGGGGATAACCAATATGCCAATGGTGCCGTGTCAGTTAGTACATCCTCAATTTCCATTACCCATTGCAAAATCACCAATAGCGAGGCTGCAGGACTCTATATCGATGGGTTCTCCAAGCCTACTGTTAAGGACAACAGCTTTACCAAAGACCTTGTTGCCATTTCTGGCAGTGCAAACAACTTTAACCAGGTAACCAATAATACTCTGGCACGGATTAAGATCCGGAATGAGCCGGTAGGTTCTAATTCAGCACTTCCTGCACAAGCTTCCGGCTCTTACTATGTATTGGAGGCGGGAGGATTTTCAGTAAATGCGCAAAATATGCTGGAAATCAAGGCCGGGGTCGAAGTTCGTTCAGAAAACTTTAGCGATAAAATCATCATCAATGGTACGTTAATGGCCAAAGGTACTGAGGCTAGCCCGATCCGTTTTATAGGTTTTCCGATAGAAGGCTTTCCGCTGGCCAGTCACGGCGGTAGCCTCGTTTTCTCGAATACATCCAGCAATTCGATCCTCGAATATGTATCCATAGACCGGATGGGGGATAACCAGTATGCCAATGGCGCATTAACCATAAGCAGTCCGTCGGTATCTATCAATTACTGCAGCATCTTAAATAGCGAGGGTAACGGAATTTACAACGATGCGTCCAGCTTGAAAATATCCAATACCAATTTATACAACAATCAGGTAGGACTTTACAATGCCAATGGCGCAGTGCTGCTGGTTGACTGCAAAATATACAACAATACAGATTATGGTATCAATAATATAGGTACTGAATTGGTTGATGCCAAAAATAACTACTGGGGGGAGCTAAGCGGGCCTTTGCACACGGAAACAAATACCCCCGGAAAAGGAAATCGCGTTTCTGATAAAGTATTATATGCGCCATGGAAGCAACAGCTGATTCAGTTGGAGCAGTCCATTACCATGGCGGTCATTCCGGAACAACATACAGGAGGAAAACTTAAACTCAGTGCTACATCCTCTTCAGGGCTGCCGGTAACTTACCAAATCAGTTCTATTCCCAAAACAGGTGTTGCTTTGCTTAGGGATGATGTCATTTCCTTCCTCGGAGATACAGGTACCGTTACGCTGACCGTTTCTCAGGCTGGCAATGCTTCTTTTAAAGCGGTGGAACTGAAAAGAAGTTTCAAGGTGCTGAGCAAGATACTCTCCATTGCCCTGTCTTCCAAACAAATTACAGAAGGTTCAGCAGAGGGCATCACGGTGACAGTTGCCAGGAATGCAGCACTGACAGATGAACTGGCTTTAACAGTGAAGGTAGGCGATGGGAAAAGGCTAAGCGTTCCGGCTTCAGTGACGATTCCGGCAGGGCAGGGCGCTGTGACTTTTAAAGTCAGCGTTCCGGATAACGGGCAGGTTGAAGGCAATCTGATTGATTCGATCAGCATTTCGGCAGCCGGCTATCAGGGCGCAGTTGCGAATCTGACGATTCTTGACAATGAAGTACCCGCGCTGTCTATTGCTGATCTGCCTGCAGAAATCATGGAAGGCAATACCGTCGTTTTCCATATAAAAACCAATCTTATTCCGGAAAAACCGTTAACGGTTTTCCTCCGCTCAGGAAATCCGGCACGCTTTCCTCTGCCGGCATCTGTTGTCATTCCAAAAGGAGCCTCCTCAATTGCCGTATCGGTTACGCTGGACCAGGATGAAATACCCGAAATTGACCTGCCTTTAACGCTTTCGGCAGGAGCGGCGAACCACCAGTCCGTAACAGCAGAAATAAAGGTTATGGATGACGACCTTCCAGATCTGGAACTGGTCATCCATACCGGCCTGATCTCGGAATCCGCGGGACCATATGCTGCGAAAGCCACGCTGAAGAGAAAAAGCCAGGATCATAAAACAGCATTTACGGTCAACCTCTCTACCGATATTTCCGATCAGCTCATTCTTCCCGCTTCTATTTCGCTTGCCGAAGGTGAAAACGAGAAGACCTTCGATATCGGAGTGAAAGACAATGATCAGGTGGATGGCAGCAGGATTGTAACCCTCAGCGCCAATATGTTTGTGGCCTCCTGTGGCTGCAATACTTTGCCCGCGTCTTCTGGCTCAGTATCTGCAAAAATTACAATAAGTGACAACGATGGCCCATCGCTTCAGGTTTCAGCGGCCCAGCAGACTCTGGCTGAAGGATTGGCAAATGCTGGCACGCTCCGTATAAGCCGAAATACGCCAACTAATGTGGCACTAACAATAACCTTAACTTCTTCAGATGCAAATGAAGCAACAGTTCCTGCAAGTATCGTAATGCCTGTAGGACAGTCCTTTGTGGATGTCGCCATTAACACCAAAAACGATGGGATAGAGGACGGAAGCAAACAAGTTTATTTTCAGGCCAGCGCGAATGGATTTTCCACAGGAACAAACTGGGTGATCGTGACAGATTTAAATAAACCTGATCTTCAGATTGCATCCGTAAAGGTCAATAAAGCGAGCGTACAAGCGCTAACAATATTTAACTATGAAATTGGTATCAAAAACAGCGGCTTTGCAACTGCACCGGGTGGGGTTGTCGTCAAAGGATATTTGTCAAAGGACGATACAATTGACGCTGCTGACATCCTGATAGCTGAGGATGTGGTAGAAGGGCCTATAGCTGCGGGAGAAACCAAAGCAGTATTGAATGCAGTGAAAGCACCTGAAGGCGCAGGAGATTATAAGCTGCTGTTCCAGGTCAATCCCGATGGGAAGTTGACGGAACTGCTTCACACCAATAACGTATCAGAAGCGCTGAATTTGTCGGTCACCGCAAAATATACCGCGAAAGCAGCGGTTGCCCAAGAATATTTTCTCAAAGGCGCAACCGTTCCGATAAAAGGTAGCGCGACCAATGGAGACGGTACTGTCGCAGCCAATGAAAAAGTTGATGTTTACGTAATTGTGAATGGGATCAAACGGATTATTCCAGCCAATACCGATGCAAATGGTCAATTTTCTGTAGATTTCCAACCATTGGCCAATGAAGCGGGACATTATTCAGTGGGCGCCTGCTATCCCGGACTAGGCTTATCTGCTACTCAAGATGCCTTTGATATTCTGGGTGTGCGGATCAATGAGGGGAATGCGCCTCAGTTTCTGGTGAAATTGGGAGCAACTGAATCGGGTAAAATCAAAGTAGAGAATGTCAGCAATAAGGACCTGAGCAATTTGACTTTGACAGCGATAAAGCTGCCAAACGGTGGGCTTGTTACTTTTAGTCCTGTGGCATTATTGAAAGGGAATGCCAGTGTTGAAGTTCCTTATACCCTAAAGGGTAATGCTTTATCTTCCGGTGACAACTATGAAGAGATTTCCCTGCAAGTCAAGTCTACTGAAGGTGCTATTCAGACAACAGATGCTTATTACTATTGTCAGTCACCAAATGCGAATGTAGTGGCTAATGTGGAGTTGCTTGATGTGACTGCTTCGCAGACTAAGGGCGAACGTGAGGTCACATTCAAACTGATCAATAAAGGGCAGGGAGCGACCGGAAAGCTGCAGATCAGTCTGCCTGATGTGAAATGGATCACTGCGCTGAGCGGAAAAACAGTAGCCTCCCTGGGTGCAGGCGATACTGCTATTGTGGTGCTTAAGTTTCTGGCTGCTGCTGAAATTCCCTTCGATTATCCTATAAAAGGAAATATTGGAATCGCTGCTCAAAACGGCAATTCCTTTGCCTTGCCTTTCAGCTTTAAAAAAGTATCAGATGCGGCAGGAATCGTAAAGGTAACTGCGACCGATCAGTTCACCTATTATACTGAAGGTGGTCCAAATGTGAAGGATGCACATGTACAGATTAAAAATGCGTTTACGGGACAGGTTTATGCAGAGGGTAATACCGATGCAAATGGTGTCTTTACTGCAGCAAATGTTCCGGAGGGGAGGCATAGGATAATTGTCAAGAAAGAAAAGCATGCAGATTATAATGGTGATGTCGAAGTAAATCCCGGTGGCCAGGTTGATGTCAGTGCATTCTTAAACTATCAGGCAGTAACTTTCGATTGGAAGGTAGTTCCTACGGGAATTCAGGACAATTATGAGGTTACGCTGGAGACTAAGTTTGAAACAGACGTTCCTAAGCCAGTGGTCACTATTGACATGCCGAAGGTTTTGCCTAAACTAACAGGTGATGAAACGTTTTCTTTTAACATAACATTGGTCAATCACGGACTGATTACTGCGGAGAAAGTAGCGTTGTCTATGCCAACTACAGATCCGGAGTATGAATTTGTCATGGATTATGAACCTACAAATATCAATGCCCATCAGAGCATACAAATACCCGTCATCCTTCGTCTCCGTACGGGATTGAATCCCGCCGCTCGGTTTACCACGATGTCAATGAAATTGGCGAAAGAATCTGCCGATGATACACCGGTTTTTTGCTGGGGTGTTGCCTCGATTACCTACTGGTATAAGTGTAACAAACAAACCGGGTTATGGGAAAATATGGCATTCAGTTTTAAATATCCACGACTGTGTGATAGTCCTGGCGGTGGCGGTAGTCCATCTGGCGGAGGAGGCGGTGGCGGAGGGCTATCTGCGGCTGATCTTGCACTTATTGACTGGTGGATGCAATGGATGAATGGCTGGGGTGAAGGATTGAAAAATGTACCCTGCCTGACTTGCGGACCGGTAGATTATAGTAGTTGGAAGCCAGTGCCTCCCCCAATTGTTACTCCAAAAAAACATTGTAAAGCCTGTACGGATGCAATGGATGATATGCTGAAAGATCTGGCGGTTGACTTAGCCAAGGAGGGAGCATTGATAGGTCTTCAAATCGCCGGCGGGGCAGGTGGTCCGGCGTTGAGAAAAGTGGGAGAGGCAGTCGATTATCTCGGCTGCGCTGGAACCGTTCTCGTCATTTCACTATTTAATGGCGGGGACAATTTAGGTCAAATTGCGTGGTGTGCACCTGTAACTGAACCGGTAAAAAAGACCAAAGACTTAATGGAAATGTTAGATAACTGTATTAAGTCAATAGGCGGTGGTAAGAGCAGTGATGCAGGTCTGAGAACTCTTTCAGCAACGCCGGTACCTAACTCAGTATATACTGAAGCTAGGAACAGACTGGCAATTGTTGTTAAGATGTTTGAGTCCCAAACGCTATGGACTGAAGCGTATTACGGAGCCAAACTTACCGCAAATGAAAATTTGAAAGTTCTTGCCGGATATTTGGAATCTAATATCGCCAGCTTAAAGCCGATAGATGATGCTACCGCCTCAGAACTTTTAAAAACAATGAGTGGGTATGGCATGGCTTCGGTTGATATAGAGAACTTTATCTTGAGATGGAATAGGTCGATAAAAGGCCTAGCTGCAGGGGTAATGCAATCAAATGAACAATACCCGGACATCATTAACTGGAATCAGGTTAAGCAGTACTCGAACACCCTAATTGAAGCGAAAAATGAAGCAAAAGATAAAGGATTTGATAATATTGTTGGCCTCTATGAAAACACATTGCTATCAATCAACGACTTAATTATTGCAGATAACGATGCAGTCTGCGCCTCTGTAACCATTCAATTCAACCAGCAACTGGCGATGACCCGTGAGGCGTTTGAAGGTACACTTGAGATTTTTAACGGTCACCCGACAGATGGTATGAAACAGCTTGCGGTTGACATAGAAATTACTGATGAAAACGGAGTTCCAAGTAATGGCCTTTTTGAAATTCAAGCGAAAACACTCAGCAATTTATCGGATGTAACCGGTACAGGCCAGATTGCTGCTCAGGAAAAAGGATCGGTTCAGTTTATATTTATTCCTGAATCTGCTGCGGCGCCTAAAGAGCCAAAAGTATACAGGTTTGGCGGAACAGTGACCTATTGGGATCCATATGCACAGGCGATTGTTAAATTGCCACTGACCCAGGTGCCTATTACGGTTAACCCTGCACCTAACCTGACACTGCATTATTTTATGCAGCGGAATATACTTGGCGATGATGCGCTTACAAGCCCGGAGATCGAGCCCTCTGTACCAGCAGAACTGGCCGTAATGGTAGAGAATCAGGGCTATGGTCCGGCTGTCAATATGACCATCTCTTCTTCACAACCAAAGATCACCGACAATGAAAAAGGTTTGGACATCGATTTTGAGTTGATAGGTTCCAATTTTCAGGGTCAGCCGAAAAAGCTGGGAACGACAAACATAAATTTTGGTACCATTCCAGCCCTGCAAACACGCATCGGTCAGTGGTATTTCACCAGCTCCTTATTGGGTAAGTTTGTGAGTTATGAAGCAAAGGTCGTTCATGCGAACAGTTATGGAAATCCGGACCTCAGTCTGGTGAAGGAAGTGAAACTGCATGAGCTCACGAAGAGCATTCGTTTGTATGAAGATGACGAAGACGGTGTTGGCGACTTTTTAGTAAATGACATTTTCGATATTGATGATCAGCCGGACATCATTTATTTCTCACAGGGCAACAGGACTGCAAAAGTAAATGCCGCTAAATCCGGAAGTTTTTCCGCTAGCGTGCAGCCTCCTTCATTTGTGAATAAATTGACTGTGCTGCCTTCCGATACAGGGTTCAATTATGTCAAACTGGAGGATCCGGGAAACAGACTTTATGATCTTGTCAGTGTGACCAGGAACGACGGACAGGTAATTCCAATTGAAAATGCCTGGCTGACTTACGTGACGCTGCCGGTGAGCCGCTCGCCAGTTTATGAAAACAAATTTCACTTTGTAGACCGCTTTACAGGAACTGCAGCAGTAAATTATACGGTTGTCTGGAAGCCGAAAAATACAAACGTATTGAAGGTGGATAGCATTTACAATGCGCCTTCCGGAACCAGTGTTGTACAGCTGAAAAAACTCAAAGTAGTGTTTAACAAAAGGATAGATGCTGCATCCTTTACTGTTGCCGATTTAAAACTGACGCTGCAGGGAGGGCCAAACCTGATCAATTCATCAGTGAAGATCAGTCAGCTGGATACTACCACTTATGAAGTCGATCTTTCTGAAGTCACTAATGGGAACGGCTTGTATCTATTTACAGCCCAGGCAGCCGAAATTACGGACGTTTACGGAATAACAGGAACAGCCGGAAGACAGGTCAGCTGGTCCCAGTTTATCGATGTGCCGGCAGTTGAAGCTTTCAAAGGCATTCCGGATAGCCACGTGGCCAGTAAGTTTGATGGCATAGGTGTACTGTTTAACCTGCCGATTGACATGACTACAGTGATACCGGCCAGATTCAGCATTAAAAAGAACGGAACAGTGCTGAATGGAAAATTGGTAATTGATTCTGTCAGTAAAGACCATAAGCTTTTCTACCTCAGCGGCCTTAAGGACCTGCTTGTCCAAAATGGCAAGTATGAACTGGTTGTGGACTTGCCAAATATCAAAGCAGAAAGCCAGAAAGCCGGCCTGAAACAACAATCGGTAATGCTAACAGTTGACAATACCGGCCCTGTGCTGGTCAGCCTCGAAAAGTTAGCTGCCGGTGGAATCGATAATCAACATATCCCAATCGTAAAAATGGAATTTGACGAGGATGCGATTGGATTTAACGTCGCTGCCATACAACTTACAAGGAACGGGGAAGTGCTGCCGCTCCGTATTGATCAGCTTTCTAATACCGATCTCAAACTATGGTCTGCCGGGAACTTTGGTATACTGACCTATCCTGATGGCAATTATACCCTCAAGGTTAATTTAGCAGGGGTTAAGGATGCTGGCGGAAATGCAGGTATCGGTTCAAAATCAGTTTCCTGGATCGTCAACAGGACTGCTTCCATAGCGATTACCAAATTGGCAGTGAAACCTGATCTGGGTTATTCCGATACAGATGGCATTACCTCTGGTACAGCCATGACCGTAAGCTTCCATCTGGACAATGCAGCTGAGAAAGTCACCATATCTCAGACCGATAAAAGCGGGGAAGCAACGTTAACCACCATTAACAAAGTTGCTGCTGGTGAGGTCGCTATTCCTGTAGCATTGCTGCCGGGAGGAAGCATGGGTATCAAAGTTACCGCTGCTGACAAGAATGGGATCACCACCAGTCAGGAAAAAGCGATGTTCATTGACAGGACGGCATTGACCGGCAAATGGGCGATGGCCTCAGGTCAGACCCTGACAAGGCAACCAGACACACTTGATGTCGTTTTCTCTTCGCGCTTATTGGATCAGAAATTACTGTTGAACGCCATTCAGCTTACCCGTAATGGCGTTGTGCTGCCAAAAGTCAGCCTCCGGAGCGCCGCATTAAATGATACGCTATATCAGGTTACAGGACTAAGGGGAGCATCTACTCTGGAAGGCAATTATCAAGTTATTTTGGATACCCGTTTGCTCAGTAAATACACCAGTGGTAAAACCGGAGATGCTACGGCAATCGCCAACTGGGCAGTAATGTTTCCGAATGAGGCACCTGTAGCGAATGCCGGTCAGGACATCGAGGTTAAAAGCTCTGGACTGGTAAAACTAGATGGCTCAGGTTCTTCTGATCCGGACCAGGATGCCATCACTTACAGTTGGACGGCACCAGACGGAATTATACTGACAGGCGGGAACACAGCAACACCTTCTTTCACCGCTACCATGGACCAAAACGGAAAGACTTTCTTGTTTTTACTGTTGGTAAGCGATGGCAAGTCATTCCATACCGATGTCGTTAACGTCTCGATGAATTATCCTCCACTGGCATTTCAGCCAATTCCCGAGAAAGCCTACGGAGATGCTGATTTTGAACTCATCGCAACTTCGGGACAGGGAACAGTGAGCTACGCACTGACAGCGCAAGGCATTGTTTCCATAGAAAAAAACAAGGTTCACATTATTAAACCAGGTACCGTAAGCATCACCGCAACAGACGGTAAGACGACTCTGAAACAAACGCTGATCCTTAAAAAAGCAGTGCTAAAAGTAACTGCTCAGGACGTTGCCAGGAATTATGGGGCTCCAAACCCAGCATTTAAACTGAGCTACGAAGGATTTGTGAACGGAGATGACCTTGCAAAACTGATCACAGCTCCTGTTGCCAGTTCAACAGTCAGCAATCTGACTACTGCAGGTTCTTATCCCATCACAGTCACAGGAGGAAGTTCTGATTATTATAACTTTAGCTATGTAACAGGCAAAATTACGATCAACAAAGTTGGCCAAACGATAAGCTTCAGTCCGCTTGCGGCGAAGGTGTATGGTGATCCGGTATTTGAACTGACAGCCAGTTCTACTTCAGGTTTGCCTGTCACATATACCTCATCTGACCCGGCCATAGCTTTGGTGCAGAATTCAAATCAGATTAAAATTCTGAAAGCCGGTATCGTGACCATTAGCGCTCAACAGGCGGGAGATCTCAATTATACTCAGGCAGCAGGCCTGCAACAAGACCTTGTTATCGGCAAAGCAAACCTGACAATACAGGCAGATCACAAGTCACGGGTATATGGGGCAGAAAATCCAGTATTGACGGCCAGCTATACCGGTTTCGTCAATGGAGATGATGCTGCCAGATTACAAAGTCCGCCACGCATCACTACCCTTGCAGGTTTGACCAGCAATGTTGGCGTTTATCCCATCACAGTTGAAGGCGGTTCATCCGATAGCTATTCCATGAGGTATGTCAATGGAAACCTAACTGTCGATAAAGCGAGTCAAGCTATTGTTTTCCAGGATATCCCATTGCTGCAACGGCGGGGTAAAGTATACACCGTGGATGTGAAATCAAATTCGGGTCTACCGGTACAGCTCATGCTCAATGATACCTTGGTTGCGGTGCTGAACGGAACGACCCTTGGTCCATTGCGTGTAGGAACCGGGAAAATCACTGCATCGCAGCCAGGCGATGGAAATTACCTGCCCGCAACCACTGTGGTCAAAGACTTCAGGGTTACGGACGATAACAATGCGGTGGTACGCGTTCATCCAGCTGTTTCGCCAGACGGTGATGGCATCAATGACTTTTTGATCATTGAAGGAGTGGCAGACTATCCCGATAACCATGTAGCTGTTGTGACCAGGAACGGAGCTAAAGTATTTGAGACTTCAGGTTATGACAATAAGAGTAAAGTGTTTAGCGGAAAAAATGCCAGCGGCGATAATCTACCGGAAGGAACCTATTTCTACGTATTGGAATATAAAGAAAACGGCAAAACACAGCGGCAGACGGGTTATTTTGTAATAAAATATTAAGAAAACAATGAAGACGATATATATCAGAATTTTAATGCCATTATTGATGCTTGCCAGCTCTTCAGCGCTCGCTCAGCAAGCATTTACGTATACGCAGTATATGAACAACCTAACGGCATATAACCCTGCGTATTCTCTCCTGAATGAAGCGGGATCCATCAACGCACTGGGCAGGAAACAATGGGTGGGCATCAATGGTGCGCCCAGTTCGTTTGTATTTGCAGGAGCGCTGCCACTCGAAGCAATCAGGGGATCTGTCGGGCTGGTAGCCATGCATGATCAATTTGCGATAGAAAAATTGACCGAAGTGAGTGCATTTTACGCCAAGTCCATCCAGTTGTCTTACGATACCTATCTTGCCGCTTCCTTTAATGCCGGTTTTAGAAATTACAATGCTTCCTATTCACAACTGGATGCATTTGACCCGAAGTTCAACAATGACATCAGGGAGAACACCGGTACGATTGGCGCCAGTATCCTCTATTACAATCCTGATCGTTTTTATGTAGGCGCTTCCCTGCCCAGATTGAGCATGCGCAGTTTGGGTAAAGCATCCATTGAAGATGCGAGGTATAACAAAAACACCTGGTACTTCTCGGGGGCTTACCTCTTTGATCTGGATGACAGCTTTAAGCTAAAGACTGCGTCCTTACTGTCTTATACCCGGACCTTGCCATCCTTGTTTGACATCTCTACGACCCTGTATATCAAAAACCGCATCGGCATCGGCGCGGGATATAGAAGCACCAACGAGGCCTCAGGTTTGCTCTCTTATTTTTTTGACAACAACGTTATGGTAGGGTATAGCTACCAAACCGGCTTTGGTGCGGTAAAAGTGGGCGGTGCATCCAACGGTACGCATGAGATTACCTTCGGATTTAGATTTGGCGACTTCAAAAAACAAAGCCTGCTGTAAAAGATATTTTTCCTCCGCGATTCATATGTCCGTGATTTAGCTGGAGGTTTCGGCAATAGTAGACAAGTAATTCTGAAACCCGCTGTCCATTCCTTTCGCTTCAAAGTGTGCAGTAATTACCATGTAAACTGTCCATTTGACTGATTTTAAGCACATTACAGATGTTCTTTTGCTGTTTGATCCAGTTAGTCCTGATTCAGATTTTAATGGCTTAGCGAAGCGCTAAGGTCAAGGATTTATGATTTGGAAAGGCACTTGTAGAGAATGATCCTGATGAGCAATTGAGAACGTTAATTTGACCTGTCGGATCTGACTAAATAAGGGTAGTGAAAGTTCCAAACACTACGGCAGCTGTGTGGCAAAGTTGAAGTGGACACTTTGGTCTGAAAAGGACTGAACACTATCTCTGAAATCTCCAGTTAAACAAAGACGAGCTATTTTAAAGTACTGGAACGAAAAAACTCGTTCAACTGCATATTCAAAAAAACTAGTTAAACTTATAGGCAAGCGGGTTAAAACAATTTTAACTCTTCCATTGGCTTACAAGTTGACAGATCACAATCAAACTAGAATTTCTGCTATGGGGCAATTCAGTATTTTATATAGAATTGTTGATGATGGTATCGTTATAACTGCTTTTTGGGATAATCGTCAGGATCCCGTGAAATTAATAGAATTAATTGAAAATTAGTTAGACACCCGAATAATAGTGTAGGGTCACAATTTGTGACCTCAAATCGGGCTTGTCTCAAAATATACCTCCAACTATGCAGCCTTGCACAGTTGACCTTATTTCAGGGCTTTACTTTTGTATCATCAAATTAATTAAACGGATATGATTACAAAAGAATTAACGCTTCAGCTTTCGGTATACCGCAAGAACGGTAAGACCAGTATGGTTTTTAAAAAACCGGGCATACTTTACAGGGTCAACAATTTGCTGGAACCACTGCGATTTATTGGCGAGATGGTGCAGCTGGCCAAAGCCATAGCTACCGGAGCGGCACAAAACTGCCGTTATGTACTAAGAGCGGCGCGCGGAATGGAGTGGATCCTTGAGGTGGTGCATACAAATGGCTTGATGGAGCTTCGTCTGCTGCAACTGATTGACGAACTGCCTGATACCAGGTTGGTATTTGCCTGGACTGGCAGGGACGTCGGCTTTATTGAAGCGGCAACTGTGTTGGGCTACTGGAGCTGAGTAAATGAAAACCGAATAGGAGCGTAACCGCGGAAAAGGGTATCGCTTGAAAAGAAACCCATTAAAAAATATAAAAATGGGAAAGTATTATAAAGGTATCCTGGGATCCATCTCGGGATTGGTTGGAACGGTGGTAGGTGCATCGTGGAGAGATATTGATTATTTCCGAAGTAAACCTAAAAAATCTACAAAGCCTGCTACTGAAGGGCAAATTGAACACCGGGCTGAGTTTACATTGATGCGTTCGTTTATGGATGGTGATGTGTCGGTCTTGTTTAGCGCTGGTTTCCAGAGTTCGGCGAAGAACATGACGCCTTTTAACGCGGCGTTTTCTGTGAACTTGAAACATGCTGTGACGGGGGTGTATCCTGCTCTAAGCATTGATTATGATCAGTTTGTGTTTGCCAAAGGTAATTTGCTGGCTTGCCCGGACATTGCAATTGCGACAACAGAGGATGCGCAGCTGGATTTCAGTTGGGTCAACAATGCGGATACTGGTAATCCATTGAACACGGACAGTACGGATAAGGTGACCTTTGCGGTGTACAATCCGGCAAAACAGCGCTGGGCCATCAGGCAGTCCGCAGCGCTAAGGTCTGCTTTGTCTTATGACCTAATGGTGCCAGTGGCATGGTCGGGTGATATGGTTCATGTTTGGGCTGGCTTTGTCCGGGCTGATCTGAAGAAAGTGTCGGATTCGGTTTATGTAGGGACGACTGCGGTGCAGTAAGTTTTGCCATCATGCTCCTCTCTCCCTCGAGGGAGAGATGTCGCTCCGCGACAGAGAGGGGGAATAATTATGATTTCCTTGGTTTGATGCCCCCTCTCTGGGCTTCGCCCATCTCTCCCTCGAGGGGAGAGAGGTAGTATGGTGTGTTAAAAAAATTAATAAAAAAATTTTATGAAAAAGATAGTATTAAACGGGAGTGTTGATCTCTGGAACCTCTTGATTGGGATAAAAAAAGAGCACAGGTTGGTATTGGTGTTAATGGGGATTTGGGGTATGGTGACCAGGTTTTGGAGTAGTCCGGAGATGACGGTGGGCATAAATGAAAGTGTGCCGCTAATGGTAGTTTTAGGTCTGATCAGCTTTTTGATCTTGCTGGAACTGGTGTGGTGGTTGCTAAACAGGTTTTGGCTGAGGCTGGGTTTGCCTGGCCTTGAGGTGTTGGTTATTTATTACAGGAGGATGGAAGTATGGCAACAGGTCATGTTTTACTGGGCTTCTTTTGCACTGCTTTTATTGGCTGGTGTGGGGTGTCTGACAACGGTATTGTAAGAAATGAGCAAGGTGCGAGAGTTGTCATCCGTGCAGCGCAGGCTGAAGTTGGGGTTCTTGAGGTTGGCCAGAATGCTGGAAAGCGGGTGCGGGAGTATCTGGCCTATACGGGTGTTCGGGTTCCAGCCCCGTATTGTGCGAGTTTTGTTTCCTGGTGTTTTGGTCAGGCTGGGTATGCAGCGCCGAGGACGGCCTGGAGCCCTGCTTTATTCCCCGCGGGACGATGTAGAGCGGCACCGCTTCCGGGAATGGTGATGGGAATTTATTTTCCTGCGTTAAAAAGGATCGGGCATGTTGGGCTGGTGGAGCGGGTGCAGGGGGATTTTGTGGTGTGCATTGAGGGGAATACCTCAGTGGATGGGGGCAGGGAAGGGGTTGGGGTGTTTAGGAGGTTGCGGCACAGGAGGACGGTTTGTAAGTATGCGGACTGGTTGTAGGGGAGTAGGGGTGTTTTTTGATGGAGAGGTTGTTGGGGGGGGTGCCCCCTCTCTGTCGCGTTGCGACATCTCTCCCTCGAGGGGAGAGAGGAGCGTGGTGGTTGGTATGGCGTAGGGGTTTGTAAACTGTAAAAATAGAAATTATGGCAAGATATAAAAATGGAATAAATGGGCCGGTGAGTGGTAAAGTCGGGACGATTGTTGGGGCGAGTTGGAGGGGGATTGATTATGTGAGGAATGTGGCGGATACCTCTAAGGTGAAATGGTCGGAGGCGCAGCTAAATCAGCGTGCAATATTTGCGCTGGTGATGAACTGGATTAAGCCGCTGTTGCCGGTGATCAATATGGGTTATCAGTCTTTTAAAAGCCGGAAGACGCCTTTAAATGCTGCGGTGGGTTATCATATCAGGCATGCAGTGAGCGGTGCTGCACCTGATTATGAGATTGATTTTGAGAAGGCAATATTTAGCGTGGGGGATTTGCTGATCTCCTGGGTGCGGCAGTTGAGCACTTTGGATGCCGCGATTTTGCACATTTGTTGGGACAATAGTACAGAGAGTATTTACAGTAGTGGGATCGACTCCGCTACGTTTATTATTTACAACCCGCTCAGGCAGCTGTTTGTCAGTTTTGTAAATGAGGCCACGCGGCTTGAGCGGGAGGTGCGATTGCAGTTGCCCCTGCATTTTAAGGGCGATAGGGTGCATGTTTACGTCTTTTATACAAACAGTACTGGCGACCGGGTGAGCACTAGTCAGTATATCGGCCCAGTGATCATTGGCTGATGACCGCCCGGTTTTATCTTTTCCGTAAGGTGGTCAGCAGCCCCGCAGCGGCAATAAGCAAGAGTCCTGAAACGAGGTATTTCCGGTGGGCTTTGGGCTTACCAGGTATTCCCCATCCGCCGTAAACGGCATTTCCAAAGGGTACAGTTTCAAAGATATTACCGTCTGTTTTTTCAATCGCCTCCGCCTGTTTCAGGTAACCGTTGATCACCACACCGGCCAGGGTTCTGGTAATTCCAGGGAACAGGGCATAGGAAGCTCTTAATAAATAGGAAAGGCTGCCAATCATCGTTTCAGATCTGGGTTGTGCGGCAAGTCTGACCACTGCCTGAGCCACTCTTGCCGGGTCATAAACAGGTGGCGCGGGTTTGATGCTTTTTCCGGTATAGTTTGCCGCATGCTGGATTCCGGGTGTATCCAGGAAGGCTGGAAAGATATCGCAAACGTGGATCTCCGGAAAGCCGGTCAGTTCTGCTTTTAATGCGGCGGAGAATCCACGGAGTCCAAATTTACTGGCAGAGTAACCCACGCCATTGGGTACGGGTAAAAAACCGCCGATTGATATGTTGTTGATGAGGATGCCTTTTTTGCGTTTCTTGAAATAGGGCAAGATCGCATGTGCTCCGTGAATGTAGCCCATCAGATTGGTTTTGATGACCTGGTCAAGAACTACGATCGGGGTTTCGTCAAAAGCCCCGGCTGCGAGTACACCGGCATTGTTGACCCACACGTCTACGCCACTACCAAAATCGTCGGCCAGGGCCGCAACGTTGATCATGGCTCCGGGATCGGTCACGTCTGCTTGTATGCACTGCACTTTGGCTCCTAAACTTTCGCATTCGGCGGCAACGGTTTCCAGCTCTCCTATATTTCTGGAGGCCAGCACGAGTTTTTCTTTATTTTCTGCAAAGGCCAGGGCAATGGCTCTTCCGGCTCCACTGGAAGCACCAGTTATCACAATTGTTTTTGACATGGTTTCTCTCATCATAGTGTCTAATATTAACCCCTTAGGCTGCGGATTGTTTCGGATTAGCCGGGGAGATCGTGTTTCCTTGATTTGCGCATATAATGAAACTTTTTTTGGTGGCTGATGTTAAAATGCTATGGGAAAGATCAGTAACCTTTTTGCCGGCCTGGCCGGTGCGGTGGCACTCAATGTGCTGCACGAATCTCTGAAAAATAAGCGTACGACACCAAGGATAGATTTTTTAGGCGAGCAGGCCCTGCAGAAATCAGTCCGGTATTTTGGTGGGAACATTACCGATACGGATGATCTGTACAAGATCACACTTGCCGGGGATATCATTTCCAACACCATTTATTACAGTTGGATTGCTTCAGCAAAGCGGCAACACCTGTTTGTCAGGGCGGTTGCCCTTGGGTTACTGGCAGGTGTGGGCGCGGTAAAACTGCCTGAGCCATTGGGGCTTAATCCGAAGCCGGTAGCCAAAACAGATCAGATCAAAGCGATGACCGTGGGGTATTATTTGTTTGGTGCGGTAGTTACTGCGCTGGTGGCATCTGTATTCAAAAAGAAATAAGTACGATGCAAGGAAGAGGTGGTACTGATGGCCCGGTAGCGACAAGAACGGTTGCCCTGAATGTAAACGGTGAGTTTAAAATGATTGAAGTCAGGCCCTGGGTAAGTCTTCTGGATGCGCTTCGGGAACACCTGGATTTAACAGGTACAAAAAAAGGCTGTGATCACGGACAATGTGGCGCTTGTACGGTAATCTGCGATGGCAAGCGCATTCTAAGTTGCCTGACGCTGGCAGTGATGAAAGATGCCTCCAGCATTACGACCATAGAAGGGGTCGGTCTGGGCGAGCAGTTACATCCCTTGCAGCAAGCTTTTATCGATCATGATGCTTTTCAATGCGGCTATTGCACACCAGGCCAGATTTGCAGTGCGATTGGTATGCTGAACGAGGGGAAGGCCAATACTCGTGATGAGGTGAAGGAGCTGATGAGCGGAAACCTTTGCCGCTGCGGTGCCAATGTGGGTATCATTGATGCGATTATGGAGATAAAGGGAGGAATGGCGCATGAATGATTTTACTTATCTGAGGGCGGGCAGTGCCAGCGATGCCCTAAGTGCTGTTGCTGCGAATACAGGAGCAGCCTTTATTGCTGGTGGTACCAATCTGATCGATCTTTGGAAATACAACCTCGTGCATCCTGAACTGCTGGTGGACATCAACGGCTTGACGGATTACAAATCCATTGCTGAAAATGCGGGTGGCGGTCTGCGCCTGGGGGCTCTGGTAACTAACGCAGATACGGCTTACCATCCATGGATAGAGGAGCGCTATCCCTTGTTGTCAAAAGCAATATTGGCGGGTGCCTCTGGTCAGATCAGGAACATGGCCACGAATGGGGGTAACTTGCTGCAACGTACCCGCTGTTATTATTTTTACGATGCACATGCGCCCTGCAATAAGCGAGTGCCGGGTTCTGGTTGCTCGGTTATTGGGGGCTATAACCGGATGCATGCCATTCTGGGTGCGAGCGACCAGTGCATTGCTGTCTTTCCGTCGGACATGTGTGTGGCGCTGGCCGCACTGGCTGCAGTGGTGAATGTGGAAGGTCCTGATGGGGAGCGCAGCATTCCCTTCGCCGACTTTCACCGTTTGCCTGGCGACACGCCGGAACTGGACAACAACTTGCGTCATGGTGAACTGATTACCTCCATTGACTTGCCGGCCAAAGGTTTTGAAAAAAACTACTCCTATCTCAAACTGCGCGACCGCCATTCGTATGCGTTTGCGCTGGTTTCGGTGGCAACTGGTCTGGAGCTTGACGGTGATGTGATTAAAACGGCGAGGATCGCTCTGGGCGGTGTAGCACACAAGCCCTGGCGCCTGACGGAGGCAGAGGATTTTCTACAGGGTAAGCCTGCTGACGCACAAAACTTTGCCCTGGCAGCTGACATCATCCTGCAGGGTGCAGTCGGGTATCAACACAACCAATTTAAAATAGAACTGGCAAAAAGGGCGATCGTCCGTAATGGCCTGATGGCCCTGCGGCCTGAGTCGCAAATGCCGGGCGCACAACCTTCACTTTGATTATGAAAACGACCAATACAATATCACCTAGTGTAGGGCAACCGGTAAGCCGACTGGAGGGCCGGCTAAAAGTAACGGGCGATGCCAAATATGCTGCTGAATACAATGTTCCTGATCTGCTGTATGGCTATGTGGTGAACAGTACCATCACCAAGGGTAAGATTCTGAAAATAGACACAACTGCAGCTAACGCGCTTGCGGGTGTAGTGGAGGTGCTCACACACGAAAACCGTCCGAAACTGGCCTGGTTTGACCTGCAATATGCCGATATGGATGCGCCACCCGGCGTCGTTTTTAGACCACTATATGATGCAGACATCAAATTTAACGGTCAGCCAGTGGCACTGGTGGTCGCAAAAGATTTCGAGACCGCACGGTACGCCGCCACATTGGTGCGCTTTGAATATGAGGAAGCCCCATTTGACACCTGTTTGGAGGATAATCTTGCTCAGGCGAGGCCTGCAAAGAAGGGCATGGCTACACTCTTGAAGCCGCCACCACCGGCACCTACAGGTGATTTTGAGGCAGCATACGCTCGCGCAGCAGCTACTGTAGATGCGGAATATAAACATGGTGTGGAGCACCATAACCCGATGGAGCTTTTTGCCACAACCACAGTGTATGAAGGCAAGGGTAAACTGACCATTTACGATAAGACACAAGGCACCATCAACAACCAATTGTTTGTAGCCAATGTTTTTGGACTCCATTATAAGAATATCAGGGTGTTGGCACCTTTCGTTGGGGGTGCCTTTGGCGTAGGCTTGCGTCCGCAGTTTCAACTTTTCCTTTGCGCCATGGCTGCATTGCATTTGCAGCGGAATGTCAGGGTGACGCTGGACCGGCAGCAGATGTTCGCTTTGGGACACCGTCCGCAAAATGTACAAAGGTTGCGCTTTGCTGCCGATGAAAAAGGTAAAATGCTAGGAATGAACCATTCTTCGTTTGTGGAAACGTCTAATTATGAGGATTATGCCGAGATCATGTCTTCATGGAGCCATCGCCTTTATCCGGCACCGAATACTTTATTTGAGTACAAGGTCGTTCCCCTCGACTTATCCACACCGATAGACATGCGTGCGCCCGGCGGCTCGACAGCAATGCATGCCATTGAATGCACGATGGACCAGTTGGCCTACAAGCTGGGTATAGATCCGCTGGAGTTTCGCCTCCTCAATTACTCGGATACAGATCCTTCTGCTCAACGGCCCTTTACCAGCAAAGCGCTGAAGGATTGTTATTTAAAGGCTGCTGAACGGTTTGGTTGGGATAAGCGTAACCCAGAACCTGGCAGCATGAAGCGGGGCAATAAACTGGTTGGTCATGGGATGGCCACAGGTATCTGGGATGCTTACCAGTTTCCTTCTAGAGTTGAACTGATCATTGGCAAAGATGGAAGACTGATTGTCAACAACGCGGTGACGGATATTGGTACCGGAACATTTACCGTAATGACCCAGATAGCGGCCGATGAACTGGGTCTGCCGCTGGAAGCGGTTACTTTCAGTTATGGCGACAGCAAAAAGCCGTTTTCGATGTTTCAAGGTGGATCGGCCATGACTTCCTCTACAGGGGTGGCTATTGTTGTTGCCGCTAAAGCGCTGAAGGAAAAATTAGTAAAAAAGGCAAAAAGTATGAAGGGCTCGCCGCTTGCGGGAGCGGATTTTGATGACGTGATTTTTAGCAATGGGGGCATTTCAAAAAAAGGTAACCCGGATGTCTTTGTTGGATTCCAGGAGATTGTTGCGGCAAACAACAACAAGCCGATCAAGACTACAAACATGGGCAAGCCCCATCTGCTGAAGTTGCGGAACTATAGTATGGCGACACACAGTGCGTCTTTTGTAGAGGTAGAAGTAGACCGGGAACTCAAAACAATTTCAGTGACACGTATTGTGACTGCTGTCGCTGCGGGTAAGATCATTAATCCCAAAACGGCAAAAAGCCAGGTTTTGGGATCTATGGTATGGGGAATTAGCAAGGCCTTGCATGAGGAATCTGTGATAGACTGTAACCTCGGGAAATATGTGAATCCAAATCTCGGTGAATACCACATTCCAACGCATGCGGACATCAACCAACTGGAAGTCATTTTTGCAGATGAAAAAGATGAACTGATCAATGAATTGGGTGTCAAGGGTGTAGGGGAGATCGGACTGGTCGGTATTCCTGCAGCCATCGCCAATGCAGTGTTTCATGCGACCGGTACCCGAATCAACAACCTGCCCATTCATTTTGACCAATTGCTGTAGGCTAGAAGATATCCACACCCTTGCCTGTCGTGATCAAGCTGAAAAGGCTTTTTTCAATCAGGCCATCCCAGGCGCCAGAACAGCCGCCGTAGCATTCTATTGAGGGCACAAGCCCACGATGCGTGAAAGTGAGTTTTGTCTGGCTGCCTTCCGGAGAAATTTGAAACACAATTTCTGTATCCACCCATTCTTGTTTATCGGTTACAAAGTTGATCCGGCTTTCTGTTACCCGCCAGGCTAATTTTTCATTCGGGATAAATTCTGTGACCAGTTGTTTTGAAAAATGAACGTCGCCCATCTGGTAAGTGAACGCATCACCTTTCTTTCCGGTGTCGCCTATGATTTCGCCCTGCCACCAGTCGCGAACATGAATAATGGCGTTAAATACTTGTTCGGGGGATTGGTCCACCAAAATTGATGTTGTATAATCTTTTTCCATTGTTTTTATTTGCTATGTTATTTATCTGGCAATCCCCATTTTTTGACGAGTTCGTCATTGAGTCCACCTTCTTTGCCATTGGGCTTTCCCTTTCCTGTTTCTATTAATTCCTTAAGGCTGCCCTGGATGTAGCTTGTCCAGGCATCCTGACATACCTGATAACATTCATCTTCGGG
Organism: Bacteroidota bacterium; assembly: GCA_040387995.1. Classification (GTDB taxonomy): domain Bacteria; phylum Bacteroidota; class Bacteroidia; order Sphingobacteriales; family Sphingobacteriaceae; genus Pedobacter. The sequence continues at coordinate 63,226 of JAZKCT010000020.1, read as the reverse complement.
TACGAGGCCCTGATGGGTGAAGGCAATTTTGGTTTGACCGGCCTCAGGTGTGAGTTCAAAAATAAGTTTGGTGCCTACCCACTCTGTTTTATCTTTGACAAAATTGAACTCATTGTCCAGTACCAGGTACATCAGCTTCTTGTTTGGAACTACTTCAACGAGTTGCAGTTTGCACAGGTGGACGTCTTTATAATGGTAGAAGAAAGTTTGGTTGAGCTCGTCGGTTGGTCCTTCTATTTCTTCCGACCACCATCCGCGGAAATTTTGAATGGCAGTAAATGCTGCTTCCGGGGCTTTGTTCACCACCAGGTTTGTTGAGTAATCTTGGCTGTTCATAGTTAAAGTTCTTGATTTGGTACTGTTTGCTGCCGCTGTTTTTTGTCCGGCAGGTTTTTCTGCTGAGGGCTGACAGCCCGATAATAAGGCTAAAAGAACCGAGGCGGCCAGGATGTTTCTTTTCATTTGTTTGTCGTTCTAACTCAGCGTCATTTGCTAATTCCAAAGTACTGGAGTAATTGCGAATGATTTGGGGTGTAAAATGGACAATATGATGGGTTGATTTGGACAAGTCAATCCCTTAACTTTGGAAAAAAGCGAAGATGAAACAGTTGACTATCGTGGTACCAAATGGAGAGAATAATCTGAGTAGTATAACCGGGACTTACGAGATATTTTCGAGGGCAAATGTTTATTGGAAGGACTCCGGAAAGCAGCAGTTGTTCAATATACAGTTGGCAGGCGTATCCCCTCATGTAGATTTTAATGCGGGTTTGTTTTCCGTTAATCCACATACCACCATCTCCGAAATAGCTAAAAGCGATTTAATCATCATTCCTTCGCTGAACCATAATTACGAGTTGGCGCTGAAGGGCAATGAATCCCTGATCTCCTGGCTGCAGGAGCAGTATGAATCGGGCGCTGAAATTGCAACAATATGTACTGGTACATTTTTGCTGGCCGCTGCGGGCTTATTAGATGGAATGGTATGTTCGACACACTGGTCTGTGGCAGAAAGCTTCCGGTTGATGTTTCCCAAAGTCAATCTGCAAACAGATCATCTGATCACCGATGAAAAAGGAATCTATACCAATGGAGGTGCCTATTCGTTTTTGAATCTCGTTCTCTATTTGATTGAAAAATATTATGACAGGAAAACCGCCATTTTGTGCTCAAAGGTATTTCAGATAGAGATTGACAGGAGTACACAGTCAGAATTTACAATATTCAATGGTCAGAAAAAACATGAGGATGAGCTGGTGAAGCAGGCGCAAAATTATATCGAGCTTCATCTGGAACAGAAAATCACTATTGATGATCTGTCGTCCAGGTTTAATGTGGGGCGCAGAAATTTTGACAGGAGATTTATTAAGGCTACCGGCAACACGCCGATCGAATACACACAACGCGTGAAAATTGAAATGGCAAAAAAGTCCTTTGAGACGAGTCGGAAGACGATCAATGAGGTGATGTACGAGGTTGGTTACAATGATGTCAAGGCATTTCGGGAGGTGTTCAGGAAATATACCGGTCTTTCCCCATTAGAATACAAAGGGAAGTACAATAAGGATATCATCAACTTGGGTTCCGCTTATTCGTAAATGGCCTGAATTATAAAGAATGCGTTTAGTACAACATATCCGGCCAGCAAGGAAAGAGAGGATATCTTATCAAATTTGTTGGAGGCAGCTAATTTATCTTGCTTAATGAGCCGTAATGAATAGGCGGTTGAAATAATCACAGTGAGTATGAAAATAAGTGTGATTCCATGTAGGGTATCCACTAATGTAAAGGTGGTCGTTTCCGGGAGCGAGGCATCCACGATATACTTGTTTCCGATGACTGCAAACAAAGAACCTACACTCAGACCAAAACGGGAATCAATACTATCTGAATGAATATAAAAGCACATAAAGGCAATCAGGAATGCCACATACATGCCGAGAAACATTTTCCAGAATATGCCCATCGCATCCCTGCTCATGCCTACCCTGACTTTGAAATTACTGTATTCAGTATGGGGTTTACTGATGGAGGTGTCCCCAAAGGTGGTTTCATATTGTTTGATGCCATTGGAAACTTTTAAGCTGTCGATATCCCATCCCCGGAGGGTAAATCTGGGATCGTATTGTTTTCCTATTGTATCCGGCTGGAAGACCAGGGATTGGGAATCAAACTGGGAGTTTTCAATGGATAGCCTTAGGGTTTGATGGTCGAATGGAAAATTGTCAATGGCCCAGGAATCCTTCATGACACACTGGATCTTCATCAGGAGATATACTTCAGTCCCCGAGGAATCAATGGTGGAAAAAGATTTATTTACGCTTTTAGCTTGTGGTATTTCCAGATTCTCTACAAAATTGAATTCCCGGTTTTTGTATTTGAACCAGAGCCAGAAGTCAATAGTGTATTCCTTCTCCTTAAAATCTATATCATGAATACTGGTCACGTAAATGCCTGTTTTAACAGTCTCCGGTCCGGCTTCCTGTGCAACACAAATTGTGGATAAGCCCAATAGCTGAACTATTAGCAATATCGGTAACAGCGTAAGTTTTTTCAATTGAAAAGCAAATTAGGTATTGGCTACAGGTAAATGTGCTCTTGCAAACATAAGCGGTAAAAGGGTGAATCCCAAAATCAATTACTAATTTTAATAAACAGTGGTTGGTTTTGATGGCATAAAACCTTGATGAAATCACAATCATCTGGCATTACAAAAACTAAATCGGAGCTGTTGTGTTAAACTGTAAACTACTGAACATGGATGAAGCACCTAAGCAAACGGATACTGAATGTGAAAGAACCGGAATTGTATGAAAGTGCTCCTGACTGGTGCTACGGGATACATTGCCCAGCGTCTGCTGCCGGTACTGCTGGAGCAGGGTCATCAGGTAATTTGCCTGGTTAGGGACAGTGCAAGGTTCAATCCTAAAAAGTTTGGCGAGAATGCCGCCATCACAGTGCTGCAAGCGGACATGATGGATCGGGAAAGTCTGGAGAAAGTCCCTAAAGATATAGATGTTGCGTATTATCTGGTTCATTCTATGAGTACAGCTGGAAAGTTCAGCGATACCGAGCAGACTTCAGCGCGTAATTTTAGCTGTGCTATTGACCAGACAGGGGCGAGACAGATCATCTTTCTTAGCGGGATTGTGAACAGTAAAGCACTATCCAAACACCTGGCCTCTCGCAGGCAGGTAGAGCAGACTCTGGCGGGAGGGAAGATTCCGCTAACCACACTGCGGGCCGGGATCATTGTTGGTTCTGGAAGCGCGTCTTTTGAGATTATCAGAGATTTGGTGGAAAAGCTGCCGGTGATGGTTGCACCAAAATGGCTGTATACCAAATGTCAGCCCGTTGCCATCAGAAACGTGGTAGAATTCCTTTCTGGTGTTTTGCTTCAACCCTTCAGCTATGGTAAGCACTATGACATTTATGGTCCGGACATTCTCAGCTATAAGCAGATGCTGCTTCGCTTTGCAGAAGCGCGCGGGCTGAAAAGGCATATTTTTACCGTTCCGGTTATGACTCCGCGGTTGTCTTCTTACTGGCTGTATTTTGTAACCTCAACTTCTTATACTCTTGCTAAAAACCTGGTGGAAAGTATGCGGGTAGACGTGGTGGCAGAGCCAAACGATCTGGCAGAACGCCTGGACATTCAGCTCATTTCCTATGACAAGGCCATCGCGCTTGCTTTTGATAAGATCGAACAGAATATGGTGCTTTCCAGCTGGTATGATTCCGTGGGTGGCTTTTATTCCAGGGATTTGGTGGAAAAGCAACTTAAGGTGCCCGTACATGGTGTTTTTACCGATAAAAAGAAACGGAATACTAAGGATACTGCAACAGCTGCCGCCAGGATATTTGCGATTGGCGGTAAGTCAGGATGGTATTATGCCAACTGGCTTTGGGGCTTCCGGGGCTTTATTGATAAATTGTTCGGAGGTGTTGGGTTGCAACGGGGCAGGAAAAACCCTCAGGAGCTGAATACGGGAGAGTCGGTTGATTTCTGGCGGGTGATTTATTCCAACCGCGAGCAAAAGCGGTTGTTGCTTTACGCCGAGATGAAACTGCCTGGAGAGGCCTGGCTGGAATTTAAGATAGTGGATGATCAGGTTTATCAGACGGCTACCTTCCGTCCGCTCGGACTGGGAGGTAGGCTTTATTGGTACGCTGTCCTGCCATTTCATTATTTTATATTCAATGGCATGATCAATAAGATTGCAGGCTAGAAAAGTATTTTGTGCAGTGCTACAGAACTATGAATTACAGCCTGTAACGCAGCGCCACATTTCTTGCAATTGCCCTCAATAATTCTGGCCGATCAACGATGGTGGTCCCAGTAGCGTTCCATTCTCCTTTTGTATTCGGTGCAAGCTCGTACTCCTGTCCATCAAGACTGATCCTGATTAGGGTAGTTTGCTTGTCAATTGATTTTGTTAAAACAGCGTAGGTGTAATCATCTCCTTCAAATGTGATGCGCAGCGGTAAACTCATAGGTACAAAGATAACGTTGCTTATGGCAAAAACTTATCTTATGGTCAAATTTAAGGATAACCATGTCTGTTTCCGTCCAAAGGTCAGGCTCAGGACTCTTTGGTTCAGGTCCTCTTAATGCAGGTTAAAAAAATGGTGCAGATTTTGCGATAGAATTGGCTGCAAAGTATGCGTAAATGTCTCCTCATCATAATCAGCAATATCACATGACAAAAGAAGAACTGGATAAACAACTCGAAAGCTGGGTAGCGGCCTCCTCAAAAGGTTCAGGCAAAAGATATTACAGTAAAATGCATCCTGAGTTAGACGACGAACTGGAATACACGATCCGAAGAGCTACCATCGTTGGCGGTAAACCTGTGGCCTATGAAAGGAAATTCCTAACTGATTCTCTGGGTACTCAAACTGCAAAAAAAGCTGGCAATGATTTACACAAACTGACTGTGCTGCTGGACAAGTTTGATAACGAATATCAATCCATTCTGGATAAAAAAGCCGGTAAGCCCCTTTAATCTACTAGTCTAATGGAATAATAAATATTTACGGTGATTCAAACTGTACTCTGATTTGTATAACATTTCAATAAGTGCTTTAAATGACTTTAAAGGGCATAAAAAAGGCTCCGGGGAGGAGCCTTTATTGCAGATTTTCCAATCGATGCAATTATAGGGATAATTAGGAGGGCAATTCAACAGATATCCATACCGGATATTGTATTGATTTTATAAGTCTAATGTAGAGATATATTCTCAATATGTAGAATTTATTTTAAAATAAATTCAAATGGCCGAAAAAGTTGGATAATTGGGGAAATTTTTCTACGATTTGTGTGGGTTTAGCTTACTATGGTGATACCCATACAAAAAATAAACAATCAGTCCTACAATTAGCCACACGCTAAATCCGATCCAATTTGATATGCCCAGTTCGCACATCATATAAAGGCAACTGACTAGTCCCAGTACCGGAATTAATGAAAGATTTTTAGCAACGCTGTAGTAGGTAATTATTACGCAGATAACCAGAAATATCCACATTGGGATTTTATGTTTAAATAGAGACCAACCACTCTCGTATTTTTTGGACTGGTCAATTGCAGAGGCCGATAGAAAATCTTCATACTCTGTGACAGAAAGGTTATTTAAATAGGCTTCTGTGTCGGTATGCTGATCAATACTGTTTGCCTTTACCTGCGCTGCCCGGACCTCCCCTTTAACCGTGTTGAGCTCCTGGACGTTTAGAGAAGTAATAAATTTAAGTGGCTCATTGCTTTTGGGCTTATTCAGTAAAAATGAAGAAGTTTCATTTTTGTACAGTCCAAAAGAAATAACGAGCGCAGCAACTAACAAAAAAGGAACAACAAATTTTGAATTGACGTACGGGATTTTAAATTTTCCGCGTTGAATATCCGGTTTATTTTGAAGCACCAATACCCCTGCACAAACCAGTACGAAGGCAAACAGTGTTCCGATAGAACAAAGATCAGTTACGATGGTTAAATTCATAAAAAGAGAGGGCACGGCAACGACAAAACCGGTGACAACCGTAGCAAATGAAGGTGTTTTGTAGATGGGGTGTATCCTGGAAAAAGCTTTTGGTAGTAATCCGTCACGGCTCATACTCATCCATATTCTTGGTTGGCCCATTTGGAAAACAAGCAGAACGCTGGCCATGGCAAAAACAGCGCTAACTGCAATGATACCACTCATTAACTTTAGATCTATCTGATCGAAGACAAAGGCAAGCGGGTCGCCTACGGCCAGAGATTTGTAATTGACGATGCCCGTAAGCACCAATGCGATGGCAACATACAGTACGGTGCAAATGATAATTGCCCACATCATGCCCCTTGGTAAGTCCCGTTGGGGATTTTTACATTCTTCGGCCGTTGTTGAAATGGCATCGAAACCGATGTAGGCAAAGAAAACAGCGGAGACGCCTTTTAGAACACCTGATACGCCGTTTGGTGCAAAGGGATTCCAATTGCTGGTGTCGACATAAAACACACCTACCGAAAGTACAAGTAGTATGACGGCAAGTTTAACAATAACCATAGCATTGCTCGCATTTCTGGATTCTTTCATTCCCCTGTATACCAGCCACGTAATAAAGATGATGATCGCCAAGGCAGGAAGATCTGCAATCAAGTGAAATCTGCCAATTCTTGGGGAGGTGACCCAGGCATTATTTGAAATGCGGATCGCTTCATCCAGATCTCCATAGTTTTTTCCGGCATTGACCAGGGCATCTGCATGGATATGACCATTGCGAGCCGTCAGGTAGTCCATAGTGATCCAGTCAGGCAGATGAATGCCGTCTATATTTAGAGCAGGGATTTTGATGGAGGAGAGTAGCCCCGTAAAGTAATCTGACCAGGATATCGCTACGGTGATGTTTCCGATGGCGTACTCCATAATGAGTGACCATCCGATAATCCAGGCGATAAGTTCTCCGAAAGCTACGTAAGAATAAGTGTAGGCACTTCCGGACACAGGTACCATGGAAGCAAATTCTGCATATGCGAAAGCAGCGAAACTACAGGCAACAGCGGTGAAAATAAACAGAAAGATAACTGCTGGCCCGCCATCGGCACTTGCTTTGCCAATTGTGCTAAAAATCCCCGCGCCAATAATGGCGGCAATGCCAAATGCAGTAAGGTCTTTTACACCTAAAGTTTTGTGCAAGGATACGCCATGCTCTCCATATCCCTTTTGAGCATCTTCGAGTATTTTGGTAATTGATTTCTTTCTGAATAATTTTTCAAACATGCTTAACCTAATTTATGAAGTTCATCCTTTACAAAAGATGCCAGCTCATGAATATAGTGTACACTGAAATCAAATTTGATTCCCGCTGTTTCATAAATTTCATTAATTGGCCTGCTGTATCCCAAAGATAATGCGGCAAGATATTGTTTTAGTGCTTTTTGTGGATTTTCTTTATAATTTTTCCATATCGCTATGGCGCCTAATTGGGCTATGGCGTATTCGATGTAATAAAAAGGAACTTCAAAGAGGTGGAGTTGCTTTTGCCAAACATTGCCAAACTCTTGTTCCAGATCCTCCCAATTGGCGAAGCCGGCACCAAAACGTTCATAAATTTGCTTAAATGCTTCTTCTCTATCTGCGGCATTGTGACTCGGGTTGGTGTAAATCCAGTGTTGGAATTGATCAATTACGGCTACCCAGGGCATGGTTTTAAGTACATCTACCAATTGTTCTTTTTTAGCCCGGACCAGGTCCTCCTCGTTATCAAAATAAATATGCCAGTTGTCCATAGAAATGAGTTCCATACTCATAGACGCGAGTTCAGCCACTTCAGACGGACAATGTTTAAAATCATTTAGTTCCAGTTCAGCTGTAAGGAAAGTATGAATGGCATGGCCACCTTCGTGAACCATAGTGGTCAGGTCGCGAAGCGAGTTGGCCGAGTTCATGAAGATAAAAGGAGCACCTGTTTCAGCAAGCGGATAATTGTAACCACCAGGAGCTTTCCCCTTTCTGCTTTCCACATCAAAAAGATTGTTGGCCTTCATGATAGAAAGCATTTGGCCAAGCGTCGGATCAATTGCATTAAAGCAGTCAATGCTCTTGTCAATTAATTCCGTGCCGTTCTTGAAGGGTTTCAATGCCGGTTTTCCAGTCGTACTGACATCCATATCCCATGGTTTCAAGATTTGCTGTCCGAGGGCCGTGGCGCGTTTTTCTGCTTGTTCCCTTAAAATTGGGACGACTTCTTTTTCTATCGCTTCGTGAAAGTGATAGCAGTCTTGAGGGGTGTAATCAAACCTTCCAAGTGCCTGAAACATGTAGTCGCGGTAATTTTCAAACCCTGCATTTAATGCAACCTGATGACGCATCGCAATTAATTCGTCAAACAATATATTTAGATCATCTTTATCTACAAGACGTCTTTGCTGTATGGTTTCCCAGGCATGCTGCCTTATCGATCTATTGGTGTCTTTGATGAAATTTGAAGCTTGCTCCAGTGTATATTCCTGGTCATTGATGGTGACACTCATGGCGCCCGTGGTTGCCTGGTACTTCTGCTGGGAAACCTGAAGACGGGTCAGCAATTCCACGTTTTCTTCACGGTAAATCTCAATTGCTTTCCTGATGCCCCGAATAAAGACAAAATACTTATCCTGATCCAGTTCGTCGATAAAAGGGCTGTCGTTAAATTTCTGATTAAGCTGGTTTGCAATGGGAGAGATTTTGGGCTCTATTTCAGTTGCGAAATATTGAAAGTTTTTGACAAGATCTTCGTTTCCCGTATCACAGCTCATTTTAATGTACCGCCATGCAAAATCTTCCTCCAGTGCCGCTTCCAGTTCACTTTTGTCCTTAAGCCATTGCTCTAATTCGTTTACATCAGAAATCTGACGTTCTAATAGTTCATTAAGTATGGGTTCTAGCTTCTCCCATTTCATTTCCAGGTCCTGGGGTATATATATGCGTTTTTTTTTGGGTACGGTTAGATCGATCATTATTAGAAATTAAAACTTGTTCTTAAAAAAACATCCAGCAGGAAGCAGGCGGCAAAGACAACAGAGGCAAAACCATTGGTAGTTGCAAAAGCGCGGTCGACCTTGCTAATGTCCGTAGGTTTTACCAGAAGGTGCTGGTAGACGAGCATTACACAAAAGAAAATGACACCTAAATAGTAAGGATAGCTGAATGTTGCAAAAAATAAAGGTAGAATGACACAAAGGGCGGATAAGACATGGAGGGCAACAGATAGTCTGAGTGCATTTGTTATGCCTAATGCCGCAGGTATGGAATGAAGTTTTTCTTTACGGTCGAAGTCTTCATCTTGTAACGCATAGATGATGTCAAAGCCACTTACCCAGAACAATACAGCAAAGGAATAAAGCACAGGCACAATGCTAAATTCACCCGTGACTGCGATATAAGCTCCAATTGGCGCAAGAGCAAGGCCAAGACCCAGGACCAGATGGCAGAGTGCAGTAAATCTTTTGGTGTAACTGTAAAAAAGGATGACGAATAAGGCTACTGGAGACAAATAGAGACACAAAGTATTGATAAACGCTGTAATGGTGACAAATAATAAGCAGTTGATCACTACAAAAGTCAGAGCTCCGTTGGCAGATATTTTGCCCGCTGGAATATCACGCATCTGTGTTCTGGGGTTTTTTGCATCTATGTTACGATCAAGGTACCTGTTGAACGCCATGGCTGCATTACGTGCGAAAACCATGCAGAGTATGACTTCAGCAAAAAGTATCCAGTTGAACTCATGTCCCACGCTGATGACTCCAAGAAAAAAACCGATGAGTGCGAATGGTAAAGCAAAAATTGAATGGGCGAACAGCACCAGTGAAAAATACTTCTTCATGTATTTTGTTTTATTGTTCTTCTTTGGGTGTAAATATAGGCATCACAAAATCATGATTTACATCTTCGATGAATTGCATGATCTCATCTTTTCCCTGCCCTTTTTCTGCAGAACTGACAAAATAAGGAGGGATTTCCTCAAACCAGTTTTTAAGTTCCTTTTTGAACAAAGCTACGTTTTTATCTGTTTTAACACCGGATTGTTTATCTGCTTTTGTGAAGATCAACGAGAAAGGAATTTGAATCTCGCCCATCCAGCAGCAAAACTCAAGGTCAATTTTCTGAGGTTCCAATCTGCTGTCGATCAGTACAAACACACATTGTAGACTTTCGCGTTTTGTGATGTAGTTTCTGATGAATTTCTCCCAGTTCTCGCGACTGCTTTTAGATACCTTTGCATAGCCATAACCAGGTAAATCAACAATATACCATTTCTCGTTAATTAGAAAATGGTTAATAAGCTGTGTTTTTCCGGGCCTTTGGGAGGTTTTGGCTAGCCCATGCTGGTTGACCAACATGTTGATCAGCGATGATTTTCCTACGTTAGATCTGCCTATAAATGCGTATTCCGGCATGTTTGGAGGTGGTAGGGCAGAGACCTTTGTGTTGCTGCAAATAAATGTTGCTGATTTTATAATCATATGACAAAGGTAGAAAATTAGTTTTCAACAATACTTATCTTTGCCTGTTCATGAACGAAAACATTACACCCTACCAATCGGAAACCGCAACAAAGAAGGAGCAGGTTGCCGCCATGTTTAACAATATTTCTGGAACTTATGATTTTTTGAATCATTTTATGTCCCTGGGAATTGACATTATCTGGCGTAAAAAGGCAATTCGGGAACTGAAATCAATTAGGCCGAGGGTTATGCTTGATGTGGCAACCGGGACGGGGGACTTCGCTTTTGAGGCGATCAAGATTTTAAAGCCTGAAAAGATTATCGGGGTAGATATTTCTGAAGGAATGCTGGATGTAGCCAGGAAAAAGATCCAGGAACGAAATCTGGCTCATATTTTTTCTGTGCAAACAGGAGATTCGGAGGGCCTGCATTTTGAGGACAACCATTTTGACGCCATTACGGTTGCGTTTGGGGTGAGAAATTATGAAAATCTTGAAAAAGGTCTTAAAGACATGTACCGGGTATTAAAACCAGGCGGGAAAATAGTTGTCCTGGAATTTGCTAAACCGAAACAATTTCCGGTCAAACAGGGATATAATTTCTATTTCAAGCATGTCACTCCATTGCTGGGAAAGTTGTTCTCAAAAGACAACAGGGCCTATGAGTACCTCCCAGAATCCGTTGCAGCCTTTCCGGATGGTGCTGATTTTACCGCATTGATGGACAAGGTGGGTTTTAAAAATACTAAAGACAGGCGTTTGACGTTTGGAATTAGTGCAATTTATACCGGCATTAAATGAAGATCAGACTGGGGCTAATTACATTATGTTTATCACTTACCGTCTCTTCATTGTGGGCCCAAAACTGGGGTGGGGGTGTTGATGATACGGATCTGCATTTTGGCTTTACCTTTCAATACATATCTTCCGAATTTAAAATTTTAAAAAAAGAGAATTGGCGTAGCGAACCTTATATTGATGAGGATAATCCCGACTTAATTCCTTCAAGATTAAAAGCCGTTTCTGCTGTGCCTTCTGCTGGATTTGGGATAGGTTTTGTAGTCAACAGGAGGTTAAACAGCTTTTCGGATATAAGATTTACACCCACTCTCGTTTTTAATGACCGCATTCTCAGTTATGCTTACGACGATCCAGTTGATGATATCGAAAAGAAAACGCAGGCCACCTTGGTTGAATTTCCCCTGGGAATAAAAATAAAGTCTGATAGAAGGAATAACTTCAGAGCCTATTTGCTGGGCGGGGCGAAGTTTACTACAGATATCTCTTCTAAAAAGAAAACCAACAATAGCCTGATCACCGATCCTATGGGGAAATTCCTGAATAATAAGCGAAATTTTTTGTCCTACGAGGCGGGTATAGGTTTTGATCTTTATTTCGAGTATTTTAAGATGTCTCCGGAGATCAAATTGTCTTATTCGCTTAAAGACATCTTAAAAAACGAACCACACCGTTATGCAGCACCCATAGATAAACTTATGCTTCGTCACGTTACTTTCAGTTTATTTTTTGAATAGTATAGCTGTATAAAAAATTATAGCTTTGCTGAATAAAAAAACCAATTGGCCATGGCAAAAATCGCATTAATTACCGGGGCTACTTCAGGCATAGGAAAAGCTTGCGCAAACCTTTTTGCTGCTCAGGGATATCAACTGATCTTACTTGGCAGAAGGGAAAACTTGTTGACGGAACTGGCGAAAGCCTTGGAGGATCAGCACGCAATCGAAGTGAAAAGGCTGGTAGTCGATGTAAGAGATCAGGAGGATCTGGCCTACAGACTGGATACCTTGCCCCCCGGCTGGAAAAAAATCAATGTTTTGATAAATAACGCTGGTTTGAGTCAGGGTTTGGATCCTATTGATAAAGGGAATATACTGGATTGGGATACAATGATTGATACCAATGTCAAAGGATTGCTCTATATGACCAGGATTGTATCGCCATGGATGGTCGCCCAAAAGAGTGGTCATATCGTGAATATTGGCTCAATAGCAGGCTCTGAAGTATATCCAAATGGAAATGTTTATTGTGCAACCAAACATGCCGTTGATGCATTAAATAAAGGTATGCGGATAGATTTGCTTCCTCATGGTATTAAAGTCACCGCAATAAATCCAGGCATGGTTGAAACTGAATTCTCCAAAGTCAGGTTCAAAGGTGATGAAGGCAGGGCCAAAAAAGTATATGACGGGATGGAACCGTTGCTCGCAAACGACATTGCAGAAGCAATCTGGTTTGCCGTAAGCAGACCTGCGCATGTGAATATTAATGACATGCTGATCATGCCTGCAGCACAGGCGACAGCGACAATTATCGAAAGAAACTAAAATACAATGATAGCAATTACAATTGACCAGGAAATAAAACAAGCGATGCTCGCTAAAAATCAAGCTAGACTACGTGGCTTAAGAGCAATCAAAGCAGCTATTTTACTAGCGAAAACTGAAAAAGGTCATTCAGAAGAAATTACAGAAGAGACTGAACTGAAAATCCTGCAGAAATTAATAAAGCAGCGTAAGGAGTCCAGTGATATCTACAAGCAACAAGGTAGAGCTGATCTAAGTTCCATTGAAGATGAGGAGATAGCCGTTATCAGCGACTTTATGCCTAAGCAGTTGAGCAAGGAAGAAGTCGCAGACATAATTTCTTCAATCATCAATACGTCAGGGGCGAATTCGATTAAGGATATGGGTAAAGTTATTGGCCTGGCAAGTAAAGAATTGGCAGGTAAGGCTGATGGAAAACTAATTGCTGAAATTGTTAAGGCACAATTGGCATAAATTGTGTTGCAAATTGAAATCGGCTCATTTTGCCATAAATAATACTTTAAATTACACTAATTTAATTTTAGTCTACTAACTTAGTAGCATACCTACACAAAAGTCATATGAAATACGAAGTAATAGAAGATAATGGGTTTAGATATATTGAAACCGGTAAAGGAGAAACCCTGGTATTACTTCATGGTTTGATGGGTGAGCTGAGCAACTGGGAGCCTGTTATCGATTACTTTAAAGATAAATATCACATACTGGTTCCCATACTTCCAATTTATGACTTGCCTATACTTACCTTGGGCGTGAAGAGCCTATCGAAATATGTTCATAGATTTGTAAAACATAAAAAACTTGGTCAGGTTGTGCTGATCGGAAATTCATTAGGCGGTCACGTCGGTTTGGTATATACTCTTTCTCATCAGGAACATGTGAAAGCCCTTGTTTTAACTGGGAGCTCGGGACTATATGAAAATGCCTTTGGAGGATCGTTTCCTAGAAGGGAAAGCTATGATTATGTCAAGGAAAAGGTTGCTTTCACTTTCTATGATCCCGCGACTGCAACGAAAGAACTTGTAGATGAGGTTTTTAAGACGGTAAATGAGCGATCGCGTGTCATTCGGATACTGGCTTTGGCAAAATCAGCGATCAGGCACAATATGTCAAAGGATCTGTCTAGGATTACCATTCCAGTTTCGTTGATATGGGGAAAGCAGGATAAGGTTACACCTCCTGAGGTGGCTGAAGAATTCCACGAGTTACTCCCAAATTCTGAACTCAATTGGGTCGATCTATGCGGACATGCGCCAATGATGGAGAGGCCTGAGTTGTTTAATGAACATTTAGATAAATTTTTAAATAGAATCTTGTTGAAGTAAATGCTGGCATCCGAACTCATATCAACCACGATCCCGCCTTTGATGGCCTCTGATTCGGTGAGGAAGTCATTGGAAAGGATGACTGAGTTTAAGGTATCCCACCTTCCTATTGTAAATGAAATACAGTTTTTAGGGCTAATAAGTGAGGATGACCTGGTTGAAGTGAGAGAAATGGATCAATCAATTGGCGCATTACAGCTTTCTATTCTCAATCCGTTCGTTTATGAGGATACGCATATTTACGACATTATAAGACTTTTTGATCAGCTCCAACTGTCTGTGGTGCCTGTCTTGGACTATAAACGGAACTATCTTGGCTTGATTGCTGTGAATCATATTTTGAAACACATTTCTGAGATCTATGCGGTTAAGGAGTACGGAGGGATAATAGTTCTGGAAATTAGCAACAGAAATAATTCTTTAGCTCATATGGCGCAAATTGTGGAGGCAGACAATGCACAGATCTTGTCTTCTTACGTACAGTCTTATCCAGAATCCACCAAGATGGATGTTACCCTTAAGATAAATAAGACTGATCTCTCCGGAATTTTGGCCTCTTTTGAACGATACAATTATCAAATTAAAGCTGTTTTTAACAGTACAATAGCAGATAATGGTACAGAAGACAGATATAATTCTTTTATGAATTATTTAAATGTCTAGTTTTATAGCTACTCACATCAAATTTATTCAATGAAGATTGCGATTTACGGTAGAGCATTTAATAATAGTGTATTGCCTTATGTACAGGAGGTATTTGATGTGCTCGCTGATTCCACTACGCCGATTGCGGTCTACAAGGATTATCTGGATTTTATAAAGGATAAAATTAAACTTCCCAAAGACATCAAGCACTTCAGTAGTCACGAAGAATTATTGGGACAAACTGAGGTTCTTATGAGTTTAGGTGGAGATGGGACGCTTCTCGATACTTTATCTCTGATCAGAGATTCTGGCATCCCCGTCATCGGCATTAATTTCGGTCGAATGGGTTTTCTGGCGAGTATCAATAAAGAGGAAATCCGTAAAGCGATTGGAGCAATTCAAAATAAGGAATTTTCGCTGGACAGACGGACATTGCTGAGCCTGGAGTCCAAGCACGGTTTATTTGGAGAGGAGAACTTTGCGCTAAATGATATCACAATTCATAAAAGAGATAACTCTGCAATGATGATTATTCATGCTTATATGAATAACGAATTTGTGAATTCGTACTGGGCAGATGGACTGATTATCGCGACGCCGACTGGCTCAACTGCGTATTCCTTAAGTTGTGGCGGGCCAATTATCTATCCAAGTTCACAGAATTTTGTGATTACGCCAATTGCTCCACACAATCTGAACGTGCGCCCGCTAATTATACCGGATGATGTTTCACTGGCATTTGAAATAGAGGCAAGAAGTGCTAAGTTTTTGCTTTCCTGTGATTCCAGGACTGAGACAGTTGACCGTTCGGTAAAAATTATTTTAAAAAAGGCACAGTTTTATGTGAATTTGATACGTTTGAATAATGAAAGCTACTTAACGACGTTAAGGAATAAATTACTTTGGGGAATTGACACCCGTAACTATTAAAATGCAGAATAAACGGCGTTTACTTAATTTTCTTATTTTGTTATTGGTGGGGCATGTTTCATTTGGCCAGGTGCTGGAAGTGGGGGTTGGCGTGGGAGGCGCTGGATATATGGGTGACTTGAATCAAAAGCAGCCATTTAAAATAAGCGGCATTTCTGCAGGCGGTTATTTTAAAATGAATTTAGACCCTTACTGGTCACTCGGCCTGAATTATACTTATGGTAAGATCAAGGCGGACGATGCCAAGTCTGACAACGCACAGTACAGAGATAGGAATATCAATTTTAACACATCACTGAACGAGGTAAACTTGAACCTGGAGTTTAATTTTTTCGATTATTTTGCTGGAGGTGGCACAAAAAAGTTTACGCCATATATTTTCACCGGTATTGGTGCGGTACTTTATAATCCAAAAGCAAAATATGATGGAACTGAGTATAAATTGAGGTTTTATAAAACGGAAGGACAAAGTGAGCCATATAAGAACTATGCTTTCAATATTCCCTATGGTGCCGGACTGAAAGTTAGACTAAAAGAGAATTGGGGTTTCTTTTCCCAAATAGGATATAGGACTGCATTCTCGGATTATCTGGATGATATAAGTGGAAGATACCCGAATGCTTCCAGTTGGCCCAAGGATGACTCGCCTGAAATTAGGACGATCAGGCAAAAATTATCAGACCCTTCTTTGACACAATATGGTTCGCCTGGTGTACAGAGAGGTGATTTTCGAAAAAGAGATACATATATGTTTGTAGGTGTTGGCATATCTTATACCTTTGTGTCCCAAAAATGTTATACATTTTAGGCATATTTGCGAAATATTAATGGGATTCAAAGAACAACTCGATATTACAAAACTTCCTCAACACATTGCAGTCATCATGGACGGAAATGGACGATGGGCGAAAAATCAAGGCAAAATCAGGCATTTTGGACATGAAAGCGGTGTGCTCTCTATAAAAGATATTGTGGAAGGCTGTGCTGAGGTTGGGGTCAAATACCTGACAGTGTATGCTTTTTCGACAGAAAACTGGAACAGACCTGTGGAGGAAGTAAATGCACTAATGGAGCTATTGATCTCGACGATCAATCAGGAGACAGCTTCATTGACAAAAAATAATGTCCGGCTCAACGCTATAGGTGATATAAATTCTCTTCCTGAAAAATGCATAACCGATCTCAAAAGTGCAATGGAGAAGACCTCGAAAAATACGCGATGTACATTGACGCTGGCATTGAGCTACAGCGCTAAGTGGGAGTTGGTATCTGCAGCTAAAAAACTGGCTAAATGCGTATTGGAACAGAAGATGAACATTGAAGATATCAATGAAGAAAGCTTTTCAGCTCAACTGACGACAGCTGATATGCCCGAGCCTGAGTTGATGATCAGGACGAGTGGTGAACATCGGGTCAGTAATTTCTTATTGTGGCAGATGGCTTATACAGAACTTTATTTTACAGACAAATTATGGCCTGACTTTAGACGTGAGGACCTTTTTGAAGCAATAGTTGACTATCAAAAACGTGAACGACGCTTTGGCAAAATTAGCGAACAACTGAACTAATTTTACTTTTAACACTTTTTAACATGTGTTTAAATTAACTTAGCATCGATTTTTAAATTTAAATGAAAAGAATATACCAACTTATACTTTTGCTGTTGATGGGGCTTCCTGCGATGGCACAAATTACCCGTCCCCAGTCTGCTCCAACTCCACCTTCGTTGAAAGTTAGCGGTCTGGATTTAGATTATTTCAATCCGAAAGAGTATATCATTGGCGGTACTACACTTACCGGAACGAAGTTTATAGAGAAGGATGTAATTGTTACACTTTCGAAGTTGATTAAGGGAGAACGTATTATGTTGCCAGGTGAGGCGACTTCTAACGCCATTAAAAATCTTTGGGCCCAGGGATTGTTTGACGATGTGAAATTGGATATTGAAAGAATAGTCGAGGATACTGTTTATTTTGATATTTCTGTAGTTGAACGACCTAGACTAGGTTCGTTCGAAATAAACGGTGTTAGTAAGTCACAAAAGACAGATATACTGGAGAAATTGAACGAAAAGAGTGGTAAGTCTATCATCAATGACAATCTGTACAATTCAACTACAGCCACTATAAAAAAATTCTTGCTATCGAAAGGTTATTTTTTTACTTCTGTTGAATATAAAACAAAGCCTGATCCATCTATTGAAAATGGGATGGTATTGGAAGTATTTATTGACAAGGGTAAAAAAGTAAAAATACATGAGATAAACTTTACGGGTAATAAAGATTTTTCATCTGCCAAACTGAGAAAATTCCTTAAAAAGACGAAGCAACAAGCATTTTATAAACTATTTGGTTCCGGAAAGTTTAGTAAAGAAAAATACGAAGAAGACAAACTGAAATTAATCGCTAAGATGAAAGAGCGTGGTTACATGGACGCCGTAATCTTAAAAGATAGTCTTTACCAGTACAACGAAAAATCAATTGGGTTGAAAATTGATCTTTTTGAGGGGCCTAAATATTATTTTGGAAATATCACCTGGGCTGGAAATGCCAAGTACACTACCGCGGATCTGGAGAAGGTTTTAGGTATTGAAAAAGGCGAGGTTTTTAGTGATGAAAAATTGGAAAAGAAATTAAGAGGCAGCGCCAATGGTGATGATGTGTCAAGTGTCTATTTGAACGATGGGTATTTAACTTTCAACGTAGAACCTGTTCAAAATAAAATTCATGGTGATACTGTTGAGATTGAGATGCGCATTTATGAAGGTCCGCAATATACCAATAATCGTATCACGGTAAAAGGAAATACGATCACCAATGATCGGGTTGTGCTTAGAGAGATACGTACTAAACCAGGAGAAAAGTTCTCCAAGGATCTTTTAATTAGAACTGTTCGTGAGATTGGCCAGTTGGGGAATTTTGATGAATCTAAGACTGTTCCTACACCTAGACCAAATCCTGCTGATGGAACAGTTGATATTGAATATGCCGTTGAGGAAAAGCCTTCAGATCAGGTTGAGTTGTCAGGCGGTTTTGGTGGCGGAAACATTATCGGAACACTTGGTTTAACGTTTAACAACTTTTCGCTTCGGAACTTGTTCAATCTAGACGCTTATAAGCCACTTCCAAAAGGAGATGGACAAAAATTGAGCTTACGTGGACAGACAAATGGAAAGTATTACCAGTCTTATAGCTTCTCTTTTTCAGAGCCTTGGCTTGGAGGTAAAAAACCAGTTAGCTTTGGTGTGAGTGCGTTTACATCCCTTCAGTCAAATGGTGCGAGTAAAACCAACGTAAACTTTCAGAAAATCAGATTGAATGGAGTAACCGTAAGCTTGGGTAGAAGACTGAATTTCCCGGACAACTATTTCCAGTTGAGTCATTCGATTAATGTGCAGCAATATATCCTAAATAATTATCCAGGTTATTTGTTTAATACAGGAACTTCTTACAACTTCAACCTGACACAGGAGCTTAGCCGTGATTCAAGAAACTCACCTATTTTTCCAACAGAAGGGTCAATTTTCAAATTCACGGTACAAGCTACTCCGCCATACTCTTTGTTGAACAATATCAACTATGCAACTGCATCTGATAAACAGCGGTATAAATTTACTGAGTATCACAAATGGAAATTTGAAACGCAATGGTTTCAGCGCCTCGTTGGCAAGTTCGTAGTTAAGGCTCAGGCTCAGTTTGGATTCTTAGGTTCGTACAACCAGGCGGTTGGACAGTCGGCTTTTGAAAGATTTAAATTAGGTGGAGATGGTATGCAGGGATTTGATTTTCTACAAGGATCTGAGTTAATTGCGATGAGAGGTTATGCAAACAACTCAGTGATCCCAGTAGGATCTGATCCGCAGATCGCTCAAAGTTCAGGAAGTCCAATTTTCACCAAATACGTGATGGAATTGAGGTACCCTGTTATCGCAAGTCAGCAAGCTACCGCTTTCTTAGTCGGTTTTGCTGAGGCTGGTAATACCTGGAATAAGTTTGGTGACTTTAATCCGTTCAATGTAAGGAGGTCAGTAGGTTTGGGTGCAAAAATATTTTTACCGATATTTGGTCTTTTAGGAATTGATTATGGTTATGGATTTGACAAAATTCCAAGTTCGCCTGACGCGAATAAGGGGCAATTCCATTTCAGTATTGCTCAGCAATTGGGTGGGTTTAACTAAAATAAAAGCTTGATATAATGAAAAAATATCTTTTTATATGCTTGTTGGTCTTTAGTGGATTGACAGTTTTCGCGCAGAAATTTGCTTATGTGGATACAGAATATATTCTTAAACACCTTCCTGAATATAAGTCGTCCCTGAGCCAGTTGAATGTCTTGTCTGAACAATGGCAGCAGCAGGTAGATAACAATTTTGGAGAGATTGATAAGATGTATAAAGCATATCAGGCAGATCAGGTTTTGTTAACAGAGGATATGCGTAAGCGAAGGGAAAACGAAATCATTGAGAAAGAAAAACAAGCAAAAGACTTTCAACGCAAGATATTCGGTCCGGACGGCGATCTTTTTCAGTCAAGGACTAAATTATTGAGTCCGCTGCAGGATAAAGTAACCAAAGCCATAGCTGAAATTGCAAAGGCCAAATTTTTGGATTTTATATTTGATAAAAGTAGTGAGGCCACAATGATGATTTACGCTAGCAGCACTTACGATCTAAGTAACGATGTGATAGTAAGATTGGGATACAAGCCCGGTACCGTGATAAAGTAAAAAAACAAGAGGGATAAATAAAAAACAATTATTAAGAAAAATAAAGATGAAAAAGTTAATGAACGCATTTTTTGTAGCTGCAGGTTTATTGTTCTCTGCCAACATTGCAAATGCACAACAAAAATTGGCGCACCTGAATTCTGCAGATATTATCCAGGCTATGCCAGAAGTTAAAACTGCGCAGGCGACCTTGGAGACTTTCAGAAAAGCTAAGACTGCTGATATTGATAAAATGATAGCAGAATATCAAACAAAGCTTCAGGCTGC
Organism: Bacteroidota bacterium; assembly: GCA_040387995.1. Lineage (GTDB taxonomy): Bacteria > Bacteroidota > Bacteroidia > Sphingobacteriales > Sphingobacteriaceae > Pedobacter. The sequence continues at coordinate 42,519 of JAZKCT010000020.1, read as the reverse complement.
ACAAGCGAAAGAAAAAACCAGAAGTGAAGCTAACAAGGATTTAGTTGATAAAGAATTGCAAACTATGGGTAATGACCTGCAAGACCTTCAAAAAAGGATTGAAGATGCAAGGAATAAAGCACAACAAGAGATGGAAGCAAAGAATGCTGAGTTGTTCAACCCGATTCAGATCAAAGCTGACGGTGCGATTAAAGCAGTGTCTAAAGAAAAAGGTTTTGCTTATGTTTTTGATACTGCAAACCCAGCTCTGGTATATTTCGATGGAGGTGAGGATATCACTGCACTGGTTAAAACTAAGTTAGGTATAACTGCGACTGCTGCTACTCCTGCGCCTGCTGCGCCAAAAAAATAATTAAAATTAAAATTCTAAATTGCGGGACTGAATATTAAAGATTCAGTCCCGTTTTTTATGGATCATACGCAATCAATTGGGATTTTCGATTCCGGCTATGGAGGCCTGACTGTATTTAAAGCAATCGCAAAACGGTTGCCTCAATACAATTATATTTATTTTGGTGATAATGCGCGGTCGCCCTATGGTGATCACTCTTTTGAAACGGTATATCACTATACACTTGAATGCGTAGAATGGCTTTTTAGCCAAGGTTGTCCATTAGTGATACTAGCTTGTAATACGGCGTCTGCAAAAGCCCTTCGCTCGATCCAACAGCGGATACTTCCGTTGAAATATCCTGATCACAGGGTATTGGGGGTAATTCGTCCTACAGCTGAGATAGTGGGTGATTTCACAAGATCAAATACCATTGGTGTATTGGGAACCAGAGGAACTATCAATTCAGAGAGTTATCTGTTGGAGATACAAAAGTTCTTTCCAGACATTAATGTATTTCAACAAAGTTGCCCAATGTGGGTACCGCTGGTAGAGAACAATGAACATCTTGGACCTGGTGCAGATTATTTTGTGAAAAAATATATTGACGAAATTTTGGCAAAGAACAATACAATTGATTGTCTGCTATTAGCGTGTACGCATTACCCTCTCCTTATTCCCAAAATCGAAATGCATATTCCACAAAACGTCAGTCTTCTGGGTCAGGGAGAGATAGTTGCTGCCAGTCTTGAAACCTATCTTAAAAATCACCCGGAGGTCGATGTAAGGATTCAGAAAGAAGGATTACAGCGTTTTTTTACAACTGGAGATCATGAAGTTTTTAATGCGTATGCTTCAATCTTCTTCGACTCAAAAGTCAATTCGGAGCATGTAGATCTCAATGTCTGATAATTCTAATCTTATTGAAAGATTCCATTTCTTTCTAGGTTCTGATTATTTTTAACGGTAAATTTGCGGCTCAAACAACACACCTAATGAGTGATTCTATAAAACACGAATGCGGTATCGCCTTTATCCGCCTTTTAAAACCTCTCTCATACTATCAGGAAAAATACGGAACTGCACTTTATGGCCTCAATAAGCTCTATTTATTGATGGAAAAACAGCATAATCGTGGTCAGGATGGTGCTGGTATTGCCACTATAAAACTCGATGTAAAGCCTGGTCACAGGTACATCAGCAGGTATCGCTCCATGGCTCAAAATGCTGTTGCTGATATTTTCGGGTATGTTCAAAGTAAGTTTATCGACATACAAAATGAAACTCCTGAGTTGATGATGGATGCTGAATGGCTGAAGTCAAACGTAAGTTTTATCGGAGAAGTGTTGTTAGGACATTTGCGATACGGAACTCACGGGAAGAACAGTATTGAGAATTGCCATCCATTTCTTCGCCAGAACAACTGGATGACCCGAAATCTAGTGATTGCAGGTAATTTTAACATGACCAACGTGGATGAGTTGCTTGAGCAACTATATGAGTTGGGTCAACATCCCAAAGAACAAGCGGATACAGTTACGGTGTTGGAGAAGATTGGACATTTCTTGGATGATGAGAATCAGGAATTGTTTGACGAATATAAAAAGGAAGGCTTAGATAACGTTCAGATCACTCAAAAGATCTCCACGAATTTAGATATAGCTAAAATTTTGAGACGGTCGGCTAAAAATTGGGATGGTGGATACGCTATTTCAGGGATTGTAGGAAATGGCGATGCCTTTATTCTGCGTGATCCTTCAGGCATAAGACCCGCATTCTATTATCAGGATGACGAGATTGTTGTTGCCGCATCAGAACGGCCAGCGATACAAACTGCATTTAATATAGCGTTTAGGGATGTGAAGGAAATCCAGCCGGGCCATGCGTTGATCGTTAAGAAAGATGGTACTGTTAGTCAGGAGATTTTCCGTGAGCCTCAGGAAAAACGCGCTTGTTCATTTGAGCGGATTTATTTTTCAAGAGGAAGTGACGCTGAAATTTATAGAGAAAGAAAACACTTGGGTGCATTGCTATGTAAGCAAATACTTGACGCTGTAAGTGCAGATCTGAAAAACACGGTATTTTCATTTATACCCAATACCGCTGAGGTTTCTTTTTACGGTATGGTAGAAGGACTCCATTCCTATATTCGTGCTGTTCAGAAAGACGCACTCTTACATCGAAAAGATACGTTAACGGATGAGCAGCTGGACGAATTGTTATCTATGAATCCAAGAGTAGAGAAACTGGCAATCAAGGATGTTAAGCTTCGTACATTCATTACACAGGATGCCGACAGGCAAGATATGGTGGCCCATGTGTACGATACGACTTATGGCGTCATTAAAAATCATACAGATACACTCGTAGCCATAGATGACTCGATCGTACGCGGTACCACGCTTAAACAAAGTATCATTAAAATCATTGACCGGCTCCACCCGAAGAAGATCATCATTGTTTCTTCCGCACCGCAAATCAGATATCCAGATTGCTACGGTATAGACATGTCTAAAATGGGACAATTTGTGGCATTTGAAGCGGCTATTCAGTTGCTGAAAGAACGTGGGATGGAGCAGGTGATTGAAGATGTCTATCAAAAGTGTAAGGCCTCTCTATTGTTGCCAAAGGAGCAAATTGTAAATCACGTTAAAGATATTTACAGGCCGTTCAAGCAAGAAGAGATATCAGCCCAGATCACCAAGATCATCACCCCTTCAAATATTGAGGCTGAAGTTGAAGTGATTTACCAGACACTGGATAACCTCCATGTTGCTTGCCCCAATCATAGTGGCGACTGGTATTTTTCTGGTAATTATCCTACACCCGGTGGCAATAAGGTAGTTAATAAGGCATTTGTGAACTGGAAAGAAGGAAGTAACCAAAGAGCTTACTAAAACCATTTATTTACATACATAAACGGTCCCACTTTTTTAGTGGGACTTTTTTTATGTATTAATAGTGCTTCATGATCACCTGCACAAATATCCGGATAGCAAAAATTAAGATCACTCCACCCGCTATTCTGTTGAGATTCTGTATGCTTTTTTCCTTGATTCTGTAACGCAGTTTTGCTGCATAATAAGTCTTAAAACAATCAACAGATAATTGAGTCGTCATGGCAACCAGAAAAAACAGAATCTTCTCTGCCATGTCATAATGGAGTTGCACGGAGATGATACCGCCAACCATAACCCAGAACATCAGTGTTGATGGGGACAGAAGACACATTAAAAACCCTTTTAGTACATAACCACGTTTTTTTATCTTAACGGTCTCAGCGATGTCATAGCTTACCTTGACTTTGTTAAACAAGTAATAGGTGCCGATTCCCAAAAGAAAAAAACCGCCTATGATACCTATGTACTGATTGTACTCGGCTTTGTAGTCTACAAACTGAGAACTGAATATGGTAAGAGAAATGAATATGATGTCGCTAAAAACCACGCCTACAGCAAGCGAGAAACCTGCTTTAAAGCCTTTTTCTATGCTGGTCTTAATCATAGAGAAGAATACCGGGCCCGTTAAGAATGAAAATAGAATACCCGCACCGATCCCTTGTAATATTGCTTCAAACATTCAGCTTCCTATATAATTTGCTAATATGCAACTATTAAATATAAACAACTTCTTTTTTATTGTTTTGTTTTACATGCGCTAAAGACTTCAGTCCGGATCAGATTGTACTTTAACATCCTGGTTTTTTTATCTATGTTTATCGTTTTAAATTAATATCCACTCTATTTCGACCCGCTGTCTATTACACAAGACTGTGTGTTCAAGGAGCCTGAATCAATATGACTAAACCCGGTTTTGCAGATATTTATATGAATTTGGCGACAGATCTTGCTGGCCGTTCTCATTGCGTAAAGGCCCACGTTGGTGCTGTTCTAACGAAAGACACCCGGATTATCTCGATAGGTTACAATGGCCCGCCGTCAGGTACGCACAACTGTGACGAGGAATGGCCTGAAACAGGCTGCGCACGGGATTCCAGGGGTAGCTGTTCACTAGCACTTCATGCGGAGGAAAATGCAATTTTGTATGCGATAAAAAACGGATCAAAAATAGCAGGCTCAACATTGTACATCACCTTGTCGCCCTGCATTGCCTGTGCAAGGCTAATCCTCTCATCTGGAATAAAATACGTCTATTTCAAGGATTCATATGCTGAATACAAGGGCTTACCTAGCGACGAGGGAGTGGATTTTCTTAGGAAATTTGGTGTTGAAGTCTTCAAATACCAAAAGCCCCTTAATTCATAATCCTGTTGTATGCCTACATAAGTTTTCTTAACTTTGGCCATGCTAGAAAAAATCATTATTCTCGATTTTGGTTCTCAATATACACAGTTAATAGCCCGCAGGGTACGTGAGTTAAACGTTTATTGCGAAATACACCCATTCAATAATGTTCCTGAAATCTCACCTGACGTTAAGGGAATTATCCTTTCGGGAAGTCCTTATTCGGTTCGCCAGGAAGATGCACCTCAAGTAGATTTTCAGAGTTTTCACAAAAAATACCCGATGTTGGGTGTTTGTTATGGTGCCCAGTACATTGCCCAGCATTCGGGTGGAGAGGTTCAGCCTTCATCTACCCGTGAATATGGAAGGGCTAATCTCAGTTTCATAGCCTCCGATAACAAATTGTTTAAAAACATAGACCTGAATTCTCAGGTTTGGATGTCTCACGGTGACACCATTACCAAGGTTCCTGATAATTTTGAACTGATTGCCAGCACGGACAGCGTTAAAATGGCAGCATATCAAATTAAAGATTCTGAAACTTACGCCATTCAGTTTCACCCGGAAGTTACCCACAGTACAGACGGAAGGCAGCTTCTGGAGAATTTCCTGGTAGACATCTGTGGATGTAAACAAGAGTGGACACCAAATGCTTTTGTGGAGACGACAATTGCCGCACTTCGTGAAAAGTTGAATGACGATAAAGTCGTACTGGCTTTATCCGGCGGTGTAGATTCCAGTGTAGCCGCGATTCTGCTGCACAAGGCCATAGGAAAGAACCTGCATTGTATTTTTGTAGACAACGGATTGTTGCGCAAAGATGAATATGAAGCAGTGCTGGAACAATACAAACACTTAGGACTCAATATAAAAGGCGTTGATGCTAAAGACAGATTTCTTAGTCAATTGGCAGGTCTTACAGATCCCGAATTGAAACGTAAAGCTATCGGCCGTGTATTTATCGAGGTGTTCGATGACGAAGCACATGAAGTTAAAGACGTAAAGTGGCTTGCACAGGGCACCATTTATCCCGATGTAATTGAATCTGTTTCTGTAAAAGGCCCTTCTGCGACCATTAAGTCCCACCATAATGTCGGCGGATTACCTGATTTTATGAAGTTGAAGGTAGTAGAGCCGCTCAATACTTTGTTTAAAGATGAAGTAAGAAGAGTTGGCCGCTCATTGGGCCTGGAACACTTTATTATCGGGCGCCACCCTTTCCCGGGACCCGGTCTTGCGATCAGGATTCTGGGTGAAGTCACCGCAGAGAAGGTAGCCATTCTTCAGGAAGCCGATGCGATTTATATCAACAATTTAAAGGAAGCCGGTCTATACGATAGTGTTTGGCAAGCTGGCGCAATTTTTCTACCGGTTCAATCTGTCGGTGTGATGGGAGATGAGCGTACTTATGAAAATGTAATCTGTCTCAGGGCAGTGGAATCTGTAGATGGCATGACTGCTGATTGGTGTCATCTTCCTTACAACGTACTCGCAAAGATTTCTAATGAAATAATCAACAAGGTCAAAGGAATTAATCGCGTTGTATATGATATTAGCTCAAAACCCCCTGCCACGATTGAGTGGGAGTAAATATTATTTAGGTCTTCTTTTAGGATTGTTTCTGTTTGCCTGCTCACCTAAGGTACGCAAGCAAACGGAAACAAAAATCCCTGACCAAATAAGCACGAATGAAAAGCCTGTAGAAAAACCTGCAGCTAAATTCTCACAAGCAAGAATTGCGTTATTAGTCCCGTTCCATCTCAGTGAGGTCAATCTAAAAACAGCCACAAGGACCGAGGTGGAGAAATCTGCTATGGCTATAGATTTTTACCAGGGCTTTAAAATGGGATTAGATTCTGCATCCGGTTCAGGCCTGAATTTCGCTCTGAGTGTTTATGACACTAAGCAGAACAATGTCAAATTGGAGTCCCTGATCAAAGGAGGCGGACTAAATGCAGAGAACCTAATTGTAGGACCTGTTTTTCCGGAGGGTTTGAAATACATCAGTGCTTACTCGTCTGCAAAAAAGATCCCTGTAGTCAACCCGCTTTCCGCCTCCCATCCTAATGAATTCAGAAACCCAAACCTGATCTCTGTTGTGAATAATATAGACCTTCATATACGCAAACTAGGAGATTTTATCAGCGAAAACTACAGCCCTCAAAATACCGTTGTGGTATTAATTAACCCTAAAGACCCAGATTCTGAAGTTATGGGAAATCCAGTAAGGAACTACTTTGCGTCTAGCAAAAAGAGATTTACGTTTCAGGAATATTCATCCGTCTTCACGATGGAAATGAAACTGGTTAAAAATAAAAAGTATGTGATCATCGTATCTTCTTCGGACAGAAAGTTTATAGTTCCCAGTTTAGACAAACTGATAAAGCTCAAAAGTGCTGGACTTTTGAATCTTGATCTTTTTGGGCACCCGGATTGGATCAAACAAAATTATAATACAGATAAGTTACAGGCACTCCGTACCTCTGTTACCGCTTCTTATAAAATTGATTACAGCAGCAATTCGGTCAAGGAATTTATCAAGAAGTATAGACATTCTTATCATTTTGAGCCGGGTGAGTATGCTTTTAAAGGTTTTGATATAGGACTTTATTTCGGTACGCTTTTGGCTAAACACGGGCCTCAATATCTCCAATACCTGACTAAAGAGAACTACAAAGGTCTTCACAACCGGTTTTCGTTTGTTTATGACGAGAAGCTTGGCTTTATCAATACCAGCCTGATGTTGCTTCGCTATGAAAACTTTTCACTAAACTTTGTAGAATGAAGGTTGAGCATCAAATAAAGACATTTCAGCAGATCTTCAATAGTTATGACGGCACATTGCCGCTGCACAGGTTTCTATTTACCTACTTCAAACAAAACCGGCAAATGGGGTCCTCAGACAGGCGCTGGGCTACTCGCTATATTTACAGTTTTTTCAGACTTGGCAAAGCCCTGAGTGAGGAAGCTCAGATCCATCGTCTGGCTATTGCAGATTTCCTCTGCAACGAAAGCCTGAGTCTGGTCGTTGAAGATCAATTACCACTACTGAAAGATTTCATCACCCTAGGTTTGGATGAAAAGCTAAATCTGATTCAGGCCCGGTATCCAAAATTTCAGCTGTCAGATGTATTTGCTTTTCAAAACAAGCTAAGTGATTCTATCGTATTAGCAGACTTTCAAAGATCGTATTTCATACAGCCCGATCTTTTTTTAAGGGTTGATTCCGGACGCATCACTCAGTTAAAATCGGTTTTGGATAGCAGAGCTATTGAATACACAGAAGTCTCTGATACCACGATTGCTCTGCCCAACGGCACCAAACTGGAGCAATTAATTGCAGACCAAAAGCATTACCAAATACAAGACCTGTCATCACAAAAAACAGGATCTTATTTTAAGCCTCAGGCCTGGGACTATTGGTGGGATTGTTGTGCAGCATCCGGTGGTAAATCATTGCTCCTCCATGACCTTGAACCTAAAGTCCAGCTGTTGGTGAGTGATGTCAGGGCAAACAGCCTGGCCAATCTGGATGAGCGTTTTCAAGCTGCCGGATTGAAAAAGTATCAAAAGAAGGTATTGGACTTGCTTCAGAATAACGATCCCGACCTCCATCACTACGAATTTGACGGGATTATCATGGATGCGCCTTGTTCAGGTTCCGGCACATGGGGGAGAACCCCAGAAATGCTCTGTTATTTTGAGGAACACAAAATTGAATACTTTTCGAAACTGCAAAAAGCAATCGCTGCAAACGTAGTCAAATACCTCAAAGAGGGCAAGCCTTTAATTTATATTACCTGTTCCGTTTTTGAAGCAGAAAATCAGGAAGTCGTATCCTGGATGCTGGAGCACCTGTCGCTGGATTTGGAGCATATGGAAGTGATCAAAGGTTACGATAAAAAAGCCGACACTATGTTTGTAGCGCGGCTGATCAAACGCCCATAAAATTACAGGCCGGTATTGTTCCTGAACAGTTTGATAGCGATGGCAAGCAAGATAATTCCAAAAGCCTTTCTTAATATACTCAAACCAGACTTACCCAGGAGTTTTTCAAGCCTGTTGGTGTTTTTGAGCACCAGATAAACAAACATCATATTGATGATGATCCCTACGATGATGTTTTGTGTTGCATATTCTGTTTTAAGTGAAAGCAATGTCGTCATTGTTCCTGCACCGGCAATTAGCGGAAAAGCAAGAGGAACTATGGATACCGTGTCATGAACATCCTCTTTGAATATAGTCAAACCTAAAACCATTTCCATCGCTATAAAGAAGATTACAAAAGATCCTGCAATAGCAAATGACTCGACGTCAAGGCCGATAACCTTCAATAGCGTTTCTCCTGCGAATAGAAAAATAATCATCAGTGAAGCTGCCACTATGGTCGCTTTTTCCGACTGAATGTGTCCGCCGGCCTTTTTTCTGAGTTCAATAACCACGGGTATGGAGCCTAAAATATCGATGATCGCAAAGATTACCATCGTGCTGGAAAGGATTTGGCTGAAATTGAATTCCATAACGGTCAGTTTTTATGACAAAGGTACGCTAATAAATAGCATAAAAAAGCCACCCAAACTTGAGTGGCTTTTTTATGCTTAGAACCAGAGAACTATTTGGGCTCGACCTGATTGGCTGTAAATGCCCTGTACAGATACAATAGAATATGCACAGCAGCAAATATTAATGAGAAATAATACAATCCGGTATCAGTTCCTTCAGTCACATTGTGGTGAACCAAAGCAACGATCACAAGCAATGCGGCTAAAGCCAATCCTACATAAGAAACGACTTTGTTGCTTCTGGCCAGTGTAGTTTTCAGGTTGTCGGATAATAAGCTGTTTTTGATACCATAGAAAAGATAAACGTTGATACCGATGATCATCCAAACCAACAGACGTACCCAGGTGTCAAGCGGAAGAAATACCATCATACCCAGGCACACTAAAACACCAAGGATCGGGATAAGCGGTACCATAGGCACTTTAAACGCACGCGGCAAATCAGGCATCCGCTTTCTCAGGATGATAATGCCAATACAAACCAGGATAAAGGCAAACAAGGTACCGATACTGGTCATTTCACCAACTACACGGGCAGGTACAAAAGCAGCAAATAAGCTAACAAACACCATAAATAACAGGTTGCTTTTCGCTGGCGTGCTGAATTTTGCATGCACATCTGAAAATACTTTAGGCAACAAACCGTCTTTACTCATAGAGAAAAACACCCTTGATTGTCCCAAAAGCATCACCAGAATCACAGAGGCATATCCACCCAGGATAGCAAGAATAATCGCCTTATTTAACCATGGGTAAGCCGGAGTAACCAAACCGGTTGCATCCTTACTTCCCATATTGTCAATTGCAACAGCTACCGGTGCAATGCCGTCCTGGCCCTTGAAAAGGTCATAATTGGCTACACCTGTCATCACGTGTGCAAAAAGGATGTACAATACTGTACAGATAAATAATGAAACGAGGATACCGATTGGCATGTCCTTTTTAGGATTTTTCGCTTCCTGTGCTGCTGTAGACACCGCATCAAAACCAATGTAAGCAAAGAATACAATTCCAGCAGCCCTGATCACACCCCCCCATCCATGCGTAAACAAGCTCTCATGGCCCGGTTTATCGGCAGGAATAAAATAAGGGGTGTAATTTTCAGCATTGATATACTTCCAGCCCAGGAATATGAAGATAAAAACGATCACCACTTTAATGGCCACAATCAGGCCGTTGATGAAAGCAGATTCACTTGTTCCCCTGATCAGGACAAGCGACATCAGTGCGATGATAAATACCGCAGGTAAATTGAACATGCCCGATACGACTGTTCCGTCGATCAGAGTTGCCGTATCAAAAGGAGACATCGTCACCTGCGCGGGCAGATGGATGTCGTAATATTCGAGAAACTTGACCAGGTACCTGCTCCAGCTTATCGACACAGTTGCGGCGCCTACTGCGTATTCCAGTACCAAATCCCAGCCAATGATCCAGGCCACAAATTCGCCCATTGTTGCATAGGAATACGTATACGCACTTCCTGCAACAGGAATCATGGATGCAAACTCCGCATAACACAAACCTGCGAAGGCACAACCTATCGCAGCGATTATAAAAGAAATGGTTATCGCAGGTCCGGCATTGTTGGCAGCGGCAGAGCCGGTAATGGAAAATAAACCAGCGCCAATAATTGCACCGATGCCCAGAGCAACGAGGTTGACGGGGCCGAGGGTCCTCTTTAGCGTACCCTCACCGCTTTCGCTGGCTTCTTTAGTGAGCAAGTCAATTGACTTTCTAAAATTCATAAATTCTAAGTTTAGTTAAAGTTTTCTTATAGTATCGCCTATTTACATTCTATGTGTCAAACCTAATTAAAATATATCTAAAAATAAAAGGGATTTCTTTTCAAAATCCCTTTTATTTAATGGTAAACATGTCTTTTACAGCTTGATTTTATCTTCGGCTGTCAGTTTTTCTGCCGCTTTCAGATAATCTCCGGTAGTTTTACTTTCAATTGTGGTGTTCGGCACCTGGCTTGATGCAATTTGAATGTGTTTATCGTTTTCAGGTTTAGCAAACGCCACATTCTGCACCGGAACCGCAATATAAGGTGCGATTACCAGCGATACGATTGACATCAGCTTGATCAGGATGTTCATTGAGGGGCCTGAAGTGTCTTTAAAAGGATCTCCAACTGTATCGCCTGTCACAGAAGCTTTATGTGGCTCCGATTTCTTATAGTGCATCACACCATCAATCTCTACCCCTTTTTCAAATGATTTTTTGGCATTGTCCCATGCGCCACCGGCATTACTCTGGAAGATGCCCATCAGCACACCTGAAACAGTTACCCCAGCCAATAATCCACCAAGGATCTCTGCGGAGCTGACCAAAGGAAAAACACCTTTAAAGCCAAAACCAACTATAATAGGAACTAAAAGCGCAATTGCACCCGGTAACATCATTTCACGTATAGAGGCTTCTGTGGAAATGGCCACACATTTTTCATACTCAGGTTTTGCTTTATATTCCATGATCCCCGGAATCTCGCGAAACTGTCTGCGAACTTCCGTCACCATATCCATTGCGGCTTTACCTACAGCCGCAATACACAGGGCCGAAAATATAAACGGAATCATGGCGCCAACAAAGAGACCTGCTAAAACAGGCGCCTTATAAATGTCAATTGCTGAAATACCTGCTACACCGACAAAAGCTGCAAATAAAGCCAGAGAAGTCAAAGCTGCTGAAGCAATCGCAAATCCTTTTCCGGTCGCAGCAGTAGTATTACCAACGGCATCCAGGTTGTCCGTACGCTCACGCACCTCAGGTGGCAACTGGCTCATTTCCGCAATACCACCGGCATTATCTGCAATAGGTCCAAAAGCGTCAATTGCCAACTGCATCGCTGTGGTTGCCATCATTCCTGCAGCAGCGATGGCCACACCATATAAACCAGCAAAAGCATAAGAAAAAATGATCCCGCCAGCCAATACCAAAATAGGGGCTACGGTAGATTTCATACCCACTGAGAGACCGCCAATGATATTGGTAGCATGCCCGGTTCCTGACTGCTGGATGATTGAATTTACCGGGCCTTTGCCCATAGCAGTATAATATTCTGTGATGATACTCATTAAAGTGCCGACTACCAGTCCGACAATAATGGCATAAAACACATCAAGGCTCGTAAAGTCTACGCCCCTTAAATGGAGATTTTCAGGCAGCATACCCGTCACAATAAAATAAGAAGCAACCGCAGTAATTGCGATAGAACCCCAGTTACCCAAGTTTAATGCCGTCTGTACATTGGAATCCTCACCCTTGATGCGTACAAACCAGGTACCTACGATAGAGAAGAGAATGCCCAGACCACAGATCACCATCGGCAGCAAGATCGGGGACATTCCCCCATAGTTGTCCGCAGCCACAATCTCCTGGCCCAATACCATCGTTGCAAGAATAGTAGCCACATAAGATCCAAATAAATCGGCACCCATTCCGGCTACGTCACCCACATTGTCACCCACATTGTCCGCAATGGTAGCAGGATTCCGCACATCATCTTCAGGAATACCCGCTTCTACCTTACCCACAAGGTCGGCACCCACATCCGCCGCTTTGGTATAAATACCACCACCAACACGGGCAAAAAGCGCAATAGATTCCGCACCCAGAGAAAAGCCTGTCAGCACTTCAATAGCAGTTTTCAGTTCCGTACTGTTGGCAGATACGACGTTAAATACCTGTAGAAAAACAATAAACAAACCGCCCAGACCTAAGATTGCCAGACCGGCCACGCCGAGCCCCATTACCGTACCACCGGTAAAAGAGACTTTCAGGGCTTGTTTTAGACTTGTCCTGGCTGCCTGTGTGGTACGCACATTGGCTTTTGTCGCGGCCTTCATGCCAATATATCCTGCGGTAGCAGAAAATACGGCACCGATAATAAATGCAACGGCAATGATCCAGCTCGAATGCAAGGCCACCCCGTTGATTTCGTGTATGGTGCCCGAATAGGCGAGCAATGCGGCGGTAAATACCACAAAAATGCTCAGTACTTTCCATTCTGCTTTTAAAAATGCCATGGCGCCATCGGCAATATAGCCGGCCAGTTCCTGCATGTTTGCGTCACCCGCATCCTGCTTGTTTACCCACGCGCTTTTAATAGCCATCACAACAATGCCTATTAAACCCATTACAGGGATAAAATAAATTAAATTGTTTTGTAAAAACTCCATACTTTGATATCCGTTTAGTTTAACCTTTGGAAGGCTTGGTTTATTTGGTTAGTCCTCTCGATCTCAGTGGCTTTATTTGGTTTTTAAGCGGCCGGCAAAAGAAAGTGGGGTTTGCAAAAATAAGCGTGTTTATGTAATTACCAAATTTTTCAGCTCTTCATTACAATATTTATTTCCAGCACCTGTTGCAATAGCAATATACATTTATTAAACTATTTATCGGAGATACGGGCCAAGCTTAGCAAATTTATTTAAGTTTAAATATATTAGCGCTTTACGGTCAATATAAACGATTTTTATTCCTGAAAACCAACCAAACCAAACATGAAAGAAGAAACTGAAGATGGCTCGTTCAAAAGAGAACTGGGGCTGCTGGACGGTACGATGCTCGTAGTGGGCTCGATGATCGGGTCCGGAATATTCATTGTCAGTGCAGATATCGCCAGACAGGTAGGCTCCTCAGGGTGGCTCATCCTCATCTGGGTGCTCACAGCGCTAATTACAGTCATTGCTGCTGTTAGCTATGGCGAACTCAGTGCGATGTTTCCAAAAGCAGGAGGGCAGTATGTATATTTAAAAGAAGCTTACAATAAGTTAATTGCATTTCTCTACGGCTGGAGCCTCTTTGCAGTGATACAAACAGGGACCATTGCCGCAGTGGGCGTGGCATTTTCTAAGTTCGCGGCTTATCTTTACGAACCTTTTAGCGAAAACAACATCCTTTGGGAATCGGGAAATTTTAAACTACATGCAGCCCAACTGGTCTCGATAGTTACAATCGTTCTGCTGACCTATATCAATAGTCGCGGCGTAAAAAACGGCAAACTACTGCAAACGGTCTTAACGATCATCAAAATTGCATCCCTGCTTGGTTTAGTGGTATTTGGTTTCTTACTGGGCGCAAAAACTGAAATATGGAACGCCAACTGGGCAGATGCCTGGACACCAAGATCATTCAGTCTGGATACTTCCACATGGACATCAATTGGGGGCTCAGCCCTGCTTTCGGGAATAGCTGCCGCCATGGTAGGCTCCGTATTTTCTGCTGATGCCTGGACCGGAGTTACTTTTATTGCCGGAGAAATCAAAAATCCGAAGCGGAATGTTGGTTTAAGCCTTTTTCTGGGTACCCTGATCGTAAGTATTATCTATATTCTGGCAAACCTGATGTATCTCGCAGTTCTGCCGCTAGATTCCATTACGACTGCAAAATCCGATCGCGTAGCAGTTGTCGCAGCACAATACATCTTTGGAGATGCCGGAACAAACATCATTGCAGTGATGATCATGATCTCTACATTTGCCTGCAATAACGGTCTGATCATGGCAGGAGCAAGGGTATACTATACCATGGCCAATGATGGACTGTTCTTTAAGAAAGCAGCGAGCCTCAACCGTTTCGATGTTCCGGCATGGGCCCTTTGGATACAAGGAATCTGGGCGTCTGCACTCTGTCTAACCGGCAGATATGGTGATTTACTAGACTTTGTAGTGATCATCGTGCTCATATTTTACATCCTCACCATCTACGGAATTTTTATTCTAAGAAAGAAAATGCCAAATGCTGAGCGTCCATACCGGGCTTTTGGCTATCCGGTATTGCCATTGCTGTATATCGTAATCGCATCCGCACTTTGTGTTTTATTGCTGATCTATAAAACCAGCACTTGTGGCTGGGGTGTGCTGATTATGCTCATCGGCATACCGATTTACTACCTCACAAAGCAGAAGGAAATCAACTAAACCTTAAAGCATAAAAAAAAGCTTTGCCAACTGGCAAAGCTTTTTTTTGTATCAACATCCTATACCTATTTAAAAGCGCTGATGTCAACGATTTTATCCGGTTTGAAGAAATAAACACCACCGGCTGTTGGCTGCCAGCTGAAGTTTTTCTGCACATAACGGTACACATCACTGCTCACAGCCTTACTGATCGGCAGGTCAAGGGCCTCATTGGCCACATAGTTTACCTGATACAAAGATGAACTCTGTGAGGTCAAAAATGCGAGTGTGGTTTTGTCCGGTGAATTCGCGATAAACTCTCCCTGGATTCTTTCTTCAGGTTTTTGTCTTTTCAGTACATACACCTTAGCTGTTACGTTGGCCACAAAAAAATCATTGTTGATCAGGAAGCCATTTCTGCCTACCGGAATCGCACCTTTGGTAAATTCCTGGTCCATTTTTCCGTTTGATGCGCGATACAAGCTCGCCACATCAAGTTTTTTATCTTTAATGGCAATAATGAAATAAGGTGCTTTCAGACCTGAGTTGTCGGCAATCTGAACCAACAACGCTGTTTTCTGCGTGTTGATGAACTGCGCAGATGCAAATTTAGCGGTAGCAGCACTGTCCGTATCGCCGATTTTAATGTTTACAACAGTATCCCTGTAGGTTACAGACACAAGTTCGCTTCCGGCAGGCTCTTTTTCCTCCCCTTTATACTTTACAACCCTTAGCGCACTGTCACCAGGCTCCGCGCTTTCGTTAAATTTTTCGGTCACCGTAAGCGGTCTTGGCGTATAGGTTGCCGAAATGTCTTTTTTGCCACAACTGTAAAGGATAGCTGAAAACGCAAATAGATATAATACTTTTTTCATGTGAAAAGAATTTTAAGTTTCATGTAAAATTAAAATTTGTCCTGAACTATCAGCAACAAAATTAAAAATAACAACATTATTACGAAAAGGGGTATAAAAGAAACAGGGGAAAGCTTAAAAAGCTACCCCCTGTTATTAGATGGTTGACCCACCACAGATCAACCTAAACCAAACAAACCACTACTATAACGTCTGATATTCTCAAAAAGTTTTAAATAATTAAAAAAAATATCGTTTTATATTTACAGCATCATTTCAACCCGTATAATGTC
Organism: Bacteroidota bacterium; assembly: GCA_040387995.1. Classification (GTDB taxonomy): domain Bacteria; phylum Bacteroidota; class Bacteroidia; order Sphingobacteriales; family Sphingobacteriaceae; genus Pedobacter. The sequence continues at coordinate 26,329 of JAZKCT010000020.1, read as the reverse complement.
TAAAAAAACGATAGGGATCAGCTTTAGTGAAGCCAATTTTCAGAACTACTGGAACTGGTTTACCGCCAGCGACCCCCAGGTCAATCTGATAGAACTGTCTTTTTTGCGTAATAACGTCTCAGATTTTGAAAAATGCGATGGCTTCGTCCTTACAGGCGGGATCGATGTTGTACCCGATCTATATGGAGGTAGTCCATCTTATCCCAACATGCCGGATGCGTTCCTGCCTGCACGGGATGAGTTTGAAAAACAGATTTATCATTTCTCACAACAGCACAGACTTCCGCTGCTCGGTATTTGCCGGGGCATGCAATACATCAACATCCTTGAAGGGGGAAAGGTAGTTGAAGACAATGGACAAGATGCCCATGAGGTCCACAAGCGCGGTTCGGCAGACAAAATTCACCAGGTTCAGATTGAGGAAAACAGCCTGCTACATGCGTGTACCGGTTTCCGAACGGGCGAGGTCAACAGTGCACACCACCAGGCAATTGACCCTGCACATCTCGGTCACAACCTAACGGCGGTAGCTTATTCAGCGACAAAGGACCAACTGATCGAGGCCATTGAGTTCAAAGACAAAACCAGCAAAGCCTTTATGATCGGCGTGCAATGGCATCCCGAAAGGATGCTGTCCAAAGAGTCCAATCCTTTGTCGCAAAAAATAAAAGACGCATTTCTTCAATCCCTTTAAACCACATCCAAACCAAATTGCCCTTAAGGCAGTTCCTTTAGGTCGGTTTTTTTCAGCCAGCCTTTGGTGACATCACCATCATTGTTGGTATGGGTCACATAAATAAACCCATTTTGTTCGTCCACTACGGTAAACGGAGTAGTCCAAAACCCGACAACTCCTTTTTTATCTTTTGCAGGATCCGGCTCGCTATAAAAATATAAAGTCCCTTTAGGCAGCTGGTATTTTTTACCTTCGCTGGAAATGATCGGTCCAGCAGGCTTTTCCTTGACCACAGGAGCTGGTGTAGGTGTCGGCGTAGTTGTCGTTGCCGGTTTCACCGGCACAGCGCCGGTCTGTTTGTCAAATTCTTTTTGCAGACTATCTTGATCCGTATTGGCATTCAATACAGCAGAATCGGTAATGATCGGTTTGATCTCCGTCACCGCCGTATCCGGCTCTTCGTCCTGTACCATAGCAGGGATGGTATCTGGTCTTACTGTACTCAAACTATCCGTGTAGGCCGCCAGTTCTTTTTTATTGACATCCATCAGGTAAATGGAATAACCTGCGAAGACGCTCAGGGCAAGCAACGCAAGTACCATCACGTAAAAAATAGGCTTCGAAACTTTTACGAGCTCCGGGTCATCTGTCAGTTGTTTTGCCGGAATGGCGGCAATAGGGGGTAGGGTACTAGCAGGTACTGCTGTGACGACCGGGAAATCCTGGGTACTGTTGTGGAGGATTGCTTCCTGCAGCTCCATTCCATTGTCAAAGCGCTTTTCAGGCGCTTTCTCCAGGCATTTTTTGATCACATTGAGCAACCAGACCGGCACATTCATTTCTTTTTTCTTCACATCCTCCGACCATTCCGCAGGCAAATGCGTCCTGCGCAGCGCCAGCAAATCGGGCAGCGGTTTTTCGATATGCGAGAGCATCACGGCATTTCTTGAAGCTTCTCCTTTATTGATCTGTGGAAAAGGCACCGTTCCGGCCAGCAGTTCAAATAAGATCACCCCATAGCTGTAGATGTCTGTTTGGAAGAACATTTCACCATCGTGCTGTTCAGGCGCCATAAACTCTACTGCACCCGCATGCCTGATGCTGCTGCGGCGTTGCTCGTCAGACATGATGGCCAGTCCGAAATCAAATAAGATGTAATTTCCGGTAGCTGTATTCAGCTTTACGTTATTGCTCTTGATGTCGCCATGTTTCACACCTACCTTATGACAATGCGCCAGCGCGTTGGCCAGTTGTTCTGCCAGTTTTATCGTCTCCCTGATCGTAAATAGCGGGTTGTGCGGCGCTTTCAGCAAATCTTCCAGGTCCGGACCCTCTATGTATTCCATTTCTATAAAAGGAAAAGAGCCGCTTTCGGTCAGACCCGAATGCAATATTTTTACCACATTTGGGTTCGGGATCTCGTTGACTTTCTTCAGTTTCTCCACCTCATTTTTGAAATTCCTGAAGTGTTTGTCCTCCGCATTTTCCGTATGGATGGGCGTCGGGATGATCTTTACCGCAGTAATGATCTCACCCATTCTTTTACCTTTGTAAACAGAACCCTGTCCGCCGGTACGCAGGGCGCCCATGTTCTCCAATCCTTCTGTTATGGTAAATACTTTGCTCATAGTGTTCCTAATTATGTTTTAAAAATACGGCACATCGTCAACTAATCCGTCTTTTGTTTTTTTGTTTTTTGCGGGATCCGCATTTTTATTCGCTGCAGGTTTTTTCGCCTGGCCCGGAGGAATCTTTTTCACCGGTTCTGTGCTTTGCCTCAAACTATCTGCCGCAGTCCCGGTTTCAGTTACAACGGCAGAACTGTCTGTTTTGATACCTCCGGGCGATTCCAATAAAGCATTTGTGCCGTACAAACTCAGGCCAAGCAGGATAATCACCAGGGCACCGATTACCCATTTCAGACGTATGACCGATCGGTACTTGTCCAGTTCGGCATTCAGGACTACCATTTCCGATTTTAATTTTTCAAGTTCAGCAGGCTCTGGTTGATGCCCGGCATGCCTGCTTTCTATCCCTGAGCACACCGCCTGGTACAGTTCCATTCCATTGGCAAAGCGTTGTTCAGGATCTTTCATCAGGCAACGGCCGATTAAAGCGCTCAGCCATCCCGGAATGTCCATTTCCTCGACTTGCTGTATGCCGGCATCCTCACCCTGCAATTGTGCCCTGCGCAGTTCCCTTACATCCGGTACTTCCTTTTCCATATGGGCCAGCATCACCAGGTTCCTGGCCGATTCATGTTTGTTGATCAGCGGAAAAGGCACCGTGCCGGTCAGCAGTTCATACAGCACCACCCCATAACTGTAGATGTCGCTTTGAAAAAGCATTTTCCCTTCATACTGCTCCGGAGCCATAAACTCCACCGCCCCGGCATTGCGTATGCTCGAACGGCGCTGCTCGTCAGACATCACCGCCAGACCAAAATCCAGCAGGATATAATTGCCCGTATCGTTGTTAAACTTAATGTTGTTGCTCTTGATGTCACCATGCTTCACCCCAACCTTATGACAGTGGGCCAAAGCAGCCGCCAGTTGTTCGGCCAGTTTAATGGTATCTCGGATAGAGAAGACCCTTTTGTGCGGTGGTTTCAGTAAGTCCTCCAGGTCCGGCCCTTCAATGTACTCCATTTCGATAAATGGGAGCGACCCACTTTCCGTCAATCCAGAATTCAGGATCTTGACCACATGCGGCGAAGGTGCTTCATTGACTTTCTTCAGCTTCTCCACCTCGTTCTGAAAATCCCTGAAGTTTTTATCATCTGTATTTTCCGCATAGATCGGGGTGGGCAATAACTTTACCGCCGAAAGAATAGGCCCCATTCTTTTGCCCTTGTATACCGAACCCTGTCCGCCACTGCGCAATGCGCCCATATTTTCGAGTCCTTCGGTGATGGTAAATATTTTAGCCATGCTCAGTTTTTAATGGGTATGGTAACTAAATTCAAGTACGGCAGATTCACCCAGTATGATCTGGTCGCCCTCCAGCAGCGTATGGCCGAACTCGGTAAAATTGAGTTTTACTGTATTGTGTTCTGCCAAAGATTTCACTTTCACCTTATTCCTGGGCGGGATTCCCCCATCATCCGCAAAAAGAACAAAAGCATAAAGCTCCTGGTCCCAACCGATATGCGCGTGCTGCCTGCTGATGTATTTATTGCCCGTACTGGTACTCGAATCCGGAAAAGCAATGTTGTTCTCTCTTACAAATCCGTCGCCATCCTGTGTTTTTTTATCCCTGCCAATATTGATGCGACCGTCTTCAGCCCTGATCGTGTAAAGCGCTTGCTCAGCCTCTCCGTTTAAGATCCGGATGTAAGCTGTGCTCAATTTTTGGACTACAGGCACTTCTTTTCTTGTAATGCGCAGGGCGATGTCCAGACCGCTCGTTTTAATGCCCTGTTCCGGGAGTTCCTCCACAAAAAGCACTGTGATGGCCCACTTTTCCGGCAGGTCAATCGCGAAATCGTCTGCTATCCGCTGCACCTCATTTTTAAAGCGGTTCTCATCCTCAAAAAATACTGCAGAATCGTAAAGGAAACGATCGGCAGGCGCACAGGCGATGTACAATTCAAAGCCATTGATGTTGCTGCCTTCGCCACCTTCCATTTTTTGCAGTTCCTGTCTCAGGAACAAAAGAATGGCTTCTCTGAGCGCTTTTACATCCTGAGGTTTTTCAGGCGTATTTTTATTGAAAAAGTTAAAGATACCCATCGCGTCTAGTTAGTTTGTTGTGTTTTTGTTTCAGCAGCCTGCACAGCCTTGAAATCTTTAATATAGCCCAATTTCAATAAGGCCGGAATAACATGTTGTCCTGCCAGCAGCACTGCTTTGCTCGATCCCCTGGTAGATTCAATCCTCACGCAGACCACCACATGGCCCGGACCGGATTTTTTGGGAACAAAAAAGACATACCAGCCGTCGTTGATCTGCTCCTGTTTCCAGATCCGTTCCGGCGTACCCGTCTTTCCGGCCACCGTCAGTTTCAGTGTATATACCTTACCCGCACTTTGTTTCAACATGTAGTCGGTCATCAAAGCTGCATACTCAGGATCATTAGCCAGTTTTATGCCAGAGTTGATCCGGGTCAGCGAATCACTGATCTTTAATACATACCGGTTAGCGATCAGCGTCCCCTTATTGGCAATCCCTGACACCAAACGGGCCACAGCGGCAGGCGTCGCAATCAGCTCGCCCTGTCCCCATGACATCCCGGAAATGCCCTTGGCACGCGTACGGCGGATGTTATTCGGATTGTACCTCGGTTTGGTGTTGAACTCCGTTTTGCGCCACAGCTCAAACCATTTCTTTTCCTGTTGCAGGTTTTGTACCCCTTTCTCATAGTAGTAGCCACCCACACCATGCAGGAACATGCCCGTCTTTAGGTACAGTGTGCCCATGTCTTCCTGCAATTGCTCCTCATTGGCCAGCTTGATAAAATACACGTTGTTGGATTTCACAAGGGCCCTTTCCAGGCTAATCAGCCCCGTCTCATCCGGTTCAATCCCTTTGGTCCTGATCCTTTCCCAGGTGCTCACCTGATAATTCTTTTTTGTCGCCTCCAGGCCCAGCTTGTTAAAGGCTGCCATGGTAGTCACAAGTTTGGCCGTAGAGCCCGGCTGTGTAGCCAGTGTAAAACCCAGGTCGGTCGTGGTATACCAGCCCGATAAGCGGTTTTGTTCAGCGCTCGTCATGTTCAGCAGTTCCCAGTCCTTCACAGGTGGCAGCGGATACACGGCTGATGTCAGTACATCACCCGTATTGTCCTCCATGATCACTACCGAAACGCGGCTCTTTTTCAGCGAATCATCAGCCGCTATGCTGTGCTGTATGTCAGCCTGCAACCGTGCGTCAATGGTCAGTTTCACATCCCGGTTGCGCTTTTTAAAACGTTCCACATCATTGCTGTTGATGCCCGCGAGCAGGAGTGGGGAGAGCGCTGCAAAATTCCGTTTACTCACTGTCATTTCCTTTACGCCCCTGGGCAGAAACCGGTCCTCCCGGTATTTATTAGCCCTCGTATTAAATGAAGTCACCGGTGTGTGGAAGCCCCTGAGTTCGGCGCCGTGTTCATATTCTGCAAAGTAGCCGTTGGTACTGCCATTGAATACCCCCGTATTCAGATCACCTGTCCAAAAGAAAGTCTGTTCCTCAAAAGGATAATAACGGTCCACCCGTTTGTGCAGTGCAGAATCCAGGTTGTAATTGAGTCCCGCTGTTTTCAATGTTTTTGCCTGTTTGCGGATAAAATCCGGATTGCTCGTCGCCAGAATCCTGCCCTTACGGTCGTACAGTTGCCCGGCATCCAGTTTATTCATCAGTATCGAAATCCTGGGGTTGTAACTAAACATGCGCAGGCCGCTGCGGTCGGCCACCAATGCCGGCTCCACCACCCATTTCCGGTTGTTCATCACATAGCGGGAAACCGTCACGCTCAGCAATACCACGGCAACAACAGCCGATAACAATGCAGGCACCAGGTTTTTATCCTGTTGCTTGGTAATGAATTCCATTTGCAGCGGTGTTCCCCGCAGTTGCGACACCGAAAGCAGGATCCCCGCGGCGAGCATATTGGATACCAGCGAAGAACCACCGTAACTGATAAAAGGCAGTGCAACCCCCGAAAGCGGTAAGGCCCCGGTGGAACCACCCGCAATGAGCAGGAATTGTATAAAAAGGCTGACCCCGATACCGGCGCATAAATAGAAGAGAAAAGGCGTACCCGTCTGCCGCCCGATCAGGATGGCACGGTTGAAAAACAACAGGAACAAGATAAAAATACCCGCGATACCAGTCAGCCCAAATTCCTCGCCAATGGCCGGAAGGATCATATCCGTATGTGCCTCAGGAATGCTTTTCGCAAAACCTTCGCCAACGCCCTGTCCGCTGATGCCGCCACCAGCCATCGCCCAGATGCCATTGGCCACCTGATCGCCGCCATACACCTCGTTGTTCCATGGATCCTGCCAGATCGATTTACGTTCAGCAAGCCGGTTCACCGGACCAGGAATCAGGCGGTCCAGGTATGGGATCTGGTCGATCAGCAAGAAACCCGCCATTACGGCAATGACCATAATGGCCGATTCACTGGTTTTCTTTTTATTGAAGTACATGGTCAGCGTCACCAGTACCACGGTAATGAGCGTGGCCAGCCAGATGTTCAGGAACCATACCGTAGCCACATAAATGAGCATGGCCACGATCATCATCATAAAATCGCCCCTTGAAAAGGAAAAGAGGATGATGAAAGTAAAGCAGACCACCATGGCAGGCCCAAGATCACCCAAAGCGAGGTACAGCAAAATGGCAAACAACATGGCCGCAAGCGCAAACGAAAAGAAATACCAGCGCTTTTGCCAGGTCAGGTATTCCGATATAAATTTCTCATTGCTCGAAAAGAAGCCCGCGAGAAACAGGATAATGGCATACTTCACCATTTCACTCGGTTGTATGCCAAATAAATTTACTTTTACGCCACTGCCTTCCGGTCCGCTGCCAAAAGCGATGGTAAGACCCAAGAGCCCCAGGGCCATCAATGCCCATTGCCAGCCATTGGCCTTCCCGCCGTTGCGGCCCAGTACCAGCATGCGGTAAAACCTGGAATCGACATGAAGTTTCCGGAAATTAATGAACAGCAGCACTATAATACCCAATACCCCCATACCAAAAAACACCAGCGTATCCTTTGCCAGGAAGCGGTCGCGCAGCGGGTCCTGCAGACTGAGCAGTGCGATAAAAGACAAGCCCGTCATCACCATCACTACGGGCAGTATGATCGTGTCGGCTTTTTTGAATTTATAGTTCAGGAGCAAATGCAGTATAAAAAAGCCCAGAAAAAAACTACCCGCAACGATACCAAACCAGGTATTGTATTCCTGAGGTGTCCTTACGATCAGCGATTTTTCTTTCTTCAGGATCTTAAAATCTCGGGCAGAAAACAGCCGGATCGTATGTGGCGACTGACGGAACCTAAAAGATGCAGACTGATCGAGCTCCTGTACACCCTGTGAGCGGCCAAACTGGTAACCCGGTTGCAAGGGAAGCACCTGGTACGCCTTACCCTGGGGCAGGTTTTCAAAAGCAAAATTTCCATTCCCATCCGTTCTGGCATAAGCAAGCAGTCCCTCAGATTTCGCACCCTCCTCATCGTTGACAATAGCGCTGTCCTGCGGAAGGATCATCTGCAACTTCACCAGTATACCGCTCACCGGTTTTTGTATGGAATCTACAATTGTCCCGCTGACCCCATAAGCCCCTTTGTTGAAATTGACAACCGCGGGCAATTGTGGTGGCGAAGTGCTTTCCTGTGCAAAACGAAGCGAATCATCCCCGGTATAACCCAGTAAAGCGCGAGAATCCTTTACCCGCTTTTTAAAGTTCCGGCCTCCCTTTACAAAGGCCTCGTCTGCGTTGACAAAGAATTTGCTTTTGATCAGTTCACCAATGTTGTCGATCGGTGACTTGAAAGACTTTATCCCTTCAGTCACCACCGCCTCAATCAGGGCCACATCCTTTTTATCTTCAAAATAATAACCCTTCTCCAGCAAAACCCTGATCCGCTCACCCGGACGTTTGTCGTTCAGGTTCATCATTGTACCAGCCTCCAGCCGCTTTTCCACATCGCCAAAACCCTGTTGTACTGTCCTGAACAAAGTAAAGAAGAGGGCGGCTAGAACAATGGAAATGATGATCGGGAGAAAGCGCATAGGATTAGTTTAGGGTTACGGGCAGTGAATCGGCTTTAAATGTACTTTTTGGCATTTTTCCATTGATGTATTTGCCCTGAGGAAAACGCTGGATTATCTGCACCGCATTGGGCGAATTGATGAACCTAACATTCTTAAACACCAGGGCATTGCTCTGCGACAAAATGACCGTATTGAAATCCTCGAATGTGAAGTTCTCCAGCGACAGGTGCTTATTGGTAAAGGTAACCTCTATTGGGGCTTTATGAAAACTGGAGTCCCGTTTGATGGTGATCCCTTTTGCTGCGATCAGGTAAAGGGTATCCCGTTTAATCTGTAAAGGTTCCGTAATCAGGATCGGCGATTTGAACAGTGAGTCCGTCAGGATCAGCGTATTGCTGGTCATCCGGTTCAGCGTATCCTGCAATTTCTTTTCCTGTGGATTTCTTGGCGGTTTGGTGATCGTTAGCGGTTTGTCCAATGCCGTAGAGGCCCGGTTGTTCTGCCAGAGCAAATATACAACTACAGCCAGCAGCAATACGCATAGCACAGCCAGCAATCCCGACCGGTTTTTCTTTACAGCAGGTGCAGGTTCCGTACGTTCATACACCGTTACCGGTTCAGCTGCTACAAGCGTTTCCGTTACCGGTTTTTCAAGCGGCTTCACTTCTGTCCTTGCAGTCGGTTTCTCCGCCGTATGCACCTTGGCCTCCCGGTCATTTTTGACGAGCACAACCGTAATGTTGTCCTTACCACCATTTTTATTCGCTGCGGTAATCAGCTCCGAAGCCTTATCCTGAAGCGAAACTGCGCTGGTCAGAATATTCGTAATTTCTTTTTTGTTGACCATGTCCGACAAGCCGTCGCTGCAGATCAGCAGCAGGTCGCCCGGCAGAAATGGCGACTGGCCCATTTCAATATAATCGTCCTGACCAGCCATATTTACGCCAAAACCCAGTGCCTTGTTGATTTCGTTGCGCTTTGGATGCCGCATGGCCTGTTCTTCAGTCAGCCTGCCCGAATCTTCCATAAAACCAACGAAAGACTGGTCTTTGGTGATTTTGATCAGCGACTGGTCGCGCAGCAGGTAAAGCCTGGTATCGCCTACATGGGCATAAAAGAACTGGTTCTGCTGCAGGTCCACTACCGCAAGGGTCAGCACACAGGCCATTTTTTCATGGTCCTTTGCCAGCCTCTTTTCCGTCATGATCTCCGCATCTGCGTTAATAATTGCCGATTTCATCGCAGCCGGTATCCCGTCAGCAGCTTTACTCAAATGCTGCAATATCGAGGCTTTTGCAATCTCAGAGGCAATTTCGCCGCCAGCATAGCCACCCACACCATCTATCACACAAGCAATGATGAGGTTGCTTCCGCTTATTTTTTCAGCGATGAACGTATCCTCATTGTTGTCCCTGATCTTTCCGATATCCGTGCCGCCAAAATAATTTCTATCCATTCTTTCCTGATGAATTTTTAATGTTCCAGAAATGCGCGATCAACAAGAGCACACATATCATAAATAACGCTATAGAAAGTAGTTGCGACATACCTTAATCTTTAAATATGTTCATGCCTATAATTCCATTGAGGATGATCCTTGAATTCAGCGGGAGTTCCACCCATTTTGGCCCGGTAATGTCGCTGCGCTCCATTAATACCTCGTTCACAATGGTCTTTTCACCAAATGAGGCCACAAAAAATTTATTTTCCGCTTTGCTGTACCTGATTTTCAGGTGTGGTGTATTTACCCATTCCGATGGGATTTTAAAAATCTGCACACCTTCGCGCGTTTCTTCATCGCCGGAAACCGTGATCTCATCCTGTTTCATCAGGTATTCCAGTTTCTTGCCTGCATAGGCCTTGTCCGGAATGGTTGTTTCAAACCGGGCGATGACCGCACCCGACACTGCTGCCGGATTTTTTTCCTCCGGCTTGTCCGCCTGTTTGATGTTGGCATCCAGGTAAGGGATTTCATAATAGCCATCGCTGTAATAAATAAAATCCTTTAAGATATCATTGTTGATGTCAAAAGTCTGGGCCATTCCCGTTTGCCTGGGAATAAAAGTGACCCTCAGGTTTTCTTCCTGTACATTGCTGTCCGGCATCAGTTTGCCTATAAAACCGATATCCCCCGGTCTATAGTCCGGATGCGATACAAAACGGAATACCCATTTGTTGCTGGCCGGTTCCACGTGTTTGCCGCCACCTTCCAGTTCTTTGTTCAGGATCTCATAAAAATGTTTGACCGACTCCTGGGAAATCAATCCAAGCAGGCCTTTTTTATGGTCCATAAATTCCCGGTAGTCCTCCGCATTCAGGCAAATGATCAGTTCATGATAAAAAACGAGCCTGCCGGCAAAGGAAAGTTCCAGGAGTGATTTTTTAAATCCATCCAGGATATATTTATAAACGGTGTCTGGTGTAAGGGGTTTTAGCTTTGCGGCAGAAGGGGAGTTTTCGTTGGTCAAAAACCAATCCTGTATACCTATGCGTTGCCAAAAGGAGGGTTTTGTAGTCATTGATCAGATTGATATTGTCGATTCTAAATATAGAGAAAAATTCGTTGCAGGCTTACCAGCAATGAAAACAACTTTAAATATGAATTGTTGTATTAGCGAGGTCAGAAATCAAATTTGCCGGTATCGTTAAGGGCGTACCGGTTAATCATTGATTTTTTTTGTAGCAGGCAACCCGCTAACAGTTGCCTGCTTTTTTTAGGCGCCAGCTTGCCTGATCATTTCAAGCAAGCGGTCCAGCCGGTACTTTGTCATATCATTCTGACGAGCGTTTTTCACTGTTCTGAGCAGCAACAGCGAACTTTCAATAAATGCAGGCACATCCGTTACCGTTGTACCCGGAAATAATTCAGCCGTGGCTGGTAGGTCTATGCCATGAAAAGCGGCCTCGTATTCATCTGCTGTCATACTGCGAAGATAGTTATTTCCACTCATACCCCTTACAGGTTCACATCAGAGTTGGTTCAGGATTGCTTCAGGGTTGGTTCAGTTGGCGCTGCAATAAGGCTGGTTCAAATAGGTGTCGGTGCAATAATTATTTCGTCCCATACCATGTTATTACATTGCGCGCTGATTTAAGTATATTTGGTTAGCGGATAAAACAATCCGGCAAGCGGATAAATTACAAATGGCAATCAAAGCCCTCCAAGACGAAAACGAGTTACTGGCTAAAATAGCTATAGGAGATTCGCGTGCCTTTGCCATTGTGTATGAGCACTATCGCAAGCGGGTATATACCGTGTCTTTGCAATACCTGCGTTCAGAACTACAGGCTGAAGATGCCGTACAAGAGGTGTTTTTGAAGTTGTGGCGGCTGGAAGAGCACCTGACCGCAGTAAAACACCTGGAATCTTACCTCATGCAGCTTACCAAACACAAATGCCTGAACATGCTCCGGCGGTCTAAACTGGAATCACTGCACATGGAACCCATGCCGGAAGAATTTGACGCGCCGGATTCAGACACGGAAGACCAGATCCTGCTCAATGATACCCGAAAGGTCGTTGCAGATGGCATTGCACTGTTGCCGCCACAGCAGCAACTGGTGTACAACCTCTGCCAGGTTGAGGGGTTAAAATACGACGAAGTTGCAGCCCAGCTCCAGATTTCACCAGAGACAGTTCGCACCCATTTAAAGCTTGCCCTGCGTTTTCTGCGCGGATATGTCAGCAAGCATACTGATGTTGCGGCACTTTTGATTATTTTTAAAATTCTTAGTTGACATTAGATGGATAACGCCACGATAAACCTGCAACCCAAACAGCATTTCGAAATCCTCGACGGATTGAGGGGCATTGCCGCCCTGGCCGTTGTTGTGTTTCACTTTATGGAATGGGCCTACAGTGATTTTACCACAAATTTTATTGCACACGGTTTTTTAGCAGTCGATTTCTTCTTCTGCCTTTCCGGATTTGTGATCGGGTACGCTTACGACGACCGCATTGCCAAAATGGGCATTCTCGAATTTTTTAAATCCAGGGTCATCCGGTTGCACCCACTTGTGATTTCAGGATCGGTACTGGGGTTGCTGGCATTTTTGTTCGACCCATTTGGCGGTCATCCCGAACTGTACAGCACCGGGAAAATCGTTTTGGCATTTTTCTCTTCCCTGCTGATGATTCCCATGCCAGCCATCGAAGACCGCGGCTTCAACCTCTTTAGTTTCAATGCCCCGGCCTGGTCTTTATTTTGGGAATACATTGCCAATATTTTTTATGCCTTCGTGCTTTGCAGGGTCAAAAGCGGCCTCTTATTGCTGCTGACCATCATCTCTGCCGCGGCGCTTTGTTTTGTTGCTTATCGTTCCGGTAATTTACTGGGCGGTTGGAGCGGTCCAACCTTTTGGGACGGTTGCGCACGGATCTCGTATTCTTTTTTGGCCGGACTGCTGGTATACCGTTCCAACTGGATCATTAAAAACAAGCTCGGGTTTGTCGGTCTGTCGGTGTTGTTGTTCCTGGCCTTTCTGATGCCATTCAACACCTGGAACTGGATCTCCGAACCGCTAATCGTGCTGTTTTATTTTCCTTTGATCATCGCGCTAGGCGCGGGAGCGATATTAAACCCTGCTTTAAAAAAGCTTTGTGTCTTTTCCGGGAAGATATCCTATCCTTTATACATGACCCATTACGCTGTGTTGTGGATGTTCGGTAACTATTACACCAGTCATAAGCCAGGCACGATGCAATTGACGTTCATCATCATAGCCGGGCTGATACTGCTGGTAGGGATTTCTTATTTAGTGATGGTCATTTACGACATCCCGGTGAGGAAGTATTTTACTGAGCAGCGGAAGAAGGGGCTGGCCAAGCATTTGCTGACAGCAACAGTGCTCGGCTTTGCTACCTTTAGTAGTACTACTGCCGCAGCCCAGGACAAGTTGGCTTTACCAAGTGTCGCGCATCAGGAATGGTCGGATACAGAAATTGGTGCAATCTTCCACTTCGATATGCCGACTTTTGTTCCTGACTACAATTGGAGGGTTTATGGTTCCCATCCTCCAGCATCGGTTTTTAATCCTTCGAAAGTAAATACAGATCAGTGGATTGCTGCGGCCAAGGCAGGCGGCGCCAAGTATGCGGTGCTGGTAGCAAAGCATGGGTCGGGTTTTAGCTTATGGCCCACAGCTGCTCATGCCTACAGTGTAAAAAACAGTCCCTGGAAAAATGGCAAGGGAGATTTGGTAAAGGATTTCGTCGAGTCCTGCAAGAAATATGGTGTACGTCCGGGCATTTATGCCAGTGCATCGACCAATGGGTATCTATGGGCGGATAATCCAGGTGTGGTTCATAAGGGTGGACCAGTTGACCAGAAGACCTATAATCAAATTGTAATACAGCAGCTAACAGAATTATGGACCAATTATGGAAAGTTGTTCGAGATTTGGTTCGATGGAGGAGTAATCCCAGTTAGGGAAGGTGGTCCCGATGTAGATGCTTTGCTTAAAAAACTCCAGCCCGATGCGGTGGTCTTTCAGGGTCCTGCCTCCGCTAAAAACCTGATCAGGTGGATTGGAAACGAAGATGGATTAGCTCCATATCCCAATTGGAGTACGACAAATGGAATTGATGCTACTAAAGGATTTAAGGAGAATGATTTTTCCGGTATTCCGGGAGGCAAAATCTGGTGCCCTGGTGAAACTGATTTTCCGTTGAGAACCGGTGGTTTTCAGGGTGGATGGTTCTGGGTTGATGAAAATCAGGACATGATTAGTAAAGAAAAGTTTCTGGACAACTATGTAACCAGTGTAGGTCGTAATTCCAATATGCTAATTGGGATTGTTGTGGATAGCAGCGGACTGGTTCCCAGGAAAGATGTAGCCTTGCTAAAAGATTTTGGTGATGCGGTAAAAGTGATGTATCGCCCTATGGCAACAACCTCAGGAAGCGGTAAGGAGATTTTATTGAATCTTGGCAATGTGCAGCTGGTGAAAGGAGTGGTGATTAAAGAAGACATCGCAAAAGGGGAGCGCATCCGGGAATACCGTTTAGAAGGGTTTAACGGGCAAAGCTGGAGGACAATTGGTGGCGGTAGCTCAGTTGGACATAAAAGAATCGAAATGTTGAATAAACCTTCCAGGCTTTCTAAAATTAAACTCATTTTGCTGAAGGCAGAAGGTACACCCGTTATTAAAGAACTTGGTGCAATTTAAGAAATCTCTAACCAGACAAACTCTATTTTCAGATCGTCTACGATAGTTCCGGCAAGGAATCCTGTATATTTTTATAAGGCATCTGATATAAATCGAGAGCCTCCTCATGTGAAAACGCCCCCTTCTTTTCTACCTGTGAAGCAATAAAACACGTTTTTTCCAGCTATATACCTTTTGAAAAGAGCAATTCGCTGATGTATCCCGCCCACTCAGAGGGAGCAATGACGCTGGTGTTAAAGGTGGTGCGCTTATATTGTATTTACCTCAAACGCACCGTAACTTAAGAGTTAAAGATTTCAAATCTTATTGAATCTTTCTTCTTATGTGGGTATTTCTAGGAATGGGTGTTGCGGAGAATTCTATTATGATTTTTTTCCGCTGCAATAAAAAAAATTTATAAATTAGAATGAAATTAATGTTCTTCTATGCGTAAAATTGTTAAAGTTTTCCATATACCTATTAAATTCGTCGAGAAGAATCTTGATGCTTTTGTAGGCGAATTTTTCGTATGCTTTTCTAATTATAAAGACTCAGCCAGATATATCTTTGACATTTCTGAGACCCATTGGATATCAAACCAGAATTTATTATTTCTTGGAGCCATACTAAAATACTTATACTCCTCAGGAATTGAATTTAAGGTGAAATTCTTAACTAATGACCCATCAAAGCCATTGGATATACGTGTCGCGAAACAGTTCGTACATATTTGGGATATTTGGAAACTTTACCAGATCACAGGCAAAGACGATTTTACCCCATACTTTGATATTGAAGGAACTTATATTGACAGGCTCAAAGAACAATATGATATCGGTTCCCTTAGTCAAGAGGTATACGAAGCTTTTGAAATCACTCCACTGCTGATACTAGATAAATTACATACCTATTCAGATCATTCACTAAACCAGATGCTGACTACTATGGTGAAACTGGATGGTGCTACCCGCGAACTTCTTTTGCTTCATAACTGTCACACGCTGTTTGAAAAGAACATCATCAACTACATTCTTTTAAAAGAACTATATGAGAATTTTTTAGATCATTTTACCAGCTCAGCATTTAACACCCAGAATGACTTTGCGTTTCTGAGCATGACTTTGAATGCCAAACTCGTTGCTGGCAAAAAAATACAGGAACAAGCAATCCCGGGATTTGCGGCGAAAAATTTTAAGGAAGAATATGATGACCAATACTTACCATTTTTCTATGACGCTAAATCGGAAAAATTTCGGAACCGTTCTTTTCTCGAAATCTCATTTATTGATTTCGGAGAGGGTATTCCCAACACATTAAGAGCGCAGTTTCAGTCAGCCACAGTTGCTGAAATTGGGTTGTCCAAAAATGCTGAAGACAGTTCGATAATACGCTACGCATTTAAATTTGATTCTTCCAGACATCCACTTGCTGATAAGTTTCGCAAAAATATCACGATTCCAAGAGGTCTATTCGATCTACTCTCAATTGTTAAAATGAGTGAGGGGATGATCATGATCAGGAGTAATTATGGGAAGGTGTTGTACGATCTCTCGACAGATAAAGATATAAAGTCATCAGTTATTTTATTTGAGAAATACTGTGGCTTTTTTCCTGGTACGATGATTACCATATACATTCCGGAAAGATTGCATAATAAGAAGATTGATGCGTCGGCGATTAAACCTGTGTACGGTGTGCCGAAAACTATCGGACAGCGCAAATCTGAAGAATTTATAAGCCTGTTTAAGATTCAAGACCAAATCAGCTCCAAAAAAGATCAGCTTAATAAAGAAGAATGGTACAATTCGCTATTCACAAAACTTACAGCGACTTTCCACCGGAAGAAAATGAATGTCAATTATTATATTGATTTCAGCGGGTACGATCTAGACATTAATATAACTAGAAAAGTTATTTATTTCCTGATCTCTGACTATTCCATCAACCTGACCAACAACATTTTCATCATCAATCCTCCCCCATTTGATTTTCTAGAACAGATGAATCAGGAGATTGTGATGCTCACTGAGGTGGACAGAAAGTTTAGGATACATCCTACTCCATTCATACAGGTTACTGAGATGGGAACTGAAATCAATATTTTCTGGCTTGGAATTTACAACCGGAAGGACTTGAAAAAACTGCAATTTCTTCAAACCCCGGAGCATGGATTAAGCAAGGATGATTTTGAATCCCCTGAGGACATCGTGGGACATGTTAATTACTATGACAGTTCTGGAAACCTGCTCTCACTTATTCACAGCGAACAATTGCTGGATTTTTTCAGAAGATTAAAAAAAAGCAGACGGCGAAAGTTTTCCGCACAATTTTTTGATGCCAGTGTGCTAAGAGATGAAGGTAGGGTGTATTTGACTCCAAAAAATTTATACCATACAACTTATTTGAATCCTCTTTCTGCTATAAACAATCGAGAAATGCGTCTTTATTTTAGCGAAGAGCTGAATGAACGCCTGTATGAGAAGGTCAGATCCTCCGACCGGCTGAAGTATGTGACCCTTTCAGAGCCTGCAAAAACCATTTTTCAAAATTTAAATATTCCTGTTTTTCCACATATTCATCTCAGTGTTGGTGAAAATGAAATAGACCGCCATTTGCTAGCTGATAAATTTACTAGCGGCGATGTATTATTGATCATTTGCGAGACGATTACAACCGGGCGTTTTCTGTCAGGGTTAATCGATTCACTTACGGAAATAGGAGTAAGTGTTGCCTATATCGCCTGTTTCACGAATATGATGGATGATACAGAAAGCAATGCATTGACATCAAAAATACATCCTGCTAATATAATTTCGCTGTATACCCAGAAAACTGTCAAACTCACCTTAAATAAGCTCAGAAGAAGCTTGCTGGATAGTACAATGGAAATAATCCGGATCAATCCTTTTTCAGGTTCTCCAATTACCTCGACTGCTGCTAAAGTCTTCCATAAAAAGAACCTTGTAGCCAATTTTGAATTTATTGATATCATTGACCAATCTCAGGTTAAAGCCGGATACTTTTCTTTCAATCACCTGATCCATCCATATTTCTTTGACATGGATGCTGTACTTAAAACTAGGAAGACCAGGGAAAAGCTACTGAATTTGGTATTTTCCAGGTACAGCAGAGAGCATCCAAACGTATTGGGTCGCCTGAGTGCCTTATTTTACCCGAAGGACTCGGGAATCAGTTACATTGACTTCACCTACCTTAAAGACCGAATTTTTAAGAATCAAACCATGAAAATCTTTGAGCTAGATAGACAATCCACCAAGGAAGGTTGGAGGTATTCCCAGATCCATAATTTCTCAGTTGAGGACTATAAAGAGAAAGCTGTTTTCATTCTGGATGACGGTACTTGCACAGGTGGGTCATTGATCCAGATGATCAATGAGATAGCGCTATTTGATGTCTCGGAAATATACGTTTTAACATTGATCAGCAGGTTAAGTGAACATCAGCGGGAATTGTTCCTAAGAATGGAGTCTATCTATGGTACCAGCCGAAGTGTTAAGGTTAAAGTCGTTTTTGGATGCCATTGGCATGTACCGACCTATCATTTCGAAGAAACCCCAATTACCAGAGAACGCTTATGGATCAATGAACTGCAGAGCATACAAAATCTTCTCCCCGGGATAAAAAAACTTTGCGATTTCCTGCTCAAAGAACTGAGTTTCCGAGATACCAAAGAAAGCAATAATGAATATCTTTTACGATCCTTTGCTAAGGAGAACATCATCAAAGACCTGATCTTGAAAAAGGATGAAGTCGGTAAATTAACATCATTCGGCTTGTGCAGAGAGGATTTTGTCTTTTTTGATGAGATTATCGCGCACTATTCAAAACGTAATGAAAGCCCAAACCGCTACCAATTGATTGAATTGTTATGCGGGGTATTTTTGCATGAGCCATATCTGTATCCGGATATCAAATTACTTGTGCCAGATGTCGCTTCCAAGGTAGAAGAATTTGCCGTTACCCTGATCTGGGGTAACATATGGAAGCCTAAATCACCAAAACTAGATCGGAGCACGTTAACCTACAAATGGGTTTACAAGAACATTACACACTTGTTTTTTATAGTCTTTTATGATTCCATGCTGTTTAAATTCTTAAAGCCGGAAAAACTAATTCAGCTAATCAAGGAATGCGGAAAGAATGAAAAAGACCTTGATTACATCTTGTATAATTTAATGAAGTATGTACCCATGAACCTGGAACAGTCAAAGTCTATGAAGCACGGAGGCAAAGTCAGGATACTCATTGAACAGTGTATTGAAAGTACTGAACTACCGGAAAACATCAGGAGACACCTGAAGCGTTTTCGTTCCTTCATGGTCACCTTGCCCTATCATAAGAACGATTATGAAACTTTGCTTTCCACCATTAAAACAAATTACAGCAGACTTTCTGATAGCAAATATCATGCGGAATCTATAATCGGGCAATATGATATTTGTATGAGTCAGATTAATTCCTATATAGGAACAGGTAAAAAGGATAATCTGGCTAATATCAACCGGGCCTGGGAGAAAATCGCTGATTTTGTGGAACAGCTGCTGCATTTTTCTCGTTTATTTCCGTCATATTTTGAGCCCGTTAAAGATACGTTATATCTGTCACTGGAAGGATCTGAAAGAACCTTAAGAGGCAAGATTGATCAGGTGTGGGAGCTGCTTCATAGTATTAATCAAAAAGACGCGGTTGTACTTGCGCAACTTGTATCCAGTATATACAGGGATTTCATTGAAACCAGTTCCGAATGTTGCAAAATATTTCAGAAAGTCACTACCCCAAATCTGAACAAACTGGTAAATGAATTCAGAAAAAAACTTCCCCCTGGAGTCAAAGTCGTACCCCTGGGTAAGCCCCGTCAGCCGATTACGCCTGTTGCTGTTCCCGAATATTATGTTGAGGAAGTTGCATTCGCAGAAATTCTTGGGAATTTCAGGAACTGCGATATTACAAAACCAGTATACTTGACGTGGGATGAAACAGCTACGTCGGTTAAGATAACTTTAAAAAACAGCATTGCACCAAATGTGGTAAGAGATGGAGGAGGTCTGGGCTCCCAGCGCCTGAAAGCGCTTAAAGAGATTCCCAATGAGGTTTGCTTTTATATCGGTCATAAATCTGGTGATTTGTTTTTTTTACAGAGCCTTACATTTAAGAAATTATAAGATGGATACCAGAGAAATCACACTGCTTGTATTTGATGAATACGCGAATTTTCACAATGAAAATACCCAATTAAGGATTAGTCCTGACCTGTATAAAAAAGTAATCCATATTCAAAGCAGGAAAGATTTTATCAGAGAGTATAAGAAACTTAAACCTGACCAAAAGTTTGCGTTGATTGCGCATGTCTTTCATGCACCTGGAGAAAATGATATCCCTTTTCGGGGATTTATTCGTTTCAATGCGACTTCAATTGAAGCAGATTTTAATTTGCAAGCCTCCCTTGTGTCTTCTGGGCCAAGTGGAGATATTATGAGAGACCTGCTCACAACAACAGGAGAGCACCGTACCGTTTATTTGTATTCGGCATATCATAGTGCTTTAAAGGGAGGTAATACGATTAAACCTGTGACCAAAGCAGAAATTGAAATGAAGTCTGGTGCAGTTGAGAACAATCGTATCTCCCAGACTAAAAAAGTAGGAATATTTTTAAGCCATTCCTCTAAGGATGCTGTTATTGTAGACCTATTTAAAGACATGATCCTAAACAGCGGCCTGAATTATTCCCTAGAGAAAATCAAATTTACCAGTGTGGATGAACATGGTATACCCGGGGGAATTGATATCGCTAAGAATTTGCAAGATTTTTTAAAAAATGATACCGGTCTATTTATTCAGTTTCTTTCTAATTCCTATGTTGAAAGCAGAGTTTGCTTAAATGAGGAAGGGGCAGGCTGGTGTTTAATGGAGGATAAAATGTTCATTTCAATCTTGTTGCCCAATACAAAATCATCACACATCAGCTGGGTAAAAACACACAACAAAGCCATTAAAATTAACGAGATCAGCGCGCTGCTAAACCTCTATGAAAATAGAAAGGAATTCTTCAAAAATGTAAATTCCGCACAACTAAATAAGAAGATTAACGAATTTTTAGGTGCACTAGGTGGCCTCTGATTTTTTTGATTATCTCGAAGAATCCAAATGAAATTACCATCATTATTGCATTTGTCCAATTATTTATTTGCCATAAATGATTATAATCAGCGCTTTATACCTTTTGTCATTTTACAACTTGTCAAAATTAGGGGAAACGGTAAAGGTAATGTTCCCTTTCAGCCGTTTTGTAAGGGCGTCTCCGCCAAAAAACTTGGTGTAGGAGAGTGAAAATTTGTCTTTCACGACCAGTCCTAAAGTAAAGTTATTTAAGAAAAATGCCTTTCGATCCGCTCCGGTTAGTTCTAGTGCTTCGTAGAATGCGCTATTACCTGTGATGTAGCTGAATCTGGCTGCTCCAGTAAACCTGAATACACCTTTAATCCCTTGTAAACTGCTTTGAAATTCTGTTCCTAATGACGTGTTATGTGCGAATTTTTCAGTAGAGAGGCCAAAAGCTGGTGGGTCGAGCGAAAAGCGGGGTGCCAGGTCCCAGCCAAAAGTAAAAGTATTGTCCTGATGTCGATAAGCGGGCAGGTTGAAGTTAATAGCCATGGTTCCACCGCCGGTTGAGAATTTCTGCAGGAAGCTTTTTTTATTGAGTGCTTTTTGCACATTTGCACTGGTGTCTGTTTTGGGATAAGCTAGGGTGATACCAGCGCTTACGCGAACCGGTCCTATGAAGTCGCTGGCAATTTCTGAGTACAAGGCTATATTGGATAGGCTGTCATTGTAACTTACAATATTGTTTTCCAGGAAATGCGCTTCCAGTTTTTCAATTTTTTTAGCAATCTTGAACGTAGGGAAAAAACCGAGTTTTTGCAGCGAATCGCTCACTCGTTTGGCGAGAAACTTAGCGGTGTCTGTATTTTCTTTGTCCTTTTGTTCAATTTTTTTGTACCGGAATAAATATCCATAGGGGTAGTCACCTGAGCATAAGATTTTATGCTAAATAGGAGCAGCATTGCAAAAAGTAGTTTTTTCATGAGAGTTGAGTTTGTTTAGATAATAGAAACTTTATTTTGATATAAATTTATATATAATTAACTTTATTAACAAAGAAATTTGTATATGCTTTACTGAGTATCTGTTGACTTTTTAATTTTTAAAACGCTTTTATTATGGCAGAATCAATTATCGGAAACCTCCCCAATTCTATTGAGGGTTTTTCCAACAACATTTTAGCGTACGCGATGGTGCTGGCAGCAGTGGCTACCATTACCATGACTTTTTTGGAACTGGCTAAAGCTGCGGGTCGTGCGCGTTACTTTTTTCACAAGCGAGAACTCAATTTGTGGATCACTGAGCGCGAAGTTTATAAGCAGCTGATCCGCTTGGCAGCTGGCGGAGAAAAAAGAGCTGAGGCATTTTTTGATCAGCCCACGGATAAAATGATGGGACAAATCCAGTCTGCGGTAAACATAGCTATCGACTATCCAGCAGAGTTTCCATCTCTTTATAGTTTCATTGCAGGAGAAGTAATTCTTCGCGATTCGGAACGAAATCCGTTTGAGTCTCGACTTGAAAGTAGCGATGCCACGGTCTGGTATTTTTATACACTTAATACCCGTGCCAGAAAAGATGAGCCTGGCGATGAGCAGGTCCAACTGGCAACAAAAGCTCGGGCACGTATCGATCATTTTGCGTCAAGAAAATTAGATGCCTTTCAGACCTGGACGGAGTTCCGATGGGCAAGGCTGAATCAGTTTTTATCTGTCGGATTATCGGCTGGTTTTCTCATTTATTTTTTGATCATTGATCTGAAAGTGCCGCTTATTCCTGGACTGGTGTTGTCGGCATTTGGTGGAATGATGGCGCCATTGGCGAAGGATGTCGTTTCAGCTTTATCGGGACTGAGGGCAAAGTAAGATGACCGATTTTTTTAAGCCATCGATTTCCTATTGGGCAGGCAGTGGTACGGAGATACGGGATACCGCTTTGCAGGTTCCCAGTGGGGCGCTAAATCAACGTAGTTTGGTGCTCTTGGTACATGGTTATAATAATGACGTGCAGGACGCTTCGGATGCCTTTAAGCGTTTTTTGAGTTTGCAGCAAAGTTCCAGAACGATTGGTGCCAATTTGGTGGGAGTGTACTGGCCTGGGGCGAATTGGTCCGGTCCACTATATTATATGGCGGCGGTTAGTCAGGCCAAAAAAGTTGCAGTCACCTTTGCACGTGATCTTTATGAGCAGGCCATAAAGGGGGGTAATTATTTAAAAGTAGACTTCGTGGCTCATTCCCTAGGCTGCAGGTTAACACTGGAAACAATCAAGGAACTGGTCCGTATTAAGCAGAATAATCCTTCTTTAGGGGGACTAGTGTTAGGACGCGTTGTCTTTATGGCAGGTGCTGTGCCAACCCGGTATCTGGATGATCTCCAATTTCTAAGGGGGGCCATCACCGCTTTTGGGGGAACCATGAGTCTGTTCTCCGAAGATGATTTGGTGTTGCACTGGGCTTTTCCCGCCGGGCAAACTGCCGCATGGGAAGGGTTTTTTCCTGTGGCGTTGGGCAGAAAGAAATGGTCAGGCGATAATTTCCTGGCCCCACCCATTCAGCAGATCCGGAATCCAAATGCCGGGCATGGCGACTATTGGGGCGGTGATGACGACCACCTCGATCGTAAAGCATTTGCCGCCGGTAAAGTGGCCGAATTTATTCAGATCGGCGAACAGTTACCCAGGTCTATTCATTCAGCGGATGCATCGCTTGTCAGGGATGTTGTGCCCAGAAAAGTAGAGGGGGCAAGGACCGTTAAGGGTCGTGTAGTTTGATTCAAGGCGATCTAGAAGTTTTCTACCAGCGTTATCAAGTAATGACCATTGAGTATCACTTTCGTATATTTTGATGGTTTTAATTTGAAAAGTGTCAATAACTTCGTTTCGTTGGGCAAATGAATCCAAACAACACGAGCGACCAGTTAGAAATGTTAAAAGCGATATATTCATAAGTCTATTTTTCTGTAAACATCCAGTTTACGCACCGCCGGATCAATTTGTAATTGGTAAATTACTAGTATCGATTGGTATCTAACAGAAATTTGCATTGAATTATCGGTACAGCTATGCGTTTCGGGACAACGAAACCGACAACGAAAACAGATAAGAATGAATACAGGATGATTTTGAAGGTATGTGAAGCGCTATAGTTCAACCGCTAGAATAGAAACTTCCAACATGGGCCAATATTTAAGAATTTTACCCATGTTTAATAAACGTGGGCCAATTTCCTTCTTTTTGACCTACATATAGTCAAGTTAACTATGCGCTGCTCTGATTACAAGACGATCAGCACCTTCTTTCTTAAGACTACCCACATTAAATAAAAGGCTTATCAGGTCGTTATGATAAGGATTAAAAGCCAGAGAAGCTGGCGTTTATAGTTGCAGCAGGCCCTCTATGATCTCCATTGCTTTTGATTCGAAGCTGTCATTATAGCCTTCCTGCACTTGCGCTATTTTACCGTCTTTGCCGATAAAATAAAACGTAGGAGAAACGGATAAATGATAAGCATCAAAAGTTGCCCTTGCCTCACCACGCATAGGAAATGGAATCTGGCAACTTTTTTTGAAATCTTCAATCATCTTTCGGCTGTCGCGGTCACTGATGCTTATCAGCGCAAAATTTTTCTCCTTGTATTTGTGGTAAAGGTTGTTCAGGGGTTTCAAAGAAACCATGCGGCCTTGTCCGGGACAAAGAATGGAAATTTATCATCAAGAAAATCCGGCATAGAGGAGTAGCGATAAGAAACGAGATTGATTGGTAAACAAAGTCATTCAAAATTATTAATGAATTACCCTAAAATCGCACCACAAGTATTTTGGTTTTTGTCAGATTAATTACCTTTGGCGCATGTCAATAAACCCTTACCAAAATATAGATACTGCCAGCGATTACCAAGTGTATGAATTTGATAGCATGGGAAAGGTTACGCTAAGAAAACGTGCAAAATTCGAACTTATTGATGAGCAGGATCAACTCTATAATCTGGCGCTCTGTACCATTTTGCCGGACGGAAGCGAAGACTGTAGCTCCGCATCTAAAAATGGGGATATGAATACGGTATTGGAGACGGCCGCACAAATTGCACTGATATACAGCGACAAATTTCCTGAGCGAAAAATCTTTCTTAGGGGGAGTGATGGCTTACGCTCACGTAAGTATCAAATAGGAATCAATGCTCATCTGGTTTCTTTATCTGCGAATTTTGAGGTCGAAGGGGTAATGATCAATGACCAAAATGAGATTATCCTTTTAGAAAAGATACAGAAAGGAAAAAACTACCAGGGTTTCATATTTACACGTAAGTTAGCTTAGTGGCTTTTACGGTACTTAGCGAACATCTGCTTTGCAGTTACAGCCTTTTGCGTTAGCGGTTGTGATGAAATCTTATCCAGTTTTGAATTTACATTCAGTACAATCACTTTAGAAGGTTGAAAAGTCGTTGATACGGGCATAAGATGTCTTACTCTTGGATTATAGGGCACAGCAGTAGCAATTCCATGAAAAACCGAATTGCCAAATACAGCAGTAACAACTCCAACGGGTTGATTACGCTTTGTTCTTGGACCGGACGCTTTAATTCTATGTGCTTTAGTTGTTGCCATAACTGTAAGTTATCTATACAAAGATACAGAATAAAAACTTGCAACAACAAGAATAACACCAAACATAACAAGCGCAGGAAAGGTAATAGAGAAAAAAACAATCGAAGAAGAACAATACGAGAAAGAACATACGCAGGAAATATAACAGCATAAAATTATGCCGTGTTGTGGATGTTCGGTAACTATTACACCAGTCATAAGCCAGGCAGAATGCAATTGACGTTCATCATTATAGCTGGACTGGTCCTGCTGACAGAGGTTTCTTATTTAGTGATGGTCATTTACGATATCCCGTTGAGAAAGTATTTTACTGAGAAGCGGAAGAAGCTGGTGGCAAAGCAGCTTCTTCCAAGATAACATTTTATGGTTAGATTTCTATGGAAACAGCTGGTGGGAATTTCATAATGAATAATATTATATCCAAATATTGTAAAAATGGATATAATATTATTCATTTTTTGTTATTGGAATAAGCGTTACCCACCATATGTTATTAATCAATAAACGTAGAAGAAGAAGGTGAAAGCGATATATACACTCATTATATTCGTTACACTAAAAAACAGAAAAGGCACGCTATGAAAAAGACGTATGCTCCTAAACAAGCAACCTCGCCTGGTAAACCTACCAACACTAAAAGTAGGGCAATAGTGCCTGTGGTTAGAAAGGTGCAGATGAAAGCAGCTAATGACGAACAATATGATTTAGAATATTGGCTAGGGAGATCAGTAAAAGAACGTGCGGCTGCAGTTACTTTTATTATTTCACAATCTTTATCCAAAGGCCAAAGAATGGATAAAACTAAATTGGTAAGGAAAAGAATGTAACGATGACCCTTGCAGAAGATTTCTTGTGAAAAATAAACAAGCTTCTGGACGAAGACAGGATCGCACAGACGTGAAGACTTTGCAAAAACTGCAAAAATTTAAGAAGTAGTTTTTTGCAGCCAAAAATTACCGAGTATCACTCTGTATTATTGTTGGAGTGGAGGTTTCGGCAATAGTAGACAAGTAATTCTGAAACCCGCTGTCCATTCCTTTCGCTTCAAAATGTGCAGTAATTACCATGTAAACTGTC
>JAZKCT010000019.1:0-6720 GCA_040387995.1 Bacteroidota bacterium | reverse complement strand
CTGTTAGAGGGCAATAACGATTTTGTTGGTTTGGCCCAAACAGGAACAGGAAAGACAGCCGCATTCGGTTTACCTCTGTTAGAATTAATAGACTTTAAAAGCAATAAGCCACAGGCACTGATTTTATGCCCGACAAGAGAGCTTTGCTTGCAGATTACCAGCGACATCAAGAATTTCTCAAAAAACATCTCTGGTGCTAATGTTGTAGCCGTATATGGCGGAGCAAACATTATGCAGCAGTTGCGTGAAATTAGAATCGGTGTACAAATTGTAGTGGCTACACCGGGCCGTATGTTAGACATCATTGGCCGTAAGGCTATAGATTTCACGAATGTGAAATATGTAGTTCTTGACGAAGCAGATGAGATGCTGAATATGGGCTTCCAGGAGGACATCAACGACATTTTGTCGACTACTCCTGATGACAAAAAAACATGGTTATTCTCCGCTACTATGCCTCCTGAGGTTAGAAGAATAGCTAAAAACTACATGGACTCCCCGGTTGAACTGACCATGGGTACCAAAAACACAGGTAACGTAAATATCGAGCATGAGTACTATACGGTACGTGCAAGAGATAAATACGCAGCCTTAAAACGTATTGTGGATTTCAATCCTGAGATCTTTGCGGTTGTATTCTGTAAAACCAAACTGGACACACAGGATGTAGCTGAGCATTTGATCAAAGATGGCTACAATGCAGATGCATTGCACGGCGATCTTTCGCAGCAGCAGCGCGACAAAGTGATGCAGCGTTTCCGCGACCGTCACATGCAGTTGCTGATTGCTACTGACGTGGCAGCACGTGGTATCGACGTAAACAACGTGACGCACGTTATCAATTACTCTTTGCCTGATGAAATTGAAAGTTATACCCACCGTAGCGGTCGTACTGGTCGTGCAGGTAAAACAGGTATTTCGATCTGTATCGTTAACTCTAAAGAGATTGGTAAAATCCGTCAGATTGAGCGCATCATTGGCAAGAAATTCACTAAAGCAGATTTGCCTACGGGCTTTGATGTGTGTGAGAAACAATTGTTTGCCCTGGTTCACAAAGTACACAATGTAGAGGTTAATGAGGCTCAGATTGAGCAGTATATCCCGCGCATCATGGACGAGTTTGCTGAACTGAGCAAAGAAGAAGTGATCAAACGTTTTGCTTCCCTGGAGTTTAACCGCTTCCTGGAGTATTACAAAAATGCGCCTGACCTGAATTCTACTGCGGATGACCGTGGTGAAAGAGGTGAGCGCGGAGAACGTGGTGACCGCCCTGCAAGAGGCAGTGAAGGTTATACCCGTTTCTTTATCAATCTGGGTTCTGTAGACGATTTCACCAGGGGCGACCTGTTGTCCTTCGTGTGCAACAACGGAAAGATCAGCGGAAAATCAATTGGTAAAATCGACTTAAAAGGCGTGTATTCGTTCTTTGAAGTAATGGACGATACTGTTGATTCGTTGACCAACAACTTTAAAGGTGTTGAGTTTAACAACCGCGGTGTAAGGATTGAAAAAACAGCTGAAGGTGCTGAAGGCGGTGGCGGCGCAAGCCGTGGTCGTGGTGGCTTTGGCGGTGGCGAAAGAAGAAGTGGTGGCGGTGGTTATGCCGGTGGCGGAAGAAGCGGTGGCGGCGAGCGTAAAAGCTATGGCGGTGGCAGCGGAAGACGTGAAGGCGGAAGCGGAGCCAGCAGCGGTGGCGGTGGTTTCAGAGATTTCTCTGGCAGAAGCCGTGAAGATCGTGGCGGAAGTACTGGTGCAGGCAGACGCGAAGGCGGCAGCAGCGACAGAAAACGCAGGTCATAAGCTGACATACACAGCATACAAAAGCCCCTTCAGCATAAGTTGAAGGGGCTTTTTTTTGTGTGCTTTGAAAACTAAGTTCCTTTAGTTCAATTGCTCGGTGAGCAGTTTCATTTCTATATGAGGGGAGTGTTTCTCATACAGTATCGCATATACAGCCCTGCTGATGGGCATGTCTACTTTGTATTTTTTGTTGACATGGTGCATGCTGTTAGCCGCATAATAGCCTTCTGCGATCATGTTCATCTCCAGTTGCGCGGACTTAACGGTATACCCTTTTCCAATCATGTTTCCAAAGGTACGGTTGCGGCTGAACTGGGAATAAGAAGTAACCAGCAAATCGCCGAGGTAGGCAGACTCCTTGATGTCCCTCGAAATCGGATGCACCACATCGACAAATCGTTTGATCTCCCTGATTGCATTGGAGATGAGCACGGCCTGAAAGTTATCGCCATAACCAACGCCGTGGCAAATGCCACTTGCAACTGCATAAATATTTTTCAGCACTGCGGCATATTCTGTTCCAAAGATGTCATCTGACACATTGGTTTTGATGTAACGGGTATTGACAAAGCCGGCAAACCTGGCGGCCAGTTCGAGGTTGATACAGGCGATCGTGAGGTAAGACAGTTTTTCCAGCGCGACTTCTTCAGCGTGACAAGGCCCGCTGATCACCAGAATATCCTCCAGGGCCACACCATAGTTCACATTCATAAACTCCCCGATGATCATGTTCTCATCCGGCACGATACCTTTGATGGCCGAAATGATTTTCTTGTTCCTGAACTGTTCGGGACTGATGCCCTGCAGGGTGTCTTTTAAAAAAGCAGCAGGTACATTCAGTACGATATAATCTGCCGAGGCGATGACGCTGGAAAGGTCTCCGCAAATATTGGCTTCTGGTATCCGGATTTCTACCGAACTGAGGTAGCTGGGATTGTGTTTGTACTTCTGAAGATGAGCGATAGCATCTGCGTTCCGCATCCACCAGTAGATCTCCTTTGCAGCAAAATTATCAGAAAGCATTTTGATGATTGCAGTAGCCCAGCTACCACCTCCTATCATTGCAACTTTAGGTACCATAGCAGATAAATAAAAAACCCCGGTTTATTGTTTTAAACCGGGGCAATTTACTTATTTAAAATGACTGAAATTGTTTCCTTTTTACTTAGGAGCGGCAAACAATTGATCCTTAGTTGTTTTCTCTACTTTATCGCCGTCTTTAAGCCGGTTTTGAATCGCAGAATGCGGTCCGGTTACGACTTCCTGACCTGCTTTGAGTCCAGATTTGATGATGATGTACTGGTCGTTCTGGATACCTGTGGTGACTTCCACTTTCTTTACTGTGCCGTCCTTGTACACATAGACGTATTGTTTGACAGTCTTGTCGGTCAGTTTCGACTTTTGCTGATCTGAACTTTCTTTGTTGTCTTCAGTTCCCGGCTTTCCTTTTTTGTTGTCGTCTGTAAACACACACTGGATTGGAACAGCAAGACCTTTTACAGATTCACTTTCAATATCCACAGTAGCGCTTAAGCCCGGTCTGAATGGAGAGGGAAGGTCTTTTGCGCCGACGTTGATGTTGCTATACGAATCTGCCTGGATGCGGACTTTAACAATAAAGTTGGTCACCTGATCGGTAGAAGTTGCCGTACCGACATCTTTTGAAGAACTGGCGATCTCCGTAACCACGCCTCTGAATTTCTTATCTGAAAAGGCATCTACCTCGATGTCGGCGTTATCATTGACGTTGACCCTGTTGATGTCATTTTCGTTGACTTCCACATTCACTTCCATAGATGACAGGTTAGAGATCCTCATGATCTCCGTACCAGCCATTTGAGCTGTACCCAGGATCCTGTCGCCCAGTTCCACAGAAAGCTTGGAGATGACACCATCCACCGGCGCGAATATGGTTGCCTTAGCCAGGTTGGCACTGGCCTCCTGTACATTGGCGCCAGTCTGTGCCAGTTGAAATTTCGCAGCTGTAAATTCTTCTCTGGATCTGCCAAGGTTTGTTTTTGCAGTCTGGTAAGCTGCTTTGGCGGCATCAAATTCAGAAGCAGAAATCACTTTCTTACCAAATAGTTCCACATTCCGTTTGTAGGTGGCCTCAGCATTGACAAAGTTACCCTGGTTCTGTTCCAGTACCTGCTGTGCAGCAGCCACACTAGCCCTTTGAGAACTGTTGCTCGCAATGGCACGGTCATATCCGGATTTCAAAACATCAGGCCTCACCTTGATCAGCAGTTGTCCTTTCTTCACGCGGTCACCCTCCTTTACCAAAAGTTCCGTCACCTCGCCCGATACCTCGGAGCTCAGTTTCACTTCAGTCTCAGGCTGGACCTTTCCGCTGGCCGTAACCGTTTCGATGACATTCTTCTCACCGGCTTTCTCCACCGTCACCTTCTCGGCCTTGGAACCACCGATAAGACCGCTAAACTTTGCGGCTGCCAGCAGTACGATCAGTACACCTACTATAATTAATATGGTTTTTAGTTTCATGTATTGTGTATTTAAGATTATTTATAGTCTTTTCTATGTGTCTGTTAAAAATCAATCTGCTTGCCCAGGTAGTAATCAATTAGTTTGGCCCTGAACAACAGGTCGTACTTAGACCGGATCATGTCAATCTCCGCCCTGTTTTTATTGGTCAATGAAGTATTGTAATCCAGTGAATTGACCAGACCTACATTGTAACGCTGCTCGATGACCCCAAAGGACTCTTTACGTGCAGCAAATGTTTTAGAGGTAGATTCAAAAGTACTTTGAGCCGCTTTAAGATCTGCCACCGCCTGATAGATGATTTTATTCAGGTTGTTCTTGGTCAACTGCTCATCTGTCTTGATCTGCTCGAGGTTGATCCTTGCTTTTTTAACCCCTGTCCTTGCCTGTAATCCGTTGAAAATCGGGATGCTTAAACTCATTCCGACTCCTTTGGATACGTTGTTTTTTATTTGGTCCCAAAAGGCTGCATTTCTGAACCCTGAGGTCAGGTTATAATTGTAATTGTAGTAGGAACCGTAACTTCCGCTTAAAGACACTCTTGGATAAAGATTTCCCTTGGCGATTTCTATGGTTTTCTCAGCTACCGCTGTTTGAAGCGCTGCCAGTTTGATGTCCGGATAAATATTCACTGCCTCTTTGTATACATTTTCAGGATCATACTGGGCTGCAGCTGTGCTGAAACTGGATACATCAGGCGCCTGCACATTGTATTGTGTTGCAGAAGGGATGTCCATCAACTGGGCCAGGGTGATGTAAGAAATGGTCAGCGCATTTTCAGCGGTCGTCACATCAAGTTCAGCTGTTGCAACCTGGGACTTCGATTCCGCAAGGTCAGCCAATGTCTTATTACCCACATCCAGTAATTCCTGCTGTTGTTTTTGCTGTTGCTGGGCTACTGCCAGTTGCTGTTTGGCCGCAACGAGAAAGTCTTTATTGTACAGAATCTGCATGTAAGAGGTAATGACCTGAAGGATCAGATCATTCCTAACCTTATCGGTGTTGGCTTTACCCACTTCCAGCAGGATCTTATTTTGCCTGATCTGGTTGAGCTTGGAAAAACCATTGAACAAATCCACGCTTGCCCCTGCACCCGGACTAAAGTTGTAATTCTGTGTATTTTCATAGATACCCGACTGGCCCAAATTATTACGGCCCCATCCCATCCTTTGATCGGCAGAGGCACTCAGACTTGGGTAGAGCGCGAGTTTAGACTGTTTGAAATCCTCATTTGCCAGTTCTTCACTTAACTTCGATCTTTTTACCTGCAAATTATTCTTAAGCGTGATGTCAACGGCCTGTCTGACCGTAATCAGATCCTGCGCAGAAGCACTTCCAGCCGCAGCCACTGCAAATAAAAGGGTAAATATCGGGGTGAGTTTTTTCATAATTTAAATTTCACAATATTAACATAAACAACTTATTCATTTTGTAAATTTTCGGGTACACCAACGTATTTTATTACCTTTGAATATGTACCTGATTAAGTCTCCGCTTCTGCTAAAATGGTATTACCCATCGCTTACCTGGCATAAAAGCCGTAAAGATCAAGTTATTTATCTGACCTTTGACGATGGACCTATCCCTGATGTTACAACCTTTGTTTTAAAAACTTTAAAAAGCCATAACGCCAGGGCCACTTTCTTTTGCATCGGAGACAACATCCGCAAACACCCTGAAATATTCGAAAGCGTAAAACATGCAGGTCATGTCATCGGCAACCATACTTTCAACCACCTGAAAGGCTGGGTTACACCGGATGAACATTACCTGAGCAACTTTCAGCAATGTCAGGAGTTGACAAATACAAACCTGTTCCGACCGCCCTACGGAAGGATCAAAAAATCCCAGATCAAGGCCATCCAGGCACACCATCCAAGCACCCGGATCATCATGTGGGATGTTCTGAGTGGAGATTTTGATACTGAACTCGCTCCAGAGCAATGTCTTAAAAACGTGATCAAACATACCAGTAATGGCTCAATTATCGTTTTTCATGACAGTCTGAAAGCTTTTGACCGGATAAAATATGCCTTACCAAAAGTATTGCAGCATTTTACTGAACTGGGTTACCGGTTTGAATCTCTCTAATCAAAATGCCTTGTCCAATTAGAAGGCCAAAACTAAAATAATACAAATCACACTAGAAATCAAGGCATTATATTGGTTCTCGCAGACAACACTGTCCGATAACGGACATCGGCGTCCAAAAATGGACGTCTGGGCAAATCGGCTAACCTGTTCTGTGCCACTCAATTATTTAGAACAGGTATAAATAATATAATGATCTACAGATGATGACCCACGCCTATTTTTTTTTGTAAATTCGCTACAAAATAATACTTACCCCTTTAACCTTTATTATCAATGGCTTTTGATATAGAAATGATCAAAAAGGTGTATGCAAACTTTGGCCCC
>JAZKCT010000018.1:0-144400 GCA_040387995.1 Bacteroidota bacterium | reverse complement strand
TCTTTTGTTTCCATACACTGATATTGTGTATAGCTTTTTTAGGAATGGACAACACTTGCTCTAAATGTCTTATGTAGGGAATCTAAGGAGATGATTTCTTTTATCCTGAAGCCAGATTTTTGGTTAAGGATAAGTCCATTTTAAATCTAAGGTAATGATTTGACTTCAAATAGCAAAAATATCCTAAGTGCCTTACTAGGCTTTCCATTCTTCATCATGGCCTCTTCAAGGGTCTCGTAAAGCCTTCTCTAGGGGGTTGGATGCCCCCCTAAGCCTATCAAGAGCTTAGTGACAGCTTTTGTCATGCGGCCTAACAACTGTTTAGACACGCTTAGGATAGGATGGTCTTGAACCTGAATTTCATCTTTTCCCGTTTGCAGCTTGATTAAAATATATTGCATTTATAACTATATTTAGAAGTTCAATCCAAACAACATAATAGTCGATAACAGATGAAAAAATATATTTGCATTTTCACACTCCTAATCTTGTTCACTGCACTTGCCAGCGCCCAGGAATACAATAAATTAAGCAAGAAAAAGATCAAACAGGGTTGGTCCCTCTTATTTGACGGCAAAAGTACAACTGGCTGGACAACGGTTGATGGTAAGCCGGTTCCTGATGGATGGAAGGTGGAAAATGGAATGCTTACCGCTGTCCGCGATGGTAAGGGCGGGGATATCGTTACGGTGAAAGAATACGATAGTTTCGAACTCACATTGGATTACAACATCAATATCGAATCCAACAGCGGGGTCAAATACCTGTTCGCCAATTATGAAAGCGGTGGAAACCTGGGTATGGAATTCCAGATCCTCGACGATGAACTTGCGGAAGACAACCAGAAAGCCAATCACCTGGCCGGCTCCTTATATGATATTCTGGCCCCATCAAAAGTGATGAAAAAAGTAAATCCACCGGGTCAGTGGAATTCGATCCGCATTTTGGTGGAAGGTGACAAAGTGCAACACTTTCTAAACGGGTTCAAAATTGTAGAATACGACAGAAAAAGTAAAGCATTCGCGGATGCTGTGGCGCTGAGCAAATTCAGTAAAACTACACCTGCTTTTGGAACGGTAAAAAAAGGCCGCATCCTTTTGCAGGAGCATGGCGGCGTAGTATCCTTCCGGGATATTAAGATCAGGCCAATTCGACTATAAGCAGCAGGACATTGTTGCTCAGTCCTTCCAGCTCAATGCTTTCCTGGTGCCATAAGGCCAAGCCGTCCCTTGTTTGCACAGTATGCCCTGAATTTCAAAGGCAACCGCAATAACGCCCTGTAGTGCTGCTGCCCGAATTGGTTACAGTACCAGGTCCCGAAGGATAATCCACCTCGGTGATGCTGCTATTCTTTTTGCAGGCAGCCAAAACTGCTGGTCCAGAGATAGCCCCGATGATCAGGCTCTTGTCGACCAATTTAAAAGGTGGTATAAATGGGTATTTATACCTATCACTATTAGTACCATCCTCTATTTTCCGCTGAAGGGGTAATGTTCAACTTTGATGGTATCAGTCAACCATTAAAAAAACAAAATCTAAATCAATGAAAAATCAGATTATTATCACTGCATTACTCTTACTTACCGCGTTTTCATCCTGCAAAAAAGACGCCAAAGAGCCCGAGGTCTCACTAGCGGCCGGTGCCACAGTAACTGCCGGATTGTACGGATTTGACGGGGGCACTTCCGGCAAGTTTAGCTCGACCAAAGCTGGCATCACACAGGTTACGGCAGCTGGCATTACCACTTTTAGCATCAGTGCCATTAAGGATGGCAGCAACGAATCATTTACCCTGATTATTTTAAAGAAAATCACCACTACGGGCAAGATCAGCTTCGGTTCCGCACTGAGCAATGGCGGTATGATCATCAGCAAGGATTACACCAAGCCGGCAGACCAGGCACTGAATTATTCGAGCGACCGCAACAGCAGATTGATGCAGGGAGGAGGAGAGATCAATGTGACCAAACTGGATGGCAATGAGATTGAGGGAACTTTCACGGCTATTTGTTTCAACAATGCAGAGAAAGAAGCTTTCGCAGAGCAGGGTACATTCAAAGGCACCATTAAATAAATTATAAATGACATTTAGATATTAAAAACTTACCTGTATTATTATAACAGATAACGCTCCGACATGAAGGGACTTTTTTACGCCGCTGTTTTTTATAGTTTGCTGTTCTGCTTCGCTTTTTTAGCGCCGCAAACCTGTATCGCCCAGGATATTGAAGGCAAAACCCAGCTGCTAAAAAAAATCAGTGATGAAAAAGTCCCTTCTAAACAGCTTGCCCTGTATATTGAGCTGTTGAACAAGATCAGCGACGACGATTCTATAGGTGTAGAACGCTACGGCAAGGAAGCCATAAGGCTGGCAGAAAAGCTAAAGGACCAGGCGTCGCTGGCAGAGATCCACCGGCAAAAAGGAATCATGTTCATGGGTTTTGAAAATTATAAAGCTGGCCTTAACCAGTTTAACCTGGCGCTTGACCTGGCGGTAAAAAGTAAAAGTTATATCCTGACCGGCGACATTTACAACAACTTGTCGAACCTCTACATGGAGCAAAGCAATGACAAGCTGAGAGATGAATACCTGCAAAAAGCACTTAAAATATATCAGAAACAGAAGTCTGAATCGGACATCGCCCTGGCTTATGCCAATATGGGTGCCAATTATAACCGCAACGGAAATACGGTGAAAGCTGTGGAGTATTTGCTAAAATCACTGCAGATCCGCGAAAAGATCGGCTACCAGTACGGCATCGCCAATGTATCTTTCAATCTGGTGACCTCTTACCGGGTTTTGAAACGATATGACGAAGCACTGAAGTACAGTGATTTATCGATCAGGAAATTCGGAGAACTGAAAAATGAGATCATGCTGGCCAATAATTATGCTGTGCGTGCTTCAGTACTCCGTTCCCAAAAAAAACTGGACGAGGCGGTATCGTACATCAACAAGGCTTTACCTGCATTTATCAAAGTAAATTTTGTGGGCGGTATTCTGAATTCTTATGACAATCTGGGCCTGATTGCAGTCGAACAAAAAAACCTGACTAAAGCCCTCGGGTATTTTAAAAAGTCAAAGGAATTGGCTGTTAAGCATAACAAATACCAGGGTATTGTATCGGCAAACATCAACATCGCACAGACTGCATATGACCTGAAGGACTTGAAAACAGCCAGGGCGGCACTTGAAGAAGCAGAACCCATGGCCAGGCAATATAAACTTGCAACGGATGTAGCGGAAATCTATAAAATGAAGCTCCAATTTCTGGTAGATCCTGAACAGCCCGGGCCTTTTACCAAGACCTTTAATGAGTACCTTGCGGTAACCGACAGTGTGAATGGACAGGAGGTGAACAAGCAGATCACTGAAATGCAGGCCAAATATGAGGCCGAAAAGAAGGATGGGGAGATCCTGTTGCTGAACAAGGAAAAGGGCATTAATTTGCTGCTGATCCAAAATCAGAATTTATCCATCGCCCAGAAACAATCACAGATCATTGCACAAAATCAAAGCCTGCTGATCAACAAGCTTGAGCTGAACAATAAAAATCAGCGGATTGCCAACCAGGTGCTGGACAGCAATCAGAAGACAGAAAACATCAAAAACCTGAGAAAGCAAAGTAAG
This sequence comes from Bacteroidota bacterium, assembly GCA_040387995.1. GTDB lineage: Bacteria > Bacteroidota > Bacteroidia > Sphingobacteriales > Sphingobacteriaceae > Pedobacter. The sequence goes on along the minus strand of JAZKCT010000018.1, from coordinate 140,769 downwards.
ATCCGTGAACTGGAATTGGATAACCGGACTTTGCAACTCAAACAAAAAAACCTGATGCTGGGCAGTATTGTCTTGCTGGCTCTCATCAGCGGTCTTGCTTTTTATGCTTATTACAGACGTTACCGCAGCGGTCAGGAACGGAAACTGCAGACGGAGATCAGCAGGCAACAGGAAATTGCTACCAAATCTTTATTCGAAGGAGAGCAAAATGAGCGCATCCGACTGGCGCGGGACCTGCACGATAGCATCGGACAGATGTTGTCTGTTGTGAAAATGAACCTGAGTACGCTGCAGCATGAATCTCCGGGCAATAAAATCACCGATGGGACATTGGATCTGGTCGACAAGACTATCGGCGAGGTACGGACCATCTCGCACAACCTCCTGCCGGAGGCATTGAATTTCGGCCTGTTTTCAGGCCTTGAAGATATGGCCGATAAGATCAACGCCAGCGGCACTACCGCTGTGGTGCTGACGGTACCCGAGGAAGTCAGAAAGCACCAGTTCAACAAACAAAGTGAACTGTCGATTTACCGCATCGTACAGGAGGTACTGAACAATATGGTAAAGCATGCCGACGCTACACGCATCAACCTGGATGTCTACTCTACCCCTACCGGATTGATTATCAACATCAAAGACAATGGAAAGGGCTTTGATACCGAGCAAATCAAAACATCGAAAGGACTGGGCTGGAAAAACATATCAGCCAGGCTGAACCTGCTGGATGGCAAGATGCAGATCCAGTCAGAAAAACTAACAGGAACACAAATCGAAATCACCATACCCGCATGACGGAAGAACAACAACCCATTTCTATCATCATCGCCGATGACCACCAAATGGTGATCGATGGCATTTGCAGCATGCTTCAAAATGAACAAAGGTACAGCATTGATGCACAGGTCAACAACGGACAGGATGCGCTGGACATGATCATGTCCAAACCTGAAAAATACAAGTTGCTACTGACCGACATCAGCATGCCTTTGCTGACCGGGACGGACCTCTGCAAAATGGTAAAAAGCCAGTTTCCGCACATACAGGTGTTGATCTTGTCAATGTACAACAATCCGCAGGCCATCAAGGAAGCGATTATGGCGGAAGCTGACGGCTATATTTTAAAGAATTCGGGGAGGGCTGAGCTGTTGCAGGCCTTGTACCGAATCACCAACGACGGCACCTACTTTTCGCAGGACATTGTACCAATCATTTACAACCAGTATCAGAAGCAAAAAGCACAGGATGAGCAATTGAGTGCGCTCACAGCACGGGAAAAAGAAGTGCTCGCACTGATTGTGGGGGAAAACACAAGCGAGGAAATTGCGGATAAATTGTTCATCAGCAAGAAGACAGTCGACAACCATCGCCAGCACCTGCTGGAAAAATGTAATTGTAAGAGCACAGTTGGACTGGTGAAATATGCCATTAAAAACGGCATCGACTAGTTTATTTTACCTCAGTCCAGTTGCCGTCTTCTTTGATCAGATCGATCAGGTCGTCAAGCGCCCTGGCGGTATTTACGTTTTTTCGAACCACTTCCCTGCCCCTGTATAGCGTGATCTTGTCCGGTCCGGTACCTACATAACCATAATCCGCATCGGCCATTTCTCCTGGCCCGTTGACAATGCAACCCATAATTCCAATTTTAATGCCTTTTAAATGATCGGTACGTGAACGGATCAGCTGGGTAGTTTCCTGTAAGTCGAACAAGGTACGGCCGCAGCTTGGGCAGGAAATGTATTCGGTTTTGGAGATGCGGGTACGTGTAGCCTGCAGGATGCCGAAACTGGTAGTATTGACCAATGCCAGACCGATCGTTTCGGCTGCCTGGATCCAGATGCCATCGCCTAAACCGTCTGTAAACAGCGCCCCGATATCAGTAGCGGAGTACAACATCAGGTCATCAGCGCTGATGCCACTGTAGTTTCTTTTGATAATGACCGGTATTTTGATTTGCTGCTGCATGAGCGAAACGAAGAAAGCCCGCTGCGAGGCCATGCCGTGCAGGGCATTCGTTTCGAGGATGAGCACCACATTGTCTTTTAAAGCTTGCAGGTCCAGCTCTTCTGAAGCATCAATAATTACAAAATTCAGTTGCGGGTCCAGCTGTCCTGTTTGCAGGTAGGCTGTATAACTGAGCAGCGGATGGCAGTTGGTTTTGTCTTGTAATTTCAGCCATGTATGGTAATTGTACACCTGTTTCAAGTTGCCCGGAAAAGAAAACGAAGGCAGGGCATCACCGAGATAAACAATATCGCAGGCCTGATCGGCCATGTTGTACTTGTCCAGCCCCGCGCTGTATTTGTAACCAACGGCACTTAGAAAGTAAGGATCTTTTAAATTTTCTTTGGAAACATCGATCATCACCATAGGGTGGTGATGTGCACCGATGTGCTGTACGGCATTCGTTTGTCTGCGGCTATACTCGTAGGGATTGTAGGGCAATGTACCGATCTGGATGCTTTCCCGTTTAGGAAGACCGGCTTGTAACAGTTCCGCTTCGCGTCTCTCGTATCTTAATGCCATTGCTTTTGCCACCGGAGCTTCAAATTCGGGATCTTCAGTGAGTGACACGCGAATGGTATCACCAAGGCCATCTTCCAATAACATTCCGATGCCTACGGCAGACTTGATTCGTCCGTCTTCTCCATCACCCGCTTCGGTAACGCCCAGATGCAATGGATAATTCATGCCTTCTTTGACCATGGTCTCTACCAATAGTCTGTAAGCCTGCACCATCACCTGGGTATTGCTTGCTTTCATGGAGATCACTAAATTGTAATACTTCAGGTCTTCGCACATGCGAATGAACTCCATGGCCGACTCGACCATGCCCCTTGGGGTGTCACCGTAATGGCTCATGATTCGATCTGACAATGAACCATGGTTGGTACCGATCCGCATGGCGGTGCCGTATTCCTTGCAGATCTTAACTAAAGGCGTGAATTTTTTATAGATGCGTTCCAGTTCAGCCTCGTAGGCCAGTTGGGTATATTCGATATTTTCGAAACGTTTTTTATCGGCGTAATTGCCCGGATTGACCCGCACCTTTTCAACGATGCGTGCAGCTGCTTCAGCGGCATTGGGTGTAAAGTGGATGTCGGCAACAAGAGGAACAGTATAACCTCTGTAGCGCAGCTCCTTTTTGATGTTGGCCAGGTTCTCCGCCTCCTTCATACTCGGTGCCGTAATCCGGACATACTCGCAACCAGATTCTACCATTCTGATGGTTTGCGCCACTGTGCCGGCTGTATCCATGGTATCTGTAGTGGTCATGGATTGGATGCGAATTGGGTTTAAACCACCCATCGGCACATCGCCGATCTGGACCTCCCGCGTCAGGAAACGTGAATATTGGTTTAAGTTGTTGCAATAACCCCCTTGTAATTCTTTTAAAAAAACTGCTTCTTCCATGTTGACCTGCGGATAATTGTGCAAAGATAAAGATTATGTTCAGATTGCAGACTCAGATCAACCTGTCTTTTATGACCAGGGTATCAGCTATAAGGTCATGAAAGCACTGCTGCTTTTTATTGAGAAAGCTGTAGAGGTAGCCGATACAGAAAGGTGCAGACGAAGCGATCTTTGCTGCATTGCGACCGAAAGCGTTTCCTACTGAAATCCTGTTGCCACCCAGGTCTGTCACCCGGATGTTCATCAGCCGCTTACCAATGGTAGCCTGTTGCACTGAACCCTCGGCCAAACTGCCGTAAATAAATTTAGCAATATAAATAAGCGGAATGCCCCCAAGAGCTACTGCCATACGCTGCATTTTATCATCGATGACAATGAAAGTCAGCAGTACCAGGAGAACATAAGCTATGGTAATCATGAAAAAATCGATGACTGAGGCCATTAGGCGCTGGTCGAACGAAGCGAAGTACTGAGGGGCGGTTTTCTGGAAGCTGAAACCAAGAAGCTCACGCAGTTCAGGGAACTCGTGAGCTTCTTTATAATCGTCCATTCCGGGCTTTCGGAGAAAAGTTCCTGGCTGGATGTTCAATTCTTTTAATTGTCCCAGCGGGAAAGGCCCTTCAGGCTTGCCATTGATGACAACTGTATATGTGATGTTGTTTTCTTCCACTAATATCTTTTTACCTCAAAGCTACTCAATCCGCCATCTAAATTGATGAATATCTTTTTCGTTGAGGTTTTATAGTTAGGTGTCTCAAATGTACCATCTGCCAATTTGGTGAATCCGACAAAATCTTTAGAAGACAGACCGGTCTTGGTCTTGATCCTGCAACCTGATGTTTCAGGGACGTTGATTTTCACTTCCGCTACACCTGTTTTAACATTGATGTCTGTAATGGGCAGCAAATCCCCGAACTTGATGTCAAGCGCAGCAGCACCCCCATCAAAGTTAAAGGTACGGACCCTATAGGCCGACAAATCAAAATCTACTTCACCTGCGCCCATATTCATGTGGATTTCCCAGTTAGGCTTGGTATTCAGTTTAAAATCGACATCATTGCCGCCATTGCCCATATTCCAGTTGGTCTTACCTTTCATCTTGAAATTTACTGTGGTAAGACTGTCCTCACGCATTGTTTCCAGGGTAAAATTACCTGCCTTTTTTTCGACATGCGCTGCAATTAAGCTGTCCGTCGCCCCTTTTAATTCAAAGGAAGTTCCACCACCTGAAATATTGAGTACGGTAAGTCTCGGAACAGAATCGGTATAAGGATGGAAAAAATCAAGACTCTCCCGATGCGCATTGTCGTTGTCTTCGTCATTGTCGTTATCATTGTCACCATCAATGTTCATATTGGAGGTCCAGCTGTGGCTGTTTCTTGGCTGCTGCCCTTTGTAAAACAATACGCCTAAGGTGATCACCAACACACCGATGGAAATAAATCCGGCTACCTGTGACTTGCTCTTATTGAAGAGGATATTGACTCCGGCGATGATCAGGAAGATCGGCCAGAAGCGCCATACATTACCCCAATAAAATTCGATGACGTTAAAATTTTCCAAAAGAAGTACGCCGCCTATAAAAAGCAGGACGATACCCCACATTATTCTGTCTGCTTTCATATTATAAATCTTTTTTAGTTAAACGGTCTTCCCATGACTGTCCTTCAGTTGTAGGAGGGATATCGGTAGCAGGTGTAGTTTCCGTAACTGGTACTTCAGGCGCAGCTGTTGCCTGCGGATTTGAATAGGCCTGGTCCTGCTGTGCTTTCCATTCTTCCCATTTACTTTTACGTTTGGACTTCAGGATAAAACTCACGCCGATAGCGACAAATACCAATGGCCACAACTTACTGATGCTAAACCAGAACGGAATGAAATTGAACTCATTCATCAGGAAATAAATACCGATGACCAGCAGAAACAACCCGCCTACGGTACGTCCCGTTTCGTTGCTTTTCTGAAAGGGCTTTAAATCAGGCATATTGAAATCCTGCTTTTTAGCTGTTGAACCGAAACCGCTGTCGTTGATGGTTGACGAAGTCCAGCCCGCTGCAGCCGGAGGTGTTTCCGGTGTGTTCGCTGGCTGCGAGAATGGATTTGGCGAATTGAATGGATTTTGACCCGCGTAAAAATCATTAAACTTCGAAAACCGCTTTGCCGGATCATTATTGACCGGCACCACGATCCACATCACGATGTAGACCAATATACCAGTTCCTACCAAGAATACAGTAGAGAGTGCAAACAACAACCTGATTATGGTTACATCCACCTCCATGTACTCAGCAATACCGGATGCAACCCCGGAAATTACTTTATCATGCTCATTTCTAAATAATCTCTTGTCCATAATATGATGTCCTCCTTTGTTTTAAAACTTGATCGGTTTTATTGTGATCTCCTCAACATTTACACCATCGCTTAAATTTAAAATGGTATAAATGGTATTTGCTATATCTTCGGGCTGTACAAAACGTTCGTGGGGTATGGTAGTGCCTTCCCAGGAATCGGTTAATGTTGAGCCGGGCAATACCGCCGTTACCTTCACATTATATTTTGATAATTCGTCCCTAAATACATGATTAAGACTGAGCAAGGCTGCTTTAGTTACACTATACCCCCCAGCATTTTCTACGATTTCTTTACTGGCAACCGAACAAATGTTAAAAATATGCCCTGAACCCCGCTCACGCATCATTTTTCCGAAAAATTTACTGGAATAATAAGCAGACATCAGGTTGAGATTCAGTTGGCTTTCAAACTGATCATCAGCCTCATCGAGCATGGAACCCGTCAAAAAAACACCCGCATTGTTGACCAGCACATCAACCACAGGCATTTGTTTGCTGACCGCTTCGCAAAATACGTAGACTTGTTCCTTTATACTACAGTCGGCCTCATGTAAAAACACCCGTCTCCCGGTATGCTTTACCGCTTCCGACAGCTGATCCAGTCCAGCTCTGCCCCTTGCGCATACCGCAAGGTCGTAACCATTTTCTGCCAGTTTAACGGCGATTGCTTTGCCGATCCCTTTTGATCCTGCTGTAATGATGGCATTCATGGTATAATCCTGCTATTTTGCACAATAATACAAAAAAGCGGTTCAGGACAAAACTTTGGCGCCTAAAGTTTTGTTAGAACCTCTGCATGCTGTCTTTATACAAATTTTATTGTTTCTTTGTCGTAATATTGCATCTATCCTACAGCTAATTTTTCAAGAATGAATTTCACCAATTTTGGCAAGTACCTTCTGTTATTAAAAGCAGTATTCAGGAGACCTGAAAAAGTAAGTATTTACATGAAGGCCATTTTTAAGCAGATGGACTTTATCGGGGTCGGCTCACTCGGCCTCATAGCCATTATTTCAACCTTTATCGGTGCGGTAATGACCCTGCAGATCGCCTTTCAGCTCGTGAGTGATTTCATTCCAAAGACCATTATCGGTTCTGTAAACCGTGACTCCTCCATTCTGGAACTTAGTCCGACCATCAGCGCGATCGTATTGGCCGGAAAGATCGGATCGGCCATCTCTTCCGAGATCGGAACGATGCGGGTAAGTGAGCAGATTGATGCCCTCGAAATTATGGGGATCAATTCTCCCGGCTACCTGATTCTACCCAAGATCATTGCGGGTGTAACCATGGTGCCTTTATTGGTCATTATGTCTATGTTCCTGAGCATTACTGGTGGTTACATCGGTGGTACTTTATCGGGAGCCGTTTCTCCGGCTGAGTACATGCAGGGTATCACCACTGATTTCAATCCATATACTATTGTGGTATCTCTGGTTAAAGCATTTGTTTTTGGTTTTATCATTACTTCAGTGCCCGCCTATGAGGGCTTCTATGTAAAAGGCGGAGCCTTGGAAGTTGCACAGGCAAGTACCAGGGCAGTAGTAGTCAGTTGTATTTCAATTTTGGCCTGTGATTACATCGTAACCCAGTTATTACTATGATCGAGATCAAGGACATCCACAAATCATTTGGCAGCAATGAAGTGCTCAAAGGTATATCCGGCAAATTTGAGGCTGGGGTAACCAACCTCATCATCGGGGGATCAGGCTCAGGAAAGACCACTTTGCTGAAATGTATGATCGGTTTGCACCATCCGGAAGAAGGTAGTGTGCAATACGATGGCCGTGAGTTTACGAGCATGAACTTTGAAGAAAAGATCGAAATTAGGAAAGAGATCGGGATGTTGTTCCAGGGTTCTGCGCTTTTTGACTCAATGAGCGTAGAAGAAAACATCATGTTTCCGTTGAACATGTTTACAGAGCAGACCCGTCAGGAAAAGCTGGAACGTGTTAATTTTTGTCTTGACCGCGTAAACCTCGAAGGTAAAAATAAATTGTTCCCCGCCGAGTTATCCGGCGGTATGAAAAAACGGGTAGGTATTGCACGTGCAATTGCCATGAACCCGAAATATCTCTTTGTGGATGAGCCGAATTCAGGGTTGGACCCGAAAACATCCATTGTGATCGATGAATTGATCAAAGAATTGACTGAGGAATATAACACAACTACGATTGTGGTGACACATGACATGAATTCAGTTATGGGGATTGGGGATTATATCCTATTTTTGCACGAGGGCAAGAAATTCTGGGAAGGATCAAACAAGGAAATTGCCCATACTGATATTCAGGAACTAAATGATTTTGTTTTTGCAAGCCGGTTTATGAAGGCTGCAAAAGGAAAATTTTAATATACCTCTTTTTTATGATAAGCCTGCTGACACCCATCCATTGGAAAGACTATGAGTTGATCGATTGTGGTGATTTTGAAAAATTAGAACGCTTTGGTAACCTTGTGTTATCCAGGCCAGAACCACAGGCAGTCTGGAGAAAGACCTTATCCGAGCAGGAATGGAAGAAACTTACCCATATCCGCTTTAAGGGGCGTTCAGCCACTTCCGGTGAATGGATTAAAAACTCCGTCCACCTGCCTGACCGCTGGAACGTAAGCTATCAAAATGACGATGTTACCATCAACCTCCGTCTTGGATTAACTTCGTTTAAACATGTTGGGGTATTTCCTGAGCAGGCTGTGAACTGGGACTATATCTCCTCTTCCATCAGGAGAATGAAAGTTCGCAGCCCAAAAGTTCTGAATTTATTTGCCTATACCGGTGCTGCATCGCTCATAGCAAAAGCTGCAGGAGCTGACACCACACACGTGGATTCGATCAAACAGGTAGTAAACTGGGCCAATGAGAACCAGGAACTGTCCAAATTGAAGGATGTACGCTGGGTGGTTGAGGATGCTTTAAAATTTGTAAAACGCGAGTTAAAGCGCGGCAAGAAATACAATGGGATCATTTTAGATCCTCCTGCCTTTGGGCATGGTCCGAACGGGGAAAAATGGAAACTGGAAGACCACATTCAGGAAATGATGCATGATGTGGTGCAGCTTCTGGATCCTGAAGAGCATTTTCTGATCCTTAATACTTACTCGCTAGGCTTTTCTTCCGTTATTGTAGAAAACCTCATCAAAACTTCTTTTCCACAAGTCAAAAATCTTGAAACGGGAGAACTGTATCTGCAGGCACGCGCCGGTACGAAGTTGCCATTGGGCGTATTTGGCAAGTTCAACACCTTTCAATAAATAAGGCGCCGGGGACCTATTCCAGCGCCTTCAACACACCTAAATCAGTAACACCTTACTGAATAGCTCTTCATGGCCTTTCGGCTAAATCAGCTCATTTTGAAGAGAGGAACTTCCGGGGGGCGCCGGAAGTATTCCTCGTTCTAACCAAACTAAACCAAATATCTCTGTTAACTTGTCCTATTTAGATTCATTTCAAATAACACTACAAGTATAAGGACTTATTTAGAATAATTCCAAACAATACTGCAATTTATTTTTAGCCATCCAATTCTTCACACTTTTTTATTCGTTCCAAGAGTGGTATACTTGTAACAATTTAGGGTACTTGTTTAGACCCCATACATTCAACATCTTACTATAAAAAACACCTTAAAAAATGAAATTACCTCAACTAGCAGGGATGCTTCTAATCGGAGTCACATCATTCGGAATCTCCACGAGTTGTACTTCTGACGGAAAAAATGTCAAAGGAAAGACCAACACAGTTGTTGACGGCGACTCGGCAACCGTGGTAGAAGATACAACTGCCTCAAGATTGCCCGTTGACACCGCCAAATACGACGAACTGGTAAAAAAACTGGCGAACGGTGATACGACAGGAAAATGGCCGGTAAAAAAACAGCCTTATCCATTGGCAGGGGCTATTCTTCCTTTTAAGCGGATCGTGGTGTATTACGGTAACCTTTACTCTAAAAAAATGGGTGCGCTTGGGGAATATGCGCCAAAAGATATGCTGGCCAGATTAGACAAAGAAGTAAAACACTGGGAAAAAGCAGATCCTGCAACGCCAGTGCAACCAGGTTTACATTATATTGCCGTTGTAGCAGCGGGGGAGCCTGGTAAATCAGGTAAATACCGTACCAGGATGCCTTTCAAACAAATCGATTCGGTGATGACGATCTCGAAAATGCATAAAAACATGATCGTATTCCTCGATATTCAGGTAGCGTTGGGATCGATCAGAGACGAGCTACCTCAATTGGAACCCTACCTGAAACTTCCAAACGTGCATTTGGGTATTGATCCAGAGTTTTCTATGAAAGATGGCTCATTACCGGGCAGAAGAATTGGCACTTACGATGCTGCGGATATCAATTATTGCTCAGATTACCTCGCCAAACTGGTGAAACAATACAATCTGCCACCTAAGGTATTTACTGTTCACCGTTTCACTAAGAAAATGGTGACCAATTATCAGAACATCAAACTGCGCCCTGAAGTACAGATTGTAATGCATATGGACGGATGGGGTGAGCCTGAACTGAAAAAAGGAACGTACCGTCACTTCATTTATTCAGAACCTGTACAGTTCACCGGCTTTAAATTGTTTTATAAAAACGATTTAAAAAAAGCGCCGAACAGACTAATGACGCCTGAAGAACTGTTGAAGTTAAAACCTGCTCCTGTCTATATTCAATACCAATAACACAAAATAACATTAAGCCATGCAGCAATTTAAAATGAAAATGCTGCATGGCTTTCCGGATTATCAAGCTTGGTACTTTTTCTCTGGTTGTTGATGATCACATGGATCATGTTGATCTGTTCCCGATGCTGTTCGAAAAGAATGTCATTCTGGATACTGACCGACTTGAGTGGTTCGATCGCTTGCGTTTCAAAATAGCACCAAGCTGCTTCCTCCTCTATTTCATATCCCGAGTAACTGAGATTTAAATCTTTGTTATTGCCCTTAAGTTTCAGGTGATCCTTTACATAAGCGGCGATCAGCAGATCGGTTTGTTTCTTGTTCAGCGGCTTTAAAATATTGACTTTAGTCTTGTATCTGTTACTCAACGCGCGTTCCAGATCGTCAAAAAATATTCTTACACTAACTTGCACAGTGTTTGTTTTAGGATCCTGTCTGATTTCTGTAACGCTGACATAAAACGGATGAAATAAGAAAAGCCAGGTCAGTAAGATAAGTTGCAACATAATTGATTCCTTTGGAATTAAACAGGATATTGTGAGCTGTATTGTTCAAAACTACAAATAAAAAGCACCATGGAGGATTTTAGTCTCTATTTTAATCTGGGCTGGCAGCATATTTTGGACTGGCAGGGATATGATCACATTCTTTTTGTCATGGTACTGTGCGGCACTTATATTTGGTCAGAGTGGCGCAAAATCCTGGTCCTTGTCACGGCATTTACGCTCGGCCATAGCATAACACTGGCATGCAGTGTATTAAATTTGATTAGCATCAACAGCAACTGGGTAGAGTTTTTAATTCCAGTTACAATTTTTCTTACGGCTATATCCAACATCATTGGCAAAAAAGAAAGAAACTTAGGCAATAGCAGAAAATATACATTGGCAATGCTGTTTGGACTGATACATGGGCTTGGTTTTTCCAACTATCTAAAGAGTTTACTCGGAAAAAGCAGCAATATCGTCCCTGAATTATTGGCTTTTAACGTCGGGTTGGAATTCGGACAGATGATTATTGTCGCAGGCCTGCTTATTTTATCATTTTTTCTTACTGTTATTGTAAAAATTAAGCGATGGGACTGGAATTTTTTCCTGTCTTCGGCTATATTTGGAATAGCATTCGTTATGGCGGCCCAAAGGCTCCCTTCGATCCTCAACTAACCACATGAAAAAAAACATACTTATCTCTTTATCCCTTGTTTTTGGGCTTTGCACTTCACCAATATTGGAAGTATCTGCCCAATTGCTAAATCCCGGTTCCAATCACGGCAACAAATTTGAACAGCTGGGTACTGTATTATCAGATCCTAATTCCTACCGTTCGGCTTCAGGAGCTCCCGGACCTGCCTATTGGCAGCAACGGGCAGATTATAACATCAGTGCCGAACTTGACGAGAAAAATCTGCAATTGACGGGATCAGAAACCATCACTTACTACAATAACTCGCCTGATCCACTCAGTTATTTGTGGGTGCAATTGGATGAGAATGAACATAAGGCCAGCAGCGACAACCACCTTACTGAAGTAAGTAAGATGGCCGATAAAATGACCTATAAAGCTTTGTCGGCAATTCTTAACTCTGAAAACAACTTGGGTGTTAAGATTGTCAAAGTGACCAATGGATCGGGTGCAGCTCTGCCCTACGTCATCAACAATACTATGATGCGGATTGATTTGCCTGTGGTTCTAAAACCCAATGAAAAATATGTGCTGAACATCACCTGGAATTATAAGATTTCGGACAGGATGACCGTGGGAGGCCGCGGCGGCTATGAGTATTTTGCGGGAGACGACAACTACCTGTTCACCATGACACAGTGGTTTCCAAGGATGGCCGTGTATTCTGATTTCCAGGGTTGGCAAAACAAGCAGTTTGAGGGACGCGGGGAATTTGCCCTGGTCTTTGGAAACTACAAAGTTAACATGACGGTTCCTGCTGATCATGTGGTAGGCGCTACGGGCGAATGCCAGAACTATGCACAGGTATTGAGCGCAGCCAATTTAAAAAGATGGAACGCTGCACAGACCGCAAAAGCCCCAGTTGAAATTGTGACGCTGGATGAAGTGAAATCCGGCATCACTAAAAAATCTGCCGCCAGGAAAACCTGGACATATACCGCTGAAAATGTACGGGATTTTGCATGGGTCTCATCACGCCGACTCGTCTGGGATGCTATGGCAACCTATCTAGAGGGAAAAAAGATCATGGCTATGTCCTACTACGGACCTGAAGCTTACCCGCTGTATAGCAGGTACTCCACAAAAGTTGTGGCACATACTTTAAAAGTTTATTCAAAACACACCATCCCCTATCCCTATCCAGTGGCCATCTCAGTTGAAGCAGCCAACGGAATGGAATATCCCATGATTTGTTTCAATTATGGTCGCGCAGAAAAGGATGGCACCTATACAGAAGCCGTTAAACTGGGTATGATCGGGGTGATCATTCATGAAGTGGGCCACAATTTCTTTCCGATGATTGTGAATTCAGACGAAAGACAATGGAGCTGGATGGATGAAGGCCTGAATACTTTTTGCCAGTTTCTGGCGGAACAGGAATGGGACAACAACTATCCCTCAGGAAGAGGTCCTGCACACAAGATTGTGGACTATATGAAAATGCCGAAAGACCAGTTGGAACCGATCATGACCAACTCTGAAAACATCATTAATTTTGGGCCCAATGCGTATGCGAAGCCTGCAACGGCGCTCAACATACTGAGAGAGACGATCATGGGCCGGGAATTGTTTGATTATGCATTTAAAGAGTATGCCAAGCGCTGGGCATTTAAACACCCGACACCTGCAGACTTATTCAGAACTATGGAAGATGCCTCGGCGGTTGATCTGGATTGGTTTTGGAGGGGCTGGTTCTTTACCACTGATCCTGTTGACATCTCTTTAGATAGCGTGCGCTATTACAGGATGAACAGCATGAAGCAGTCGGTCGAAAACCTGGATAAAAAAGGGACCTATGAACGCGACAACAAATACATTGGGCGTGAGCGGAACCGTGCTGCCGGGATTAAATTTGCGGTGGAGCAAGATACAGCGTTGATGGACTTCTATAATAAATTTGAGCGCTTTGAAGTCGCACAAACAGCGGATCAGGATTTTCAGAGCTATTACAATTCCTTATCAGATCAGGAGAAACAACTGTACGAAAGCAAAAAGAATTTTTATGAACTGAGTTTTTCGAATGTTGGCGGACTGGTTATGCCGATCATCCTGCAATGGACATTTAAAGACGGCAGCAAGGAGATTGACAGGATCCCGGCTTACATCTGGCGTAAAAACGAATATAAGGTCACCAAGGTCTTTGCGAAAGATAAAGAAGTTGTTTCTGTGCAGTTAGATCCCTATCGGGAGACTGCAGATATCGATGAAAACAACAATGCCTGGCCAAGAAAGCTGACACCGTCCAGATTCGAATTGTTTAAGCAGAAAGATGCGGTAAGGGGAACCTCTACGGGGGTGAACCGGATGCAGGAAGCGAGAAAAACAAATTAACTGATACTAACAACAAAGCCATCTGAAGATGGCTTTGTTGCTTAGAATAATTTTGTCTGACCTTTATCATCGATGTCAAGATCATCTGGATTGGTAATCTCTAGTTTAACATCTTTGGCAGGAGTTGACCATGTTTTCTTGCCAGGTTTTTCCACTGGTTGTTCAATGGGCTTTTCTATTTCAACCTTTTCTGTTTCAGCCTTTTTCACCTGAGGTTCAACTGGCTTTTCATCAGTTTCCGCTTCTTCAATAGTTTCTTCCTCGTCAACAGTTTCATTTTCGGGCAAGGGAACTTCCTCCTCGTCTGCGTCTTTGGTTAGGGCCGGATCAACCAGATCTTCTTTTTGCTGGGCCAGTTCAACCTCTTCATGATTCGAAATACTAATGTTTTTCACCTCATGCTGCGTAAGCCTGTTTCCATTCGCCTTGATGCCTTTTAAGTCAATAAACTCTGCCAGTACAACTTCCAAAGTCTCAGGAATCTGGGTTTTGCCTTTCAGTACATCAACAGTCAGCACGGCAGCAGGATTGCTCGTCAGGTAAATAAATTTAGAGCCAGGCTCCTCGCTGATCAGGTTGCCCTTTCGTCCCACTGCAATGGATTCGAATACAAACCTTTTTACAAAGTAATTTTTGGCCTTCCCTTCATATTGCACCACAGTGAATGGTTTTTCGGCGTCAAACTTCTGGATCAGGATCAGGTCCGCATCAAAGTGGTTGCTGAGTTCAAAAGTGCTCAATTCATACCAGCCATCCTTATGAACCTGCAGGATTTTGTCGTCGCCGTCAAATTCGCCAAGGTATTTGCCCCTGCCGTCTACGTTCAGCCTTCTGAGCAGTTCATCGTACCAGATTTTCAACCCGGAAAGTGTGGATACCCCCTTGCTTTTGAGCAATACTTTTTTAACCGGATATTTGGAGACAATATTGCCCTGAGAAGCGCGCCCCTTAATGGCAATCTCCGCATAGTCAATATCAAACTGCAGTTTCTTCAGCTTGGTGTGTGGTTTCAATTGAACCGTTATAATTTCGGCCTCACCGTTAGGATTTGCGGTGAAATAGAGAATCTTCGAACCCTTGCTTCCCTTAGTCAGGTCGTATTCTTTATCACGCGTTACCCCCACTACCGCAAAACGTTTGATGTACGAAATACCACTGCCCCCATCTTTGTAGATGAGGTTGTAAATTGTCCGTTCATCGCCCTTTTTGAACACCTGGGCATGAAGAATGCCTTTTCCGACAAATGTTTTATCGGCTACTTTTGTAATGATACACTTGCCATCTTCCCTGAAAACGATGATCTCATCGATGTCCGAGCAATCGGCAACAAATTCATCTTTCCTGAGTCCCGTGCCTATGAAACCGTCTTCACGATTCATGTATAATTTCACATTCGCTAAAGCAACTTTCGAAGCCTCTACCCGATCAAACAACCGAATCTCCGTCTTCCGCTCCCGGCCTTTACCATATTTTTCCTTAAGTCTTTGAAACCAGGCTATGGCATAATCCGTCAGATGACGCAGATGGTTCTTAACGACCTTGATGTCTTCGTTTAGGGACCTCATCTGCTCATCCGCTTTTTTGACATCAAAGCGGGTAATGCTACTCATCGGTTTATCGATAAGCTTTTTAAAGTCTTCCGGTTGGATCTCCCTGTAGAGCTCTGATTTGAAAGGATCGAACAAACGGTGTAATACTTCAACAACCGTATCAAAGTTGGTTGAATTCTCGTAGTCAGGGTGTTTATACATCCCTTGTTGGATAAAGATCTTTAGCAGTGAACTAAAAAAGATCTTCTCCTGAAGTTCATGTAACCTGATTTCCAGTTCCAGCTTGAGCAAGGCTTTGGTGTGCTGTGTATTTTGCGTCAGGATGTCGTTGACACTCAAAAACTGCGGTTTATCATCCTTAATCACACAGGTATTTGGCGAGATGGAAACTTCACATGAGGTGAAAGCGTATAGGGCATCGATGGTTACATCCGGTGAAATGCCTGGCGCCAGGTGTATCACAATCTCTACATGTGCAGCGGTATTGTCTTCAATTTTTTTGATCTTGATCTTGCCTTTGTCGTTCGCAGAAAGTACACTGTCAATTACAGAACCTGTTGTAGTGCTGTACGGAATCTCGGTGATGACCAGCGTCTTTTTATCCTTTTCGGTAATCTTGGCCCTGACCCTGATCTTGCCGCCACGCATCCCTTCATTATAAGCAGAAAAATCAGCCATTCCACCAGTGAAGAAGTCCGGCATGATATTGGGCCTGTTGCCGTTCAGTACTTCAATAGATGCATCAATCAGCTCCAGAAAATTATGTGGCATTACCTTCGTAGCGAGTCCGACCGCAATGCCTTCTGCGCCCTGAGCCAGCAATAAAGGAAATTTTACCGGCAAGGTAATCGGCTCATTGTTACGGCCGTCATAACTGAGCTGCCAGTCGGTGGTATCCGGATTGAAGACCACTTCGTTTGCAAATTTAGAAAGTCTGGCCTCAATATAACGCGGCGCAGCAGCACTATCGCCAGTGACCGGGTCGCCCCAGTTGCCCTGACAGTCGATCAGCATGTCCTTCTGCCCGATCTGTACCATCGCATCTCCGATGGAAGCATCACCGTGCGGATGGTATTTCATGGTGTTGCCGATGACATTGGCTGCTTTATTGAAACGCCCGTCATCCATCTCTTTCAGCGAATGCATGATGCGGCGCTGAACAGGCTTTAGGCCATCATTAATGTGTGGTACGGCGCGATCAAGAATTACATAAGATGCGTAATCGAGAAACCAGTTTTCATAAAGTCCGTTGATAGGAATTACAGTATGCGCATTTTCTTCGTTTACGTTGCTTTCTATTTCGTCACTCATCAAAAAAAGGTTTGGATTGTGTAAATATAAGGCTTGAAAGCAAATATAGGAACATAAGTTTTTAACAGTGATGAGAGAAAAATAACCGGGATTTCAAACAAAAATATTACTCCGGTTGTAATACTAGCAAACCTGCCGTGTTGCTACCGCTGATGGCATGGTTTTAGTTATAAAACAGGTATCTTAAATCTCACAAAATATTTCACTTGAATAAATACATACGCAAAAGTCTTAAAATTCTGCTTTGGGTGATTGCTGGCATCATTTTATTGGTCCTCCTGATCGCATTGTCGCTCAATATACCTGCAGTACAGAACTTCGTAAAAGATAAGGCAATTACCTATCTAAAGAACAAAACGCATACGGAAGTCAGGCTTGAAAGCATTAAAATCGCCCTTCCGAAGGACGTGGTATTGAATAAATTTTACATTGAAGATTTAAAAAAAGACACCTTACTGTACGCCGAAAAGCTTTCCGTGGACATTAGTCTCCTTAAATTATTGAGCAACAAGGTAGAAATCAACAACATTACTTTGCAGAAAATCAGGGCCAACGTAACACGTATTGATCCCGATACGGCTTTCAATTTTTCCTTTTTGGTAGACGCTTTTATGTCAGATCAGAAAAAACCTGAAGAAGAGGTATCGAAAGACAGCACCTCCACAATGAAATTTGCAATTGACAAAGTATCCTTTGAAGACATTGGTATTGTCTATAGAGATGACCTAGCAGGCAACAATGTGAAACTACATCTTGGAGAGTTTAAGGCAAAGCTGAAAGATTTTGACCTGGCCAACCAGCATTATGTGATCAAAACGCTCTCATTGAGCAATACCACGCTGAACTACCTGCAGAAAAAACCATTGACGCAATTGCAGGCTCACCTGGAAAAAAGTATAGATACAGCAAAAACAGAAGCCGGGAGATTACCTCTGATTGAGGTTCAGGAATTTGCTTTTAATAACATTAAGATTGGATTTGACGACCGGATCTCCGGCATGAATGCGGATGTAGATCTCAATAAACTCGAACTGACCAAACTGTTTGTGGACCTGACCAACAGCAACTACAAACTGGATGAGGCTAAAATAAACGATACAAAGATCGGATTCAGCAATGCGGGAAGTAAGGCGAATGTAGCATTAAATGAATTGTCTGTCACCCAACTGATCGCTGACGTAAAAAATGGCAAATACAAGATCAATGAGGCGAAACTAAACCGTTCAAATGTCTTATTTGCGCTAAAGCCCCTGGTTAGATCTGCAAGTCCAGTTCAAAAAGATACCGTTGCCCCCGCAGCACTTTCGTTTGAGGTTGGCAATGTTAGTTTAACTGAAAATAATGTCCAGTTTGACAACCTGGGTGCCAAGCCCGTTAAAGGGATGATGGACTTCAATCACCTTCGATTTGCTGACCTGACGCTATTGGCTGATGCCATTTCCTATAGTAATGCTGGCATTAAAGTGAATGTCAAAGAAGGAAGACTGAAAGAAAAAAGCGGGTTCCAATTGGATAAGTTGCAAGGCGATGTTGCATATACTGAAAAAGAGATTAAAGTGGATAATTTTGTACTTAAAACTCCGCATACGTCAATCGAGAACAACACCCAGTTGAATTATACCGACATGGATGATCTGACCAAGCATCCTGAACGGGTTAAGCTGAGTATGAGCTTAAACAATACCGTCATTGGCTTGCGTGATGCTGTTTATTTTACCAATACCATTCCTGCCAATTATAAAAATGAAAAAATACAGGTGATAGCCAATGCGAATGGATATCTGAACAACCTGGTGGTGCCCAAACTGCAGGTGACCGGATTAAAAAGTACCCGCATAGACATTAGCGGAACAGCAAAGGGTCTGCCTGACATCAATAAAGCGGTGCTGGACATCAAGATTAACCGCTTTGCCATGACCAAGAAAGACCTGTTGGTCGTAATCCCTAAAAAGTCGCTTCCTGCAAATATAGAATTGCCCAACGCCATCAGTGCCAAAGGGATTTTCAAGGGCTCAATGACCAATTTCACTACTGGTTTCAACATCAATACCGACATGGGCGGAGCAAAATTGGTGGCCAGGATGAGCGGGCCAAAGGGCAAGGAAAGTTACACAGCGAATGTCGATCTGAACAATTTTAACGTGGGACGCCTGCTGAAACAGCAGGCAAAACTGGGCCGGATCACCGCTAAAGCTTCCGTGAAAGGAACTGGTCTGGATGCAAAAAAAGCATCGGCCAGGTTAAATGCGCAGATCATCAGTGCTTATTACAACAAATACACCTATAGAAACCTGAAAATCAGCGGGGATTACAGCAGACAGAAAGCAAACATCAAAAGCAGCATGGCCGATAGCAATGCCAATTTTAAGCTAACTGCCTCGGCTGATATTTCCGGTAAGTATCCAGCAATTAAAGCGGATTTGAACCTGATACAGGTAGACCTTCAAAAACTCAATTTCAGCACGACTGAATTTAGAATGGCAGGGCTCGTGACGGCGGATGTTAAAACTGCCGATGCAGACTATCTGAACGGCGACATCAGCGTGCGCGGACTGCAGATTGTAAAAGAGGGGCAGAAATTTAACATGGATACCATTAATATTCATTCTGAAGCGACGGCTGAATACAACCTGCTTACGTTGAAATCAGAAGTACTGAATGCAAAAATAGACGGTAGATACCAGTTGACCAATATAGGCAGTGCCCTAATCAACCAGATCAATAAATACTACGCATTCGGTGAGGTCAGTAAAATTCCGGATCAGCGGTTCAGATTTTCTCTAAACATCCATAACCCTAAATTCCTAAAGAATTTTGTTCCGGATCTTACGGTTTTCGCCCCTTCCAGTATGAGTGGTTTGATAGACACCCAAAAGGACAGCTTACAAATGAATGCCTGGTTCCCAAAGGTAGTTTATGGAGATTTTAAAGTAGACAGTACCCGCCTGGATGTCAGCAACGCCAACCAGCAATTGACTTATAAACTTCAGGTCAAAAGTTTCCAAAGTTCTTCTATTGCGCTTTACAACACCGAACTGAGCGGACAGGCAGCTAGCAATCAATTGGGCGTGAACATATTCCTTAGAGACAGTAAACGTAAAGACCGGTATGTATTGGGAGGGACTTTCAAATCCATCAACAAAGACTACCAATTTTCTTTTGATCCCAATAAACTACTCCTCGATTACGAAAAATGGGCAGTGTCACCCGAGAACTACCTTCAATTTGGAAAGTCAGGGGTTTTGGCACATCAGTTTAACCTAAGCAAGGGCAATCAGTTGTTGAGCATCAACAGTACTGATCGAACGCCTAACTCTCCGTTAAAAGTACAGTTCAAGGATTTCCGGATTGAGACCCTGACCAAGTTTGCAGAAAAAGACAGCGCGTTGGTTGGCGGTATCATCAACGGAACTGTTGATGTGAAAGAATTAATGGCGAGCCCGAAATTTGAAGCCAACCTGACGGTCGATCAGTTAAGATACCAGAAAGACCAGCTTGGAACACTTCGGGTGGCTGTTAACAACAATACTGCGAATGCCTTTGACGTAAACGTAGCCCTAAGCGGTGTACATGAGTTGCGGGTAAACGGCTTCTACTACACCAATACAGACAATGCATTAGACCTGACGGTGAACATAGATAAACTGGATCTGAAACAACTGGAAAGCCTTTCTATGGGACAGATCAAACGCGGGTCAGGAGCGATAACAGGCCAATTAAGCGTGAAAGGTGCGGTATCTGCACCAAAAGTACTGGGTGATGTCCGGTTTAAACAAGTAGCGTTCACTGCTGCTTATGTCAATTCTTACCTCAGGATACCAGACGAGACCATCAGTTTCACACAACAGGGTGTCAACTTCAATAATTTTACAATCCTGGATTCGCTGGGTAAAAAAGCGACGATAGATGGTGGGGTGCTGACCACAGACTATAGCAATTTCAGGTTCAATATGGACATCAGGACCGACAATTTCCGTGCGCTGAACTCTACGGCACAGGACAACGACATGATCTATGGTACGGTATACCTGAGTAGCAACATTAAAGTGAGGGGCGATCTAAACCAACCGGATGTGGACATGACCATCACTGTAGAAAAAGGAACCAAGTTTTTCTTTGCCCTGCCTGTTAGTGACC
Source organism: Bacteroidota bacterium (assembly GCA_040387995.1). Taxonomy (GTDB): domain Bacteria; phylum Bacteroidota; class Bacteroidia; order Sphingobacteriales; family Sphingobacteriaceae; genus Pedobacter. The sequence goes on along the minus strand of JAZKCT010000018.1, from coordinate 119,806 downwards.
CTTCGATTATAGATCAGGATGGAATTGTTCAGTTCATTGACGCCGACGCTGCGCCTTATAACGGACAAAAAGCCTTGAATGGAGATAGCATCAGTAAATCACCAATAAAAGGAATCAATTTAAGTGCAACGCTAAACATTGATCCGGAAGCAGAACTGAACGTGGTAGTTGATCCATCCAACGGTGATGCGTTAAAAGTACGGGGCGAGGCCAACCTGATTGCTACCATGGACCCGAGTGGAAAAACAAGCCTGACTGGCAGATATGAGATTACAGACGGATCCTACAACCTTTCGGTCGGACCGCTTGGCAAAAAAGCATTCAAACTGGTTAAAGGAAGTACCATCGTATGGACTGGTGACCCGATGTCGGCCAACGTAAACCTGACCGCTTTATATGAGGTCAATGCTGCGCCAATTGATTTATTGGGTGATCCGACAAACATTCCTGCTAAAACGAAGCTTCCGATCCAGGTATACCTGATGATGAAAGACGAACTGCTGAAGCCACAGATCTCCTTCAGATTAGATCTGCCGGAAAATGAAAGGGGTGCGCTCGGCGGGGAGATATACAGCAAATTGCAGCGTGTGAACCAGGATCCGAACGAATTGAACAAACAGGTTTTTGCACTGTTGGCCTTGAACAGGTTCATTGCAGAAAATCCGTTTCAAAGTCTGGCCGGTGGCGGCGGTGGCGTATCCACACTTGCCAGATCCAGTGTCAGCAAACTGCTGACGGAGCAACTCAACAACCTGGCCTCCGATTTGATTCAGGGTGTGGACATCAACTTTGGCGTCAATTCTTCTGAAGATTATTCTACAGGTGCTCTCGAGCAAAAAACAGATTTGGAAGTCGGCCTGTCCAAGAAATTATTGAATGATAGATTAACCGTAACGGTGGGTAGTTCTTTTGGACTGGAAGGCCCTCCTACTCAAAATCAGAAATCATCCAATATCGCTGGAAATGTGAACGTAGAATATGCGCTTTCTGCAGATGGCAGATATCGCTTGCGGGCTTATAGACGCAATCAAACTGAGGCTGTAGTAGAAGGTCAGATCATTGAAACTGGACTGGGCTTTGCGTTGGTGGTAGACTACAATAAATTCCGTGAGATTTTCCGCAAAAAAGAAACCAGGGAACAGCGGAAAGAAAGAAGAGAAAAAAATGAACAGCGCGAGCAAGAAAACAGGAACAAGGAAGCAACAGAACAGAAATTAAAAAATGAGAATCCCAACTAGACTTTTACTCTTTATATTTTTTTGCATGGTTCTTGCCGGCTGCAGCAGTACGCGCGGCTTGAAACCGGGCCAGATACTTTATACCGGTGCTGACATCAAAATTAATCCCGATACATCATCGAAAATTGACGATGAAAAATACGTCAAGTCAACTCTTAAAAGCAAGACCCGCCCGAAGCCAAATGCTTCCATTTTAGGGTTCAAATACAAATTGTTTATTTACAATCTGGCCGGTGAACCAAAGAAACCGAAAGGCTTCAGGCATTGGTTAAGAACAAAATTTGGACAGCCTCCAGTATTACTTAGTGAAGTAAAACTAAAATACAACAATGATGTACTGACCAGTTACCTGATCAGCCAGGGTTATCTGCAGGCAGAAGTAACCGGTGATACGGTGGTAAAAGGTAAAAAAGGCAAGGCAATTTACACAGCCTTAACTGGACAACGTTATAAGATCAACAGTGTTACGTTTCCTAAAGACAGCGGAGACCTGGCCAATATAGTTAACCAGCACAAGAACGAAACGCTGTTGAAAGCAGGAGATTTTTACGATTTGGACACTTACAAAAATGAACGGATCCGGATAGACAATGACCTGAAGGAAAAAGGTTATTTCTATTTCAGCCCGGACTATCTGATTATTCAGGCGGACAGTACCATCGGCAAAAATCTAGTTGACATTTGGGTGAAGGTCAAAAACATCGCTCCCGACGCAGGGCTAAAGCCTTACACCATTAAGGACATCAATATTTTTCCAAGTTATACCGTACGAAGAGACACTGTTTTGCGCAAACTGGAACCCTTGAAATACCATGACTTTAACATCTACGACAATCGAAATACCTTCAAACCAAGAGTTTTTGACAGACTTGTCTTCTTCAAAAAAGGAGAATTATACAACAGGAAAGACCACAACCAGTCCCTGAACAGGATGGTAAATATTGGCGCATTCCAAAATGTGAAAGTAGAGTTTCTTCCTATTGATAGCTTTAAAAACAACCAGCTTGATCTGAACATTTACCTCACACCGCTAAAGAAAAATTCACTTTCTTTTGGTGTAACAGGAACCAGCAAGTCTAACAATTTTGTGGGATCAGAACTAAAAGTGACGCAAACGACGAGAAACCTGTTTAGGGGTGCTGAGATTCTGGAAGTAAGTGCAAGCGGCGGTTTTGAAACTCAGGTAAGTGGTAAGTCTACACAAAACCTGAATTCTTATTCTTTAACAGCAGAAGGTAAATTGACCTTCCCCCGTTTTATCGTTCCCTTCTATAAACCAAGCACAACAAATGCTTTCATTCCTAAAACCATTACTTCGCTTTCCTACCAACTGCTAAACCGTGGGTCTTTATATTCCCTGAATTCCTTCAAAGGAGAATATGGCTATAGCTTTAAGGAAAGTCAATATAAGGAGCACATTTTAAATCCCATCTCAATTAATTATGTGCAACCGGGTTATGCAAAAGGAGTTAAAAGGGAGGATCTCATTGACTCCATACCAAGCTTAAGGTATACCCTCGAACAACAGTTTATCATCGGAAGCAATTACAGCTTTACTTACACCAACCAAATGGAAGAAAGCCGGAGAAACAACCTATATTTTAATGGAAGTATTGAAACGGGAGGCAATGTCTGGGGATTGTTTGTAGGTAAAGACGGCAAAGGTCAGAAGTCGCTGTTTGATGTGCCTTTAAGTCAATTTGTGAGATTAGAGACCGATTTAAGAGATTACTATAAAATCAACCGGGGCATTACCTGGGCGAACAGACTCAATATTGGCTATGGGTACGCTTACGGCAATAGCAGCTCACTTCCTTTTGTCAGACAGTTTTTTGCAGGCGGAAGCAATGACATCCGGGCATTTAAAGCTCGTGCGTTAGGACCTGGTACTTACAAAGTATCAGATACCGTTCGTTTTGCAGACCAGGGTGGAGATATTAAACTGATGTTGAATACAGAATTGCGCATCAAGTTGTTTAGCGTGCTATACGGAGCTCTGTTTGCTGATGCTGGAAACGTCTGGCTCAGAAGAGAAGATACCGGTGAACCAGCTACAGCTGATAGTCCAGAGGTTCCGGGACGTCCTGGTTCAGGCTTTAAGTTTAAAAACGCATTGAATGAACTGGCTGTGGGTACAGGGGCCGGGCTACGTGTAGATGCAACCATATTTGTGATCCGTCTGGACATTGCCTTTCCGATCCGGAAACCTTATCTTCCGGAAGGGCAGCGCTGGGTAGCAGACCAGATTGATTTTGGCAGTAAGACCTGGAGAAAAGAGAATTTAATTTACAACATCGGTATCGGATATCCATTTTAACCTGCATATGAAATTCGTAGAAAATGTAAAATGTTTTTTTATTGCTACTTATCACCTGTTTGTCGCTGCTTTTAAAGGATTTCAGGAAGATCGTGTCATGAAGTTAAGTGCCGCCCTTGCCTATTATACCATTTTCTCGCTGACGCCGCTCATTATCATTGTAATTTCTGCGGCAAGTCTGTTTTTAGGCGACAATATGGACCCCAATGATAAATTGTTTGGCGCCACCGGGGAAATCCCTAAAATGGTGGGTGCTGACGCGGCCAATCAGCTTAGAAGCTTTGTGAACAATGCAAACTATTCTGGGAAAAGCACATTTGGACTAATCATCGGAATTGCTACATTAATCATTGGTGCGACAGCTATTTTTATAGAAATACAAGACAGCATCAATCTAATCTGGAAAGTAAAAGCAGTACCTAAAAAAGGGTGGAAAAAACTCATCACCAATCGGCTGCTTTCGTTTTCCCTAATTGCATCACTGGGTTTTTTATTATTGGTCTCTCTGGTCATCAACAGTCTCGTTGTGGGCATAGGTGGCAAACTGGAAGGTCTTGCTGCTAAAGTCGGTATCGAAAGGGTGTCGGAACTGTTGATGCTTATTGTAACCAATGCGCTGACCTTGTCGGTGGTCACCTGCATCTTCACAGTTATATTCAAAGTATTGCCCGACGTGAACTTGAAATGGAAACCTGCTATTGTCGGGGCGCTTTTTACGGCGGTATTGTTCAGCGTCGGCAAATATGTAATTGGTATTTATATCGAAAAGGGTGATCCAGGTTCCGCCTTTGGTGCAGCCAGTTCTGTAATCGTCATCTTGCTTTGGATTTATTATACTTCCGTGATCCTCTATTTTGGAGCTGAATTTACGCAGGCTTATGCCGAGAAATACGATAAAGGTATTGCGCCAAGTAAATATGCGGTGCACACCAAGATTATTGTGGTTGAGAAAAAAGTTGACGTGCTTCCACCGCAACATCCCGAAGACACCAAAATTTAAGCCGATTCTGCCAGGTCTTCGTTTACCGTATCGTGAACAACAGCTGCGGTTGCGGCATTTGCATCTGCAGAAATCAGTTCTTCAACCGTATCTTTCTCAACCCTCAGGTTTCTGATGATGTGCTGTTGACGGTCAGGTGTGTTTTTCCCCATGTAATATTCCAGCAATCCTTTGATGGTCTGATCCTTAAGAATGACAGGATCAAGCCTGATGTCCTTACCGATAAACAACCCGAATTCATCAGGAGAAATTTCTCCCAATCCTTTAAATCGTGTGATCTCAGGACGGTTGCCCAGTTTCTCTATCGCTTTTTTGCGTTCATCATCGCTATAGCAGTAAATGGTTTCTTTTTTGTTGCGGACACGGAACAGCGGCGTCTGAAGAATATAAACATGACCAGCCCTGACCAGGTCTGGAAAAAACTGAAGGAAAAAGGTCATCATCAGCAAACGGATGTGCATGCCGTCGACATCGGCATCCGTAGCGATCACAATATTATTGTAATGTAAACCTTCCAGACCATCCTCTATATTTAGCGCATGCTGCAACAAATTAAACTCTTCGTTTTCGTAAACGACCTTCTTGGTCAGCTCATAACAATTTAAAGGCTTACCTTTTAAACTAAATACGGCCTGACAATCCACATCTCTTGACTTAGTAATAGACCCTGAAGCGGAATCTCCCTCTGTGATAAACAGTGTTGTTTCATAGCGCTTGTCGTGGTTGGTATTGAAATGCACCTTACAGTCGCGCAGTTTCTTATTGTGCAATGAAGCTTTCTTGGCCCTGTCGTTCGCCAGTTTTTTAATGCCCGCGATATCCTTACGCTCCCGTTCAGACTGCATAATCCTTTTCAATAGGGCGTCGGCAACATCAGCGTGCTTATGCAGATAATCGTCAAGTTCCTTTTTTACGAAATCATTGATGAACGTTCGGACTGAAGGCCCCTCTGGCCCCATATTTTGCGAGCCCAGTTTTGTTTTGGTCTGCGATTCAAATACAGGTTCTTGCACCCGGATAGAAACTGCCGCGATGATGGAAGACCTGACATCGGATGCATCAAATTCTTTTTTATAATATTCGCGAATAGTCTTTACAACGGCTTCCCGAAAAGCGGCTTGGTGCGTACCGCCCTGGGTAGTATGCTGTCCGTTTACAAAAGAGTGGTAATCTTCACCATATTGCTGCCCGTGGGTCATTGCAACTTCTATATCATTTCCTTTTAAATGAATAACAGGATACCGGATATTTTCCACGTCTGCTACTTTGTGCAACAGATCATACAGGCCCCGCTCAGATAAAAACTTCTGCCCGTTGTAATTCACCGTCAGTCCGGTATTGAGGAAAACGTAATTCCAGATCATGCTTTCCACGAAATCGGAGATATAACGATAATTCCTGAATATGGTATCGTCCGGATAAAAGGTAATTGCTGTTCCGTTTCGCTGGGTGGTGTCGATAATGTCGTTCTCCAGCACAACCTCTCCTTTGGAGAATTCTACTTTCTTCGTCTTTCCCTCCCGGTAAGATTGGACAGTAAAGGCAGTAGACAATGCGTTCACAGCCTTTGTGCCTACCCCATTCAGTCCTACAGATTTTTGAAAAGCATTGCTGTCGTACTTACCACCGGTATTGATTTTGGATACACAATCAATCACTTTACCTAATGGAATGCCCCGACCGTAGTCACGCACGTTCACCTTGGAATCAGAAACCGTAATGTCTATGGTACGGCCTGAGCCCATCACAAATTCATCGATAGAGTTGTCAACGATCTCTTTTAACAATACATAAATTCCGTCATCCTGCGCAGAGCCGTCTCCAAGCTTTCCGATATACATACCGGGTCTCAGTCTGATGTGCTCTTTCCAATCGAGGGAACGTATGCTGTCGTCGTTATAAATAGGTTCAGCCATGATGTAAAATGTGTATAATACAAACATAACCGAATAAACGACCTGAATCAACCATAAAGTTTCAACAAATACACAATTTGCTGTATATTCATTAGAAATAGCCACCACATCCCATCCATGCCGATAAAACCATTGTCCTTAAAAAAAGAGATTGCTTATGCTGCGGGTATGATGGGCTGGAGCATCATGACGAATATCATCATCGTGATGCTACCCTATTTCTATCTGCCGCCAAACAATTCGGGCCTGACTCCCCTTGTGCCGCAACTGCTGGTATTTGGTGCTTTCAACATTCTTGCACTTATCGCTGCGTCGGGACGGCTTTTTGACGCACTATACGATCCATACATCGCCTCTGTAAGCGACCGGAGCAAGAATCCCAAAGGCCGCCGCATTCCGATCATGAAATATGCAATTTTGCCGGCAGTAATCTGTTGTTCCCTTGTTTTTCATCCGCTTGTTAAAGGGGAAAGTATCACCAATGCCTGGTGGCTTACATTTGTCTTATCCGGATTCTTTATTGCGGTAACAACCTATATCATTCCTTACAACGCATTGCTGGCAGAGTTAACCGAAAATGCCGATCAGAAAGTAAAACTCTCCAGTTACCAGCAGGTGGGCTTTGTGCTGGGTATGATCCTTGCAGGCTTGTGCAACAATTATGCTGATCTGATCCAACAGTTGTTTCACATCAGCAGCAGATCAGAGGCCATGCAATACACAGTATTCGCACTCAGCGTTTTTTCGGGACTGGTCATGATCCTGCCGGTTATTGCCATCAAGGAAAAAGATTACTTTGTGGCCAAGCCGACACACATTCCTCTAATCCCAGCCATCAGAAACACCTTTAGGAATACCAATTTCAAGTACTATCTCATTTCAGATTTCGCCTACTATATTGCGCTCAGCATCATCTCCAGTGGTCTGTTGTTTTTTGTAACCGTATTGCTGGGTCTGCCCGATTCCGATGGCGGTAAATTTTTGGGCTTAATGGTCGTCTTGTCACTCGTGTTTTACCCTGCGGTAAATTATGGCGCAAAAAGATTTGGCAAGAAGCCGCTCGTCCTCATAGCGTTTGTACTGCTGAGCATTAATTTTGTGACCATCTATTTTTTGGGCAAACTTCCTTTTTCACCCGCATTGCAAATGTATATCCTAGTAATTATTGGTTCCTTTCCCCTGGCCGCACTAGGCATTTTACCCAATGCCATTCTTGCCGATATTGCCCAGCAGGACACCAACAAGACTGGTGAAAATCACGAAGGAATGTATTTTGCAGTTAAGTACCTGTTCGTAAAACTCGGACAGACTACCGGCATCGCTATATTTGCGATGCTCACCGTTTACGGAAAAGATCCAGGTCACGATTATGGACTGAGACTCAATGGAGTAGTTGGTTTTGTGCTGTGTATTATTGCCCTCCTTTTGTTCAGCCGCTTTAAAGAAAGTAAAAATTCAGTTGTGTAATTTTATATGTACCTTTGCTGCAAAATGAAACTATTTCATTTTGTTATACATTAAAATACAAACACATTGTTATTTCAAGAACTAGACCTGATTGAGCCCATCTTAAAGGCGCTGCAAACAGAAGGTTATACACAACCTACCCCAATACAAGAACAATCCATTCCATCTATATTACAGGGCAAAGACCTTTTGGGCTGTGCACAAACCGGAACAGGTAAAACCGCTGCGTTTGCCATTCCTATGTTGCAACTCCTGAGCAGGCCACACCAAAATACCAAGGTGCACAAGGCTATTAAGGCATTGATCCTTACCCCTACCAGGGAACTGGCCATTCAGATTGAAGAAAGCTTTAAAGCTTATGGTAAAAATCTTCCGTTAAAGCACCTGGTGATTTTCGGGGGTGTGGGACAAAAAGCACAGACAGATGCGCTGCACAGAGGTGTTGATATTTTGGTAGCTACTCCAGGGCGTTTATTGGACCTGATGAACCAGGGTTTTATCAATCTCAAGGATATCGAGATTTTCGTACTGGATGAGGCAGACCGGATGCTGGACATGGGATTTATTCACGACGTGAAAAAGGTCATTGCCAAATTGCCTGCCATCAGACAGACTTTGTTTTTCTCGGCTACTATGCCTAAAGAAATCCAGGTATTGGCCGATACCATTCTAAGAAATCCTGTAAAAGTAGAGGTAACACCGGTTTCCTCTACAGCAGAGAAAATCCAGCAACAAATGTTCTTCGTTGAAAAAAACGACAAAAGAGGTTTATTGCTGCACATTTTGAAAGACAAAACCATCGAAACTGCGTTGGTATTTGCCCGGACCAAGCATGGCTCAGACCGTATTGTCAAGGATCTGATCAAAGCAGGTATCAAAGCGGAAGCAATTCACGGCAACAAATCGCAAAACGCGAGACAAAGAGCGCTGACCAACTTCAAGGCAAAGACAACCCGCATTCTGGTTGCTACAGACATTGCTGCACGTGGTATTGACGTAGACGAGCTGGCTTATGTCATAAATTACGAATTACCCAACATCCCTGAAACTTACGTACACCGAATCGGTCGTACCGGTCGCGCGGGGCTGAGCGGAACAGCACTTTCTTTTTGCGATGCGGAAGAAAAAGAATTCCTGGACGACATTGAAAAGCTAATAGGGCTGAAGATCCCAGTGACGGAAGATCATCCTTATGCGATGAGCTGGCAAAGTTTGCTTGCCGGTGCCGCAGAAGCGAAAGCCAAAGGAAAAGCTAAGCCTGCCAGAGGTGCCCGTCCACAGAGGGGTGCTAGACCTGAGCGTACGGAACGCGAACCCAATTTAAGCGGAGCAAAGAAAACTACCGCTGCAGCAGGAAAAAAGAAATGGTTCGGCAAGAACAAATCTAAGCCCGCCAATTCATAATCGAGCGATATAGAAAAAGCCGGTGTTCGAAAGATTACCGGCTTTTTTATGCCTCAGATACCGTCGATCTGGTCTATAAAAAACACCTATAAATAGGGGGATGAGCATGCTGGTCTAATATTGTTAAAACCCTTATCTTAAGCGCATACAAATGTACTTATTATGAAAGCTCTCCAATTTGACGAAATCAAAAAAACCTGGAAAGAGGTAGCCAGATATAATGTAAGCACAGCCTTTTCATTTGAATTGGAAATTCATAAAAAGCTCCTCAATATTTTTCATGTAGGACCTTATTATTATTACATATTCAACTGCGCAACCGCTCAAATTGAATACGCCAGTGAACAGGTAAAAAAAATACTCGGGCTACGTACAACTGAGGATCTGACTACCGAATATCTCATAAAAAATATGCACCCTGAAGATGTGCCTTACTTCTATGATTTCGAAAGCAAAGTCGTAGATTTCTTGAAGGAGTTGGGAAGCGAAAACGTCATGAAATACAAGATGAGCTATGATTACCGTGTTAAAAACACAGATGGCAAATACATCCGCATCCTGCAGCAATCAATAACCATTCAGAGTGACGACAAGGGCGCGGTGATCAGGGTTTTAGGCGTCCATACAGATATCAGTCAACTGAAGAAAAATGGACATCCCACCTTATCGTTCATCGGCCTCGATGGCCAGCCCAGCTACTATGATGTGGCTGCTGGAAAATTCTTGAGTCCATCAGGAAACGAAGGCCTGACTAGGAGAGAAAAAGAGGTACTCAAACTGGTCATGAGTGGGCTAACCAGCAGCCAGATTGCAGCAGCCCTTTTTATCACAAAAACAACAGTAGAAGGACATCGAAAAAACATCCTTCGAAAAACAAATTGCGAATCAACTGTAGCACTTATTGTGAAAATGATGCAATAATAAACACCTGTTAACAAGTATTTTCGGTAGCGATGGTACCATCTAACTTTACTACAAATAAATTTAGAGAACCATGAATAGAAAATCTACCCACTTGTTAATCATACTTTGTATGATTGCCTTCATGCCTGCCTGTAAAAAAGATAAAGCTACGGCAGAAGAAGAAACCAAAACCGACCCTAAAGTATCTATAGAAAACGTTGCAGCATCTTTGAGCAAAACGACTACGACAGGGATCTTCACGGAGATGCTGAAAACTGCCAGCATCACGGAAAGCGACGTCAAGGAAGGACTTACTGTTATTGCTCCGACCGACGAAGCAGTAAATGCCTACAGAAAAGGTAATGTTGCCGTTAAATCAGTAACTTCAAACAGCAACATCAATGCATCAGGAAAAGTATCTATTGCAAAAGCGATTTCAGCTGTGGCGGATAGCAATGCAGTAAAACTTTCTGATGCTGTTTTAAAGGACCACATTATTAAAGGTGTTTTGAAACCCGCGGATCTGGTAGACGGGAAAACTTTGGTGACACTGAGTGGCAAAAGTCTTAAAGTAACCAATGAAAACGGAGTCATTAAAGTAAATGGTGTTACACTAACTGCAGTTGATGCAAACGGAACGCAATCTGTTTATACAGTGTCAGTTGTACTTACTGGAACAGCAACTGCGGATTCAGACAAAATAATGGTATTCCTTCCGGTAGGTATCGTCAGCAAGGAAGTAATTATGGCACTTTATGATACGGCATCTAATCCTGTAAGGATAGTAAGAACAACCACCGCTACAATCAGCTATTTAGAAAATACGTCGCTTCCATTGTCAATTGAGAATATATCCGGCACCAATTACTCGAAATTACTGATTAGCTACAATGCAGCTAAAGTTCCGACAGGTGCCACCGTAAGCTACAAATCAACAGTCAGCAGACCTTATAAGATACAAACACGATACGATTATATCACGAACACTAGTGGCGATGTCACCAGGTCGAACATCTTCGGTTACGATCTTGATTCAGTTAGCGGTCAAAGCATTGGCAGATATGACTACACCTACGATGCACAAAACAAAATTAAAACTATCAACAAGGCAGTTACAAGATGGGATGAAAACTACACTACTACCTTGACTTATGCCGCGAGTGGTAACGTTTCAGCTTATAGCTCAAACAACATCTCTGTAAGTAACCTAACATTTGATACGAAAAACGGTATTTTCAAAAGCGTGAAAAAATTGTATCTGCTAGACAGAGAACTGAATTATCCCTGGGAATGGTTTTCATTGCAAAATAACCTACAAAGTGTAATTGCACCTAACACGCAGACCGGTGCGCCGGAGACGACAAATGTAGGACTTACCTACAATAGCGACAACTATCCAAATAAAGTCGTTGTTGGTGAAGATGAATACACCATTACTTACAAAGCATTTTCTGTTTTTAGGTAACATAATCGCTAAGACATAAGAACGGGAGCTGTTTCAAAAGATAGCCTCTTGTTCTTATTCAATTCCTAACTGACGTGCATTTCAATTCTTTTCACCAGTTCAAAAATATCAAAAGGTTTACTGATAAAATCTTCAGCGAGGCACTTTCTGTTCATTTCTGTAGATGTGAAATTAGCAGACATCATTAACACAGGGATATCGTGTGTGATCTCATTTCCTTTCAGGCCGCAACAGACATCAAAACCGCTGCCATCGGGTAGCATCACATCCAGTAGAAAGGCATCAGCTTTCAGCCCGAACGCCTTGCTGTTGAATTCAGTGACAGAACTGAAAGTAAATACTTCATATTTTTCGTCATGAAGAACCAACTCTATAATCTCTCTGATGTCCCTGTTGTCTTCAAGTACACATATTCGCTTTCCCATTTCCAAATTTATAAGCTAAAGCCTTAATTTCAAACTGTTGTCTATACGTTACAACAGTTTGCTTAACATAAGGTTTTACTGTTCTCGAAATGATGCAATCCAGGAAGACAAATATGGATGCGTTGAATTTAAGAAAATTCAGAAAAGCGAAGTAAAGAAACGGTATAAACTGTGAAATATTACTATTCACCTACTTTTTTTCAGAAAAATAAATCAAAAACACATCAATTCAGCAGATTAACATTTTTTAACAAAAAACTTAGTGTATTTATTACACTTTCCGGCTAAAAAGAGCTATGTTTGCATAAGATAACCCGTTCATACAGGTTTATATTTGGTTAGAAAAGGGAAGTGTCTGGATGGAACGACCCTTTCTTTTTTTTACAGCAATTCTCAGCACTACCTTTCGGTATTATTTGGTCTGACGTAGACCATCTGCATCACATTTATATTTCGCATTTCAAATGCTGCTTCGCAATAATTCATATAATATCTCCATTTCCGGATAAACGTTTCATCATAACCCAGCGCCTTAACATCAGCCATATTTTGGTTAAACTGATCATACCAGATTTGCAAAGTTTTGGCATAATCCAGCCCCATATCTTTCAGATCTACTATAGTCAACTCACTCGTATTATTAATGGCTTCATTGATCCTGCCAACAGACGGAAGCAAAGAACCGGGAAAAATATATTTCTGAATCCAGTCAACACCCTTTCTTAAACTCTGGTATCGTGAATCCGGACTTGTAATCACCTGAAAAGCGAAAATACCCGCAGGCTTAAGTAGGTCATTACATTTAGAAAAATACTCCTCATAAAAATTATGCCCTACTGCTTCCAGCATTTCAATAGAAACAATCTTATCGAACTGACCTTGTATCTCTCTATAATCCTGAATAAGCACTTGTACCCGATCGGAAAGTCCCGCCTCAGCAACACGCAAGGCTGCAAGCTGCTGCTGCTCTTTAGAAATGGTAACAGACGTCACCTTACACCCATAATGCTGCGCCATATAGATGGCATTCGCCCCCCAGCCACTCCCGATTTCCAATACATGATCTGTTGGCTTCAAACAAAGTTGTTCGCAAAGCCGATGGTATTTGGCATACTGAGACTCCAAAAGAGAAATTCCCTCTTTGTAGAAATACCCGCTGCTGTAAGTCATTGTGGGATCTAAGAACGTAGCAAAAAAATCATTGCTCAGATCGTAATGCTCTGATATATTCTTTTGTGAACCAGAAATGCTGTTCGAACGGCCATTGTGATAAATCCTGTTTAGCAATTTGAATAGATTTAAAGTCAGCACTTTGGTCTTGTTACCAGAAACCGAAGGTGCATTATCAATATTTAATAAGACCCATTTGATAACATTGGTAATGTTCTTGCTCTCCCAAAGACCGTCAACATAAGCTTCACCAAAGCCAATATCTCCATACAAGACCAGGCATTTAAAAAATTCATCGTATTTAACCTGAATATCTGCTTCAAAATCGGATTCACCGTTACCGATCTGAACAGATTCACCGTTTGGGAAAGTGAGACTCAGCATGCCCCTTGTCATTTTTGAAAGGGCATTCAACACCATATTTTCATAAAAACCCGGTTTGCTTTTTGCTATGGATATCGAAGGCATATTCAATTTAGTTGTGTTTGAAAGGTTTATATACGTCTTTTTGCAATTCCTGGTTTGCGGATTTCCGATGAAAAGAGAATTTCTTTCGCCACAATAAAAATGCCTGCCAATGGATCAGCCACATCACCCTAAGGGGAATCAGTGGAATAGAGAAAAAATAACGCAACAGGTATCTATCGGTAAGCGGTTTTTTGTCACCTTTTAAGGTGCTGATAAAGAAACGTTCTCCAGACTGGTTAAAATCATCGATTCTGATATCCAGCTGCGCTGAAGGAATTCGAAGGTTAAAGTCGAAAGTTGTGTCCAGATCAATGAAAGGTGAGACATAGAAATACTTGGCTGCACGTTGTCTGAATTGGTCTCCTTCCAGCTCTTCATTACCAATCAGAAACAATTTCATTTCATGAAAAGTATTGCTGATTTCAACAACTGAACACAAAGGCTGTCCAGTCTCATCGTAACAGAAATAAAATGACACCGGATTAAAGTTATACCCCAACACACACAGATTGGTAAGTAGCATCACCTTTCCCTCACCCAATGTAATGCCTTGCGCAGCAAGATATGCAGCCAGGTGCTGCTTTACCGTTTTACTGTTGTCCGGATTCTCCCTCGGCAGTTGCAAGTGGTCCCGCTCCCTAAAATTGAACAGGTTAAACCGGTTGTGACTGATCCATTTCAACTTTTGACTGAGCAGGCCTATTTCATCAAGATCGATATAAAACAGATAGATATTGTACCAGAAACTATGCTTTTTGGGTGCTAGCCTGTTGTGCATGACTTTACAGATGTATAGCGCTGAGTTCATTATCTGATTTATAAAGTGCTACAAAGGTTTACAGCACTGGCATATGCATCTTCATGAAAACCATATTTAAAATAGCTTCCACAGTAATAAATCGGACCCTTCTGGTTGAGCAGATGCAGTTCTTCCTGCGCCTTCATAGCCGGCACATCAAACAGCGGGTGTTCATAATCAATCTCTTTGATAACTTTTGAGCTATCCAGTTGGGAAGAAGGGTTGATGGACACAAAATAATCCACTTCATCAGATACCCCCTGCAGTTTATTCATCCAGTAAATGGTACTCGGCACCAATTCTGAACCCTGTTTTTCCACCCTGTAATTCCAGCTGCTCCAAGCCAGTTTCTTTTTGGGCATTAATTTACTGTCGGTATGCACAACAGCCTTGTTAGACTGGTATCTGAATTTAGAAAGTAACCGCTCCTCATCAAATGTCTTTTCCGCTACAATCCTGTATGTTTGATCGGCATGACTGGCCATGATTACTTTGTCAAAGATTTCCTCAGAGCCATCTTTCTGTCTAACCGCTACCCGGCCATCCGCCATTCTTTTTACAGCGATGACCTTGCTATTAGTCTTAATCCTGTCTCTAAAGGGTGCAATCAGCAATTCACGGTAAGACTGACTGCCTTTATCCAGTGTGTACCATTGGTGCTGGGTATCCAGTCCCAGGAAACCATGGTTTTTAAAGAAACGGATCAACGATACAGCTGGAAAATCAAGGATCTGGTCCATAGGTGTGGACCATACCGCTGAACTCATGGGGATCAGGTACTTCCAAAGCATGTCTTGACTGTAACCAAATTCTTTAATGTACCTGCCTATAGAATAGTCTGCGTAGGCTGGCTGATCCAGAATTTCCACGCTTTCCTTATTGAATCGGTTGATCTGCATCAGCATTTTCAAAAAGGATGGATTAAAGAGATTTCTGCGCTGGGCAAATAAGTGGTTCAGGCTGGAACCACTGTATTCCAGCCGATCAGGAAGGAACTGAACGCTAAACGACATGTCAGTTTTTTTAACAGGCGCTCCGATCTCAGCAAACATCTCAGTAAGATGGGGATAGGTCTGGTAATTAAATACCATGAACCCGGTATCTATGTACACATGTTTACCTCCTTCGTCAACTGTAACTGTATTGGTGTGTCCACCTATATAATCCAGCTCTTCAAAAAAAGTAAGATCGTACTTCTTGTGCAGAAAGTGTCCGCAACCCATTCCGGCTATGCCAGTTCCTATAATGGCCAGTTTCTGCATCAGGCGTTCTTTTTAAAGAGGTAGTGACACACCATCCACTCATTGCCCTGGTTGTAACCAAACAACTCGGCACAGGCCATATAAAAGAGCCGCCAATAGACCCACCATTTGACTGCCTGGTCTTTTCCATAGGTTTTTTCAAAAAGGGGCATAATTTCCGCTTTGTGTTTGTCCATATTCTGAAGCCAGGCCTCTGAAGTTTTAGAATAATGCATGCCATTGACTACCCAATTTTTGGCTACGGTAAGGTCATCATTAAAATAAAACAAAAGGTGGTTTGAAGGCATGATACCACCGGTAAAAAAGTACTTGCTCATCCAGTCGGTTTCATCTTTAACTTCAAACTTATAAGCGAGTGTTTCGTGTGTAAAAATGTGGACAAACAACTTTCCTTCTGGTTTTAAAAAAGAGGAAACTTTTTTTAGCAGCAATTTGTAATTTCTCATATGCTCAAACATTTCCACCGATACCACACGGTCAAATTGCTGTTCGATTTGAAAGGTATTCATGTCGGCCGTAATTACTTGCAGGTTGCTGATTCCCCGGTCTCGCGCTGTCTGGTCTATATAAGCCTTTTGAGTCGTAGAATTGGAGACCACGGTAAACCTACTTGCAGGGTATTTGGCAGACATATAGAGCGATAGGGAGCCCCAACCGCAACCGAGCTCCAAAACATCCTGTCCCGCTAGTAATTCTGCGCGCTGGCAGGTCAATTCAAGCATATCGGCCTCAGAAGTATCTATATGACTGACCCCCTCGTTCCAGTAACCACTTGAATATTTCAGGTGCTTACCCAGGCAGTACTTGTAAAATTCTGTAGGAACTTCATAATGTTGCTGGTTTGCATCTGCGGTATTGACCGCTATAGGAGAATTCCTGAGTTCGGACAACAATTCATTGAATGCCTTTTGCTGCGTTTCCACATCTCCGGTCCTTTCATCATCCAATCTTTGCTTCAGTAATTTTTTAATCCCTGCGCGCAATGCGAAGTCAGGCAATTGGTCTTTTTCTATTAAACTATCGTACCACATGGGGAGTTCAGATCTGTTTGGCTTATATATGTTTTGTAAACTCAGGCTACCACAATCATTTATAGACCAGATACAACCTCTTAGAATAAACTATACGTTTTTTTAAACCATTCAGATTGTCCCGGCACAATCTTTTTACCGAAAAGCTATTTCTTTTTGAACCAGGGAATCAGTGCACTGGTTGTCCGTTGGTACGCTTTATATTTATCTCCCTTAGAGCGTACAGCCTGCTCCTCTGTAGCTGGAATACCCGTTACATTTAAAATCAAGTGAATGATAATTAAAGGGCTGATTACTGCGGCCCATCCCCATGGAGCTGTAATCGCAAATAGAAAATAAGCCACCCACATCAGGCATTGAAAGAAATAATTGGGGTGGCGCGAATAATTCCACAGACCAAGATCACAGACCTGCCCTCTGTTTTCCGGTGCTTTTTTAAAAACGGCCAATTGCCGGTCGGCGATCGCCTCCCCTACTATTGCTATTGTCCAAATACCTATCCCCACATATTCCAACCAGTGAATCAAGGGGCGGGGATTCAAAGCGATCAGGAAAAAGGGGGTGGCAAGTATTACATTAGAAATCGCTTGAAACTGAAAGAACCAGAAAAAATTACGGTCTTCATGAGGCGCCCATTCCTGTCGCAGTTGTTTGTATCTGCCTTCTTCTTCCTCCAAATGTCCGATCACCCTTTGCCAAAGGTGTACGCCAAGTCGGAGCCCTGCCGCCATCACCATTCCGCAAATCAACACTTTACGAACCTCCAGACCATCGGCCAGAAAGAAGAGTACCAATGCGATGACCGGAAAGTTCAGGGCCCAGAAGACATCCACCACACCTGCGTTGCGCAGTTTCCTAGCCCAGAGCCATACCACAATCATAATGATACAACAGACCAGCAGGCAGGTCAGGATTAGGGTAAATGGACTCATGTTAATGCTCAGTTCTTGTTGTTGATCAGTTCGGTTAGTCCTTCACCATCTTTTAACTTAAACAACTGTATAAGCATATAGATACAGGTACCGATACTTCCCAGACAGAACAATACGATCAGCCAAAGTGTTTTGATTGCAAAGCTGCGCTCCTTATAAAGTACCCAAAGATAGATGACAAAAAGATTGGCGTAGAAATCCCACACAGTAGCCCTCATCCAGGGTATACTACCTAAAAAATCCCATTCTTTGAATAAATTACTTTCCAGACTGGTTTGAATAACCTGAAAAGAAATCCAAACTAAAATGACGGAAAAGATGATCTTCAGTGCAGTAATCACATTCATACGCTAGGTTTTCCTGATGCGGATGATGTGCATCCAGTGCATCACTTTCATCAGCGGGTAAGTAGGATCAAACTCAAACCATTTTGAAGCGAAGTTTGGACTATTTGGCTTTTTATGGTGGTTATTTTGAAATAACTCACCAAGCATTAGGAAATCTAGCGGGAGCGAGTTTTTACTGTGATCGTCATTGTCATGATTTGAATATCCATACTTATGTCCACACCAGTTTACAATCGCCCCATGTAGCGGCCCCATTAAAAAATGAATTGGCAGCAGCAGGTACATCCACCATGCGGTAGCAAACGTGACGTAAAACCACACGTAAAAACTGATAAATAGAATTCTTGTTACCCAGGAATCACCAATTCTATCAATAATTGGCCAGGAAGGATATTTATCCCTAAACTGCTCTTCCGGCTCGTGGTTATATTTTGAATAGTTTAAATAAATGTTTTTAGTTTGGATCATCATCCCCCAAACATCCTTCACGAAATGCGGGGAGTGCGGATCTTTTTCAGTATCGCTATAGGCATGGTGCATGCGGTGCAGAATCGCATAAGCACGGGGATTCAAAAAAGAGGACCCTTGCGAAAGAAAGGTGACTGAATAAAAAAACTTCTCCCAAAAAGCATTCATTTTGAACATCTTATGAGAAGCATAACGATGCAGAAAAAAGGTTTGTGAAAATAGGGAAAGGAACCAGTGTAAAAGAAAAAAGGCTAAAATTATCATATTTATATATAAACGAGAAAAGCAGACAGTTAGATATAATGCGCCATTAAATAAATGGCGCAATTGATTTTATCTGCCGAAATCGTCCTGAACTCTTACGATATCACTTTCATCAGAAGGATTTTCCAGATCGGTATGTTGCCAGATCTCAGAAACAATACCCCAGTCCTTCAAGCCAATCAGTCGATGTCTTTCCCCTTGTTTTAATTTAATAGACTCACCCGGAGTCAGCCGCTGTAAAGCGCCTTCTTCGTCGGTATCGCTGGTAACAACACCAACAGTGCCGTCTACAACTCTCCAGATTTCAGCACGACGGTGGTGGTACTGCCATGACAGACGTGTATCAGGTGCTACTATAAGAATTTTAGGACTCAACTTTCCTGAAATTCTCAATTCTTCTACATTTAATCCTTCAAAATAAACATTGGCAAACTGTTGTGCCTGGTCTTCATCGATGACAAAAAAACCGCCCCACGGACGTGTTTCATCACGATTAACTACGTTGAAGCCCTCGCTTTGCAGGCGCTGAGCTACGCCTTCAAATATTTCTTTTTTCTGATCTGACATCTTCTATTAGGTTTTTTATCCCCCAAACTTATATAAAAATGCGCAGAGAATCAATTTATCCTGTGCTTATTCATCACGCGATAGCTTATCTATTTCCAGCAAGTCATCGTTTAAATCCACAATAAGGTCGTAGAGTAGTGAGACGTTTTTGTCGTTTGATTGTATCTTTTCCATCAACAGATCCGAGTATTTCTCAAGGAATTCATCGTAAATATCTTCAGGCAAATCCAGTTCATTTAACCTTACCTGGCTGGCCGTGTGGTAAAGCAACTGCGCAATGGAAAAATATACCGCGTTCAGGTTGTATAACACGTCTTTGTATGTTTTGCTTTCCCATTCAATAATGTAGATAAAAAAATTGTCAGAAGCCAGCTGGTTATATTCGTCATTTTCCATCACCTCCATCTCATCCAGGTTATTGATCAGAAAGTAAGTCTTAGAGTAGTCAACTACTTTATCGATCGAATTAAGCAGGATCTGAACCACCGGATCTTCGACAGATTCCAGCAATTCAAAATCGTCCGGAGAAATAGAATCAGGCTGCACCAATCCTTTCAAATCGGAGAGTTCATTTTCATAGGCCAGGATAAAGCCGTTTTTACAGTATTCTGAAATGATATGACTGAGTACATGTGGTACCAGACCTTTTATCGCATCTTCTAACATTGCGTTATTTTATAGTCAATGAAGTTAAATAAAATCCCCGTATAACAAAAGAGCCCTGGACCGTAGTCAGGGCTCGCTATAGAGACGGGTATTGTTATTTGTTTAATTGTGCGTCGATACGTTTCACGATATAATCAATATCAAAAGGCTTACTGATGTAATCATTCGCTCCTGCATCAAGGCTTTTTTGTTTGTTCTGGTCATTGGCCGACATCACAATAATCGGAATGTGACGCGTAAAGGGATCTCCTTTCAGGTCTGTACAGATATCTGTACCGTCTCCGTCCGGAATCATTACATCAAGAATAAATAAATCCGGAACCGAATCCCTGAGTTTACTTTTTAGTTCAGCGAACGAAGATGATAACTGTAGTTCATAACCTTCGTCTTTTAATAAAACGCCTATAATGTAACGGATATCTTCATCATCTTCAAGTACATGTATTCTTTTTACCATTGTCGATTTGTTTTATGTGGTTTCTTCCGGTTGTTATAAGCAACAATTTTGCCACATCTGTTGCAATGGTATATAATTGTTACTTTACTTGGCTTTAATCCACATAGCAACATCATTAATGACCGTTGCCGATACGTTTCCGGGAACCTGGTATTGCTTCAGATCTCCTTTATCTTTTTGAACCATCATCATGTGGTTCAGTTCAGGATAAAGCTTGAACACCGCCTTTTTGTTCGCAGCCAAAGCTGATTTCCATAGGTTGTAGTCGGTCGTTGAAACCTGAAAGTCATGTGTACCTTGTGCCACAAAAATCCGTTGTTTCAGCAGTTTCTTAGCTGTACTTACCTGGTTGTACAGATTTAGATCAACCCAGTAGGCTGCCGGCAGGCCGAAAAGAATAGAATCAGCTTTCAAGGTACCCAGTTTGGTAATCCGGGACCTTTCCAGGTCTTTCACCGCACTGTCCAACTGAAGCTTTGCCAGTTTGGTCGTATCTTTCTCCAGTGAAAACATAAACTTGCTTTGCTCTGCAATTAAATCGGTCAGTTTCCTGGCAGGGGCCGCAAGCAATACAATACCTTTTACATCTGGCGCCAAGGTAGCCAGCTTAGGTGCCATCATTCCTCCAAGACTATGTCCAAGCAAATAAATTTGAGTTTTATTGGCACTCACTACTGTTCTTGCAAGCGCTATAGCTGCCAGCGCATCGTCCATCACCTCTTCTTTAACGGTGAAAGCTTTCCCAAATTCCTGTGCGTAAACCATTGTTCTTTTGACATAACGGATACTGGCGATGCCCTTTGAAGCTAAACCAACAGCCAGGTCTTTCAGCGGCTTATTCGGACCGAAACTTTCATCCATATCTTGTGGTCCTGAGCCATGTACCAGCACGACGATCGGATAGTTTGTTCCTTTTTTAGGAGCAGTAAGTATTCCTACCAAACTGTGTTTTAGTGTCTTAATGTAAATCTCTTTTTCCCGGTACAGACTGGTATCTGCGTAAGCAGGTGGAATATAGGCGGCAACCTTCGTGTTTGGCTGGAGAAAAAAGCCGACAATTTTTTCACTTTTATCAAAAGCCAGCAAAAAGTTCTGACTGTCATTAGTAAATTTCCCTTCTAGTGTTACCGTGAAGAATTCACCCTGGGTTTTACTGCTGGTCACCTGTATAGACTCTAACTTACCCAGTTTCTCGCTAAGTTTTGTCCAGATCTGCTTGACATTGTCCTCAGTTACCTTTGCCTGAAAACCGGCATCAAAAGTAGCATAGGCTTCGGTAAATTTTTCGGAAGAAAGCAGTTTAAAAAACTCTTCTGAACGTCCGATCATATTTAGAATGCCCTGAGAAAATGCTGAAGTGGTAAATAATAAAATAAAAAATAAGAGTATAGTCCGTTTCATATCAGCCAAATATAAATTTTATTTGCGGTATGCCTACTTGAATACGTCAAAACTATACTGGGCATCTGTCCAGAATTCATCTAATGCAATAATCCGCGGTTTAAAGAAAGAAATCAATGCCGGCCAATCCTCCCTTTTGAAAATACTCAGCCCATCCAGTTGCTTAGAAATCTGACTGATTGTTTTGCCGTGCTCATTGGTCATATGAAGGTTCCAATCCCATGTTTCCCCCATCTGCGCTTCCATTAACCTTTTAAATGCCTGAAACTGTTCAAACACCAGTTCCTGGATCCCTGAGTCCGGATGTGAAATTTCTATGGCAATATAAGCCCCCCTTTTATCGGCATGCATTTTAAAAAACAAGTGCCTGATGCCTGTTTTATAATTTACCCAGTTCACCTTTGTGCCTCCCGCAGATAGATGCGGGGCAATGTACTGGCCGAAAGTAGTCCAGAAAGCTTGTTTAAGTTGAGAAGCCTCGTCTTTTGAATACAAATTAATGCAGTTAAGTTTAACCAGTTCGACTCATCCTTCGCAGATGATCATAACCATAAAGATAAAAACTATTTGTTAAACCCCAGTTCCCGAAGCAATACCTCACGATAGTTACTGCCAATTGGGATCTCCGCGTTGCCTATAAAAACCCGGTTACCCTCGATATGGTCTATTTTTGATTTGTTCAGCAGAAATGACCGGTGCGTACGCAGAAAAAGTGCAGGCGGCAGCAGCTCTTCAAAACTGGAGAAAGGCATTTTGGGCATCAGTACATTGCTGTCTGTTACCACCCGGGTATAATTGCCCTGGGCTTCGGCATACTTCAGCTCGTCATGCCGGATTTTGTAGATCTTGCCCTCTGTCTTAACGAAGATAAAGTCTGCTGGTTTAGAACTTAAATTCAGTCCCGATGGTGATATTCGGTCCCTTGCCGGCTGCAGCTTTTCCATCGCTTTGTCTATCGCGATGATAAAGCGATCAAAAGAAAAAGGCTTCAGCAGATAATCGCAGGCGGCAAGATCAAAGGCATCCGCTGCAAACTCTTTATAAGCTGTTGTAAAAATGAGTTGGACAGGTTGCTTCAACGTCCTGGCGAAAGAAATGCCATCGATCACTGGCATATTGATATCCAGAAAAAGAATAGCTACCGACTGATTTTGCATAATTGACTTCGCCTCAAGCGCATTTCCGCAGCAAGCAACAACATGGAGATTTTCCATGTGTCCACAATAACCTTTTATAATCTCCCTCGCTATGGGTTCGTCATCTACAATCAGGCAATTAATCTTCATTTCTTATTTCATTTTTAACTGCAATTCTACGATATAGAACCTTTCATCTTGTCGTACATTGAGATCGTGGGCATTTGGATAAAGTAATTGCAGGCGTTTAATTACGTTGGGCAAGCCAATGCCCCCGCTGTTGTGCAGTGCCGCTTGCTCCCGCTGCTCTTGTCCATAACTGTTCCTGACAGAAAATAAAACAGAATTGCCCCAGGTCCTCAGCGTAATGTCGACAAATATTTCCGCAGAGGCTGTATTTTTTGAATGCTTGAAGGCATTTTCGATGAATACAATCAGCAACATAGGTGCCACTTTGATCTCCGGATCAATGAGTTCTTCGATATCAATATTGAGCACCAAACGATCACCGATCCTGATTTGCTCAAAGTCAATGTAGTTTTTTATATAAGCCAGCTCATTATTCAGGGGCACATAAACCTCGCTGGCATCGTATACGGAATAGCGCAGCAATTCTGATAGTTTAAGCAGCAATGGTGGAATTTTCTCATGGTCAGAAATGGAAAGGCCGTACAAATTATTCAACGTATTGAACAAGAAATGCGGACTAAGCTGGGATTGCAATAAATTCAGTTCACTTTCACTATGGGCAGCATGACTTTGCGCATCCAGCAATTGATTTTGGGTGACCGCATGCACTACTTTTATCAATATTCCCAACACGATGCTAATGATCAAAAATGGAACCCAAAACAACAGCAAATTGATTGCCGTCCTCCCCCTAAGCGGAAAGTCGGCATGAAAGAAAAGCCAGGCAACGCTGGCAATCACCACACAGGATAAGCCAAACAAAACTTCTTTCGGAAAACTTTTCAAACCCGATGCCCATACCTGCGAAATATACCTGCCTGTGAATATGCCCAGCACAAAAAAAACAGTGGCTGCAAAAGTCACTGCATCATCGTTCGCCACGTGTATAGATTCTACGTAACCTTTTACGGCGATGTAAATGGGGATCGCAGCAAGACATGCAAGTACAAAGTAAATCTTAGTACCAAAAAAACCATTATTCGTTTTGCTTTTGATCTTATTCATCTCCCTATAGCTTTTCATTCATTTTAATTATTCCACAAATCTGAATTGTGCCGACCGGCATCAAAAATCAAACTGACCAATAGATTAAAATGAATGACGAATGATCGTTTTCCGGGGATGGGAACTTTCAACACCTCGTTTCCGCATTCCGTCATCTGTTAACCAAGTTACGACATATTTCTTTTCCTGACCAGAAAGACCGGCCAATATTTGCAGCATCAAGAAAATAATCTGATAACAAAACCCTCAAAATGAAGAGCTATATCCTTTTAACCATTTCCTTGTTGCTGTCAATCAGTCTCCCGGCTCAAGACACAGCAAAAAAAACCGTTGTGGCAAAAGACAGCCTCAAGCTGAAAAACATTACTCTTAAGGAAGTCGCAATCAAATCAAAACGTCCCCTTATCCAAATGGAGATCGACAAAACGGTGGTCAATGTTGGCTCAATGATTAGTAGCGCCAGCAGCAATACGCTGGAAGTATTGGAAAAAACACCGGGTGTGGTCGTCAATCAAAATGGCGAGATCAGCCTGAATGGCCGTGGTAGCGTGATGGTAATGATCGACGGCAGACAAACGTATATGTCTGGTCCTGATCTGGCGAATTATCTAAAATCCATCCCCGGAGGTAGCCTGGACAAAATTGAACTGATGGACAACCCGCCCGCAAAATACGATGCGGCAGGAAACGGAATCATTAACATCCGCCTTAAAAAGAACAGGACCGGTGGCTTTACCGGAAATCTTTCTTCTGGCTATAGCCAGGGCGAGTTTGCGCGGACCAACAACGCGCTGAACTTGAACTACAATCACAAAAAGCTGAATGTGTTCAGTAATACCAGTTACAGTTTTGACAAGAATTACAACTCAAACACCTACAATCGCCGCCTTTTCGATCCTTCAGGGATACTGGATTCAAGACTTATTCTTGGCAATGAGCAGGAAGACCGCAGTAATGGAGTAAACGCCAACCTGGGAATCGACTACGCAGCGACTGCGAATACGACTTATGGCATTCAGCTCAATGTCAATAAAAATACAAAAAATGGCCATTTCAGTTCCCAAAGCAGCAGCTTTAGTCCGGATAAACTTGATAGTCTTGGCATGGGTTATATTACGGGTAGTGACCGCAAAACGAATCTAATGAGCAACCTCAATTTTCTCCACAAATTTGGTAAAACAGGGATAGAATGGTCGGCCGACGCCAACTACCTGCAATATACCGGTAATGGCAATCAGAACTTACAGAACCAGGTCTTTAATCCCGATGGCAACCAGTTGGACGAGGACAACTTCCTGTATCAATTACCCAATACGATGGATATCTATACCATCAAAACCGACTATGTACACCCCTTGAAAAACAAAGCCAGAATTGAGGCAGGATTCAAATGGAGCAAGGTCAAAAACAACAACCAGTCAGATTATTACCTTTTGCAAAACAACCTGCAACTGGCAGACAACGGCAGGTCAAATCATTTTATCTACCAGGAAAATTTCACTGCCGCCTACATTACTGCACAGAAATCATGGAAACAATTTGGTATCCAGACGGGCCTGCGTGTGGAACATACCGGCTCCGCGGGAAATCAACTGGGTAATGCAGCGGTAGCAGGAAGCAGTTTTACAAAAAACTACACCCAAATGTTTCCAAGCCTGTTCCTCAGCTACAAGTTGGACACGGTCAACCGTAACACCCTGGTATTTAGTCTTACCAGGAGAATCAACAGGCCTAATTATCAACAGCTCAATCCCTTCACTTTCTTCCGTGATCAATATTCCTACAACTCAGGAAATCCTGATTTAGAGCCCCAATACCAATACCGTTACGAGCTCAAGTATCAGTACCGTCAGATCCTAAGAATGGGCTTGAGTTATAACCATTTTACCAATGTTGTTTTTCAGACCACCAATGTAGTGAATGGCATTTTTATCACCAGACCCGAAAATGTCCGTGAAGGATACATGCTTCTGCTCAATAGCGGGGCTAACCTGCCGCTAGCCAAATGGTGGACTTTCAATACCGATGTTTTACTTTCCCGTATGGGGCTCAACGGAGAAGCTTATGGAGAAAAACTAAATCCCAAAACTTTTGTAGCCCGGATCAACATCCTGAACCAGTTGCAGTTTGACAAAGGATGGAGTGCCGAATTTGGCGGCTATTATGCCAGCAGGGACCTCAACGGACAGACTTTTACAGCAGGAATGTTCCGGGCAAATGCGGGATTGCAAAAAAAGATTCTGAAGGAAAAAGGAAGTATCCGGCTCAACATGGATGACATTTTCCACAGCTGGAAATACCTGAACCGTTCTGTAGCACTCAAACAAGCCTATTATTTTCAAAACAGTCAATCAGATACGCGAAGAGTTGGGCTTGCGTTTACTTATAGCTTCGGCAGCGATACTTTTGCGAGAAAAAGTAAACACAGGGACAATTCTCTGGACGAGGAAAAGGGCAGAATGCAATAACCATCAAAAAGATAGGCGACTATTGTTTTTTATTTATTATGTTTATTCCTGAAATCTCCCTTGGGCAAAAAACTTAGAGTAAACAGTTATGAAGACCAGACAACACCATTTTTTGAATAGTGCTTGGAAAGACTACGCGTCAGATTTAAATCCTGAAAATTGTCAGTTAGTCCTTGCCTTCGGATCATCTGAAACCATTATTGATCCCAAAGCATACGCCTATTTGAGCAACTTATATCCAAATGCAGACATTGTATTTTCTTCCACAGCGGGTGAGATTATCGGAGATACCGTCTATGACAATAGCATTGTAGCTACTGCAATTGAACTGGAGAAAACTACCGTAAAATCTGTTAAAACCGATATCAGTCTCCACACCAACAGTTTTGAAACCGGAAACTATCTGATGAAAGAGTTGTTCAAAGATGACCTGAACAACATCTTCCTCATCTCTGATGGGACTTCGGTAAACGGAAGTGAGCTGGTTGACGGAATCAACCACAACAACCAGTCTCAGGTCCCTGTTACCGGTGGTCTGGCGGGCGATGCGGCCAGATTTGAAAAAACATTTACAGGACTAAATGAGGTACCTGGACAAGGCAATGTGATTGCTATAGGCTTTTATGGTGCCAGCTTACAAATTGGTCATGGTTCATTGGGTGGATGGGATGAGTTTGGACAGGAACGGGTCATCACCCGTGCCGATCAAAACGTACTTTACGAGATAGACCACAAAAATGCATTAGACCTTTACAAGCAATATTTGGGAGATTATGCCAATGAACTGCCAGGCTCTGCATTACTTTTCCCGCTTTCTATTCGCATCAATGGATCAGACAAAAACCTGGTTAGAACGATACTAAGTGTTAACGAAGAAGAGAAATCAATGACTTTTGCAGGCAACCTTCCTGAAGGCAGCAAAGTGAGGTTCATGAAAGCGAATTTTGACAAATTGATTGAAGCTTCATCTACGGCTGCCAAAAATGCATTCACCAGCATCATTGAAAACCAACAGCCAGACCTGGCCATACTGGTCAGTTGCGTAGGCCGCAAACTCATTCTGAATGAAATGATAGACGATGAGGTTTTGGCTGCAAAAAATATCCTGGGCGATCATACAGCGATCACAGGATTCTATTCCTATGGTGAGATTTCACCCTTCAACAAAAGCACGCAATGTGAATTGCACAATCAGACAATGACCATCACAACGTTTACCGAGCTATAGTTTATGTCCTACCATAGTATTCTGAACAAGCAGATTAAAAAACTGCTTCCTGAACAATATTTAGCTGATGAAACGCTCAGCGCCTTTCTTGACAGCATAAACAGTTCTTACCTGTCTTTTGAAAAAGCCAAAAAGATTTCAGAGCATGCATTTACCATTAGTGAGCAGGAATATCAGGAGGTTAACCGACACCTGCATCAGGAAAATGAACTAAAAAAACAATCCATTTCAGAAATCAAAAAGGCGATCAGTTCGCTTGCCCCGGATTCATTACCGGATCTGGACAATTCAGATTATGACCTGATTCACATCATCCAGTTCCTGCAGCAGCAGATTGGCAAGGCAAAAGAACTGGAAAGCCAGCTGATTGTATCCAAGGAAATTGCAGAGAAGGCTGCGCTGACAAAGGCCCAGTTTCTCTCTACCATGAGTCATGAGATCAGGACACCAATGAACGCTGTTATTGGATTTACGCATCTTCTTCTTAAAATTGATCCCCGGCCGGATCAGATGGAGTACCTTCGCCTGCTGAAATTTTCTGCAGAAAACCTGCTGGTACTGATCAATGACATACTTGATTTCAGCAAAATAGAAGCCGGCAAGGTTGAATTTGAAGAAGCAGATTTCAGCATCAAGGAACTTGTGAGCAACATCCGTCTCGCCTTGCTGCAGAAAGCAAATGAAAAGAACATACAGATCAAACTGTTGATTGACCAGGATCTTCCGGATGCGGTAAAAGGCGACCCCGTGAGACTGGGCCAAATTCTAACCAACCTGATCAGCAATGCGGTTAAATTCACGAAAGAAGGAAAAGTAACCATTATCGCATCTTTTAATAAAAAGACAGAAGCGCATACCACAATTGACTTTGAAATCATCGATACCGGAATCGGCATTGCAGAAGACAAACTGGAACACATCTTTGACAGCTTCACACAGGCTGCCTCGGACACCACACGTAAATTTGGCGGAACAGGACTGGGGCTGACCATTACCAAAAAGCTGCTTGAGCTAATGGGAAGTCAGATCAACGTAAAAAGCAAGCCCAATCAGGGCTCGGAGTTCTATTTTAGCCTGGACATGAAAAACAGTGATATGCAGTTTCTCAGAACAGATGCCCATCCGCATGAACTGGAAACCAAGAGTCTCAAAGGTGTTAAACTACTAATTGCCGAAGACAATGCCATCAATGTCATTCTGGCCAAACAATACATGTTCCTGTGGGACGTGGAATGTGACGTAGCAGAAAACGGAGAAATTGCCCTGACCCTGGCGCAAACCAATGATTACGACATGATCCTCATGGACCTTCAGATGCCTGAGATGGATGGATATCAAACCACGATCGCCATCAGGCAACTGGCAGATGAAAAATACAAAAAGCTACCGATTATCGCACTGACTGCATCGGCCATGCTCGACATCAAAGACCAAGCCTTTATTGTTGGGATGAACGATTACATCAGCAAGCCTTTCAATCCTGATGAACTGTATAAAAAGATCGCCCACTACGCCAAAAAGAACAAGTAGGCAATCTCTTTTATATTTTTATACGCCTGCTTTCTTGAGCACTTCCAGTGTCTTCTTTAGTCCTGTTGTAGCCACTTGCTGAAGATCTTCTTTCCAATAGTTCGGATTGTACATTTCCAGTGAAATAGCTCCCTTGAATCCGGTGTCTTTTAAATCGCGGAAGATCTGTGGCAAATCCAGTATCCCATCACCAGGGTAGACCCTATGCTGGTCACCCAGATCTGCTATGGCAGTTGGCTTGGCAGGGACATCTGAAAACTGGAAAATCGCTATCGCATTTCCACGGATCATTTTTAGTCCTTCAAAACCACCCTCCGAAATATACATATGATAGGTATCCGGAATGATCATCGCCTTGGGGTGGTTGGCATCCATTGCAATGCCCATGGCCTGACCCATGGTCTTAACCGGCTGGTATTTTACAAAAACCAATGCGGGCTGGATGTTGTATTCCTTCAAACCGATCTCAATAATTTCACGATATCTCGCAGCAATCCATTTCTGATTGTAGTTATCGCCCGCCGTATTGGGAATGGTCTGAATGTGTTCTGCACCAATAGCCGCAGCCATGCGCATCCTGTTGCGTGTATCTTTCAGTGACTGATCAAACAATTCTCTTGTAGGTGGCAGGGCGTTCCAAAGACCGATTACACTCGGCACGAACAAGCCAAGATCTTTAATTTCTTTTCCCAAATCCTTCAGATTGCCCCCTTTGGCTTCAAATTCCTCCAACTCACCATCCCAAGGCTCAATCGCATCGTAACCTGCTTTTGCGGCGATTTTAACTTTGTCTTTTAGCGAAGCCGGCCTGATCGTGGCGGTATCCAGACATATGGGCCAGGGACTACCCCCTTTTTGATAACGTTTGTCTTTTTGTGCAGCAACCGATGGCGTGCTGGCAGATACAAGTGATGAGGTAGAAGGAATCAGTGCTGCAGCAGCACCAAGGTTAATAAAATTTCTGCGATTCATGTTTATATTTAGGTTTGTCGCCCTAATATACAATTAAAATCAGCTAGGCCCCTCCCCTAAGCGTAACAATATAATGGTCAATGAACCAGCTCAAAGCTGCATTTCTGTTGCTTGACTTATAGGCCAGCACCACTTCCGTGTTTACGGGAATATCATCAATCGCTACAAAAGCGAGCTTTAAATGGGCGTATTGCTGTCCAAGCGAAGCCGGCAAAATAGAAACCCCCAAACCTGCCTCTATCAACTGAAGAATGGAATGCACGTTGTTGGCTTCATGTACAATATCAGGCCTGAAACCCATACGTTCACAAATCTCCATGAGCTTTTCATTGTAATGCGCTGCAAAGCCCTTATTGAAAAAAATGAATGCACTGCTTTTTAAAAACGACACCAATTGCTGCCGGTTGGTAAACGTATGTTGGTCTGCAGGAACAACCACCACAAAAGGGTCAAAGTAAAGCGTCTGAACTTTCAATTTAACAGAATGCACCGGAGCCCTCAAAATCCCCACATCGAGGGTCCCGTCTTCGAGTGCCTTAATTTGAGTAAGCGTAGGCACCTCATAAAGGCTCGTCTTTACATGTGGGAAAACCGATCTCATAGCTTTCAGCACCTCTGCCAGGTTCGACTGGTAGACTGAACTGATGTAACCGATTTTTAGTTCGCCGCTGTCATTTTCATGGATCTGTCTGACGGTATTTTTACTTTCTTCAAGCCGGGAGAACAGTTCATCTACTTCAACTTTAAAATACCTGCCGGCATCGGTCAGCGCCACCCGTTTGTTGTTGCGCCTAAAGAGCAACACCCCGAGCTCATCTTCCAGTTCTTTTATCTGTCTGCTTAGCGGAGGCTGCGAGATAAAAAGTTTCAATGCCGCATTGCTGAAGTGCAGTTCTTCAGCAACTGTTTTGAAATACAAAAGGTGTCTAAGTTCCATAACTATACCCAATAGGTATCAATGATTGATAAAATTGATATTTTTCAAATATGATAAAAGCAACTAAGTTTGACAAACCAAAGAATAAAAATATGCATACCGACTACACTAAAAAAGCAACCACCGAAGACATCAAAGTTAGATTCGACAACGATGTCGATCGTTTTTCCAATCTCGAAACAGGTCAGCAGACCACCATTGATGCGCCGTTGACAATGGATCTTTGCACAGAAGCGGCTCAATATGTTAATCCAAACGCTAAAGAACTTTTAGACATCGGATGCGGAGCTGGCAATTACACCTTAAAAATACTGAGCAAAATCCCCGGCATGAACTGCACGCTGAACGACCTGAGTTTGCCCATGCTTCAAAAAGCCAAAGAGCGTGCAGGCACACAAACAAATGGTACAGTAACGATCCTGCAAGAAGACATGCGCAACCTCAACTTGCCAGAGAATCATTTCGACATCGTACTCGCTGCTGCGACCTTCCATCATTTGCGGGATGATGCCGATTGGGAGCAGGTATTTACAAAAGTCTACCGGGCACTCAAACACGGGGGAAGCATCTGGATTTCAGATCTTATAGCCCATGACAATGCTGCTGTAGGACAACTTTTTGAAGACCGTTACGGAGCTTACCTTGAAACACTCGGCGGACCGGAATACCGCCAAAAAGTATTTGACTACATTGCTTATGAAGACACGCCGCGTTCGCTGAATTACCAGTTAGACCTCCTTAAAAAAGTAGGGTTCAGGACAACAGAAATACTCCACAAAAACTCTTGTTTTGCTGCCTTTGGTGCAATTAAATAGGCCGGCCAGAGATTTCAATCATGCCACCAGGCCTGCAGGCCTTTGGAAAGAAATGCAGATGATTTTTTCCAAAGGCTTGTAGCGAAATACCCTCAAATCCCGTTTATACGGATATGAACCCTTAGTGACAAACAAACTGTTGGCGAAAATTAATATTATTTGATATCTTGGACTTATGAAACGTCTCTCACCCATTGTTTTAGTCAGCTTGCTGACGCTCCTCTTCTCCTGTGTAGAAAGAGATCGTTTTAGCGACCAAGCTTTTATTTCGGCATATAAACCCGTGTTAATGGACAGGGAATCGCTCGAACGCTCTATCAAGTGGGAAGCACCTGCTGAAATCAAATCGCCTGCAAAGATTTACTATAAGGACAACTACATTCTGATCAGTGAGCGCTACAAAGGTATACATGTAGTGGACAATACAGATCCTAAAAACCCGGTCATAAAAGGTTATATCAGTGTACCTGGCTGCGTGGATATGTCGATAAAAGAAAGTATACTCTATGTCGATAATGCAGTAGATCTGGTGGCGATAGATTTGAGCAAGATCGCTGCCGGGCAGATCGAAGTAAAGAAGCGGATTAAGGAAACTTTCCCGGATTTAGTTCCCCCTGATGGCGTCTCGGTACCCTACAGGTATACCAAAGGCAACCGGCCACAAAATTCTGTTATTGTAAACTGGGTAAAGATTAAGTCATGAGATCTCTGATTATATATACTGCGGTAGCAGCCTTGCTTACGCTGGGATTTTCCTGCTCAAAAAATAGCGCACAAAATGACGCTTTCGCTGGTGGAGGTTCTACAGGAATAGGGGGCTCGATGGCCCGATTTACCATTACCAATGACCACCTTTATACTGTTTCCGATACTAAACTGTCCGTTTTTGACATTAGTACAGCAAGCAATCCTGTTCAAAAAAACACACTTGATATCGGCTGGGGTGTAGAAACTATCTTTCCTATGCACAACAATCTGTTTATTGGCACACAAACAGGCATGAAGATCATGGATGTCAGCAATCCGATTGACCCCACTAAGATTTCAGAGTACCAGCACATCAGGAGTTGTGATCCCGTAGTAGCCAATGATCAATATGCGTATGTGACTTTGCGCACCGACAATATGTGCACGAGGGGAACCAATGAACTACAGATTATTGATATTTCAGATCTGAAAAAACCGGTAATGGTAAAAAGCTACAGCATGGGCAAGCCCCAAGGCCTGGCATTGGAGGGCAACAACCTGTTCGTATGTGACAACATCATCAAATGGTACGACATTACCGATCCGAAAGCACTGATTCTGAAAAATACTTCCACGATAGAAGGCACAGACCTCATCGCCCATAACGGGATACTGATGGTGATAGGCCCAGGCGGATTGTCGCAATACACCTACAATACCGGAGAACTAAAATTACTCAGCAGAATACCCTCATCCTTATGAACCATTACCAAAAAATCTGCCTGGCAATGCTGACATTGCTGGGTATGGAATTGTCTGCCAACAGGAGTACGGTATCGGCGCAATCCATAAGTGTTGCCATACAGCCAATTTTTATACTCAACAATGCTGGAAAGATCGACCTGGAACTACAGCCTGCGAAAAGCCGGTTTGGTTATATACTAACTGCAGAGTTGTACGGTGGCACTATTAAAGACAAGCCTACTTTTTCAATCGACGAAAATACACCTTCGGATAAATTACGTGGCGCAGGCATAGGCATTTCACAGAAATATAAGTTTAAAGACGATCGGTCCAGTCCGTATATAGCCTATGGCCTGACTTACAGATACCAGGAAATAGCTATTGAAACTGAGGCCTTCTACGCCTATCAGGAAAATGGATTTACCTACTACGGGTATGGACCTGTTAACAAAAACCTGGTCATCAGCAGCGGAATGGCCAGTGCTGTATTTGGCTATCAAAAATTAGAAGATGATTTTGTCTACGATTTCTATTTTGGTGCGGGCTATAAAACACAGTTTAAAAATACCGATTTTGATGGCCTCAGGTCATACGATAGGAATCAATATTCTTATGCCTATAAGGGTCCGCTTATGCTGGTCGGCTTGAAGATCGGCTTTCAGTTTCGCTAGAGCAATAACAGACACAGTAGCAATGGCACGATCATTCAGGAAAACACCGATTTTCGGGTTTACGACTGCGAAATCAGAAAAAGAAGACAAAAGGCGCTGGAATAAAACATTCAGGAGAATCTCAAAACACAGCATAACTACCCGTCAGGAGTTGCCCGTTAAGATTACTGCTGTTTCTGATGTTTGGGACGGCAACAAAGACGGTAAAGGTTACTGGAAAAAATATTCGCCCAAAGACATGCGAAAATAGATTAAATTTACCAGCTCATACCGATACAAGCATGAAAGCAATTGTCCTTAACGAGACCGGCGGCACAGATAAACTGGTCTATACCGATTTACCAAAGCCAAACATCTTGCCCAATGAGGTACTGATACAGACCAAAGCAATCGCTATTAACCCGGTCGATATCAAAACCCGTATGGGTAAAGGAGTTTACGGCCGGATTAAAGACGAACAGCCTTTGATCATTGGTTGGGACCTGAGCGGCATTGTGGTATCGGCTGGAGATGAAAGTGGTTTTAAACCGGGAGATGAGGTTTTCGGTATGGTGAATTTTCCTGGTCATGGCAAAGCTTACGCGGAATATGTCGCCGCACCAGCCAGCCATCTGGCGCTCAAACCAGCAAATATTTCGTTTGAGGAAGCTGCCGCAACTACCCTGGCAGCGCTAACGGCCTATCAGGGCCTGATCCACCAGACCAGCCTGAGCAAAGGTCAGCGCATTCTGGTCCATGCCGCTGCAGGAGGCGTCGGACATTTCATTGTGCAGATTGCAAAACACCTTGGCCTGTACGTCATAGGCACTTCTTCAGTAGAAAACAAAAGCTTTGTTGAAGAACTCGGTGCAGATGAACATATTGACTATAAATCGGTACGCTTTGAAGAGGTGGCAAAAGACATAGATCTTGTATTTGACACCATTGGGGGCGACAACATTACCCGCTCTATAGGCGTCCTTAAAAAGGGTGGCACCATCATTAGCATCCCGAGCGGCGTTTCTGAAACACAGATAGAAGAAGCCAAGTCGGCAGGGATCAATGCTTTCTTTTTCCTGGTACAATCAAACGGGAAAGACATGGAGGTCTTGGCAGAATTTCTCCAACAGGGCATCATCAAGCCATACGTTACCGTTTATGATTTTTCTCAGATCGCTGAAGCGCACGAGGAACAGGAAACAGGAAAAACAAAAGGAAAGCTGGTATTGCAGGTCAGCTGATCTATTTCATTCATTCAGCGATACGTACAACTCACTTTGCGTGAGCCAGCTGCCATTCACTTTACACCACATTGCCGCATAAT
Source organism: Bacteroidota bacterium (assembly GCA_040387995.1). Lineage (GTDB taxonomy): Bacteria > Bacteroidota > Bacteroidia > Sphingobacteriales > Sphingobacteriaceae > Pedobacter. The sequence continues at coordinate 84,154 of JAZKCT010000018.1, read as the reverse complement.
TGCCATGGTATTTGTCGTTCTTATAATTCCAGCTACCCTGCTCCCAGGCCTGAATTCCGTTGACACTAATCGTTACCACATCTGGTATGCGCTCAAAGACCGGACTGCTTTTTGAAAACATGTACCTCCATTCGGCCGCAATATTGGTTTTTCCTTTCGTGAAACTGCCGTCGCCGGCAATCTGTACAAAGTCTTTCATCCAGTATTTGGACACACCGGCTACATCTTTCCGGGCAATGCATTGATTGGAGTCAAACCGGGCTTGTTTTATAAGAAGAACATCTGAATTCATATGCAAAAATAAAAGAAATCTGCGCCAACTGGGTTATCTGAATTTTAACTCCGGCAAAACACGCCATCTGTTAAAATCCTCCTATATTTAAAAAATACAATGCTCAAGAAAATTAAAACAGGATGAATCATTCCGAAACGTTAAACCTGCTTTTGCTTAAGCTGGAAAATCTCCAGATCAGACATGAGGTTTTTGAAGCAGAAATCAAGGCACTAAAAGCGGAGATTAAGGCCCTGCAGGGTCAACAAGGTCCCGATACCAGTGTCACAACAGTGCCGTTGCCCGTGCCTATCTCAGTAACTGTCCCCAGCAGCATTCCGCAGCCACAACGGGAAAGACCTCCCGTCTTCACTCCTCCACCACGTCCTGCCCAACCTTCTTTCAGCAGTCAGTTCAGCCGGAAAAACATGGGCAAATCTGACTTTGAAAAATTTGTCGGTGAAAACCTAATCAGCAAAATTGGAATCCTGATCCTGATTATTGGCGTGGGTATCGGGGCGAAATACGCCATTGACCATGATCTGGTCAGCCCGCTTACCCGCATCATCCTGGGTTACCTTGTGGGTACCTGCCTATTGGGTTTTGCCATCAAACTGAAAGCCAAATACGAAAGTTTTTCGGCCGTGCTCATCAGCGGCGCGATTGCTATATTGTACTTTATCACCTATGGCGCCTACGATTTTTACAACCTGATCCCCCAGTCGCTGACCTTCGCGATGATGGTCATTTTTACTGCATTTGCGGTAATTGCAGCTACAAAGTACAACAAACAGATCATCGCACACATCGGCCTGGTGGGTGCTTACGGCGTTCCTTTTTTACTCAGTGATGGTTCCGGCAAGGTGCTTGTCCTGTTCAGCTACATGGCCATCATCAATACCGGCATCCTGATCGTAAGTTTCAAAAGGTACTGGAAGCCACTATTGTATGTTTCTTTCGGCCTCAGCTGGCTGATATTCTTGGGTTGGACGCTAACCCAGGACAGCTCGGTCAACTACTTCAACATCGCGCTGGGATTTTCGGCGGTGTTCTTCCTCACTTTCTATGTGAGCAGTCTGGCCTATAAAATCAGTAAGGAGGAGAATTTCGATCCCGGCGATGTCATCCTCATCCTGCTGAATGCTTTCATTTATTACGGAATCGGCTACTATCTGCTTAGCAACCACACTACCGGCGTGCAACTGCTGGGCCTCTTCACACTTGGCAATGCGATCATTCACTTCGTGGTTAGCCTGGTCATTTACAAAAAGAAACTCGCTGACAAAAAATTGTTTTACCTCGTGCTCGCCATGGTCATTACTTTCATTACGATGGCAGTGCCGGTGCAATTGGATGGCGGCTATGTAACCATATTCTGGACAGCCGAAGCTGCCTTACTCCTTTATCTGGGCCGGATTAAAAACATCGCCATCTACGAGAAGCTGTCCCTGCCGCTGATTATTCTGGCCTTTCTGAGCCTGTTGCAGGACTGGCTTAGTTACCATGATGCGTATGCGACGAGTGGAGAAGTAGTTAAGCCATTGCTCAATGTGGACTTTCTGACGGCCTGTATTTCGATTGTTGCTTTTTCCTGGATGTACCAGGTCAGCAGGAAGGCAAATACCAATCCGGAAAAATCGGTCCGGATAGAGCGCACCTTGACTTACCTGGTTCCTGCCATTTTATTGGTGGTGGGCTATATGACCTTCAGACTTGAGATTGCCAAATATTTTGATGGGTTACTGGTTAAAACCCAAATCAATATTAAGCCGGCAAGAGTTGGTGATTATCCTGTTGCACAATACAACAACGACTATGAATTGTTAAAAACTGCCTGGATCTATATCTATACTTTGTTTTTTGCCGCAATGCTAACCATGGCCAACCTCAAAAAGATCAGACTGGAAACTTTGGCCACCGTTTGTATGGTCATCAATTTGGTGGCGCTACTTGCCTTTATGGCGCAGGGGCTGTACAACCTGAGCATGCTGCGCGATAACTATCTGCTGCAAAACAGCAAATTTTTTGTTAGTGGCTTTATTAATATCTGGGTTCGCTATGTATCGCTGGGCTTTTTCGCCTTACTACTGGTCCAATGTTACCATTTGAGCCGTTCAGGTTTATTGAAGAAGCACATTAAAAACGGATTTGACTATCTATTGTACATTTCCCTGCTGTGGATCCTGAGCAGCGAGCTGATCAACATCATCTCTTTACAAAGACTGAGCGGCAGCTATAAATTAGGATTGAGCATACTTTGGGGCATATACGCCTTATTTTTAATCGTCATGGGCCTTGCCAAAAAGAAAAAACACCTGAGAATTGGTGCGATTGTTTTGTTTGCAATTACCCTCGGCAAACTTTTCTTATACGATATCGGTCATCTAAATACCATTGCCAAAACCATTGTTTTTGTGTCACTGGGCGTATTACTGCTCATCATTTCTTTCCTGTACAACAAATATAAACACCTGATTACCGACGATGCTGAGATTGAAGATTAACTTGATTTTACTGCTATGTGTAACTGCAGTTCAATTGCAGGCCCAAACAGCAGGGTATAAATATAAACGTCCGTTGAGTCGCACCAACAAGACATGGCAGGTTTCAAAATTGCCTGTTGAGCTGTTGTCGCAAGCCCAACAGGACTTCGGAGACCTCCGGATTTTTGGTATAAAGGGGAAGGATACCATCGAAGTGCCCTACTTGCTCAGACAGCGCAGCGATCAGGTGACCTTAAAAGAATTTCCCTTTGCGCAGATCAATGAGAGTTCGGGTGACGGTGGACATTATTTCACATTTCAATCGCCGGAAACCAACGCCAGTGTGATCAACCAAATCAAACTGGAATTTAAGCAGGATAATTTTGACTGGAAAGTGTTGCTGGAAGGCAGCAATGACGACAGATCCTGGTTCACCATATCACGCAATTACCGTATCCTGTCCATAAAAAACACAGGTACTGATTACCAGTTCACGACGCTAAATTTCCCAGATTCCAAATACCAGTACTACAGAATTTCGCTGCAAAGTCCGGAGAAACCCGACCTTCGCTCAGCCAAAATCGCCCGCGCCGACACTGTGAAGGGAGTCTACCATACAGTTAAGCCCCGGGCAATGGAGATAAAAAACGACCGGGAGACCAAGGAAACTATAATTAATCTGGACCTCAATGGCCTGGTCCCGGTTTCGCTTGTTCGAATTCAGGTCAATAGTACATTCGATTTCTACCGCAATTTCCGTATTGAATATGCCACAGACAGTGTCCAAACAGACAAGGGAATGCAGTACAACTATACCAATCTGTACAGCGGTATTTTGACTTCTCTGGAAAAAACGGAGTTTAGTTTCAGCAACACCATTGCTGCCCGGCTGCGTGTAGTCATCGAAAACAATGACAATGCCCCGCTTCAGATCGGCCAGGTGCTATTAAAGGGAAATACCTTTGAACTGACCGCACGTTTTGATTATTTCAGCTACAATTATTCCCTCTACTATGGCAACGCCAACGTCAGCAGCCCCAATTACGAAATCACCAAATTCGAAGACAAGATTCCTTCAATTTTAGATACTGCAGACGTTGGTAATGAGCAAAATAACCCTTCCTATACAGTCAAAACCAGTAAACCCTTATTTGAAAACAAAATCTGGCTCTGGGCTTTAATGACAATAATTATGATTATCCTTGGCGGATTTTCTTACAAAATGCTGAAAAGCTAAACAACCCGCATACATGAAAAAGTGGTTTCAATCCAATAGCATACATTTCCTCATCATCGGTATTTTTATCGCATTGTGCTTCATCTATTTTAGTCCGGCTATACAAGGAAAAGTCCTCTACCAGAGTGATGTCATGGAAGCCAAATCCATGTCAAAGGAAATTATGGATGTCAAAGCAAAGACAGGCGAGGGACCATTGTGGACCAACGCCATGTTTGGGGGAATGCCGGCCTTTCAGATCTGGGCAAAATATCCGGGAAACATCACTACCTACGTGGTCTCATTTCTGAAAACAGTATTTCCTGATCCCATTGATATCATTGTCTGCTTTTTGCTGGGCTCTTATTTCCTGCTGAGTGTTTTAAAAATGAAACCCTGGCTGGCGGCCGCGGGTGCCATTGCTTTTTCTTTTAGTTCGTATAACTTCATTTATATCCTGGCCGGGCACAGCAACCATGCGATGGCGATGGCCATTTTTCCGCCAGTTCTAGGTGCGATTTTACTAACCTTGAGGGGCGGTAAATATCTGCTGCCAGGAGCGGTGCTGACAGCCTTCTTTTTGGCACTGGAAATCCGGACCAACCACATACAGATGACCTATTACCTGTTCATCATCCTCCTGATCTTTATTCTTATTGAATTATACCATGCGGTATCTGTTAAGCAAGTAAAAGCATTTTTAAAACCCTTGGCTTATTTGACCGGGGCAGCCTTAATGGCCGTTGCCATCAACGCCGGATCCTTATGGTCGACCTGGGAATATGGCCAGCAATCTATCCGGGGCAAATCCAATGTAACTCAGAAAGGACCAAATGCCAGTTCAGGTTTGGACAGAGACTACGCGTATCAATACAGTCAGGGTGTCGGCGAAATTTCGACCTTCCTCGTGCCTAACCTATATGGAGGGGCGTCGCAGGACAAGTTTCCGGCGGGAAAATCAGAAGTCACAAAGGCATTGGTCAAAAATGGTGTGGAGGAAACAAAAGCGCAGCAGATTGTGGAACAGATGAACCAAAACGGCGACCTGCGTCCGTATTGGGGCGACAAACCGAGTACGGTAGGCTCCTGGTATTTTGGGGCAATCGTGATCTTTTTATTTGTACTCGGACTTTTTGTGGTCAACAACCGCTTCAAATGGTGGATTGTAAGTGCTTCTTTTCTGTTCATTTTCCTTTCTTTCGGCAGAAACTTCCCCCTGGTATCCGACCTCTTTTTTGATTATTTTCCGATGTACAACAAGTTCCGCTCTGTTGACTTTGCACTGGCCATCCCCGCATTTTTATTTCCCTTGCTCGCTTTTCTCGCTGTCCAAGAGCTGGTCGAACAAAAGGACAAGCGCAAAGACCTCCATAAATACCTGTTGTATTCTTTCTACATTACCGGCGGGATGCTATTGGTGGTACTGCTGTTTCCCGGACTGCTATTCGATTTTAAAATCCCTGCCCATCAGGAGTTTTTGGGACAACTCAGCCAGATGTTTGGCGGGAATTCCTCAATAGCCAATGCGATTGGAGAGGGGCTGGTGGCTGACCGCATGAACCTGGCGAAATCAGATGCTTTGCGCTCTTTGGTATTCGTACTGATAGGCTTCGGCACGTTGTGGTTTTTCCTAAAATCAAAAATCAAACTGGAAGTGGCGGCGCTGATTCTGGGTCTAGCCATATTGGTTGACATGTGGGGTGTAGACCGCAGGTACCTCAACAACAGTAATTTCTATGATCCTTCACAACTAGAGCAGAATTTCCAGCCTACGACAGCCGATCAGCAGATTCTGGCGGACCCGGCATTGGATTATCGCGTAATAGACTTGAGCAAAGGCAATCCTTTCTTTGATGCCTCGGCTTCTTATTTTCACAAATCGGTAGGTGGCCGCCACTCTGCAAGACTACAGCGTTACGATGAAATGGTAACCAGGCAGTTTGACGGCAAAATCAACCAGCCTGTACTGGATATGCTCAATACCAAATACATGATCGTGCCGGATAGTACCTCTCCTGCACCTCAGGTAGTCTTACGACCTTCTGCACTGGGAAATGCCTGGTTTGTAAAAGACATAAAAATTGTAAAGAATGCAGATGAGGAAATGGATGCCATCAGTAATTTTGATCCAAAGACAACAGCTGTTGTCGAAGAAAAGAACTTCATGGCCAATAGATCTGTATCAAAAGGTTCATTTAAGAACGGCAAAATCGACCTGGTTAGCTATCATCCGGATCATATGAAATATACCTATGAACTCGACGGGAATGCCACAGCGGTATTCTCTGATATTTGGTATGACAAGGGATGGAATGCCTATTTAGACGGCAAGAAAATTCCATATTTCAGAGCGAACTATATTCTTAGGGCGGCTTCGCTGTCTGCAGGAAGACATACCTTGGAATTCAAATTTGAACCGGCATCGTATTTAGTAGGTGATAAAATTTCCATGGTCAGTTCAATTCTGTTGGTTCTTGCCGGAATATTCGTTCTCTATAGTGCCAAAAACAGAACGTAAAAATTTAGACCCCGAGCGCGTAGCACCAATAACTTCCCGGCTTATCTGTCTGTCATGCATTGAATTAAATGAGTGTCTGTACCCCATTGTTCCAAAAAAATCAAGATAAATTTGCATCGTACGATTTTAATCGTATGTTTGTTTTATGGAACCTAAAATAGAACCTTCTAAAGCAGAATTAGACATATTGACCGTCATTTGGAAACATGGGCCAAATACAGTCAGGTTTGTGCACAACCAATTGTCGCTGATCAAGGAGGTGAATTACACCACTACCCTAAAGCAAATGCAGTTGATGGCAGAGAAAGGCTTGCTGGCCAGAGATGAAAGCAGCATGACCCATATCTACAGCGCTGCAGAAGAACCGAGTAAGACCAAAAGCCACCTGCTGGACCGCTTCGTCAACCACATTTACGATGGTTCTGCGGGAAATCTGGTGATGCAATTGCTCGACAACAAAAATGCCTCGTCAGAAGACCTGAAAGTCATCAGGGACATTCTCGACAAGCTGGAAAAACCAGATTAAATCCTTAAACCAATTGTTATGGAACAGCTATTAAATACCGTATTACTTTACTCACTTGGCTTCGGCCTGGTGCTGGCCCTACTGACAGGACTGACCCTGGCAATGACGCGCTCGTCCAGCCCCCTATTGCGTTACCGCATCCTGGTGGCTTTACTCGGACTATTTACTATTGGAATTGCCATTACTGGTTATATCAAACTGGCTGCATCATATGCCCTTGCTTCCGGTACCATCTCTATTAGTGACCAAACCACTACCCCTGCTGTCCAACAAATAGCGCTGGCACCCACAACGACAGGCAACCTAATCGCCATTGCCGGAGACTTTATGACCAACAATGCCCGTACCATCGCCCTGATCTGGGTATTCGTTGTGCTGTTCAAATGCATCAAACTGGGCAGCAATCTATTTGAGTTGCATTACCTGAAAACGAGGGAGGTCTATCCTGCAGGAAAACACTGGGAAGATGAAGTGGCCAGGCTAAGCCAAAAGATTGGTCTGAACAAGGCGGTTAAAGTCCTGCAATCCGGACTTACGCAGGTACCACTGGTCATTGGCCATCTTAAACCGGTTATCCTGATTCCCCTGGGAATGATCACCGCCATCAAACCAAGGGAGATTGAAATGATGCTCCTGCATGAGCTCGCTCACATCAAAAGACTCGATTTTCTAGTCAACATCTTACAGCACGTCTTGGAACTGTTGTTTTTCTTTAACCCCGCTGTACTGTGGATTTCTACCCTCATTCGCAAAGAACGCGAAAACTGTTGTGACGAAATGGTGCTTCAGGTTTCTATGGAAAAGCACAGCTATATCCAGGCGCTGTTGTCTTTTCAGGAATACCAGCTCAATGTACCCGCCTATGCGATGGCATTTGCTAAAGAAAGTAACCTGATTAGACGGGTAAAACGTATGGTATATCAGAAAAACACGGCACTCAGCTCCCTGGAAAAAGGATGTTTGTTGCTTGCTGTGATGATACTTTGCAGTTTTAGCGTATTGCACAGCACCAGAGCGGCTGATCATAAAACAGTCCGGTTTCAGGATCCGGTGGTAAAAAAGAAGAAAAGTACTGAAAAAACAGTCCCCTTACCTCCTACTGCTCCAATACAGCCCCCTGCTCCGCCAAAAACAAAATCCATATTGGCTCCTGCAAAGCCTCCAGTTCCAGCACCCCCGGCTGCACCTAAAGTCCCTATAAGCAACAATGATAGGAGTACCATCAGTAACGCGGGCGACAGTAGTTTGCATTATTCTTCCAGCGTCCAACTCTATTCCTTTCCAAAATTGACAACTCAGGTACAATTAAACACCCAGTCAAATTTCAAGACTAGGTTAGACCTGAATCCACCGACTAACCAGGTCACTTACTCCAAAATCATCGTGAAAACTCCAAGCCTGTCTGAGGAATTAATCAGCGCCCTTGAAAATGCAGGAATATCAACGAAAGGAGAGAATTTTAAATTCCGCCTGACCAACAACGAACTTAGTATCAACGGGCAGAAGCAACCGGAGGAAATCCTGCACGCAATTCTCAAAGAATTTATCAAGTCTCCGGAAGACACCATTGACTTTAATTACAATAGAACCAGTAAGGGTGTTGACACTTCCAGTAGTTATTACCGCAAATAATTAAATGGCGTATGACGAACTAATGTTTAGGGGGATTGCTGAAGCTTAAGTTTCATGAGTCCGGCGGCTTTGGTATATCCCCCTTCTCCCCCGTCCACAAAGTGAATGTGGCCGTCATCCATATTGCGCACATAGCAGGACATGACAGATTCGCGGCTAACGTACAGCCCATAAAATATGCTTCCTTTTTGTTCGAGCAGATCCAAAACGTGCTGCAATTGCAATCTTTGAGCCTCAGTTCCGGACATTACCGTGTTAATCTTGCCATCAATAACCAAGGTATCCGACATTTCAATCATGCTGCGCAGGTATTTCCTGCCGGTCTCCGTCTTAAAATAAAAATAGCCCATAAAAGACTTGAACCACATCCGCAGCAGGCGAATTGGGTTTACCTGACCATTTATAGCACGCAACTCAATGCCAAACTTATCAAAAGTAGTGGTCATCCTCAATTTTGATAGGGTAATCGGCTGCCGCTTTTCCAGCGAACCATAAATTGCTTCGATTTCCTGCATTACCTTGCTGAACACAGTGCCTTGATCGGCTCCACCTGTAGCAACAACCAATAGGGTCACCACTTCATCAGTTTCTTCAGGCGGCGCAATTTTATCCCATCGGCACTGCATTCCGCTAAGATCAAGTTCTTCGTTTAAAGCCTTCAGTTCCTCAATTTGAGCATCCTCACCCTTAATTAGTTTTTCCGCAAATGTCAACCCGTTGCCCAACAGTACAGGTGTGGCAAATATCCCGGAATTTCTAAACTTGGTGATCCGCAGCTGTTCGCCACTCTGGTAGATCTGATGAACCGGTACTGAGCCGACACGGAGATCCAGATCAAAATTTTCCTTTGTATTTTGCCGGTACTGTCTTAGCGCGCCAACAACCTGACCCAGTAAAGTGTCAGGAACTATAAAGGTAGCGCCATCGCCACCAAAAAAGAAAGGCACTGTAATCCCTGCTTTGAATACAATATTCAACACCGTAACGATACTGCCCGTGGCGATCAGGTTTACGGTTTCATGCATTCCGCCCAATACCGCAGCCGTTGAATCCCGGATATCGGTAATCACCACATGCCAATTGGCGGGTACATCCCTAAAAAGGCTTTCCTGCATAAAAAGATCAGGCAGCGTCTTTTGGTTGACCGGCATTTCTGAATAAAATTGTTCGTTGCCTTGCACCATAACGTAGTATGGATACTAAGTTAGACCATTTCACCGAGGAAAATGTCCTTTATCTGTTTAATTTCAGCTTGCAGGACTGTCATTTTACGGGTACCGAAATATAAAGTATTCTCAATGTGCTTGAAACCTTCCCAAATCACTTTCACATTGCCCGCATCCAGCTCCTTTTTGGATAGAAAATCAGGCAGAACGGCAATCCCCTTCCCTCCGCTCAGGCAACGGATGATCGAGCTCATATTCGGAACGATATAATTGGGTTTAAAGTCTGGTCTTTTGCCAAAATTCAGGTGCCAGAAGCGACGCAGATGTTCCATATCTGCAGTTGTTCCGTACCAGGTCTGAGCCTTCAGCCATCGCTGTACGCCAGCATCGTCCTTGTCTTTAAGGACTTGCTCAAAATTAGCTGTTTCGGTCATGGCTCCACCGATCACAATGATCCTTTCTTTGAAAAAAGCCTCATATTCCAAACTTGGATACTCGCCCTTTTGCGGCGTTATGATCAGATCCAGGATACCGGCATCCAGATCGCCCAGCATTTCAGGATATTCTCCAAATTTAATGATGACATTAAAAGGAAGTTCTGACAGATAAGATTCCAGTGTAAACTGAAAGGTCTCAAAACACATTCCGATGCTAACAGTCGGCTTTTCCTTATCAGCGCTCTTGTGAAAGTGCAGTTCCGCTTCTTCCAGTTTACTGATCGATTCCAATATATAATTATAGAGCACCTTACCCCTTTCCGTAGCAACCATTTTACGCGAGGACCGGTCGAACAGCTTATAACCCACATAAGATTCCAGAGAACTGAGGTGGAGACTGACACCGGGCTGGGAAATATACAACAGTTCTGCGGCGCTAGTCAGTGACCCGGTTTCATAAATAGCCTTAAAAGTCCTGAACCATTCTAAGTTCACCATAGCTTTATCTATTATAATTATGATGCAAATGTATGATTTATATTATTTTAATAAACACAACGGTCCGTGTAATTTTGTGGTGTTATCAGGAGAAAATACGAAACCATCATTTATGATCGCTTCACTAGCTACAAAAAAAAGTTAAACAAATGAAAAATCAGAAAATATTTGTCATCAACGGCGGTCAGATCTTTGGCCATTCAGGCGGACGGTTCAACAAAACAATCTTTGACGAAACCATCCGTTTCTTCAATGAGACTCCAGGATTCGAGCTCAAATCGACCGACATCAACCAACCTTATGATCCGGAAAAGGAAGTCGAAAAATATGTATGGGCAGATGTGGTAATCTATCATACGCCCATCTGGTGGTTCCAGGTACCCAATGGCCTCAAAAAATACATAGATGAAGTTTTCACTGCTGGCCATCAGAAAGGCATTTACCACAGCGATGGCCGCTCATCTTCAAACCCAGCCATCAATTATGGAACAGGGGGCATGCTGCAGGGCCGTAAATACATGCTTACTTCTTCATGGAATGCACCGGCAACGGCCTTTACCTTGCCTGGAGAATTCTTTAACGAACACAGTGTCGACGAAGGGGTATTGTTCGGTTTTCACAGAATGAATGCCTTTACGGGAATGCAGCCACTGGAAAGTCTGCATTTTCACGATGTCGAAAAAAACGCGGATATCCTCAGAGACCTGCTGCGTTACAACGGCCACCTAAGCAAATTATTTGTAGAAGAATCCCTGCGACAAGTCAGTTAGCAGATCTTTAAGATTTTTGCCTGAGCAGCAGCACCCAGTCACAGGTATCAGGAGCCCGAAAATTTAGCCGGCCCTCTGCTTTCAGCAGATCAGCTTTGGTATTGATTCCGCTGCGCGGATTGAACCATTGCGCTGCCGGCAGGCCAGAGGTGATGCTGCCAAGGCTTAGATTGCCACCTGCAGGAAGATAAACAACACAGGTGGTGCTGTCCGACAAAGCAACCGCATTTCCTGTCAGGTCATCATGAGGATTCATCGTCCAGAAGGAAACTGAGCTGAAGAACTTATACAGGATCTTCAATTGTGCTGCTGCACCCTCATCTTTTAGACTAAAGATATACCGGTTTGGATAATCGATTTGGTTCCAGATGTCACTGTGAGCCAGCGTCCCGTTAAATCCGGCAGCAAAATACCCACCCGAACAAACGATGCTCCAGGAGGCATGCCGCACCTTATCGGTACTGTGCACCTGCTGCTTCATGGTGGCCTGCCCTTCCAGGTATTCATATCCGTTTTCCGTATTCATCACCGGTTTGCCGTAGATCCGGTCTGCCCGGATACTCCTGGCCAGGTTGATGTCATCGCCCTCCCAAAAACCCTTCTGCTTATTCCAGCTCGTACCGGGACCATTTTGTCCGGTCTGTTGCGACAGGACGCTTATTGCTGACTCTTTTCCGAAAAAACCACCGATCCGCCAGGGATGCTCAATTGCAGCGCGCGGACTTGTACCTGTTGTACTGGAGGAGATGACAGGATGTACCGTAACCAAATGTTGATAGGCATCATTTGCGGTAATGAACTTCGCAGTTTCCGATACCCATTCCACATCCGCCGGATCGTCGAGCCGGTAGGCACCGTCAGGATGAGTTTCATATTCGTTAGAGATGGTCCACATGAAAACATTGCTAAAAGCAGCATACCTCGCCAGCAAATACCGCAACCACCTCTTTTCACGCACTGGCGTCCACTGTTTGGTGTCGGTAAAGGGAAGCCGGTAGAAATTAAGCAGGATGAGTTCTGCATTCATTCCTTTGCTGCGCATCTGCAACAACAAGGTGTCAAGCCCTTTAAAAAACACCGGGTTAAAGCGATCCAGGTCCGGCTGCTGCGCTGTACCGCCCCATGGCCAGTAGGCCTTGTCCTTAGTTCCGTGTGCCTGACTGTGACAAACTTCCATCCTGATAAAATTGAAAGACTGGCTCCTGCGCAGATCAAGATAGGCAGTACGCAGCTTCCGGGTAACCGGGCTGTCGTCATAGAGCCCGTAACTGGTATCTCCCATTGGGAAGAAAGGGATTCCAGAACCATAAGCAAAGGCATAAGGATTTTTGGGATGGATGCCAATAAAGCCCGGCAACTTCCCTTTAATGCAGTTCAGTTTCCCTGTCTGATGAAACTGCTTGTTTGGTCCGCTAAGTTTATATTTCCAAATGCCGGTTTCATTTGGGGCAAACCGCAATTTCCATTCGCCACCTCCATCATAAAAGCCATTGACCTGCATCACCTTACCCGAAGGCGCAATAAATTTGCCGCTCAAACCGGTCTCTAAAAAAGGATTGTCCGACGGCAGGATGCTTTCCTGCACCAGGAATTCATGAAAATCATAGCACTTGAGTTTTACCGGCAACACTCTGGCCTCTGCTTTCGATATCAGCAAACAGAGGCACAACAAAGTGCTGAACAAGTTTCTCATAAAATAGACATGCTCCTCATCCAGTATATACAGCGGCCAAACCACTCCTCAAACGATGGGGCCGTTAGAAAACCATGTTCCCCCCTGGCATAAATGTGCAGTTCTGCAGGAATGCCGCTGGCCTTCAGCGCCTGGTAAAATTCCAGGCTATTGGCTACAGGAACCACCGGATCTCCATCGGTATGGACCAGAAAAGTCGGCGGTGTATTTTTGGTGACCTGCAGCTCACTGGAAAAATAATTGACCTGTTCCTGTGATGGACTGACACCAAGATAGTTGTGCCTGGAGCCCCTATGCCCAATCCGGTCGCTGAAACTTATGACAGGATTGACCAGCAGCATAAAATCCGGACGCAAACTGGTCCCTTCCTTATTGTCGATTTTAGGATCGTCAAAATGTGTACCTGACAAAGAAGCCAAATGTCCGCCGGCAGAATAACCCATTACACCAATTTTATCCGGTTTGACCCGCCATTGAACTGCATTCTGCCGCACAAGTTTCACGGCCTGTTGTACATCCTGCAACGGTCCCAGGCTTTTATCGACCATGATCCTATCGCTGGGCAGGCGGTACTTCAATACAAATGCCGTAATGCCCAGTTTATTAAAAGCCTTTGCGGCATCACTTCCCTCGCGTGTGGTCAGCAGCACGCCATAACCGCCACCCGGACAAATGATCACTGCCGTACCCGTTTCCGTTCCTTTGGGCGGCAGAAAAACAGCTAGCGTTGGCACAGAAACCTGGGCGGTCAGACTGTCCACAGTCCCATTGGCGGTATGTTCTTCTTTATCTTCAGCTGGTTTTGAATTGGGTATTTTCCCCTTTGGATATAAGGGCATCTGCTGCTGCGCCTCGCTGCATACCGATGCAGCCATCAGTAACAAAAGCCCAATCGATCTTAAAAATGGCTTATTCATATTGCTAGTGTGCTGATTTTCTAGCCATTTCCAGTCCTTTGGTAGTGGTGTAATATTTGGCAATCATATTGGGCACTTCCCATTCAGGCATGTTTCCTTTCTTCAAGTATTCCAGGAATTTCTCCATGACGTGTGCAAAGTGTGCCTCATGTCCTTCCTTGTATTTTTCAGGAATAACCACTTCCCATCCCCTGGTCAGTTTTTTCAGTTCGATCCCGGGAAATTTTACCTGCACAAGCTTGAATTGATCAGCCAATGCTGCTGCATACCTTGCATCGGTTTTACCTGCCTCTTCTATATATAAAGCAGGTTTATATTGCTGCCCCGCCCCCTGCCTGATGATCAAATTGGCTTTAGTTCCCCTCATGATCGAATAATGCGTATCTCCTGTACCTTCAGGTGCCTTATACACCCATTTTACCGATACTTTGGCATGGACACCCTTCAGGGTGTAATTGATCTCACCGTTTGAATATACGTTCAGGATACTATCCTTCGTGACGTCCTTTTTCAGGTAATCCGGAAATCCGTTCAGTTTGGTGATCGCATTAAACTGGCTCAGCGTCATCTCAGTAGGGGAACGTTTGGCACTGTTGACCGTAATGTCATTTTCATAGTCAAGTACCTGTCCTGGAAAACACGCCCATTGAACGAGATCCACCAGGTGGGTGGTTACATCAACGATGCCTTCGCCTTCCTGACTCACGTCCATAAACCAGGCCGGACGTTTCAAGGGGTTGCCGGACACGAACTTATAAAAATGGTGTACGCTTTCTTTCGTTACCGCCGGGTTTTCCGGTGTGCCTTTCTCCAAGGTACCGAAAATCTCCGGGACCATCGAGAGTTCGCGCTGCAGCATCGTACTGATCTCATAGCGTTCGGTCATGATATCGTAGAGCAACAAGTTTTTTTCCTTTGCTTCTTCAAATGCCTGCTTCAATACGTCAAAAGCAGCAGCATCAATGACCATCGGCTTATCTGCCAATACGTTCAATCCGGCATGGATGGATTTCCGGATATAATCCGTTTTCTTTTTGTTGTTACCCGCCAGCACCACCACATTACCCGCCTTCTCCTCCAGCATCTGTTCAAAATAATCATTGCCACGGTATACTTGTTCCTGCCATTTGGTCGGATTTTCCTTGCGGGTATTGTATTGCTCTATTAAATTCAGATGGGAAGAAAGTTCCGGCCCTTCAGGTGCATAAACACGTACGGCAGCATCTACACCGGGGTACATCGACTTTTGTACCAATGCCGCATGAAAGTGTCCGGGGTCTACGGTAATCAGTTTAATCACGGTATCCACATTTTTTGGTTCTTGTTTTGGGTTGGCGCATCCTGCTAGGGAGAGGACCGACAGCAACAGCAGTTTAGATTTCATACACTCAAATATATCAATATCTGCTTGAGGTAAAAAGGCTTACTGCATCAAATAAATTTGCATACATAGAATTTCTATGTATATTTGTTTTACAACAATATTACATGAACAATCCATCTAAAGACCTGATCGCTGCCTCTTCCATTCCTATCGTATTGTCCATTTTGAGCCAGGGCGAAAGTTATGGTTACGACATCATTTCCAAAATTAAAGCTGCTTCTAATGGCAAACTCGAATTTTCAGATGGTACCCTTTATCCGATTCTGCGCAAGCTGGAAGAAAAAAAACTGATTGTATCTGAATGGCGCGTGGCCGATAATGAAAAACGGAGACGGTATTACCGCATCACCGATACCGGCAAAGAGAAGTTCGACACAGAAAAACTAAACTGGAAATTTATGAACGAACTGCTACAACAGTTTTGGAACCAACCTCAACCTAAATTAATATGAAACAACTGGAAAATTGGAAACTGACCATGGCCAACAGCACCTTGTCCGCCGATGAAATCGAAGAGCTGGCCAGTCACCTGGCCGAAAGAATGGAAGTGCTCGGACAGATGGGCCTTTCGGAACCGCAGGCATGGGTGCTGGCTGAACATGAATTGGGCAAGCCAGCAGACCTGAAGAAAGAATATGGCAAACTTCGTCCCCTGGTATTCAGCACCAAACGGATTTTTGCAGCGCTTTGTGTTGCAGGGCTCATATTTACGGTTTCGAGTTTCGTATTGTCCGACTCAGGCCGCTGTACCAATACCAATCCTGTTTTTGAAAAATCCTTGCCTTCGTCAATGGCTTACAAAAAGGAACTGGCGGCGCAGATCAGTAAAATCGGTTACAACAACCTGACTTTCACCTTTAAAGATTTCAAGCAAGAAGGAAGTAAGACCAGCGTGCTGATTGGCCTCTCCGGGGATGACCTTTGTGCCGAGACCTGGATGACTGTTAAATCATGGAAAAACCTCGAAGGCATCAAAAGAACCAAAGGAATGGGCTATAGCGGAGCGAGACTTGTCAGCCCAACATTAGAAATGACCAGCAACAACAATGTAACAGATTTTGTGCTTACTGGTGTGAAAGGAGTAAACGACTAATACCTTTCTTAGTGGCACCAATAACACTCCAACCCGAGACAAACTATTGCCCAATATATGGTTAATGCTGCGCAACCGGAGTACTCATCCTACAAAGCTGTTCTTCATGCCGTTGACAAATGCATTCGCTGCAAAACAGTAATATGTTGGTTGAATTTGCCCACTGTAGCCAATTGGTGATCATGACCAGTACCTTAGTCAACGCCTTAAACATTGAAAAATGCACCACTAAATGCACTACTAAAAATATACACCATAAAAAAAGCCCCTAGAAATAACTCTAAGGGCGATTAAATGAAATTTGGACCATTTCTTGGTGGAGAATATCGGATTCGAACCGATCACCTCTTCACTGCCAGCGAAGCGCTCTAGCCGAATGAGCTAATCCCCCGCATTTCGGAGTAAAATTATCCGAGTGGGCAAAAGTAAGGAATTTTGGAAACCCTGCAAATTAAATCTTCAAATACTTCGTCCCCTATCCTACATGTGTTTGTAGTCCGTGTTTCCTGCTTTCTTTATCATCATGGCTTCATCACAGGTCCATAACGGCTCCATAACGGGTTCGCCTCGGCTAAAATCGACTAAAAGCCATTTTTTACCCGCGATGACAGCACTATGAAGAGCGGATGATGAAAGACCCAGTATGAGAGCACTAATCGTCCTGAAAATCTTCAGAGGAGCTGCCTGTATGGCTTTCCTCGTCATCGGGATGCGCTTCAGGTTTTGGAGAAGAGCCTGTATAGCCGTCATCACTTAGTGAATCATAGCCTTGGGTGCCAGTATTGTCCAGACCGTCTCTCGGCCCAATGGGTGTTGATGGTGTAATCGGTTGCTTTGCCATAATAGAGTGCTTTTAAAATAAAACAGCTCCTTTCGCCCATTTGTTTAAATATTCACAGAGGCTACCTTTTACGGAAATGAAAATTGGCAAAGCGGATAAAGTTCTCCCAGTCATAGCGGGTCATGTCGTGTACGCCTTCCCTGTTGTGATAGCCCAATATGGAATTGATGATCGGTTGGTCGATGGCCGGTGGTTCAGCGCTAAGTGTGGACATCTTATTGTATAAAGTATACACAGGTTGGGCGTTGACCAATGCCAGGTAAGAACCTTTTGGATCTGCCCAGAGGTCTTTGGACGCATTGGTGGTATAAACAGGTCTTGGCGCGATCAGCGAAAGCAGCATGTGCTGGTCTATCGGCAAGGCATTCACATCCTCATTGTATTTTCTATAGTTGTTGGCAAACCAGTGCGGGAAATTGGTATTGATCACTTTTACCGTTTCTCCGAACTGCCGTCTGGACAAAGCCGCCCCGGTATTACCGGAACAATTGGCTATGACCATCGCAAATCGCTGATCCTCAGCTCCAGCCCAGAGCGCAGCTTTTCCCCCACGGGAATGGCCTACTACCGTAACTTTATTGAAATCAATGTCACGGTCTGTTTTAAAATAATCCATGATCCTGCTCGCGGCCCAGGCCCAGGCGCCGATTGCCTTCATGCCATTGTCAGCTTTGAGTTGCTCAGGATATAAACGCAAAGCGCCGTCCTGATAGTTCTCCTTTTTATCGGGTGCAGCATCGGCAACATGAAAAGCTGCAATGGCATAGCCGCTGTCTACCAGCAGTTCGGCAGGCCAGAATTCAGATTTGGTTTCCCGGTTAGGATCCGTATTGCTTACCGGACGGTTGTTGATCAGTAAAAAAGCAGGATAGTTCTTCTTCCCTTTATTCGGCACAAAAAGGGTGAGATGAATCTTCACCTTTTGGCCTGACCTCGTTACCGCAATGTCGATTTCTTTTAAATGCGCCTTGCCGTTCATCACCTTCTCTTCGTCGTTGGTAACGGTAAACTTAATATCGTCGTAATCCCTGGGCACCTGCCCGTAGACATGGTCCTCAAACAAGCGGAGCACTTCCGGTCGCCTGGTCTTTTCCCAGGCAGATTTGTCTTTGATCTGCTGACCGTCCGAAGATTTCAGGACTTCGGGCAGGGTGTAAACAGGAACTTTAGCTTCGGGGTCGGTTTGCGCAGAAACACGGCCAAAGCTGGCGATTGCCATTAAGGCGATTAAAAAAACTTTCATCAGGATTCAGTATCATTTGGTTAGCCCTAATATACTGAATCCTGACAAATCAGTTCAATTTATGGACAAAATGCATACACTGCATGATGTATCCTTTATTTAAGTACAGGCGATGGGCATCTGTGCGGGTATATCCGCTGTCGAGATGAACGGCATCCATTTTTTCCATGGCCGCCAACTGGTGCACATGGTCCAGCAAAGCACTGGCATACCCCTTCCCGCGAAAGCTGGGAAGGACAAACAGGTCATCTATGTAAATGATGCGGCCGTTGAGAAACATGTTCAGCCGCCTAAAGCCGATAAAGCCTGCCACTTCATTGGCGGCTTCATCCAGACAGTAGACCAGTTCATAGCCCTCAGCAAGCATCTCCGCAAACTGTGCAGCAATGCTTTCTTTTTTAAGATTTGTTCTGAATTCCAGCAGTACCTCATAGCAGCGGCTGATGTCTTTTTCAGAATCGAGTGTGATCAGTTTCATATCAATCAGTTTAGCATTATCAGGTTGATGAGACGGGGTGCAAGTTAAGTGATACGCCAATCCGGTTCCAGGCATTGATGTTTACAATCGCTACCAGGATCTGGCCGGTTTTCAGTTCGCCAAAGAGTTCCAGCGCTCTATCAAAAGTCTCATCACTGAGTCCATGCTGCGAGATGTGCGTTACCTCTTCAGTCATGGCAAGGATCACCTGATCTTCTTCACTAAACCATTTTTTTGCTTCCCTCCAGGCACTCATGACATAAATACGTCCGGGTTTTTCGCCATGCTTCAGGGCATCCTCAATGTGCTTATTCATGCAATAGGCGCAACCGTTGATCTGTGATGCACGGATTTTGATCATTTCAATCTGCAGCCTGTCGATACCGGTCTGGTAAATCAGTTTGTCGAGCTCAACTAAGGGTTGGTAAGCGGCGGGAAATACATTCCCTAAATTAAATCTTGTTTTCATTTTTGTTGAATTTGGTAATCTATACTCCATTTATAACTGCCGATACCGGCCAGCAAAAGACTGGCTGCACTATCCGTAAACACAGAATAATTAAACGGTGCGCGGTATCCGGCAAAAAACAACATACTAAGGGCAAAAATCAAAGTCAGTGCAAAGCTGCCCAGTGCAGTCCACCTGATCTGGTACCCGATGATGAGCATGATACCAAAAAGGAGTTCGGCAATGGTAGCCAGGAGACCAAAGAAACCGGCTGCTGACTGCCCAAGGTAAGGCATCAGAGAATGGGTATAGGCTACAAAATTTTCCCAGTTGCCCCAGCCAACGTTAGGCGTACCGGGTGCACCCAAAAAACCCAGCCGGTCGAGTACAGGCAGAATAAACCCGATACCGAGGGCCAGTCTCAAAAACAGCTGTGCGATCGAAGTTGTGTTGTTCATTGCAGTTCTTATTTAAAAATCATTTATTTTGTGGTCCAAAATTAGTCACAGAATAACGGGTATTGAGGGGCCAGTTTTATTTATTTAAATAGTCCAGTCAACCTGCTAAACCGTTGGTCTAAAAACAACTGATAATTTATGCTGCCATTTAAAACCTTGCTGAACCTAAACGAAAAAGCACCACAGGCCATCTTTCGGCAACTGGCTGCGCAACTGGTCAAACTCATTCAGCAGGGATTGCTGGCACCGGGTATGCCGCTGCCCAGCAGTAGGGTAATGGCAGAATTACTGGCACTTCACCGGAAGACGGTGATGGCTGCCTATGCTGAACTGCTTACGCAGGACTGGATAGAAAGTTTGCCAAGAAGGGGCTACCGCATTTCGTCCAACCTGCCCATCGTGAAACCAAGGACCTATACTGGCGGACAATCCACCTCCCCATTTAAAGAAAATGCCCAGTTTAGTTTCGCAGACATTGCACCGGCCATGGCCCAGATACCCATGCCTGAAGATCCCGGGGCATTCCAGATCAATGACGGTTTTCCAGATGCGAGGCTCGTTCCACTGGAGAAGATACAAAAGGAATACCAGCGGCTTATGGAGCCCGGTCAGTTAAAGAAACTGCTCGCTGCGCGTGATTCCGGCGGTACGACGGTGCTCAAGCAGGCTACCCAATCTTTTTTGAATGAAAGCAGGGGACTGCACATTTCAACAGATAACCTAATGATTACCCGCGGGGCACAAATGGCCATATACCTTGCTGCAGCACTGCTGATCAAACCGGGAGATAAAGTAATTGTAAGTGATCCCAGTTATTTTATTGCCGATGCCGCCTTTCGTCAGCTTGGCGCCGAACTGGTCCGGGTTCCGGTAGACCAGGAAGGGATGAATGTGGACCAGATTGAGGCAGTGCTGAAAACCCACAACATCCGTTTCCTGTATGTGATCCCTCACCACCACCATCCGACTACGGTGACGATGAGTGCCAACAGGAGGCTGCAGTTGCTGGAACTGATCAAACGTTACCAGCTGGTGGTCATCGAAGACGATTACGATTACGATTTTCATTACGAGAACAGTCCCTACCTTCCGCTGGCCAGTTCCGATCATGAAGGAAATGTGATCTATATTGGCTCATTCACCAAACTGCTGGCACCTTCATTCCGACTGGGCTACCTCATTGCAGCACCGAATTTTGTCCAGGAAGCCATCAAACTGAAGCGGCTGATCGACCTGCGCGGAGATGCGGTGATGGAAGGCGCCATCGCGCGCCTGATCGGGAATGGAGATTTGGGCAGACACATCAAAAAATCAAATAAGTTATATAGTATACGCTGTGATTACGCCGCAGAACTGATGAAGGCACAATTGAGCGATGTACTGGATTTTGTAAAACCACAGGGCGGAATGGCATTGTGGCTCCGGTTTAAACCAGAGTATCCATTGGGGGAAGTCATCAAAAAAAGTGCAGCCCTTGGACTGCACCTTTATGGCGCCGCTTATTACAATGGTCCGGATCAAAAACACAATGGCATGAGATTCGGTTTCGCCTCGCTGGACAGTAAAGAACTGGAGACCGTTGTGGCTATTTTAGCAAAGGCCAGCCGGCAGGTTGCCCTAAGGCGCAGTACCTAAGTATTTTAGTCCGAAGCCTATATTGTCCTTTGCAGCAGCAGTAAATAATTCCTGCGACAAACTACTGGTGATTCCGTCGCTATCCACAGCAATCCGGCCAGTACCCTGCGCGATGAAAGTTCCGGTACCACCTTTCGAATTGTCGATATTGATGAGTCCCATTTTGAAGTCCCTGATGGTGTTGCCATCTTTAACGCCAGACATAATAATCGCAAATATGGCTGATTTGGTACCACTGGTGGATCTCACTTTGCCGTAAACGGTAAAGTTATTTCCGGAACCAGCAATTGCGGTGACGATGCTGGTATCCCGGTCATGCAGCAGATTTCTACCCAGGAGTTTGATGTCGAAATCGCTGGTCTGGGCGCTCAGCTGAAATTTTCCGTCCGCAAATTTACCGCCAATCCTGACATTGTCGTTAGGCACTGATGTGGCCTTCATGATCAATGGCGTAGCAATATAGGTACCTTCAATATTCGGCGGATTAAAATCGCTGTTGATGGTCAGGCCTAATTTTTTTAACGAGTCAATGTACTGTTCTGGAATAATGTCTTTGATCTTCTGACTGAGGATCTCCTGTTTGTTGATTTCCTCCACCAGTTCTTTTTTCTTAGAGCAGGAAGCTGCGATAAAGAGCATCGCAAATAAGATTGGTAATAAATTTTTCATGGGGATTAGGGATTTTAAGGGTTAAATGATAGATAATTGATTTGAATTACCTTACAAAATTGCCTTAAACTCCAAACGTCATCAATACCCCATTGGGTGATTTTGAAAACGGCCTAGCGATAACCCTGTTGGGTTGCTTTTAAAATAGCCTCTGCCCGGGAAGCCACATGAAGTTTTTTGTAAATGTGCTTCACATGGGTGCGGACGGTTTCATAACTGATAAAAGTTTGCTCTGCTATGGATTTATAGTGGTGGCCATTGAGCATGAGCGACAGGATTTCTTTTTCCCTAGCGCTCAGGTCATAGTCCGTAGCTTCAGGTGGTACCAGCACCACATTTTTCTGAACGAAGAAATTCATTACTTTTTGGGCGATACCGGGAGACATGGACGCACCGCCATGGAATACTTCGTGTAACGCAGCAAGTTGCTTATCCGGATCATCACTTTTCAGAATATAACCCGAAGCCCCTGCGCAGAGTGCATTGAAAATCTTGTCACTGTCATTAAACACGGTCTGGATCAGCACCCTCACCTCCGGATACAGCGACTTAATGATGCGCGTGGCCTCTATGCCCGATCTGCCCGGCATTTCAATGTCCATCAGCACCACCTGGGGACTGCTCATCGCAAGGTCGTTTTCCAGGTTGTTACAGTTGGCAAAAGCACCACAGCACCTCAGTCCATCTGCACCGTCCAGAATGACTTGCCAGGCTTCACGAATGAGTTTGTTGTCCTCAAAAAGTGCTACTTTAATTTCCATTACGCAATTTTACAAAGAAGTTCGACCCGGGTTCCGGCAGGTTGCTGCTGACGGATCTGTAAATTACCATTTATTTCTTTAGCCCGGCGCTGCATGTTGTCCAGCCCGTTTCCTTTTTTTATCTGCAGGGTATCAAAACCATTACCATCATCAGCAATGAGCAGGTGCAAACTATTTCCGCTGACCCCGGCCTCTATTGTGATCTTGCTGCATTGGCTGTGTTTGATGGCATTGTTGACCGCCTCAATACCGATCAGGTAGATGTTTTTGCGGACTTCCATAGAAAGTTTAATGTTGGATAGCTGGTCCGCATGCCTGATTTGGGTTTCTATCCCTTTCGGCAATCCTGTTTCTATGGCATACTCTTCCAGACGGTGCATCAATTGTTCAAAACTGTCATTGCCCGGATTTACCGCCCAGACGATGTCACTTAGTTTTTTGACCATCTCTTTGGCGTTGCTGTTGATGATCTGCAGTGAGGCAGCGGTCTGCTCAACCTGGTTCTGGCTGCTTTGCTTCTGTGCGAGATGCGCATACAAAGCAATGCCACTCAAAGTTGCGCCAACTTCATCGTGCAGGTCCTGACTGATCTTGTTCCGGACATCGGACAATCGAAGCCGCTGCTTGCTATAGTAGATATAGGCACCGAAGCTAAGAATCAGCAAGAGCACCAATACAGCGATAAAATACAAGCGGGTGGTAGCCAGATCCTGCTCCTGCCTGGCTTTGCTGACTTCAAGGTTGAGTATCCGTGTTTCGTTTTTTAGTCCGGCCAACAGGATATTTCGGATCTGGAGGTCATTTTTGGTATGGGTAGCAGCCTGAATCTGCGTTTTGAGTTTCAGGCTGTGCGACTGCATCTCAAAGTTTTTGTTTTTCTGATAGATACCGATGGCCGTCTCTAAAAAAAGCAATGAATAATAACTGTTTACCTGCGGGAATTTTTTGATCAGTGCAAACCCAATATCCAGCTGTAATTCCGCTTTTTTAACTTGCCCAAGTTTGGAAAAGCAATTGGCCATTCCGCCGTAGGTATTCAGCTCCACATCAAAATCTTTACTTATTATGGAAGCGATGCGGCAGAGTTCGTAATATTTGCCTGCGCTGTCGATCTGCTTCTTTTTCAGAAAAGCATTGGCCAGGTTTAAGTAACCAGTGGAAAGACCCCGTTTGGCCTGGTTTCTTTTGGCCTGAAATATAGAAAGCCGGTTGTAATGCACTGCACTGTCGAGCTTGTTCATCGACTCATATACTTCAGCCAGATTGCCATAAAAATGCTGCGGTTCAGACAACTCCAGGTAGCCTTTGGGATACGGTGGGGTAAGTGCCAGTGAAATGCTTTTTTTGTAAGACGCTATAGCCAAAGCATTCTTGCCTGTCAGAAAATAAAAAAGTCCGGCAAAATTGTAGGCGTCTCCTTTTAAAATATCGTTTTTAAGAAACCGAGCAATGTTGATGGCCCTTTGTGCTTCCTGCAACCCGAGTTCCGGCAAATTGTTGTAATAATAGATTTCTGCCTGCCGGGATGTTAGAAAATAAGAAAAAAGCGAGGGCTGCCGGTAGCTCACCTGCTGGTAGATCTTATTTAAATAAAACTGGGCCGAATCGTAATGGTCGGTGTTCATATACGCATCCGCCTTTTCAAAAGAATTCCGGACCATGGCACTGTCGACCTGCCGGGCAAAGCAGGGGATCTGTTTGAGCAACAAAAGAAGGAGCAGCACAGTGGATACCCGGATCATTGGCGTTGTTTTTTATAAACTTAGTTAAAAAACATAAAAAAGGCTGCCCTTTTGGGGCAGCCGGTATCTTATCATAGTTGAACTAGGCCAATAAATGCGGGCGTTCTTTGTATACTTTCCAAAGAAATTCACCAAAAATGGTATTTGCCCAGGCAAACCAGGATCTGGTGAAATCTTTAGGCTTGTCCATATTGAAGGACTCGTGCATGAAGCCCGTATCTGCATGGCAGGCTTGCAGAATCTGCAGGCAGGATTTGATCTCTGCATCGCTGCTGCTGGTCAAGCCCTGCATGGTCACTGCAATCGGCCAGATCTTATTGACACCCGTATGCGGGCTACCAATGCCTTTGGCAGCAGTTCCTACGAAATAGAAAGGATTTTCTTTTGACAGGATCAATTTCCGCGTGTTGATGTAAACCGGATCATTTGTTTTTACCGCACCCAGGTAAGGCAGGGCCAGTAAACTCGGTACGTTTGCATCGTCCATGATGTTGAAGCTGCCATAACCGTTGACTTCAAATGCATAAACTTTACCGTAGGTAGGGTGGGTAACGATTGCATGTTTTTGTAGTGCTGCTTCCACTTCAGTAGCCAGCGCTTTACATTCCGCTACCAAAGCCGTGTCTTTGTGTACAGCAGTCAGGATTTCCGCAGCCTGTCTCAAACTTACTACTGCGAAGAAATTGGAAGGGATCAGGAAGTTGTAAATGGTTGCATCATCACTAGGTCTGAAAGCAGAGCAGATCAGTCCCACTGGTTTTACCGGGTAACCATATCCGCTCAGCGGTGTGGTATCGGTAGCAAACATGGTTTCCCGCTGGAAGTGATATGGGCCACGGCCCTCTTTTCTTTGTTGTTCTTTAAAAGTTTTTACGATTACCGCAATCGCTTCCCTCCAGGTCGCATCAAAAGGAGACGTATCGCCGGTCAGTTTCCAATAGTGGTGGCTCAGGCGGATCGGGTAACACAGGGAATCAATTTCCCATTTGCGCTCGTGTACACCCGGTTTCATATCAGTATGGTCTGTTTTCCACTCGCCTACCTTATTTGGATCGCCATAGAAGGCATTGGCATATGGATCTTTGATGATGCTTTTTACCTGGTGGTTGACCACACCAGCGATCAGTTCCTGCAATTTTTTATCCCCTTTTACCAATGGGAGGTATGGGGTAACCTGTGCAGTACTGTCACGCAGCCACATGGCGTCGATATCACCTGTGATGACATAAGTATCCGGTTTACCGTTTACTGTAGTATGCGTCACTGTGGTATCCAGCGTGTTTGGAAAACAGTTTTCAAACAGCCAGGCCAGCTCCTTGTTTTTCACATTCTTGTGGAACTCAGCAATGGCTGCTTCTACAGCAGTGCTGGAAAAATGTCTTTTAGCGGCAGGGACCCTGACTACAGGAAAATCTGCACCAGGCGCAGCTGCAAACGCAACTTTGTCGACCATTAATCCGGCGGCCAGCAGACCGGTGTTCTGTAAAAAAATTCTTCTTTTCATGGTTCTATTTTGATAAAGAGAAAGGCTGGTCATCAGCAGACAATCCTCTCTGGGTATTTGGTTTATTGCTCATTTCTAATCTAAGTACACCACCTTTTACGATATCGGCATGGGTGATAAAAGTCTTTGAATAGGGTTTGCCGTTTAACGTCGCAGCACTAATATAAATGTTTTCTTTACTATTTTTTGGTGCCTCTATCACAAATTTCTTATTGTTCTCCAGGTTAAGGGTGACCTTTTTAAACATGGGACTGCCAATCACGTATTCGCCGGTGCCCGGTGTCACGCTGTAAATTCCCATGGCGCTCAGCACATACCAGGACGAAGTCTGTCCCTGATCTTCATCGCCCGGGTAGCCATTTTCCGTTGCATCATACAATTTACTCATGACGTTTCTGGCGTGAAACTGAGATTTCCATGGCTGACCCGCATAATTGTACAGGTAAACCATGTGCTGGATGGGCTGGTTGCCATGCGCATACTGACCCATATTAGCCATGACCATCTCAGTCATTTCATGGATCATACCACCATAAGTACCTACTTTTACTTTGTTCGGTTCAGAAAACACAGAATCCAGTTTGGCGGTAAAGTTTTGGTTGCCGCCCATTAAGTTGATCAGACCTTTGGTATCCTGAAATACCGACCATTGGTAGTGCCAAGCATTTCCCTCAGTGAAGGGACCGCCCCATTCAATCGGATCGAAGTTTTTAGTCCAGCTCCCGTCAAGGCCTTTGCCACGCATAAAACGGGTAGAAGCATCGTAGACATTGCGGTAATTGTACATTGGCTTTTTGAAAATGTCCATGTAATGCTGGTTGCCCGTCATCCTGGCCAGTTCGTAACCACAATAATCATCGTACGCGTATTCCAGCGTTTTCGCAGTTGACTCCCGGTATTTCGGATAAGGCACGTAGCCTAGTTCGTTGTATTCTTTGACACCATCGCGACCGTTGGCCGGTCCCCATGGTCCCTTTTTCATCGCTTCATGATAATACGCATCCAAAGCCTCTTTAGGATCAAAAGTCCTGATCCCTTTGGCCCATGCATCCGCCAGCAAAGAAATGGCATGGTTGCCGATCATACTACCGCCCTCACTAGGAAAAGACCAGGAAGGCAGCCATCCGCACTGTTTGTAAGCATCGATCAGCGCCTGCATGTACTGACCATGCATTTCAGTCTGCACCAATGAATTGAGTGGAAACTGCGCCCTGAAGGTATCCCAGAAACCAGTATCGGTAAACATATAACCAGGATGTACCTTTCCGTCATACGGACTAAAGTAATACGGTTTACCATCAGCTCCTACTTCATAGAATTTTCTGGAGAACAGGCTGGCGCGGAAAAAACAAGAATAGAATGTCGCCATATCCGCTTCAGAACCACCCTCCATGGTGACTTTAGCCAAAGATTTATTCCATACCGCAGCCGCCTTGGCTTTGGTAGCTTCTAAAGTTTTATCATCACCCAGTTCCCTTTTCAGGTTCAGTTCTGCCTGCTCCAGGCTGATGTAAGAAGAGGCGGTCTTGACCTGAACTTTGGCGCCGGCTTTAAACTCGAGGTAAGCACCCTTGCCCAGGCCTTCGGCACTGATCGAGTCTGCATTTAAGGTATTGAATTTATTTTCCCAGGTACCATAAGCAATGATCGGCTGATCAAAGTACAGCACGAAATAACTTTTCCATTCGCGTTTGAAACCCTGGCCGTTGCTCACATAACCGGTAATCTTGTTTTCTTTTGGATAGATCTTCACACCACTCATCCGGTTGTAACCGTCCAGCACCAAAAAGCTTTTCTGATCGGCAGGATAAGTAAACCGTAAATGTGCGCCACGCTCTGAAGGTGAAATCTCTGTAGTAATTTTATTGTCGAACTGCACCTTATAATAATTCGGTTTGGCGATTTCATTTGCATGGCTGAATTTGGCTTCACGCTTATTTTCATCCACCACCAGTTCTGACATTGGCATTAAAGAAAAAACAGCATAATCACGTGTCCAGGAACTGCATTGGTGCGCCTGCTGGAAACCTCTGATCTTGTCCAAAAAATACTGGTATTTCCAGCCATCACCATTTTTACCGGTCTGCGGTGTCCAGGTATGCATGCCAAAAGGCAATGCAGTAGTCGGGTACGTATTGCCCCTGGTCAGTTCATGTTTGGAGTTGGTACCCTGCAGGGTATTGACATAACTAACGAGGTCCTTTTTTTGTGCCTGGGCCACCTGGCCAAGCAGTAAAAGTGCGAAAAAAGAGATTTTTAGTTTCATGTGTTGTGTGTTGTGTTATCCCTATGCCTAACCACAGGGGGGATATTTGGTTGTTTAAATCGTTTTAGTACTGCAATATAATAAAGATTTGCATTTTGGCGGATAACAATTAGAAATGAGGAATATAAAAGCCGCCCCGGTTTTATCAGGGCGGCTTTTGTAATATTTGAACCTAAACAAGCGACAGGTTAATAACCCGGGTTATTGGGTGTAAGGTTTGGATTGTTTTGGACTTCAGGTCTCGGCAGTGGAAACAGCAAATGTTTGCTCTGCAACGCCTGACTTGAACTCTGGTTCACATGTCCGACAAAATTATCGAAACCTTTGGTGCTTTCATTGAAAACCTTCCTAAGCCGCACCATGTCAAACCAGGTAATTTGTTCGTAGCACAGCTCATGCCAGCGCTCTCTCCAGACGGCTTCTCTAAATGAAGTCTGGTTATACGTTCCCAGATCCGGGGTAACCAATTTGGCACGGTCCCGGATCCGTTTAAATGCATCGTAGGCCTCAGCATTTGGTGTACCCGCTGATTCATTTTGCGCCTCGGCGTAGACCAGTAAAACTTCTGCGTACCGGATTAATGGCACATTGAGGTTGTTTCTGCGCGTACCTTCTACCCCGGAGGAGCCATTGGCTACCGTATTAAAGTGTTTAAAAATATAAGGAGCACCCAACTGGAACAAAGCACCGTTGCCATTGGTAAAATAACTGCTGTAAAAGTATCCCTCTCTATCTTTCGCGCGGACATCATCCGCTTCATACGAATTGTAGAAGCTCCGAGTAGGCACTGTACTTCCGGTACCTGAAGCTCCATTGTAGGTCACAGGTTTGAAGTTTGGATACATGTTGTCCATGGGATTTGCAGCTACCAGGGTATTGTACTGGAGCATGAAGAGATGCTCTTTCGTATTCTTTAGCGCTTCGCTATGAACCTCGGCATAGGTACCGAACAAATCAATTTCGCCCGGATGTGCCTTGGCATAGGTGATCACCTCCCCTGCCTTAGTTGCAGCCAGCGTATAGTGGGAAGTGCCTTTATTGAGCGGCTGACCAGCCATAGTCAGGTATACAATCGCCAACTCGGATTTTACCGCAGCCAAACCTACGTGACCGGATTTATCCATCCAGGGCAAGCCTGCCTCCTCCGCAGCCAGCAGGTCTTCAACGATCAGCGCGTACACCTGTTCTGCAGGCGCACGGTTTGGAAAAAAGTCGTCCGACTTGATGGTTTGCGGTTTGGTGATCAGTGGCACATCGCCCCAGAGTCTGACCGCATAAAAATAGGCCCATGCCCGCAAAAACCGGGCTTCACCCAATACACGCTTCTTTTGCGCCTCATCCATCGGCGTGATGCCCGGCACTTTATCCAGCAGGAGATTCGCCTGGGCAATTACGCGGTAAATGCCATTCCACCAATTGATCAAATGACCGGTGTTACCGTCGAACACAAGGCCATAGAGGTTATTCAAATCAGAGTTTTGCGCAGTCTCGGTAGTAGAAGTACCGGTTACCGCCTCCAGCAATTGCCAGTTTGACGAGAAAATGCCGGCACCATCACCAATAAATCTGGTACTGGAATACACTGCTGCAAGGGCAGCATCGGCATGCTCCGGAATGGTATAAAAATCTTCCGGGGTCAGATTTGAGGGATCCTGTTCATCTAAAAATTTAGTGCAACCTGATCCAAGCAGCAACCATCCAAACAGGAGGGTTGTGCCGATATGTTTTACGATGTTTATTTTCATCAGTTTAGTTTTTGTTTTGAATATTGATTCCATCATCATGAAATGCCTTAAAGCCCAATATTTAAGCCCAGCATAAATATGGTCGGCCTTGGATAACTGTGCCAGTTCATTCCCTGAGAAAACACGTTGTTCGCGTCATTGGCATATCCACCTGTAGGCGTGGTTTCAGGATCACCCCTGAGTTCCTTGCTCGTGATCAGAAATAAGTTTTGTGCTGAAACATAGACCCGCAACTTGTTGAGGTGCATTTTTTGCACCAGCGAGTTCGCAAAGGTATAACCCAGCAGCAAGTTACGGCCACGGATAAACGAGGCATCTTTCACCCAATAGGTATCTACATTGGTCACGTAACCTGCCCTCGTATCACGGATTTCAGCGATATAAGTATTTTGGTTTTGTGGTGTCCAGGCATTTAAAACAGTCGCGTAACTATTGGCCAGGGATACCCTGTCTTCACTGGAGTGGGAAGTCATGTCCAGTACTTCAGCACCGGCAGAGTATTGCAGTTCCACTGTCAAGTCTACGCTCTTGTATCGGAAAGTATTGGAAAATGAGCCCCAAGCATCCGGACTACCGTTGCCGATGATTGTCCTGTCAGCATCGTTGATGGCATAATCTCCGTTGACATCCAAATACTTGATATCGCCCGGCAAAATGGTATTGCCGTTCCTGTAACTCACAAATTTGGCTGCTTCCGCACGTTCCGCTTCCGACCAGACACCGAGACGGGTCAATCCCCAGAATGAGCCGGCCGCTTCACCGACCCGGATGATATTGGTCGGATTTGTAAAATTCGGTCCGCCAATACCAAATATATCCGCAGGTGTTGCCAGCGAAAGAATCTTGTTTCTGTTGACCGACACATTGAATGTAGTTTTCCAGGAGAAATCTTTCGACTCGATGTTTGTGGTACTCAACTCTGCTTCGATCCCTTTATTTTCCATGGATCCGATATTCTTACGGATGGTCGCATAGCCACTCGTACGCGGTACGGGTGCATCCAACAGCATATCTGTTGTTTTCCTGTAATAGGCATCCAGTTCCAGCGCGATTCTGCCATCAAACAATCCGAGTTCCACACCGATATCACTTTGGGTAGTTTTCTCCCAGCGCAAATCCGGATTGGCCAACCTGTTAATTCCGGTACCAACTACCCTTGCGTCGTTGAACACGGCTCCAAAATTGGAGGCCAAGAGCGAACGCGAAGAATACGGAGGGATTTCAGAGTTGCCCGTAACCCCGAAACTGCTGCGCAGTTTCAAATTGGAAATCACTTTACTGTCCTTTAAGAAATCCTCTTCAGATACCCGCCATGCCACAGCAGCTGAAGGGAAGAAAGCATATTTGTTGTTCTCTCCGAATTTAGAGGAACCATCTATACGGCCAGTGGCGGTAAATAAATACTTTTCCTTCAAGCTATAGTTCAGTCTCCCGAAATAAGA
Organism: Bacteroidota bacterium; assembly: GCA_040387995.1. GTDB lineage: Bacteria > Bacteroidota > Bacteroidia > Sphingobacteriales > Sphingobacteriaceae > Pedobacter. Next base: position 52,318 of record JAZKCT010000018.1, on the reverse strand, counting down.
GTTGAGCGACTGTCTCGACTTGCCTGAACCCACCTGAGGATTGAGGCTACCTGCGCCAAGGTTGTTGTACAGAAAATAGTCGGTGGCAAAGCCCCTTACTTCAGAACTGATGTTGTTAAAATTGCTTTCCTGCCAGGAAATACCCAATAAAGCGGTCAGTGAATGGTTTTCATTGAAACGTTTGTTGTAGGTCAGGAAGTTTTCTATGGACCAAAAAGCTTCCTTTCTGGTACGCCCTGCGGCATAACCCTGTTCCCCGATGTTCAAAGTACGGCCGATGGATTCGTTGTTTTCCTGTGAAACCACGTTTGCACCCAGGATGGTCCGCATTTCTAAGCCTTCGGCAAAAGTGATGTTGGAGTAAAGACTTCCAAGTGTAGTTTGCGTACCCAGTATATACCTGGTATCGTTTAATCTGTGGATCACATTAAACCGTCCCTCTGCATTTGGATAGTCCCTGTTATCTGCGTATTTGCCATCACTATACTGGACAGGCAGGAAGGGAAAGTCCTCCACGATGCTGCGGGGAACCTCATCGCTCTGATCTACAATGTTCTCGGTTTGATTGGTATAACTGAGCGTACCACCTACTTTCACCCATTTCTTAACCTGGTCGTCAATGCTGAATCTCCCCGAGTAGCGTTTGAGATAAGAGGTCTTGATCAGCCCCTGGTCATCCCGGTGTCCGATTGAAAAGGCATAATTTGTACGTTCATTGCCACCGCTAAAACCCAGCTCATGGTTTTGGGACAATTTATTCTGGGTGGCTTCGTTCAGCCAGTTGGTGTCATAATATGGATTGCCGTTCGCATCAAATAACCTGGGATCTTTTCTGGCGAGCGCCGGATTTCTGGAGGCATATTTACCCTCTGCCCATCCTGCAGGATCATATTTCTCCATATTCTTGTAGGCCAGATCTTCCACGGCAAGGAATTCCTTAGCATTTAATACCTTGGGGAAATTAGGTCCGACGGTAGGCACACTGAAATCAACATTGTAATCGATTTTTCCATCGCCTGATTTTCCGCGCTTAGTGGTAATCAGAATGACACCATTTGCCCCCCTGGAACCATAAATAGCCGTAGAAGAAGCATCTTTCAGCACCTCTACAGAGACAATGTCATTGGGATTGATGTAATCAATCGCCTGGCTGGACTGGGCCTGGTTGCCAACGGGCAACTGGACACCGTCGACTACATAAAGCGGATTATTGGAGGAGTTGATCGAGCTGAAGCCACGGATGCGCACATTTGCACGGCCGCCTGGTCTTCCTGAATTGGTATTGACCTGTACCCCGGAGATTCGGCCGGTCAGCGCCTGGTTTAGCGACGCTGCAGGCCGTTCCTGCAATTCTTCTGCTTTAACGGAGCCTACCGCACCCGTCAAATCTGACTTCCGCGAAGTACCGTAACCGATAACGACCACGTCTTCGAGGTTTACCCCTGCAGCCGGCACCAGTTTAATGTTCAACGGTGCCTTTCCCTCACCGGCCGGCCTTGTCTGCGGGGCATAGCCGATATAGGAAAAATTAAGCTGCTCCGTTGGGTCGTCTACCTCGATGGTAAATTTACCCGCAGCGTCCGTAACGGCAGACTTACCCGTCTTAACGGATTTGATGCCCACCCCCGGAACGGGTTGCGATTTTTCATCAACCACAATACCTGTGATTACAATTTTAGCCGCCTGAAAAAAGGTGGCACTGCCCAAACCGGATCTGACACTCATGTCAGGATTCTTGGTAAAGGCAAGGGATGGCGCACTGTGCAGACAGAGCACAGGAATCCCGGCAATTAGTAATTGTTTAATTGTCATTGGCTTTATATTTAGTTAAGTTTTAGGATGATTAGGCCCCGGACGATTTGCTGAATAGCGAAAGTCGTCCGGTTTTGAACTTAATATAAAATCCCCTGAAGTCTTGAAAAGAAGGCTCGTCTAGTTTTTGCGCATAGTTAATTCGATTTGATTCATATTTGGTTAGAATTAAGTCGTAAAAACATACATAGAATAAACAGGGATGATTATAATAAATATGTGTTCTTTGGTTAGAAAAAACGTTTTACTAAATCAATAATAGATAAAATAATTCATAATTAAAAGATTTTTTGCAAAAACATATGCAGATTCTACCAGCAAGCTATAACAGGGCTGAAAACGCAGAAAAGGCGACCATTTTAGGGGTCGCCTTTAAGGGCTCAATTTATGTTGCCCAAATAAAACTGTTTTGCAGAGGTTCCGCGCTTAATCCGGATACCCAGGATTTTGAGTAAGTTTAGGATTCAAGTCGCGCTGACGCTGTGGAATTGGAAACAATGCACGGGCGGCCTGGGAGGCGGTATGGTCCCACCACGCTCCGGTTGTGAATTTCCCAAAACGAATCAGATCATCGCGTCTGAATCCTTCGAAGATAAATTCACGTCCGCGTTCAGCAAGGAGTTCGTCCAGCGTTAAGGTTGTGTAGGCATTGGCAGCACGTTTGTCTTTCGCGAATGCCCGTTGCTTACAGGTGTTAATCAGCTGTACCGCTTCCGGTGTAGATGCACCGCCATTTTTCCGCATCAATGCCTCTGCTTTCGCAAAATAGATCCAGGTCAGCCTATAGACATTCCAGTCTGTATTGTTGTAGTTTGGATCGGCAAGAACGTTCGTAGTGTCCAGTCCTTTGATGACAAAACCAGGAACGGAGTTGCCCAATTTATATTTATTGAAACGAACACCACTGTTTTCTTCTCCTTCACTCATGGTGGATGTCGTAGATCCGGTTTTGTTCTTGCGAATGTTGTCTACAAACGATAGTGGCTGCCCTGCATATTCCACAGTTCCAAGCACAGCTCTCGTAGCTTTGGCCGTATCTGAGAATTTATATTGCGGCCCCTGCAATAACCACTCGGTTTTGCGTAAATCATCAGCCACATAAGTGGTATAATTCCCCGGAACGACGACTACACCATCGTTACCGTTTCTTCCGCCACCGTAAATTTCACGCTGCGCAAAGTGAAAAAACTCTCCGGTCCAGCTTGGTTCAAATTTAGCCCTTGTAAAGTCGTAAGCAATGGAAAAAATGACTTCTTTCGATTGGTCGTTGGTGTTTATAAATTGGTTGGTGATATTGGTATCCAATGCCATTGCACCATTTTGCCCACCAGCCTGACTGCTGATCAATTTGTCAGATGCAGCGATGCAATCGTCCCAGCGTGCCGTTCCGCTCCAAACTTCTGCGTTCAGGTAAAGTTCGACCAACATGGCATATCCACTGGCCTGGGACATCCGCCCCACCATTGCCCTGGATAGTACGGGGACTTTATCGATGTTCTCTTTGATTTCCTTTTCAACAAAATCAAATACCTCTTTGCGGCTTGTCGTGCCCGGGTATACTGGATTTAAGACATCAACAGGTTCCGTAGCTATTGGGATATTCCCAAACAGATCCATCAGTTTTAAATAATGAAAAGCCCTCAGCAGTTTTAATTCTGAAATAAAGGCATCTTTCTCCTGTTGGGTGATGCCCATTTGGGCAATATCCCTTGATCCGATGTTTGCGATTGGGTCATTACAGTAACCAATTCCACTATAAATCAAGGACCAGGCGTTGTTTAAGCCGCCTTCATCTACTGTCCAGGTATGATAATGCAACCGCTTCCACTTGCCACCGTCTTCTCCATGCGGGCCTTTGGTAGGCCAGGCCAACTGATCAGCTGAAAGTTCAGCCGGGCGCCACCAGCCATCCTGACCGGATGGTGTAACCCAGGCATTGGCATGTGTATAAGGTCTGAGCACAGCGGATAAAACCTCGTTTTTATTCGTGTAAAATTTGTCAGAAGGAATCTGATCGTAAGAATTCTCATCCAGCTTCGTACAGGCGGCGGCAGCCCCCAATAAGACGATTGCTGATGTATATAGTATCGATTTTATTTTCATTGTCGTATAAATTAAAAACCTAGATTAAGTCCAAGCAAAAAAGAACGGGTACTTGGATAGGCACCTCTGCTGTCCACCCCTGGACCGAGACCAGTGTCCTGAATGAAGTCAGGATCATTTCCGCTATAACCGGTAATTGTCGCTAAATTCTGACCAGTTGCATATACCCTTAAATTACGAATGCTCTTGGTTTTCAACTTGAAATTGTAGCCAATGGTTACTTCGTCAATTTTCACATTTGTACCCTCTTCAAGGTAGTAGTCAGAATACATATAGGTGTCTTTGATCTGACTGTATTTACCAAAGGCATCACTCAGATAGTTGATCCCTGAAATAGACGGATTACCATAAGACAAGGCAGTGGTATTTAAGATCTGATAATCAAACTTACCTCTCAGGAACACCCTGAAATCAAAATTCTTATAGGCCAGATTTGCCGTGTAGGAAGCATAGTATTTAGGAATGGCATTCCCAATAGGCGCAAGGTCGGTCAGGTTTCTGTCTTTGGAATAATTGATCTGGTCATTGCGGACCTTTTCCCCATTTCTGTTAAAGAACAACCATTTTCCTTCGTCATCAAATCCGGCAAAACGCTTGCCCCAGAATACACCAAGCTTCTCTCCTTCATAAGTAGTAATGGCGTCACCCAAATCACCCGCACCGCCAATTCCGCCAAATGTTTTGTACTCAACCGTAAAAATATCATTTGAATAAGAGTTTAGCTTATTACTGATGGTACTACCGGTAAAGTCCATACTCAACGTAAAATTATCCGTTTTAATCGCCTTATAATTCAAGGCCAGTTCGATACCCTTGGAAGAAATGTTACCCACGTTGGCATAAACAGAATTCTGCACGTAAGGTGGCTGAGGTGTTGTATAAAGATCCAATAAATCTTTAGTTGTTCTGTCAAATACGTCAATGGAACCACTGATTTTGCTGTTGGCAACGGTAAAGTCGGCGCCAATATTCAATTCACTTTTACTTTCCCATTTCAAAAAAGGATTGGGATTTCTACCCGGGCCGTAGGTTTCGCGATAAGCGCCATCGGGATACAAGTATTTTCCTCCTCCAGTAAGCAATACTCTTGAAGCATTGTTGGTAAATCCGGAATTACCCGTAATGCCATAACCAGCCCTCAATTTCAGGTAGTTGATGAACTTTACGTTTTCCATAAACTTCTCTTGTGATACATTCCATCCCAAGGAAACCGCAGGGAAATTACCCCATTTGTTGTTCTCCCCAAATCTGGAAGAGCCTTCCCTTCTCAAGATAAACTGGGCAAGATATTTTCCGTTTAAGGCATAATTGATCCGCCCGAAAAACGCAATCAGGGTATTGTCGCTCTTAAAACTTCCAATTGATGCTTTGCCATCCGCAAGGGCCTGGCCCTGGGAAAGGTTGTCCTCATTAAACTGATCATTCAGGAAGCCTCTTGTATTTGCTTTTTCCCCCTCTTCAATAAAATACCGGTAGCTGTATCCTGCTAGCGCAGTAATGGAATGTTTTTCTGCAATTGTTTTTGTATAGGTAAGGGTCGGTTCAAATGCAAAGCTTTGTGACAAATAATTGTTTTTAAACGCATAACCACCACTTGGATAGTCAGAGTTTTCTACAGAATTCTCACTGCCCAATTGTGCATACCCGCCGTCTACATAACTGTCACGCTGTACCGAACCGAATACCGATCCTTTTAAACCTTCGAAGATATCCAGATCTGCTTTAAGGTCCGCGGAACTGGTCTGCTGTTTGCGGTAGTTTGTTGTCTGAAAAAGACGTGCATACTGATTGGTACTTTGGGTATCAAAATAATAAGAGCCATCGTCATTGTAAATCCGTTTTGTTGGATTTTTGGTGGCTTCTTCCTCCCATCCGCTGCCACTTAGTTCGTTGTTATAGAAATCAGAGAAATTAGCGTTACTCAAAAGGTTGGCATCGTTAAAGTTAGTTGCCAGATTCATTTGAAGACTCAATTTATCATTTAATCCTTTCTGGTTTACGTTCAACCGGCCGGTATATTCCTTTCTTCCGTTTTCGAGGGCTATTCCCTGCAGATCACGGTAGTTGACACTGGCACGGTAACTGGTTTTATCCGTTCCGCCTGTAAATGATAAATTGTGATTTTGAGACAGATTGCTATGATTCACCAATCTGTCATATAGGTCTTCATTTCCTCCATAATCTATAGCATCAATTTGTCCGGATGCAATTTTATCCCTGAACTCTCCTACCGTCAGGAAATCGAACCGGTTTTGAATGTACTCTTTACGAAAGTAATTGGAATAGCTAAATGTCGGCGGCCCGGCTTTTCCTTTCTTCGTGGTGATGATGATGACCCCTGCATTGGCACTTGTACCGTAGATTGCAGCGCTGGATCCGTCTTTCAAGACATCCACAGATAGAATATCATCTTGCTGCAAAAGATCCGGGTTTCCGCCAGGGATTCCATCGATTACATACAAAGGGCTGGCGCTACCAGATACCGAAACCACTCCACGAAGCTGTACGCTCGGTGCAGAATTTGGGTTAGACCCGCCAGTTCTGGTTAGGTTCAAGCCCGCAACCTTTCCCTGGATCAGGTCGAGTGGACTTCTTGCACCACTTTGTCTGAATTCAGCAGTATCTACGTGAGCAACTGCTGAGGTAACTTCTTTCTTGTCAAGCGTGCCATAACCCACACCAACAATGGTTACGTTTTGGAGCGCAACTCCTTCAGCAGGTACCAGTTTGATGCTCAAAGGCGCATTACCGGCACCCGCAGGTCTTGTTTGCGGTGCATAACCCAGGTAAGTAAAAGTAAGCACTTCTGTCGGACCAGTCACGGTGATGCTGAATTTCCCGGAGGGATCGGTTACTGCGCCTTTTCCGGAAGCAGATTTAACCCCTACACCCGGAACAGGTTGCGATTTCTCATCGACAACCAGTCCGCTCACCACCGTATTTTTTTTGGTGGTATCCTGCGGAGCAGTGGCCGCTGGCGGCGGGACAGCTTTTTTTGTAGTGTCCTGTTGCCGGGCAAACAAAGGTGTGGCAAAGAGACAAAGTATCCCAATACCAGTTAGTAATTTAATTTTCATAGACGTTGTTTATAGTTATTGATTAAGTATTCGATCCTAAATTTTTAAGAGTTCGGGAAATTTAGAAATAGACCTGCCTAAACAGCTAAAACAGCTTACGACAAAAAACAGTCATAGCAATTACCTGCTTAAAGAGCTTGAGGTTTAAAATTCAGATGAAGATAAAGGCGGGACCTTTACCGGATCAGGGTATTAGTATAAGGAATTCTTATGCTTGATGATCTTTTGAAAATGAGTTTTATTGAGGGCGTTGACAAGGAGGAATTGAGCTTTTTTTTTCATAATATATAGGGAGATATATTCTGGTAAAACGTTTTATCTAAGTCGGATTAATTACCATCTATAACGACTCCAATTGCGATTTGTTTTCAAAATATTGAAAAATAAGCTTAGCCGTTCGTTCTGAGGCACCTGCGTTTCCCATTTTCTCTGACAATGCCTTATAATCTGTCAGCATTTGCCCACGTTCAGCCCCGGATAAGATCCCATTGAGCCTTTCAGTGATGTTTTTGGTGTTGCAATCTTCCTGGATCAGTTCAGTGACGACCTTCCTGTCCATAATCAGGTTCACCAATGAGATGAACTTAATGTTGACCAGCATCCTTGCAATCGCGACAGATATCGCACCTCCACGATACACGACAACCTGAGGTACATGGAACAAAGCGGTTTCTAAAGTGGCTGTGCCGGACGCTACAACAGCAGCATCTGCTATGTTCAACAAATCGTAAGTGCTGTCAAAGACAAGCGTAACATTAGCCGTCTTCATGAATTGTTTGTAATAGGCTTCATTGAAGCTCGGTGCCGCGGCCACGACAAATTGATGGTCAGGAAAAGCTGGGGTTACACTCAGCATATCAGGCAAGAGCCTTTCGATTTCCTGCTTGCGGCTCCCCGGCAAAAATGCGACAATAGGCTTGTCGCTAAGTCCATGTCTGCTCCTGAAACCGGGCTCGGCTTTGAACTGGGCAATGGCATCTAAGAGCGGGTTGCCCACATAATTTACCTCCATGCCCCATTTCTGGTAAAAATCAACCTCAAAAGGTAATATGCAAAACATGCGGTCTACTACTCTTTTTATCTTTAACACGCGTTTCTGGTTCCAGGCCCAGACTTTTGGAGAAATGTAATAGGCTACCGGAATGCCTTGCTGTTCAGCAAAACTGGCAATTTTAAGGTTGAAACCCGGAAAATCGATCAGTACCAGAACATCTGGTGCGTATGCCAAAACGTCTGCTTTGCAGGCTTTCATGTTTTTAAGAATGGTGCGCAGATTTAGGAGCACTTCTGTAAAGCCCATAAAAGCCATGTCGGCATAGTGCTTCACCAGAGTTCCTCCTTCAGCCTTCATCAGGTCCCCGCCATAATACCGGAATTCTGCAGCAGGATCCTGCGCTTTCAATGCCTTCATCAAATTGGCGCCGTGCAAATCGCCCGAGGCTTCCCCTGCTACTAAATAGTATCTCATTGGTTGACTTTATAAAAAAAGAAGGCGAATGCCCAAAGGAATGTAGCACTGATAATGCCCCTGCCGGTATTGTCCTTATTTTGTCTGAAGAAATAATGCATCAGTAAGGCATTGACTGCGATACAGCCAATGAGCAAGAGGTCGGCTTTAGCCAGGAAAGCGTACTTGTGCATCGCATACCATACGATCGTAACAAGGATACCAGGAATGAAGATTCCTATACCCAGACCCAACCAGACCGAGTTCTTCAATTTATCCAAGAGAGGATCCATCTGGTGTGAGGGTTTTATGCGCTTTCGCAGACTTATTCTCTGGCAAATCAAAACTCCAGGTATTGAGCACAGGAATGGCGTGGTGTGCAGTCAGGTCAAACTGAACTGGGACGACCGATACAAAACCATGTTCCAATGCCCAAACATCCGTGTCTTCGCCTTTGTCGTTATTTTGAAAGACCCCGGTTAACCAATAATACGGGCGTCCGTAAGGATCTTTTCTTTCGTCAAATTCTTCTGCCCACTTGGCGTTGGCCTGTCTGCAGATCTTGATTCCCCTCAGGTCTGCACCTTTAGGAAAATTCACATTTAATAAAGTTGCAGGTGGCAATCCGTTCGCCAGTACTTGCTGCGCTATCGCCTTGATGTATTGCTTGCAGTGACTAAAATCTGCCTCTTCAGAAAAATCATCTAATGAAAACCCGATAGATGGGATGCCTTCTATTGCACCTTCGACCGCCGCCGACATGGTACCTGAGTAAATGACATTAATGGAATTATTGAGTCCGTGGTTGATCCCTGAAACACAGAGATCAGGCTTCTGGCCCTTAAAGATATTATTGACAGCTAGCTTTACACAGTCTACCGGAGTACCCGAGCATTTGTACATTTCGACTCCTGGATACAGGTCCACCTTGTCAAATCTAAGTGGTTTACCGATTGTGATGGCGTGGCCCATGCCCGACTGCGGCCCGTCCGGCGCCACTACCACTACATTCCCGAATTCCTGAACTGCCTCTACGAGGTTTTTGATCCCGGGTGCCGTGATGCCATCGTCATTTACTACTAAAATATTCGGTCTGGATTGCTGCTTTTTCATCTTATCTGGTATTAAAAACGGGTTGCTATGTGCGAAAATCACCACAATTTGCGCAACCTGCTTTATCTAAGGATTTATAACGGTAAAAGTACAAGATTTCGTTACAATCTTGATCAGTTTTTATCTAAGTTTGAAACATAACTTAATAAACATGAAGAACAAACTGTTGCTGGCCTGCCTCCTCCTTATCGGTTCAGGCGTTATGGCACAACCTGCCTACCTCTGGAAAACAGCTACCTCAGCTGGATACAATTACAGGTACGTAACCAATGACCCTACTAAATCGCGTTTTTATACGCTAAAAAACGGGCTTACCGTGATTTTGTCGCAAAACACCAAAGAACCGACTATTGAATTCCGCATGGCGGTAAGAGCGGGTAGCAATACCGATCCGCGCAATGCGACCGGACTCGCACATTACTTGGAGCATTTGCTGTTCAAGGGAACCGATAAGTTCGGCACAATGGATTTTGCGAAAGAAAAGCCTTTGCTGGATAAGATCGATGCCCTCTATGAGACGTACAACAAAACGACAGATCCTGCTAAACGGAAGGAAATTTATGCCGAAATCGATAAAACATCAGGAGAAGCGTCAAATTTCTCAATTGCGAACGAGTACGATAAAATGATGAAAGCCATAGGTGGACAATCGACCAATGCGCATACCTGGTATGAGGAAACCGTTTATAATGAAGACTTTCCGGCCAATGCAACGGATAAATTCCTGGCCCTGCAAGCCGAACGCTTTCGCAACCCGATCTTCAGGATTTTCCATACCGAACTGGAAGCGGTATACGAAGAGAAAAATCGCGGATTGGATAATGATGGCTGGAAACTGAACGAGATGATGTTTGAAAAGCTTTTTCCGACACACAATTACGGTCAGCAAACCACCATTGGTACCATCGAACATTTGAAGAATCCTTCTCTATTGGAGATCAGGAAATATTACAATAAATATTACGTACCCAACAACATGGCGGTGGTTCTTTCCGGAGATTTCAATCCTGATGAGATGATCAAAAAAGTTGATCAGTCTTTTGCTTTCATGCAAGCCAAACCAGTAACCCTGTATCATCCGGCTCCTGAAAAACCGCTGACCGCTATACAGAAAGTGGATGTCTACGGGCCTACTGCTGAAAGTGTGGAACTGAACTACAGGGGTTATGCCCAAAACACCAGACAAAGCATGATGCTGGACCTGATTTCAAGCATTCTAGCCAATGGTAAGGCGGGTTTGCTGGATATCAACCTGAACAAACAACAAAAAGTATTGCGCTCAGATGCAGGCTACCAGCAGATGAAAGACTATGGCGTGTTTAGTTTATCGGCGCAGCCTAAACAGGGCCAGTCCCTGGAACAGGCGCAGCAGCTTTTACTCGGTCAGATCGACCTGCTCAAAAAAGGAAAATTTGATGAAAGCCTGATCAAGGCGACAGTGGCCAACAGCAAACTAAGCTTGCTCCAGTCTTTTGACAACAATGGTTATCGTGTGGAAAGTGCGACCAATGAATTTATTCTAAACCGTGGCATCAACTGGGATAAATCACTGGCCTGGCAGGACCAAATGTCAAAAATCACCAAACAGCAGGTGGTTGACTTTGCCAAATTGTTCTTTGTCGACAATTATGTAGTTGGTCTGAAACACAAAGGTGAAGACAAAAACACCCTGAAAGTTGAAAAGCCGGCCATTACTCCGGTTAACACCAATGCTAGTGAGACTTCTGACTTCACCAAAAACCTGTTGGCAGCGGATGTAAAGCCAATCGCCCCTAAATTCCTGGACTATAAAAAAGACCTGAATTTTGGCAAAGTAGGTATAGCTGATGTAATTGCTGTCCAGAACAAAGAAAATAGCATTTTCCGCATGTCATACCGCTTTGATATGGGTGCATGGAACTATAAACTGGAGCCCTATGCCGCGCAATACCTGACTTTCCTGGCTACGGATAAATATACTGCTGAACAGATCAGCACCGCATTTTACAACATCGCCTGCAGTTATAGTTTCAGTGTGGGCAATGAGGTAGCGACCATCAACATCAGCGGTCTGCAGGAAAACTTTGACAAGGCCGTAGCCCTTGTTGAACATATTTTTGCGAACTGCAAGCCGAATGAACAAGCTTTAGGAGAACTGAAAAGCCGTATCCTGAAATCAAGGGAAAACAATAAGCTGAACAAAGGTGCTATCCTTAACGGCCTGATGAGCTACGCACAATATGGCCCGAGCAATCCCGCCAACTTCGTATTGAGCAACGATGAAGTAAAAGCCATAACTTCACAACAATTGCTGTATATCTTACACAATATCAACAACTACAAACACACGATTACCTATTATGGTCCGCAGCCATTAGCCTCCTTCAGCGCAAGCATCAGCAAGCTGCACAAACTGCCTAAGGAATTTACCCCGGCAGCACCTGCCAAGCAGTTCACTTATACAAGCAACGCCAGCAACCAGGTCTATTTTGCGGATTACGATATGGTTCAGTCAGAGATCAGATGGGTACGTAACAGCGGAATTTATGACCCAAATTTAGCCGCTAAAGTAAATCTGTTCAACAGCTACTTCGGCGGAGGCATGGGCTCTATTGTATTCCAGACCATCCGTGAATCCAAAGCTTTGGCTTACTCTACTTTCGCCGTGTATTCTTCTCCTGATAAAAAAGAAAAAGACTATGCGATGATCGCCTATGTGGGCAGTCAGGCTGATAAAATGAACGATGCTGTAGCTGGTATGAATGAACTACTGAACGACCTGCCGAGGGCCGACAAATCATTTGAGGCTTCTAAATACAATGCAATGAATGCGATTGAGACAAGCAGAGTTACAAAAGACGACATCATTGGAAGTTATTTTGCAGATCAGAAACTGGGTATTGACCACGATTCAAGGATTGATGAATACAATGGCCTGAAACCACTGACTTTTGAAGACATCAAAGCGTTTCACACATCAAATGTGGCGCATAAACCTTACAACTACTGCATCGTTGCTTCAGAGAAAAAAGTGAAACTGGAAGACATGCAAAAGTTTGGAACGGTCAATAAATTGAGCCTGGAACAGATTTTTGGGTATTAGATTAGAACGTCATTACTAGTTAAGGCTCCTGATTATACCAGGAGCCTTTTTTGTAACTTGATGTCTTCGTGTTTACGCAGCAGGTTATCGATGACTTCAACTCCGCTTTTCCATCGCTTCAGGCGGTTCATCTGCTGGATTCCCGGCCTGTCTTTGATGGTATGATCCTCGTGGTAGTAGTCCTGCATTCTGACTTTCATGGCCATGTGGATGTCGGGCAGGCTTCCGTTCAGCATCAGGTCAGGGCTGTTTGTTACCAAATCTGCCAATGCGTCCGCCATGCTCGCTGCGTAGTAAGGGCAGTCCCAATCGTGACGAAAAGGCTCATCTCCTTTTATATTTACCTTTTGCAGCGGATGTGTCAGGTCCTCCACAATCTCGGCCACACCAGCGCCAAATACCTGTGAATATTCCTCGATAAAATGATTCCACCAGCGCGGGTGCTGTGGCAGGTCTTTAGCCAATGTATCACAAACCATCACGCGCCCTGGAAAGTCCGGCCTCGCAGGGTTCATGATCACCAGAGACACACCAAAGTGCCCTTCCTTAGGCGAATGCCTGCTATAGATTACAAAAAATTGCAATTGGGTTTCGGCTGCTTTATGCATTTCGGCAGTAAGTTCTTTTACCTCCTGTAGCCGGTCCTCTAGAAATCCACGTTTGAAGAGTACCCGCAAATTGCCCGCTGATTTTGCCCGGCATCGCTTGCTGTTTTCATCGAAAACATTACCATTGGCAGGACGGCTGGAAAAATGGTTCCCGCTGTTGTATCTAATTTCCTCTGACTCGGCGGGATAACTGCTGATGTCAGCTGTGTCGCCCGCTGCGGTCTGCTTATTGGGCTGAACGGAACGGAACGGTATGTGCATGGCTTCACTGTCCATACGACGGCCAAGGTTATAAATCCGCTGCTCCGTACTGGCGAGTAAGGGGTCACCAGTCACTGGATCGAAATAGACAACAGACGCACACCGACCCAGGTGGCCTGCAATGGCTTCATTCTCCAATAACACCTGGATGGGATGTGGCGTATGCAGAAAAAAGTCCCGCAAGGCGTCATTGTCGAGGTAATCTTCCAATGACTGATCGAACTGAAGTAGCGTTTTATCTCCGTGGTTCAGGACCCATGCACTTAAAAATTCATATACTTCGAGCTCAAAAAAACGGTTGTTCGCTTCCGCGATTTCTTTAGTGCAAGTGCATTCTTCCATAAACTTGCTCAAGGTAATCAATAATTCATTATCTTTTTTTCCAGAAGTATTAACAAACCTTTATGCCACAATTAACAATTTTTAACAGCTTAAAATCAGGTATTTATGAAAAATTTTATTATATTAGCTAATAAACCTTCATAAAATGCTGTTAACATTGGAAAATTTCAGAAAAGAGAATCATTTCTCTGATGCGCAATGGCATAAGAGAGGTCTGAGTCCGCCCGGAGCAGGCGTAAGTGAATATTTACAGTACATCATTGAGAATTGCGCATTGGATTTGATCAAATCTCACGCAAAAGTGCGTTCTGAACGCAAGTCGAAAAGAATATTGAAACGCTGGTTGCTTTGTTTGAAGGCTTCAGATTATGACGCCGAGCAGCGGGAATACATTTGTGAGATTTTTGGCAGGCTGGCCCACCTTAGCCAGGTAAATCTGGAACGCACATTAAGCGCGTGGATTTACGGCGTTGTAATTAGTTACCTTATTGGCGTAAGCCGCATATTGTTCCGTTCCCAAAAAGAATTGAGAACGGAACTCTAATGTCTTTTATAAACTTTTGATCCAGTCGACCAGTTCATCTCTTGTTTTGCCGGTTTTCTGTTGCAGTCTTCCGTACAATTCATCGTCTTGCCCTTCCTCATACTTCAGATCATCATCCGTTAAATCAGCATAGGCTTGTTTCACTTTGCCTTTAATCTCATTCCATTTCCCTTTTAATTCCAGCTTATCCATTTTCTTGATTTTATGTTTTACAATCGGTTATGTGCGCTGTAGAACAAGGGCCGGAACAGAATTGTTTTATAATTTAGATTTCTCAATGATCTCTTCAACAACTGCGGGATCAAGCAAAGTAGAGATATCGCCCAGATTGCCGGTGTCACCCTCAGCGATCTTTCTGAGAATCCTCCGCATGATCTTTCCTGACCTCGTCTTTGGCAAACCGGAAACAAACAGGATTTTATCCGGCTTGGCAATCGCGCCAATCATACGGGTTACGGTCTGCAGAATATCTTTTCTGGTCAGATCGGTATCATTGTGTGTATTGGGAAAGATCACAAAAGCATAGATTCCCTGACCTTTTACGTCATGAGGAAAACCGACTACGGCACTTTCAACGACCCCAGCATGCATGTTAATTGCATTTTCTACTTCAGCAGTACCAATGCGGTGACCGGATACATTGATCACATCGTCCACCCTTCCTGTGATTCTGTAATAACCATCCTCATCCCTCAGACAGCCATCACCAGTAAAGTACAGGTCTTTATAAGTTGAAAAGTAGGTTAAACGGCAGCGCTCATGATCGCCATAAGTAGTACGCAACATGCCCGGCCATGGAAATTTGATGCAGAGGTTTCCGCTAACGTCATTGCCCTCAATAATCTGCCCCTGTTCATCCACCAATACAGGCTGGATACCAGGCAGTGGCAAAGTCGCATAGCTTGGCTTTGTCGGTGTCACAAAAGCAATGGGAGAAATCATGATTCCGCCTGTTTCCGTTTGCCACCAGGTGTCTACAATTGGCGATTTGCTCTTGCCTATATTTTGATCAAACCAGTGCCATGCTTCTTCATTGATCGGTTCACCTACGGAGCCGAGTACCCGCAACGAGCTCAGGTCCGCCCCTTTTACGGGCTGGAGTCCAAAACTCATCAATGACCGGATCGCAGTAGGTGCAGTATACAGGATGTTTACTTTATGCTTATCAACGATCTGCCACATTCTGGAGGCATTGGGGTAAGTAGGAATCCCTTCAAACATCAGTGTGGTAGCCCCCTGGGACAAAGGGCCGTAGACAATGTAAGAGTGTCCTGTGATCCAGCCGATATCTGCTGTACAGAAATAAACTTCTCCCGGCTGGTAATTAAACACATTGGAAAAAGTATAACCTGCATAGACCATATACCCGCCGATGGTATGCACAACACCTTTAGGTTTGCCGGTAGAGCCTGAGGTATACAGGATAAACAGCAGATCCTCGGCGTCCATCTCTTCAGCAGGACAATTGGCATCGACCAGTTTGAGTTCATCTTCCCACCAGATATCACGTCCTTTGAGCATGGATACCGGTGTCCGGGTATGGGTCAGCACCACGACTTTTTCCACAGTCGGACAAGCGATCAGGGCATCATCAATCACCTCCTTGAGCTGGATCTGCTTGTTACCCCGGAAAGCACCGTCTGCTGTGATCACCAACTTGCAGGAAGCATCGTTGATCCTGTCAGCAATCGACTTGGCCGAAAAACCACCGAAGACGACGGAGTGAACCGCACCGATCCGGGCACAAGCCAGGACAGCTACTGCAAGTTCAGGTACCATCGGCATGTAAATACAAATCCGGTCTCCCTTTTTTACCCCGTTTTTTTTCAGGACGTTTCCGAAGCGGCAAACCTGCTCGTGCAGTATTTTATAGCTTAATGTGATGCTGTCTTTGCTGGGGTCGTTAGGTTCCCAGATGATGGCCGGCTTATCGCCGTTTTCAGCCAGGTGACGGTCAAGGCAATTCTCTGTGATATTGAGCTTTGCACCTTCAAACCATTTGACATCCGGTTCTGCAAAATTCCAGGACAAGACTTTGTCCCATTTCTTACGCCACTGGAAATTTTCCGCGATTCCCGCCCAGAACACTTCGGGTTGGTCTATGCTTAACTGATAAGTCTTCTTGTATTCTTCAAATGAGGTGATTTGCATTGCTAAGGTCTATTTCAGGTTTTTTGTTTTTTCAGACTGGTTAACTATCTGAACCCAAACTTAGCAAATTGCTTTTAAATTTAACCAGTGAAATGCCCTTCATTGTTCAATGGCACTGAAGTATTACAATGTCAATGCTCCGGTGAGACTAATTAAATTTAAAATATTTTACAGTCCTTCTTGATGATTACAAATATTTTACGGATATTTGCACACTCTTAAAAAATTAAGGCGAAGAACAATTAACAATATATAACAAGGCATGTCTAGAGTTTGTGATTTAACCGGAAAAATGGCAATGACAGGTTTTAATGTTTCTCACTCAAACGTTAAAACTAAGCGTAAGTTTTATCCCAACTTACAACTTCAGAAATTTTATATTCCTGAAGAGGATCGTTGGATAACACTGAAAGTATCTACTTCAGCTATCAAAACCATCAACAAAATTGGTATTACAGAAGCGATCAACCGCTTCATGAAAAAAGGATATTTGTAGAATCAAGGGTTGATGTGAATCAACCGTAATAATAAGAAAATGGCAAAAAAAGGTAACAGAGTACAAGTTATTCTAGAGTGTACAGAGCATAAAACCAGTGGCATGCCTGGTATGTCAAGATATATCTCTACAAAAAACCGTAAAAATACTACTGAAAGATTAGAGTTGAAAAAATTCAACCCGGTCTTGAGAAAAGTAACTGTACATAAAGAAATTAAGTAATACGTTTGGTTTAAAAACTGAGCACAATCTATTTAGATCATGGCAAAAAAGGTAGTTGCAACCCTTAAAACGGGCAAAGGAAAAGAATATTCAAAAGTTATCACAATGACTAAATCACCTAAATCTGGTGCTTATTCTTTCAAAGAAGTTATTGTTCACAACGATCACGTTGCAGATGCTATTGCATCTAAAAAATAATTTTAATATTAGATAATATTAAAGCCGTCCCTGTCTTATGGGAGGGCTTTTTTTGTTTTGTTAAACATTCATATGGGTTTATTCGATTTTTTTAAGAAAAAGGAGACTGCGCCGGAAGCGCAGGATGCACTCGATAAGGGATTAGAGAAAACTAAAGAAGGTTTTTTAAGTAAGATCACCAAAGCTGTAGCCGGTAAATCTACAGTCGATGACGATGTACTGGATAACCTGGAAGAAGTTTTGGTGACTTCTGATGTGGGTGTGAGCACGACATTAAAAATTATTGACCGCATTCAGGCCAGGGTAGCCAAGGACAAATACTTGTCGACCAGCGAACTGAATGGTCTGCTTCGCAGTGAAATCCAGTTGCTGCTTGCTGAAAATAACAGCAATGACTTTAGAAGTTTTGAATACGGCACGTCCCATAAGCCTTACGTCATCATGGTCGTTGGCGTAAATGGAGTGGGCAAAACAACCACCATAGGTAAACTTGCACATAAGCTTAAGGCCGAAAACCTTAAAGTAGTGCTGGGAGCTGCCGACACCTTTAGAGCTGCTGCAGTCGACCAGATTAAACTCTGGGGTGAGCGGGTTGGCGTGCGGGTTGTCGCCCAGGCAATGGGATCTGATCCGGCTTCGGTAGCGTTCGATACACTACAGTCTGCCGTAGCAAACGGAGAAGATGTGGTCATCATTGATACGGCCGGCCGTTTGCACAATAAAATCGGGCTCATGAACGAGCTCGGTAAAATCAAAACTGTTATGCAAAAAGTGGTTCCGGGTGCCCCGCATGAAATATTACTGGTGCTGGACGGATCGACCGGGCAAAATGCATTTGAACAATGCAAACAATTTACCGAAGCAACAGATGTCAATGCGCTGGCCATAACCAAGTTGGATGGTACAGCAAAAGGCGGCGTTGTGATCGGCATTTCTGATCAGTTTAAGATTCCCGTAAAATATATCGGAGTCGGCGAAGGCGTTAATGACCTTCAGTTATTTGATAAAAAGGCTTTTGTAGAAAGCTTATTTAAGTAAAATATGAATACAAAAAACATATCCAGGGTAGCCCCCGTCAAAAAACCTAAAATTAATGTCATTACTTTAGGTTGTTCCAAAAACACCTACGATTCTGAAGTATTGATGGGACAATTGCGGGGCAATAACATGGATGTAATGCATGAGTCCAATACAATGGGTAAGAATGACATCGTAGTCATCAATACCTGCGGATTCATTGACAATGCCAAACAGGAATCTATTGATACCATCTTGCAGTACAGTGAATTAAAAGAGGCAGGAAAAATAGGAAAAGTGATTGTTACCGGATGCTTGTCTGAACGTTACAAACCTGAGCTGGAAGCAGAGATTACAAATGTCGACGCTTTCTTCGGCACCAATGATCTGAATAATCTGTTGCATTCCCTGGGTGCCAACTATAAACATGAACTCATCGGAGAGCGTATGCTCACCACACCATCGCATTTCGCCTATTTCAAAATAGCAGAGGGCTGTAACCGTCCCTGTTCATTTTGCGCCATTCCGCTAATGCGTGGGAAACATGTTTCCCGGGATATGAATGAACTGGTGAACGAAGCAAAGATACTTGCCGCCAATGGCACAAAAGAATTGATTCTGATTGCACAAGACCTGACCTATTATGGCTTGGATATCTATGGCAAACGGAATCTTGACGAGTTATTGCGCCGAATTTCAGATGTGAACGGTATTGAATGGATCAGATTGCAATACGCTTATCCTTCCGGCTTTCCTATGGAAATCCTGGATGCTATGAATGAACGGGACAACATTTGTAAATACCTGGACATGCCGCTTCAGCACATTACTGATAACATGCTGAAGTCGATGCGCCGGGGAATTACCAAACAGAAGACCATTGACATCGTCAATCAGATTCGAGATAAAGTACCAAATATTGCAATGCGTACCACGTTGATCTGTGGTTATCCGGGCGAAACAGAACAGGATTTTGAAGAGATGCTAAGCTGGGTAGAAGAAACCCGGTTTGACAGGCTGGGCTGCTTTACTTATTCCCACGAAGAGAAGACGCACGCCCACAACCTGGTAGATGATGTACCTGATGAAGTAAAACAGGAACGTGTCGACGCGATCATGGAACTGCAGCAGGGCATCTCATTTGAAATCAATCAGGAAAAAATAGGCCATACCTACAAGGTTTTGGTAGACCGCAAGGAAGGTGATTTTTTCATCGGTCGTACGGAATTTGATTCTCCTGAAGTCGACAATGAAGTGTTGATCGATGCGGCAACAGGTTATGCTGGTATCGGTACATTTGTCAACGTGAAAATTGACCGGGCAGAAGATTTTGATCTGTATGGACAGATTGTAAAATAAAGGCGTGAAACTTTGAGTTATAGTTTATTAACTTAAATTCGTGGCAATGCAAGCTAAATACATCTCGTACCAGGAAACCAATGCTTTTTCTTCAGCTGTGCTGGATTATATAGCCGGTAAAGCGCAATTGCGGCCTTTTTATCAATACACACCTGATTATGCAGGCTTTGCTGAAGCGATGGCAAAGCGTGACTTTAAAGGAAACAGAACTATTCTTGCAGACACCCTGCAAAAACAATACGCCACTGTAGAAACACCTGATGTGGTGGCTGCAAATATTGCTGCCTTATCAGCGGACAATACGTACACCATCACCACAGGCCACCAACTTAATATTTTTACCGGACCGCTTTATTTTATTTATAAAATCGTTAGTGCCATCAATCTTGCGAAGGAACTCAAAACACAGTTTCCCGACAGCAATTTTGTACCGGTTTATTGGATGGCAACTGAAGACCATGACTTTGAAGAAATCAATAATGTCAAAGTAGAGGACCGCAAACTGATCTGGGATAAGAAAGCATCCGGTGCTACCGGGCAACTGAGCACCGAAGATATTACTGAGGCACTGGTTGCTTACAAAGGTTACCTTGGCATCAGTGAAAACGGTCTGAAATTAGCCCAAATGGTAGAAGAGGCATACGGA
Organism: Bacteroidota bacterium; assembly: GCA_040387995.1. Lineage (GTDB taxonomy): Bacteria > Bacteroidota > Bacteroidia > Sphingobacteriales > Sphingobacteriaceae > Pedobacter. The sequence continues at coordinate 31,840 of JAZKCT010000018.1, read as the reverse complement.
TCTACGCGAAAATTGAGCGATGCTACCAGAATATTCGTGAATGCGCTTTTTGGTCAATACGGTTTAGTTTGTGTAGATGCAGACGATGCGGCGTTAAAAGAACAATTTGCGGAGATCATGTACCAGGACATCACCGGCGAACACAGCTTTAAACACATTACCGAAAGCAATAACAGCCTGGAGAAAATTGGATACAAACCGCAGGTCAACCCCCGGGAAATTAATTTCTTTTACATGACTGGGGGCCTTCGGGAACGGATTGTAAAGGAAGATGGCCTTTATCAGGTCTTAAACACCAATGTCAGCTTCAATACTGAACAACTTCAGGAAGAACTGACCCGGCATCCGGAAAGATTTAGTCCGAACGTCGTGATGCGGCCCATGTACCAGGAGGTAATTTTACCTAACCTCGCCTACATCGGTGGTGGGGCCGAAACCACCTACTGGTTGCAGCTCAAGGCCAATTTTGATCACTACGGCGTACCGTTTCCTGTTCTGGTACTTAGAAATTCTGCGCAAATCATCGACAAACGCAGCGAACAGCGGATGCATATTTTGGGCATCAACCATAAAGACATTTTTACACCTACAGACAACCTGAAAACGGAATGGGTAAAAGTTCATGTGCCGCTTCGTTTCGCACTGGAGGATGAACAGCGCGCCATCAGCTTCATATTTGAGCAGATCAAACTCACGGCCTATAAAATCGACAAAACACTTTCTGACTCGGCAGATGCGGCCAAAACCCGGACTTTTAAATTGATTGCGACCTTGGAAAAGAAATTGCTGAGGGCAGAAAAACGCAAGCATGTCACCTCATTGGCGCAGATCGACAACCTAAAAGACAAACTATTCCCTTCCGGCGTACTACAGGAACGGGTATTGAACATCGCGCCCATGTATGTCCTTTACGGAGATGACTTCATTAATGCGCTGATCCGCAGTTTCCGACCGCTGGATCACGAATTTACCATCCTTTTTGCATAAACAATGACCTACTATACCTTTACCGAGCAAAACCTCCGTCACTTTACTGTACAGGTATTCCTGAAGATGGGGTGCCCCGAAAAAGATGCGGTACTCGCAGCCGATGTACTGCTGAAATCTGATTTGAGGGGCATCGACTCACATGGCGTGGCCCGCCTGAGCGGTTATGTACGCCTTTGGGAAAAGGAACGCATCAATGCGACGCCGAATGTCCGTATCGTTCATGAGACTGCGACGACAGCTACGGTGGATGGCGATGCAGGACTTGGCCTGGTAGTGGCACCGTTTGCAATGCAAATTGCCATTGAAAAAGCAAAGATTTATGGCAGTGGATGGGTCTCGGTAAAGAACTCCAATCATTTCGGCATAGCGGGATATCATGCCTTACTTGCTGTGGAACAGAACATGATCGGCATCAGCATGACCAACGCAAGTCCGCTGGTTGCTCCGACTTATTCCAGTGAACGCTTGCTGGGCACTAACCCGATGTGTTATGCTTTTCCCGCCGGCAAATATCCACCTGTGGTGGTAGACATGGCAACCGCAGCCGCGGCCAATGGAAAACTGGAGATTGCACAAAGATCGGGCTCCCCTATTCCTGAAGGCTGGGCACAGGATGCTGAAGGAAATAACTCCACAGACCCTCATCAATTGAAACAAGGCGGATCTTTATTGCCTTTAGGTAGCGACAAAGACCACGGAAGCCATAAAGGATATGGACTAAGTGCGACGGTAGATATTTTATCTGCTGTATTATCAGGCGCCAATTACGGCCCCTGGGTGCCGCCTTTCGTCGCATTTTTAGAGCCATCGGCCAATCCGGTGGGTGCTGGTATCGGTCATTTCTTTGGCGCCATGCGTATAGACGGCTTCCGTCCCGCACAAGAATTTAAAGACCACCTGGACAACTGGATCGATAGGTTCAAATCTGCAAAGACTGTTGACCCCGGCAAAAAGGTGATCATTCCTGGTGAACCGGAAGATGAATTTGAAAAAGAACGCCACCGAAGTGGCATTCCGATCATTGATGTGGTTGTAAAAGATTTGAATGAGCTGGCCGATAAACTGGGTATTGCTCCACTGAAGGCCTAACTATTTGGTAGTCTCCACAGCTACGTACACCACACTCCGTGGCGGCAAACTGAGTTTTATCCCGCCGGTCTGACTAACCGATCTGGCTTGAAGCGTCTTATAGGATGCAGGCCCTCCGGCAGCTCCCGCTGGTCCCTGATCATTGACCAAGACCTTGGCAGAAAAATCGCCGTTGTCTGTACCTCCTGTAAGCGTATAATAATAGTAGCGGCTTCCCGCCTTAAAATTGCTGATGTTGACACTGGCAACTTGAGCAGAAAGGCCCCTGTTGACCACCACCACTCCTGCTTCTCCTGAACTGAACCCGGATGCATAGGCAAAAACATCACTGCTACCCCCTACTGTCGAACTGACCATCCTGTCGCCCAGAAAGCGCTGGAAATAATACTGGTAAAAAAATGAAGGTCTTGGCGACCATTTCGCCGTGCCATTGCCTTCATCGCCCATGCTGAACATCCCATGGTCATTGCCATTGTTATAACCATTGGCAATGTCCCAACGGGAAGCCATGCCGAACCTATTCTTAATCAATTCTCCAAAAACCATCACTGCATGGATGCCGGCCAGGTGCGAAACCATTTGTTTGTTGCCCTCAGCGCCAATGTTCCACTCGGTAAGCGCAATGGGTTTCATGGGAACACCACCCTGCTGGGTCGTCAGTTTTAGCCAGTCCATCATCGAACCTGTCACCTGAACCGGCGAGTTCAGAATCTCCACCGCGCCTGTATTAGCACCCAGCGGTGTATAATAATCGTGAACAATATAAAAATCTGCATAGTCGCCGGCAGCGGTAAAATAACCAGAGTTCCAGGTCTTATCCACATTGTTCCAGGAGTTAACCGGATCGTATTGAACCAGTTGCGCGCCAATCCTGATCTGCGTACCCACTTCCAGAGCAGCTTTACGCATCGAATCGGCAAAGACTTTAAAATGCTTGCCATACAAAGCGCCAGTGATAATCTCCGGTTGGCCATCTTTATTTTTGCTGACATCGATCTTCCAGCCAGCCTGCCATGGTCCTCCGCTCTCATTGCCGATCTCCCAGAGTTTGGTTTTGCCCTTATCGGTACGTACCCAGTTGGCCGCCAAATGGGCTGCCACCTGATCCGGATGTGCACTCGTTCCATAACGCGCGTAACTGTAATTGACCGTAATAATTCCCTTAGTCCCGGTCTGCTGGAGCATGGCATAATAATTATCCAGAGAAAGTGTCCAGCCGTCCGGATTTTTACCGTACCAGTAACCGGCGTCTACTGAATTGCCATCACTATCGTATAACTTGGCTGGAGCGTCGGCAGGCATTTCCCCGTTTTTTGCATTCCAAAAATAAATGCTCGACAAGTTTCCTCCCGGAAAACGAATGAGTGCGGGAGCTAACGCTTTCAAATGATCCAGCAATAAAGGCTGGTCGACCATCTGCCCGATATACGTATTGGTATTCGTCCCAAAAAGATATTTGGAAACTTTGGAAACCGTCTGACTGTAATCGACCGCTATAGAAACTCCCGCAGCGGCAACCGGCTTGGCCACTTCAGAAAAGGCAGGTGCCGTAAAATTCTTAGGCGCCCAATCGTCCATAAAAAAGCCTACAGAAGCTGCTGTCGCAACTTCTGTAGGTGGATTGATCGGCGCATCAGTTGGTGGCACTGCTGGTGGTTCAATCACTTCCTGAACCGTCTTGTTTTTCTTGCAGGCACTAAAGGCAACCAACAGACCAAAACCGGTAATTAAGATAAATCTGCTATGCCTCATCCCTATTTAATTTTAACTACCCGGATATTGTCGACTGCGGCATCAAACTTTGCAATCGGCGTAGAGGAATCATTGTAAAACATAAATGACATCGCTTTAGTACCAGAGCTGCCCAGTAAAGTACCCAAATTAGGAATCGCTTCACCCGTGCCCTGAAAACCTGCAGCTTCCTTTTTAAAGCTAGATAGCGGCAAAGTTACCGTAATCCAGCCTGTGGTCGTAAAAGAGCCACCTGCTGCAGTTTTCCAGGGCTCGTAGCGCGCCATATAGGTATAGGAATCTGTACGGATCAACAGCGCACCTGTCTTCCATGCTTCCTTGACATAGATGTCAAATTTCACAGCCCAGTTGGCCGTCGGTTCAGACAAATTGGCCTGTGGCACCCATTGACCATCATTCATATTGATCGATCTGCCGCCATTGTACCAGGCCTGGTCGTTGATGCCCACATTGTCAAATTTCATCTGGACATAATTGCCTAATGCGCCCGGAAAAAGCGTCGCATCACCTGTCTGCGATGCAGACCAGTATTGAAACTTATTGATGTCGTCAAAATTGGAGAACATACCGGTAACACGGTCATTATAACTACTGTAACTGCTCTTTCCACCTTGGGTGCTGACGATAATATTGCCTGCCGTTGCAGTTGAAGGAATCGTAACCTGCATGGTTGTACCGGCTTTAGTGGTCACGATATTGGTGCCATCTCCACCGGTAAAGGCTACCTTAGTAATTAGATAAAGATACTGCCCATAAATGGTAAGCACTTGTCCTGCCGCCTTATACTCATAATCTACCCCGGTGATTACCGGTGGAGGAGGCACAAGCGGAATACTGAATGTCGTTTCGCCTGCATTGGTGACGATCCTCACCTTATTTTCCTCGCCAGCAACAGGCGCAGAGAAATCTGGTTCTGGCACCGTAACCACCAGGCTTTGTCTGGCCACCAGGGCGGCATTAAAGGTGGCTTTTACGCCATTGAAATAAACGGCTTGTACGCCCAGGAAGTTATCTCCCTGCAGCACCACCAATTGCCCGGGCAATATTTTGGTGAGTGTCGAATCGTTGGGTGCAGGCGCGATGGCCCTGATTTTATTGATCACGGGAGCAGCATCGCTGGTCTTAATGTCTTCCTTTTTGCAGGCGATAAAGCAAGCCATCGCCAGGAGCGCGATGGACAACTGCAAACGATGACGGTAGGTATTGAAGCTTTTCATGTTTGATAATTAGGTCTTAAAACAAATCTCTATTTATAATATGCTACTGGTGCTTCCCTTAACAAGGGATTAGTCACCACATCTGCTTCCGGATACGGAAGTTTAAACGACGCTTCCGAAGGCGCTACTTTTTTACTGGTATAGGTAGTGGTATTGGTGGTTGCATTGTAGCTCACCGTGCCGCGGTCCTGATTGGCCAGCATGCTGATCGTTTGCGCCGGATTGATGTCATGCTGCCTCAGCAGGTCAAACCAATACTGACCTTCAAAAGCCAGCTCAATCCGCCGCTCGGCAAGAATCTCAGCGAGGGTCAGTGTCCCGGTTTTTGTAGTCAGACCCGCACGGGTATGTACCTTATTGAAATAAAGTAAAGCATCCGCATCGGTCGTTGAAGAAGCGTTTCCACAGATGGCTTCAGCGTACAACAGGTAAACATCCGCCAGACGAAGCATATAAGTATTGATGCCGGTTGACATAAAAAACACCCCTTTATTGTCGTTATCCGCAGGCGTACCCACAATGTATTTCTTCAGGTTTGGTGTGGTATTGGTCACGGTATAGCCTCCGGAAGCCTTCAACAATTCAGGATAAACATCACCATTTTGCATATATGTAGCCTTTCTCCGGGTATCACCACTTATGTATTTATTGGAAAACAGGTCAATGCTCACGGTATTGGCCGATCCCCAACCATCACCTACTCCGGTCAACTTAGGTTCGGCTGCATAATAGGCCTGGGTAGAATTTCCGATTCCATAAGTAGTGCTGCCCACCCATTGCAGGGCAAACAGCGACTCGTCATTGTTGTTGTTCGACATCTTAAACAAATCATTGTAAACTGGCATCAGTTCCAGTCCGCTGTTTCTGCAGACATCGCCGGCGTAATATTTTGCGCTGTCAAGGTATACCTGTTCGCGAGTACCATTGCCCCTGCCGGTTCCTTCAGCAGTAAGTCCGGAGCGGGTCAGGTAGATCTTGGCCAGCATGCCTTCGGCCGACCATTTGTTCACACGGCCGGCATCTTTAGCGGCGCGCAGGTTTTCGGCAGCAAAACGCATGTCGTTGATGATGAAACGGTACACATCCTTTACGGTGTTTCTTGGCACAGAAGGCCGTTCTACCAGGGTACGGTTGTCTTCAATAATCGGAACTGCGCCCCACAACTGTACCAGGTAAAAATAAGACACCGCTCTCAGAAAGCGCAACTCTCCCAAAGCAGAATTCTTTGCCGCTTCAGGAATAGAGGCCGCAGACTGGGTATTGATGTAAATGATGTTCATGTTGCAATGTCCGATGATCTTGTACAATGATCTCCAGCCTTCGTTCACACCCGTTTCACCAGATGATACGGCAAAGTTATTCCAGGCACCGGCATTACCGCCGCCCAGATTGCCCGACATGGCATCACCTACAAACAGGATTACTTTATCGTTATAATCAAACCACGGCGAGCCATACAAGGCACCTGTCGCCTGCCTCAGATCGTTTTCTGTCTGATAAAAATTGTCAATGGTCACCGCATCCAAGGGGATACGTTCCAGGAAGCTCTTTTTGCAGCCAGAAGCAACGAGCAACACCAGGAGGGTGCTTGTTAACACTGCAGTCAGCATTTTTATATTCTTCATAATATTCTGATGTTAAATGTTAAAATCCAGCTGTTAAACCAAAAGTGAAAGTTCGCGATGAAGGATAACGACCATAGTCGATCCCTGCCGATAAAGCGCTTTGATTTTGTGATCCTACTTCAGGATCATAGCCGGTATAATTTGTGACCGTAAACACATTCTGCACATTGGCAAATACCTTCATGTAACTGAGTTTGGCTTTCTGCACCAGTTTCCAGGGCAGATTATAACCCAGCACTGCGGTTTTCAGTCTGATGTAAGAACCATCTTCGATATAACGGGTAGAAGGTCTGCTGTTGTTGTTCACATTGGCGGAAGTCACCCTTGGCACCTCGGTACCCTGATTGATCAGATACACATTGTTTACGTCTGTAGCAGAACCAGCAGGATCAATCAGACCTATTCTTGCGAAATCAGCCACCGACTTCAGCATACCAAAATTACTACCCGGATCTTCATTTTCCCGTTTCAGGTTGTTGAAGATTTTATTGCCGTAATTCCCGTTAAAAAATAGCGTCAGTTCGAAGTTTTGATACCTGAACGCGTTGTTGATACCGAACTGGAACTTAGGCATGGCAGAGCCCAGATAAGTTCTGTCTTTTTCATCGATGATGCCGTTGCCATCCAGATCTTTGAACTTCAGGTCCCCGATCCAGACATTGTCCGGGTTGACCGGCAAGATCTCGCCATTAGAACCCGCAGGTCTCGCGCTGTTCTGCAAATCGGCAGCGTCTTTAAAAATACCTGCTACTTCATAACCATAAAACTCACCGATTGATTTCCCTACTGAAGTTTGCGATACAATAGTCGTTCCGTTTACATAGCTTGGAATAATGGTGTTGTTGGTCACCAGACTTGTCACCTTATTGCTGTTTTTAGAAAAAGTCAGTGTAGAATTCCAGGTAAAATTAGTGCTTTTGATATTGGTGGTATTGATCGAAAATTCGAAACCCGTGTTTTTAATGGATCCCAAATTATAAGCCGGCGCACCCAGGCCACCTGTGGCATAACCCACGCTTGTGCCAGAATACAAGGCCAGCGGCAGGGTTTGCAGTAAACCATCTGTGTTTTTAATATAAGCATCAGCAGTAATCTGGATGCGGTTTTTGAACAAGCCCAAATCTATACCCGCATTGGAAGTCTTCGTTTTCTCCCAGGTCAGGTCCGGATTGGCCAGGTTAGAAATCAATACCGTTGTTCCAAAATTACCGGTCTGCACCGTATTCAGTTTCGAACCGTAAGCATACGAGCCAATGTTCTGGTTGTTTAAGGTACCATAACCTAAACGCACTTTGAGGTCGATGTTGCTTGGTTTCAGGAAAGCCTCTTCAGATACCCTCCAGGCAAAACCAAAAGCTGAGTTGAAGTTCCATCTTTTGTCCTCCGAGAAATTAGAAGAACCGTCATTTCTAAACGTCGAAGTCAGCAAGTATTTGTCTGCAAAAGTCAGGTTTAACCTGGCGAAATAAGATTCGATGGCAAAATGGCCCTTGCCACTGCTGGCCGTAGCGGTAGTCGCATCGCCCTGGTTCAGTTCCGAAATGTTATTGGTCAGCAAATTAGACACGCCTGCATTGGTAAACTCGTAGGTGGATGAGGTTGCCTCATGACCCAAAGTCGCATTGACATCCAGTTTTTTGATGAACTGGTGTACATAGGACAAATAGTTTCTGTAGGTCAGTCCGGCACCGTTGGTGTTGCCACGTGAAGCGGAACTCACCAGATTTTCTACCACGCCAAATTTATAGGTTGGGGTAAAGGTATAAATGTTGCCGCTGTTGAAGTTTCCGTTGACCTCATTTTTCAACGTCAGGTCTTTGGAAAATAAGATATCTGCATAAAAATTTCCATACAATTCATTCCGCTTGCGCTGGTTCAGTGAAATCTCGGCGATGGCCAGTGGATTACCACCCGAAAGCGGGAAGTTGGCGTCATAAGGACCACCATAGGTACCATCCGCATTGCGGGCGGCAATGTCTGGCGATTGCCTGATCGCAAAACTGATCAAGTTACCGCTTTGGTTGTTGATATTTTCCGTTACCCTGGCCATAGAAACACTGGTTCCCAGTTTCAGCCAATTGGTCGTCCTATTGTCCAGGTTGATCCGTGCGCTGTAGCGTTTGAAATTGGAATTGGTAGCAATACCGTCCTGGTCAAAATAACCCGCACTGATCAGGTATTTATTTTTATCATCACCGCCACTCAGGTTCAGGTTGTAGTTCTGTACCGGAGCGTTCTCAAAGATTTCCTTTTGCCAGTTGGTACCTTCACCCAATACACTTGGATCAGCAAACTCAGGCGTATAGGTTCCACCGATCATTTTTACCCTTTCATTTCTGAAGGTGGCAAACTCCTGCAAGTTCATGACCGGAAGGTAATAAGGCAATTGTTGCACGCCATAAGAAGCATCCAGGTTTAGTTTCGGTGCACCAGCTGCACCCCGCTTTGTCGTCACGATCACCACGCCATTACTTCCGCGGGAACCGTAAATAGCGGTCGCAGAAGCATCTTTCAGGATATCGATCGACTCAATGTCGCTCGGGCTCAAAGAGGCCAAAGGATTGGTGACAGGCGCCCCACCAGTATAGATCTGGCTGTTGCCATCGCCACCGTAGAAAATCCCGTCTACCACATATAAGGGTTCCGCACCTCCAAGTGTAGAGACACCCCTGATCTGAATGGAAACACCGCCGCCTGGCTGACCGGAATTGCTGGTCACCACCACACCGGCAGCACGTCCCTGCAGCGCCTGGTCAAAAGTTGCCAGGGAGCCTTGTTTGATGTCAACACCCCGAACAGACGATACTGCTCCGGTGAGATCCTTCTTAGCCGTGGTGCCATAACCGATAGAAACAACGGCCACTTCTTTCAGTGCCACAGCATCGACCACCAGTTGTATGGCACCCTGGTCAGCACCTGCTTTTACAGTGATGTCTTTGCTGATGTAGCCGACATAACTGATCGTCAGCACATCGCCAGTATTGGCATTGAGGTTAAAATTACCGGAAGCATCGGTAATGGTTCCATTGTTAGTACCCTTCACCTTGATGTTTACACCCGGCAAAGTCTCTCCTTCAGAACTTCGGATGACTCCTGAGATGCGCCCGCTTTGCGCATAGGCACCTGTCGCCAGGAAAAACACCAAAAAGAGCGCCCGGTAGATTGGATACCATGTCTTTTTTGTAATTATGCTATTCATACATTTATTAATTATTTGGTTTATACTATTTGATATTGGTTATTTCTATTTAACTGGCATTTCCAGGAAGATTGATTTACCTGAATAGGGCACTGGGATGGCTTTATTGTTGTCAAAATCCAATTCGACTGCCTTCTTCTTACTGATCCAGATTACCCTGAAATTCCGGTTTTGGAGCATCCCTTTGAAGCTGCCCTTCCTTTCGCCAATGCGGAGTGTTTTTGTAGCTTCTTCATACTGAAACTCAATATTACTGAATGCCCCCTTTTCATAGTTATAAGTGTTCCCTTCATCTTCGTAAAGGGTAAAAGCCGCATCCCTGCCGGTGTACACGTACAGGGTGATCGGATCTGCAATTTTCTCTGAGGTATATTGCAGTGCCGGGCCAGTCGGGATGATCGAACCTTCCTTCACGTAGACCGGCATCCGTTCGTAACTGGCTGCGGCAGTGATCTCCTGTCCACCTTCCATATATTTTCCGGTGTACAGCTCATACCAGCCCTGCCCCGCAGGCAGGTAAACCGGGCGTGTCCTTTGCTGATAGCCATGTACCGGGTTAATCAGCATGGATGGGCCAAAAAGGTAGGCATCGTCAATATTCAGTACTTTGGGGTCGTTCTGAAAATCCATCATTAGTCCCCGCATCAGGGTATAATCTTCCTGATAGGCTTTGCCTGAAAGGCTGTAGATATAAGGCAATAGGTGGTAGCGCAGCTGGTTGTAATACAACATGCTTTTGTAAGCGGGGTGTTCAACCGGGGCGATGTTATAGACCTCCCGGAACGGGAATTGTCCATGTACACGAAACAGCGGTACGAAAGCCCCAAACTGAAACCAGCGGGTATTGAGTTCACGCCATTCGTCCAGATCGGTGCCTTTGGCCTGTTCATACCGCCGCTCTACAGAAAAGCCACCAATGTCCATCGTCCAGTAAGGCAGTCCCGACAGGGAAAAATTAATACCCGCACCAATCTGTGCTTTCATGTCCTCCCAGCGGGAAGCAATGTCACCGCTCCAGGTGGTTGCCGCATAGCGCTGGGATCCGGCATAGGCCGACCGGGTCAGGACAAACACCCTTTTCTCCGGGTCAGTCTTGCGCTGTCCTTCGTAAACGGTCCTGGCATTCTGAAGCGGAAAGGCATTGAAATAAGTGGTAGCGGGGCCAATAGCCGTTGGGTTCATCAGGTCTTTGCGGTTTTCTACCGAAAGGTTGGAATGCATATCCGGTTCAGTAGCATCCATCCACCAGGCATCGATCCCCTTCGGATAGAGTTTTTTGTTCATCAGTTCCCAAAAGGCGGCGCGGGCTTTTGGGTTGAAGGGATCATAAAATGTATTTTGATAACCCTTTGCAATCCAGTCACGCCGCCCGTCGGCAATGTTTCTTTTGAACAGGAAACCCGCTTTGTCAAAATCCGAATAGGCATCAATGTCCTTATAAAATTTAGGCCATACCGAGATCATGAAATTCACATGCTGTCCGTGTAGCTTGCTAATCATCTGGGTGGCATCAGGAAAACGGCCCAGGTCAAAATCCTGACTCCCCCACTGGTTTTCTTTCCAGTAGGACCAATCGAGCACAATATTGTCGAGCGGGATTTTACGCGTTCTGAATTCCTGCACCGTATTCAGGATTTCATCCTGTGTTTTATAGCGCTCGCGGCTTTGCCAAAATCCCATGGCCCATTTGGGCAACATGGTTGCTTTTCCCGTAATTTCACGGTAACCTCTGATAACCTGATCGGCGTTCTGTCCGGCGATAAAATAATAGTTGATCGCCGCGCCTGATTCAGATTGCAGCGCAAAGGTGTTTTTTAGCAGACTGGTTTGAGGTGGCAGACAAGTCAGGCCCAGGTAGGATTCCGTTCCGTCCGGGGTCCATTGTATTTTAATGGTGCTTTTTTTGCCCTTGCTTAGCTTCAGGTCCAATATCGCAGCGCCTGGGTTCCAGGCCTGGCGCCAGTAGTCGGCCACCAGTTTACCTTCAAACCACACTTTAACATAGCCGGCATATTTCAATTGCAACTGGTGCGTTCCGTCCACATCACTGGCCAGGGCGCCTTCATAGCTGACCACTGCATCCTGCATTTTTACTGTAGCAGGAAATTTATGCTGATCGCTGAGCCAGTTCATCGAGATTTCTGAGGCTGGCTGACTGTAGATCACTTGTCCAGGTGCCGATTTTAAGGCATAGTTTGCCGTTAGCCAGCCTTCTTCATTGTTTTTTGAAAATAACCTGAAGGCACTGAGCGGCTCATAGTCCCTGATGTCGCCCGCACGGGTTATGGAATAGTTGTCCCATAAAACGCCATAGTTTTTATTGGAAACAAAAAATGGAATCGCCACTTCCGTATTGTACTGAACCAGGTCTACCCTGCGCCCGCGGTAATTGACCAGGCTCTGCTGGTGTTGCCCCAGTCCGTAATAAGCTTCATCCTGCTGCGCATCAAAAATTTGCGTCAGTTGATAGGATGCCGTACCGTTAAATGTCTTTGAAACCATTGCCTGATAGGGCAGTTTACTTTGCGACAGCAATACTTTTCCATCCTTATTTTTAAAGACGATCGCTCCGTCTGTGAGCGAGACTTCCGTGCGGAGGTCTGCCGTAAGAAGTACGAGCAGGTCGTTTTCCCTGCTGACCGTATACCGGACCGAGGGGTCATTTTGCCGGATGGCCATCAGGCTCTCATCAGCAGGAAACTCTGTCGAGGGGGTTGCAATGACATGAATGATTTTGCTGCTTACTGGCTGAAGGCGGATTGTTTTAATCCCCCAGCGCGATTGGGAAATAGCAATGTCGATGCCTGTTTTTGTTTGCAGGTATTCTTTAGCATCCTGTGCATAGCCACTGCTGCACAAAAGTGCGGAAAGCAAAATAATGGCGGTTCTGACCAGCCTGTTTGTTCGCATTGATAAACTCGTTTCCACCAGAGGGAAGGGAATGCCTTATCCGGTGCTATTTATACTTGGTTAATTGGATCCTAAATTAGACCTAAGTACAAATGAGGGGGGCATACATATGTTAACAATTGGGTAGTAAAATGTTAACCGCCTATTTTTTACTGCCTGATTGGCTGATATAGGCAGAGGGAAGCACACCGAAATGCTGTTTGAAGTACTTGCTGAACTGTTTTGGATTACTGAAGCCAACTTCATAAGCCACCTGGGAAATCGTAAGTTGCGACTTCTCCAGCAAGGGAATCGCCTTTTTGAGCCGGTATTCGCGCATATACAGGACGGGAGATTTTCCTGTAAGCTGGATTAGCTTCTTGTAAAGTCCCACCCGGCTGATGTTCATATCGCTGCTCAGCTGGTCAACTGAATAATCCGGATCTGCGAGATGCTTCTCCATCTGCAGACTCACACTCCTGATGAACTTCTCGTCCATCGACTCGATCACAACTTCTGATGGCTTTACTTCGAGTTGCTTTTGATAGGTTTGTTTGGAAATCCGCTGCTGGGCCACCAGGTTTTTGATCTTGGACAAAAGGATCTCAAAGTTAAATGGTTTCGTCATGTAGTCACTTGCCCCGGTCTCCAGACCCTCCAACTGCTGCTCCTCTGCTATCAGGGCAGTTAGCAGAATGACGGGAATCGCAGCAGTCCGCTTGTCGGCCTTGATCTTTCTACAGAGCTCCGTGCCTGTAAGTCCTGGCATACTCACATCACTCACCACCAGGCTGGGCTGTATGGCCAATACCTTCTGCCAGCCGGATTTGCCATTGTTCGCTTCTACAATTTCGTAGTATTCCTTCAGGTTATCTTTAAGATAGAAACGGAAATCATCGTTATCTTCCACCAACAGCACCACAGGCTTTCTCCCCGGTCTGCCAGGTGCTTCATTTGTTTGCAGGGCTGGATCTCTTTCTGTCTGTTCAGTACTGAAAGAGATTTGTTCCGCAACAACATCGTCGGCAGCGGGCTGCAGTTCCGGCAGCGGAAGCACGACGGTAAAGACGGAACCACCACCTTGCCGGCTTTTTACGCTGATCTCGCCATCATGAAGTTTGACAAATTCTTTGGTGATCGACAAACCGATGCCGCTACCCTGGTTGACAATAGAATCAGGTGTAATGCTTTGAAAAAACCGTTCAAAGATCTTGTCCTGTTTATCTTCCGGCACGCCGATGCCACTATCTGAAACCCTCAATATCAATTCGGGGTTATGTTTAAAATCCTGCCCGTCTTCCAGTTTCACCTCCACCAAGCCAGCTTCAGGCGTAAACTTAAAAGCATTGGACAATAGGTTAAACAAAATCCTTTCGATCTTATCGTGATCAAAAAGGGTGATCAGGCTATTTCTCGAGGTCTGAAATGAAAAATGAATGTGTTTCTTTTCTGCCTCATCCGTAAACGAAAACGAAAGTTCCCGGATAAATTGCACAATATCCCCCGGTCTGCGGTGCAAGGACAGTTCCTGTACCTCCATACGCCGGAAATCCAGCAACTGGTTTACCAGGTTCAATAACCTGCGCCCATTTCTCTGAATCATGATCAGGGGTTGTTTGTCCTGCTCACGTGCCTGGCGGATCAATTTCTCCAGCGGGGTGATGATCAGTGACAAAGGCGTCCTGAACTCATGGCTCATATTGGTGAAGAACTTGATTTTCAGCATATCCAGCTCATGCATGCGCCTGGCCTGCTGACGTTCCTGTTGTAGTAAAAATTCCTTCCTGATGCGTTGAATGCCGCGCCTTCTGATCAAAAGCAGGGTAATAACAACGATCAGCGCATAGACCACATAGGCCAGCCAGGTTCTCCAAAATGGCGGAGGAATGGAGATTTCAAGATTTGCCGCATTGTCCAGCCATTTGCCGGACGCATTTGTAGAAATTACCTTAAAAACATAGTTGCCCGGATCAATATTGGTATAGGTCGCTCTCCGGTTGTTGCCCTGCAACTCCTGCCAATGCTGGTCAAAACCTTCCAGTTTATAGCGGTAACGGATAGCCTGGGCATCAAAAAAATTGAGGGCTGCAAACTCAAGCGTGAAGCCATTCTGGTCGTAGCTCAGTTTCAGAGAATCGGTAAAGCTGATGGCTTTGTTCAGCAACACCCTTCCACCCAGGCGCTCGCCGATACCAATGCTCTTATTCGCAATTTGAAAATCGGAGAAAATAATCCCAGGCTTGCTGTTGTCATTTTTTATGGTAGCAGGTTGAAAAAGATTGAATCCATTAGCCCCACCAAAGACCAGTTCACCAGCCCTTGTTTTATAACCTGCGTTGGCGTTAAAAGCACTGCCCTGCAAACCATCATGCTCGTCGTATTTTCTAAACGTGTAAGAAAAATCACCTGCCTTGTTTGGAGATACGGTAACTGCAAACAAGCCATTCGCTGTACTCACCCAGATGTTTTGATTATTGTCTTCCAGTATTTTTAGGGTAGCCATCTCCGTCAGGCCGTCCTTGACCTCAAAGTTTCGGAAGGATCTGGTCTTTGGATCCAGCCTGCTCAGTCCGTCACGCGTAGCGATCCAGATATAGCCATGGCTGTCTTCCATCAGATCGTAGATGACCTTGTTGATCAGCGAATTGGACTTACCAGGCTCATTTTGGTAATGAATGAACTTTCCATTGCTGGTCATCTGGTCCAGGCCATCTGAGGTACCGATCCAGATGTTCCCTTTTGTATCCGTTATTGCGCAGGATATGAAATTGGAGTGAAGACTATTGGACTGTCCGACTTTATGGTGCGTAAAAGCACCTGTGCTCCGGTCCAGCAAATCCAGTCCGCCGCCCAATGTAGAAACCCACAACCTGTTTTTTCCGTCCTCCATGATATCCCAGACACGGTCGTCTGCCAGGCTTTTCGGATCACTGTCCTTATGTTTATAGTGCTTAAAATTTTTCCCGTCAAAGCGGTCCAGTCCGCCCAGATAGGTACCGATCCAAAGCTGTTGCGCTTTATCGATAAAGAGTCCGACGATGATGTCATTGGTCAGGCTATTCGGATTGCCCTGTTCGTGTCTGTACTGTTTGAACTGCCCGGTCTTCCGGTTAAAATAAAACAGTCCCCCACCGTTTGTACCAATCCATAAATTACCAGACTGGTCTTCCACAAAGCGGTTGATGTCATCATAAGTAAGCCCGTTTGGCTTGTTATACCGGTGCCTGTACAGCGGAAATTTGAGGATCTTTTTATGGTAGAAGCTGACTCCTTTTTTATACGTACCCACCCAGATAATGCCTGAGGGATCTTTGTACAGGCTGAGGATGCTATTCTGCCCGACACTCTTCGGGTCATCTTCCTCATGGGTCAGGAACCTGACACTGAAATCTTTTTTATCCAGCAGGTTAATCCCACCATGGTCCGTGCCGATCCAGATCTGTCCCTGAGCATCCTGCAGAATACCATTGATGAGGTTATTGTTCAGCGCCCCGGCTCCTTTATCCAGAAAACGACGGTTATTCGTCCGCCTGCTGTAATAGTCTATGCCCCGCTGGATGTTCACCGTATAAATCCAAAAATCTCCATCATTATCAATAAACATTTTAAAGTCTTGAAATTCAGAAGGTTTATTGAGCTGAAAGGCTAGGATCTGCTGGTGTATTTTGCCAGTAACAGGGTTCAGCAACGCAATTCGTTTGTCGCGGTAAATGATCCAGATTTGACCTGCCTTGTCTTTCTGGAGCGAGGATATGGCCTGTTTGCCGATCTCATGCGGACCAAAGCCTCCACTGCGGAAATGAGTCGTACGCCTCTTGCCGGGCTCGTATTTGAAAATACCGTCCCTAACCGCGTTAAACCAATAGTTGCCCGAATCATCTTTTAAGATGTCCTGAATGACATTGGTGTTGATATTTAAGGTTTTCAGGTAGGATTTTAAATCCCTGATGAAGCGCTGTTTTTTCTGATCGTATACATTCGCCCCGCTCCGTGTCTCGAGGTACAAATGCTGGTCAGGAAGCTGGTAGATGTTCAGAATGCAGTCGTCCGACAGGGAGGTTGTATCCCTGGGATCATGTTTGAATACTTTAACCTGGTAACCGTCGAAACGGTTTAATCCGGCGAGTGTGCCGAACCAGAGAAATCCTTTTTCATCTTTAAAAATGGTGTTGACCTGGTTGTGAGACAGGCCGTTGGACAAGTCTAACCTGGAGAATTGGATTTGCTCCTGTTGCGCAAAAACCCATACCGACGCCAAAAGAAGTATGGACAGCAGTATGGGTTTTCGCATGGCATTCGTCTTTACTAATGGATGCCCCTAAGCAGTCTGCTCCATCTGATTTTGCTGAAAAATGACCCTTCAGTATCATAACTCATCCAGACAAACAAAGCCTTGCCGACAATGTGGTCTTCCGGAACAAAGCCCCAATACCGTGAATCCGCGGAATTGTGCCTGTTATCGCCCATCATCCAGTAATAATCCATTTTAAAGGTATAAGAAGTTGCCGGTTTACCGTTGATCAACCAGCCGTTACCGGATTTCTCCAGTTTATTTCCTTCATAGATGCGGATGCTTCTTTGATAAAGCGGCATCGTTACGCTGTCCAGTTGTACCGTCCATCCTTTTTTAGGAATGATGATCGGGCCAAAATTGTCTACGTTCCATGGCCTGTTCGGATCATAAGGGAAAATATCTGCTTCCGCTTCGCCTTCTGGTCTGGTCACTTCTTTTACAGATTTAACATAATCCAGTTTTCGCACTTTGTCCATCATGATCTGGCTCGCATGCTCAAAATAATACGTGGTTTCCGTACTCTTGGTAATGTCCTGTCCGATCTTGAAGCCAATATCTTCCAGCGCGCTGCCGTTCACATCCGGAGTTTTAAACTCCACCAGGTAACTAAAATTACCAGTTGGTTTCAATTGCTCCGGCTTGCCGTTTATGGATACCAGACCTGCTTTCATGCTAATGGTATCACCCGCAATGGCGATGCACCTTTTGATGTAATTCTCTCTTTTATCTACAGGCCTGCTTACAATCGTAAAATTCGTATTGATGGCTTTCCAGCCCTCATGCCTCACCATACGATAGTAGTCATCATCCTGTTGCTCCAGCGCTACAGTATCACCCTGCGGGTAATTGAAAACCACCACGTCGTTTCTTTTGATGTCCTGGAAGCCAGGCAAGCGGCGGTAGTCCCACTGTACGCCGTCCCAGTATGCTTTTGTTCCGGTAATCGGCATCGTATGGTGCGCAAAAGGAAATGCGACAGGCGTCATTGGAATCCGGGCGCCATAGTTTACTTTGCTCACGAAGAGAAAATCACCGATCAGCAGTGACCTTTCCATCGACCCGGTTGGAATGGTATAAGCTTCAATGAAAAACACCCTGATGATGGTTGCAGCAATAACGGCAAAAAGAATGGCGTCCAGCCACTCTCTGCTCTTCGTTTTTTTCTTTGGGGTATGCTTAGCAGACTTATTCTTTTGCCAGAATTTCCAACTCATGTTTTTTTGCTTATTTAAAATTAAATATTTCAGTTATATTAAAGAAACCTTGTCTTTTTTCCAGCCATTCCGCAGCCACAATCGCACCCAGGGCAAATCCTGAACGGTTGTGCGCAGTATGTTTAAACTCGATTTCATCCACTTCAGAACTGTAAACCACGGTATGTGTACCGGGAACGGCGTCGATCCGGTGCGACTCAATCAGCAATTGTTCTTTTTTCAACACATCTTCAAAAGGGGAGCCGACCAGTTCGTTGACCCACTCGCTTTTCCGGTCCAGATTGGACAGGATATCTTCTGCAATCGTCATGGCCGTACCGCTTGGCGAGTCCAGCTTCTGGGTATGGTGGATCTCTTCCACCTGGACCTCATAAGCAGGATAATCGTTCATTAATTTTGCCAGCAATTTGTTCATGTGAAAAAACAGGTTAACCCCGATACTGAAGTTAGAGCCATAAAGCAAAGTATTGTTACTCAGCAGACATTCGTTTTTCACCTCCTGCAATTGTCCGTACCAGCCGGTTGTTCCAACCACGATCGGCAGATTGGCATCAAAACAAGCATAAATATTTCCGATGGCGGCATCAGGTGCACTAAAATCTATGGCGACATCGGCCTTGCGCAAATTGCTTTCCGTCAGGTCTTCCTGATTGTCAATCGTAATCTTCAGAACAACTTCATGGCCTCTTTCCAAAGCAAAACGTTCAATGATCTGACCCATTTTACCATAACCAAGCAGTGCTATTTTCATATGTTGTTATTTATTGTTATAAGTCATGAAAGCCCGGTTAAAGGCTTTCGCATTAGCGACCAAAAGTATCAAAATTTAACGGTAAGTTTTAACCCTGGCAGGGATTGATTGTAGCCATACACCGGTGCGTCCGTTGCGATCATACCGGGCGAGACTTTAAAGGCGATATCCCCGACATCAAAATACTTCAGTCTTGCGTCAATGTAAGCGTCCACGGCATTGAGTAAGTAAAGTCCGATAAATGAAAAAACAATGACCTCTTTGTTGCGCCTAAAGGTATCCTTTGCCAGGATAAGGCCATCATCCTGCCTGTTTTGCAGCACACCATTCGGATTTGCATTTCCGTTGTGTGCCGCTCTGTATTCCAATTCCTCCAGCACCAGTTTATAATTGTTGTTGTTCTCGATATAAGACAGGGTCAGTAAGGTCGCACCGGTATAGATCCCTGCTACCTTAGCAAAACGGTATACGGTAATACCGTTACCGATCTGTCCGAGACCCGGTACAATCAGCGATCTGAATACCGCCCTTTTTCCGGCCACTTTACCGGGATTGATGTATGCCGGTCTTTTCTTTTTTAAGGTATCTGTTTTTTGAACTATGCTGTCCTTTGGCAACAAAGGCTGCTGCTCTTTTACTTCCACAGGGTTTTGGGCCCTGATATCCGGGGCCGAAAAAAACACCAGTAAACATAAAAAAAGGAAGTTGCGCATTACCAGTCCAATAGTTCCAGGATCCGGCTCAGGTCGTCTTCCGAAACAAAAGGAATCTCGATCGCACCCTTGCCATTTTCACCTACTTTCAGTTTTACCTTTGTGGCAAATCTGGAAGCAAGGTCTCTTTGTAATTTTTGATATTCGAATGAAGTACCGGCAATCCGCTTCGCGGGTTTCGGTTTCAGAGGAGTTGTATGGATATCCCTGACCAACTCTTCGACTTTGCGGACAGAAAGTCCTTTATCAATGATCTCGTCATGGATGAACAGCTGCTTATCCGCCTCCTCCACACTGATCAGCGCACGGGCATGGCCCATAGATATTTTCTGGTCCCGGATAGAAATCTGGATGAGGGGCGGCAATTTCAGTAAACGCAGGTAATTGGTCACCGTTGTTCTGTTTTTACCCACTCTTTCACCCAATTGCTCCTGTTTCAGGTTACATTCATCCAGCATCCGCTGAAAACTAAGCGCCACCTCAATGGCATTCAGGTTTTCCCGCTGGATGTTCTCGATCAGTGCCATCTCCAGCATTTGCTGGTTATCGGCAGTACGGATATAGGCAGGAATCTGTTTCAGACCGGCCAGTTTAGAGGCCCTTAACCTTCTTTCTCCTGAAATCAGCTGGTATTTGCCGCCTGTATGTGTTCGCACCGTAATCGGTTGGATCAGGCCATGTATTTTAATCGAATCCGCCAGCTCATTTAAAGCAACCTGGTCAAATTCAGTACGCGGCTGGAAGGGATTGGTTTCGACATCGCTGATGTTGATCAACCCGATCAGGCCATCGCTCGAATTGGCGGTCTCCTGTCTGGTTTCACTTACGGGGTTAACAGAATTCTTTGGCGGGTTAACAGCATCAGAATCATTCAAAAGCGCACTCAATCCTTTACCTAAGCCTGTTTTTCGCTGAAAAGATGTCATTATATGCTTAAATTATGGCTGTTGTTGAATCTGCTACCTCTTTCATCATCCCGTTCTTATTGACGATCTCTCTCGCCAGATTCAGGTAATTGATTGCCCCCTTGCAGTTGGCATCGTGCATGATCACAGAAACACCATAACTCGGTGCCTCGCTCAAACGGGTATTCCTCTGGATGATGGTATCAAATACCAGCTCCTGAAAATGGGTTTTCACTTCTTCCACAACCTGGTTGGACAAACGCAGACGCACATCGTACATGGTCAGCAAAATGCCTTCAATTTCAAGATCGGGATTCAACCGGTTCTGTACAATTTTAATGGTATTCAACAATTTACCCAAACCTTCCAGTGCGAAATACTCACACTGTACCGGAATGATCACAGAATCCGCAGCCGTAAGGGCGTTGATGGTGATGAGACCCAGGGAGGGCGAGCAGTCCACAATGATAAAATCATACTGGTCCTTCACCTTTTCGAGTACAGCTTTCATTTTATATTCCCTGTTGTTCAGGTTAATCATTTCGATCTCGGCACCCACCAGGTCAATGTGCGCAGGCAACAAGTCGAGGTTGGGGGTATCGGTTTTTTGAATGGCCTCAGATGGCTCAACATCATTAATGATGCATTCGTATATGCTGTTTTTAATGCTTCTTGGATCAAATCCGATACCTGATGTAGAATTGGCCTGAGGATCGGCATCAACCAATAATGTTCTGTATTCCAGTACGGCTAAACTTGCGGCCAGATTGATGGATGAAGTAGTTTTACCTACCCCGCCTTTCTGATTTGCCAGTGCAATAATTTTACTCATCTATCTTGTTAATAATTTCAATTATTCGATTAAGGCTAAGATTTACCCATGGTAAATTTATAAAAAAATGCTATTTTTGCGTTGTTTCGGGCATATTTTAACGAGTAGCTAAGATACGAACTAAAAGACAAAACTAGCATTAATGCTATAAGTGTTTTACACATCTTATTAACAATTCAGCCATGGTAACCATCATTTCAGGAACCAACAGACCCTCCAGTAATACGCTAAAAGTTGCCCGTTATTATCAGCAGACATTAAAATTAAAAGGCCTCGATACCCAACTTTTTAACCTCGAAAATTTACCGGCCACACTCATCTCTTCAGATCTGTACGGCAAGCGCAGCCCGGAATTTGAAGCCATTCAGGAGATGATCAGCCAGACCAGCAAATTCCTGTTTGTCATACCGGAATACAACGGCAGTTTTCCAGGTGTGCTCAAGACTTTTATCGATGCCTGCAATTTTCCGGACAGTTTTTACGATAAAAAAGCGGCCCTGGTCGGTGTGTCTTCCGGCAAGTATGGAAACATCCGGGGGGTTGACCATTTCGGTGGTGTCTGCAGTTACCTGCACCTCCACGTATTGCCGCTCCGGTTACACATTGCCAACATCAAAAGCGAACTCAATGAGGCAGGTGACTTTTTTAAAGAAGACACTTTAAAATTCACTGATGAGCAAATGGACAAATTTATTGCGTTTTAAAGCTGACCCAGGTCTGCCCCTCATTGCCAAACACAAAATAGCCCGGATAGAGCATCTCCACCAGGTCCTCCAGTGCATCCACCGCCGCTGCACCATTAAAAGCTGCAACTGGTAATTCCTCCCAGATGTAAACATTATTGTACTCCACAGAAGGCCATGTGGGCGCTAACAAACCAGCCACCGTTCCCATCATTTGGATCATCCCCAGCTCTTTTGCATAATAGATCAGCACCCTGGCCTGCAACGGATCTTCTTTAACATCCCCGCCCGCAGCTTCCAGCAGATTGTTGAGTTCCACAACCGGCCGGTTCATCGCATCCAGACAGGCCACCGGCACCCGGTCCATAAATTTGATCTTATGCTGCACAATCTCTACACGTTCCTGGTATTGTTCGCGCAGCTCCTCGTCCGCTATGTTATTTATCAGCTCAGTTAAAAGAGACATACCAATTTATTTATTACTTTGTGCAAAAATAGTATTCCCTGGCTGATGCATCGTACGATCCCCTATATTTTTTGCGCATTGCTCCTCTCCTGCCTCTTGTCATGCGGGGAGACCGCAAGCAATGGAAAGAAGGTGTTCAACATGAACCTGGATCAAAACCTGACCTCCATGGATCCCGCCTTTGCGCGCAACCAAAACGCCATCTGGATGATCAACCAGGTGTTCAACGGACTGGTGCAGATCGACAGCAGCCTGCAGATTGTGCCCTGCATTGCCAAAACCTGGCAGGTCTCGGCAGATGGCCTCAGTTACACCTTCAACCTGCGCAACGATGTCCATTTTCAGGACCATGAACTCTTTCCAAAGGGCAAAGGCCGTAAAGTGGTCGCCTCAGATTTTGTCTACAGCTTTTACCGCCTCATCGATCCCAAAGTTGCTTCTTCGGGTGGCTGGATCTTTAGCGACAAGGTAAAGGACATCAACAATTTTGTGGCGCTCAACGACAGCACCTTCCAGATCAGGCTGATCAAGCCTTTTCCTGCATTTATGAACCTGCTCTGTACGCAATACTGTTCGGTTGTACCGAGAGAGGTTGCAGACCACTATGGCAAAGACTTCCGGAACCATCCGGTAGGCACCGGCCCTTTCAGGTTCAAATACTGGAAAGAAGATGAGATTTTGGTATTGCTCAAAAATGAGAACTACTGGGAGAAGCAGGGGGCCAACAGACTGCCCTACCTGGATGCGGTCAAGGTGACTTTCATCTCCGACAAACAGAGCGCTTTCATGAACTTTCTAAAAAAGGAGCTCGATTTTTTTGATAAGGTGGACGGCAGTTACCGCGACGATATCCTGACCAAGAGCGGCAACATGACCAGCAAATACAAGGGCAAATTCAACCTTCGCAAGGGCCTTTATTTGTGCACAGAATACATCGGCATTTTGGTCGACACCAACATCGCCATTACTAAAAATTCACCGCTCAAGTACAAGAAAGTGCGGCAGGCCATCAATTATGCAATCGACCGCAGCAAACTGATCAAATACCTTCGCAACGGGATCGGGACACCTGCTACCTCCGGTTTTATTCCGCAAGGCATGCCGGGTTTCGACAGCACTGCTGTAAAAGGTTACCATTACAATCCCAAAAAAGCGGCACAGCTGCTTGCTGAGGCGGGCTTTCCAAATGGCAAAGGCATGCCACAGGTCACGCTCAACACCTCTACGACCTACAAAGACCTCATCGAATTTGTGCAGGGTGAACTCAGTGAAATCGGCATCAAAACCAAAGTGGAAGTCAGCCCAAGCGCCAGTCTGCGGGACCTGATCTCCAAAAACGAGGTCAATTTCTTCCGCGGCTCCTGGATCTCCGATTACCCGGATGGCGAGAACTACCTGGCCATGTTTTACTCCAAAAACAAAGTGCCCAACGGGCCAAACTATACCGCTTATTACAATGACAAATTCGACCGGTTACTAGAACAAAGTTATTATGAGAACGACCACGAAAAACGTTATAAACTGTACCAGGAGATGGACAACATGGTGATGGAGTACGGAAATATCGTTCCGTTGTTTTACGACCAGGCGGTCGTCATGACCCAAAACAACATCAGCGGGTACAGTATGAACCCGCTGAGTTGGATGATTTTAAAAACAGTAAAGAAAAATTAGTTGGTGCCGCCAGCCTGAACGCCGCCCATTCCGCCGCCTTGTCCTTCTTCTTTCTTCAAGTCGTCGTTTTTGATGGTCTTCTTTTGTGTAAACTTCAGTTTACCGAACTTGTAACTAAAGTTCAGTCCGAAAGAACGCAAAGGGTAATGGATGTCTGTACGCTGGGTCGAAACAGCAGTATTGTTTACCGTTTTGATGTTCAGGTCCCTGCTCAAAGGGTTTAAAACGTTGATGCCGATGGTCGCCATCTTCTTCATGATTTCCTTCTTTACCGCACCGCCATAAAAATACATCATGTCCGTTTTTCCCTGAAAAGTACGTTTCGGAGAATTCACAACACCCCAGAGTTCCATGTTCCAGCCTTCACCAAAACCATAAGCCGAACGCAAGAAGGCATTGTAATTCAGGAACGTTCCGGTGCTTACATTGCTCGCACTGTTGTTCACATCATAGGTGTTCAGCCCAAAATTGGCCATCAATGTCCATTTCGGTTTCGGGTTATAGGAACCGAATACGTTGAACCCGTAAGACCTGCTTGTACCGATATTGGCATAGGTTGTCAGGTTCCTGTTGCCTTCAATCGGCGCGATCTTACTTTCGATCACGTCCTGTGTGTTGCGGTAAAATACCGAAGCATTGATCACCGAACCTTTGATAAAGGTAGAATAGCCCAGTTCCAGGTTATCGGTCAACTCAGGAGACAATTTCGGATTACCTTCCATCGGGTTAAACACATCACTTTCATTACGGAAAGGGTTCAGGTAAAACAAACTCGGGCGCTGTACCCTTCTGTTGTAACTCAGTTTTACGGTACTCATCCCGCTGAGCGACTGCGATAAGATCAGACTCGGGAACAGGTTGAAATAATCGTTGTCAAATTTGAGTGCATTACCTGCCAGTCCGTTGATCTTGGTATACTCAGCCCGCAGACCCGCCTTGGCACTGATCTTTTTGGTCAGGTTAAAACCAAACACGCCATAAGCACTGGCCACATTCTGATCGTAGTCAAAATCCTGGGCCGTATTGTCATAGTCGCTATTGATCTTTCTGAAAATACCCTTGGCACCAGTTTCCAATGTTATGGTTTTGCTAAACGGGTAGACATAGTCCGACTGTACCGTGTATTCATTGTTTTTCCCGGTATTGCTGCCCAATACCAACACATCATCGATATTAGGTTTCACAAAACGGTTGGAAAAGTCGCTGCTGTTGCGCCCGGTAGAAAGTTGTGCCGAAATGCTGAACTCCTCTCCTTCTTTCTTGCTCGTCTTTCTATAGTCCATCGTCCAGTCCATGTTCTTAAAGCCCATGTCCATATCCCGGATGTTTTGGGAAAAGTCATCGTTCACATAGATATCAGAACTGCCCGGCCCACCATTGGAAAAACTGTTCAGCTTCACATTCGTGGTAAAGTTGTTATAGGCATTCAGGTCATAATCCAATCCCACGCTGCCGTTGTACCCAACTCTGGACCAGTTTGAAAATCCATCTTGTCTCACGATGCTGTTCACACCGTTTAGTGTCGAACTGTTGAACACCGAAACACTTGATTTTTGAGGATAAGCATGGTTCACACCCAGACTGCTGGTCAGCCCCAGACGGCCAGTTTTCACATTCAGGTTGAAAGCCCCGTTGTTGGACCGTGTCCCTGCCGAAGCATTCACACTGCCGCTGGTTCCTTCTGATGTATTTTTCTTCGTAATGATGTTGATGATACCACCCGAACCTTCCGCATCATATTTAGCAGAGGGACTGGTGATCACTTCCACACTTTTAATTTGTTCCGCAGGGATCATTTTCAAAGCATCGGCCACGCTGTTGGCCATGGTACCAGAAGGTTTGCCATTGATCAATACCCTCACCGCAGCGCCCCTCAGTTGCACGTTGCCGCTCATGTCTACCGAAAGCATCGGCACCTTGCGCATCACATCCGTCGCATCGCCACCGGCATTCGTGATGTCGTTCTCCGCATTGTAGACCAGTTTGTCCACCTTGTTTTCGATTAGTGCTTTTTGTCCTACCACGGCTACTTCTTTCAGCGTGCTTTCTGTCGGACTGATGTACACCGTACCCACATTAGCATCTGGTTTTTCAGGCGTGGTCTTCACCAACACCGTTTTGGTTTTGTAGCCCATAAAACCGATCAGCAGTTTATATTGGTCAGGAGCCACATTTTGCAGCGTCACCTTGCCCTTTTCGTCCGTTACACCGCCGTTCAGCGATTTGCTATCCGCCGTTTTGGTCAGCGAAATGCTGGCATAGTCAATTGGTTTTTTAGTCACCGAGTCCATCACCAGTACAGAGATCCTTCCGGTCACTTTTGGCTTGGCGGGGCCTCCTCCCGGCATGCCAAACTGCGCGTTTGCGCCAAGCATCATCATCACGCCCACTATCAATAGTACAATTCTTTTCATAAACAATTTATTTCTTCAATTAGTAGCCGCAAGGTCGCAATTGTTACATTTAGAAGCGATACAAATTGGACAACTGACAATTCGGGGACGGTCAATGCAGGGATTTTACCGGTGAAAACCGATTGTTTGAATTTCGCAATCATCTGTTTGAACGGGACTAACGGCTGCCCCCCAAACTGGCGCAACTTTGTACCATAAAAATTAATCAAAATGAACAAAAGAAAAACATGGTTGGTTACCGGCGCATCTAAAGGACTGGGACTGGCACTCGCAAAAAAATTACTGGCTAAGGGTTATCAGGTAGCCGCAACGTCCAGAACTGTAGATTTATTGGAAGCAAACCTTGGCCCGGCCTCGGCCAGCTTTTTGCCACTGGCCTTAAACCTGGTTGACGAAGCAGATGTCAAAAAAGCAATCGACCAAACCATCGCACATTTTGGAAGCATTGATGTTGTGGTCAACAATGCAGGTTACGGCCTCATGGGCGGACTGGAAGAATTGTCTGACGCAGAAGCAAGAACAAATTTTGACGTCAATGTATTTGGTTCGCTCAACATCATCCGCCAGGCGCTGCCACATATGAGGGCTGCTCAAAACGGACACATCTTCAACATCTCTTCCATTGGCGGCTTTGCCGGCGGTTTCCCCGCTTTCGGCATCTATTGCGCCACCAAATTCGCGGTTCATGGCTTCACCGAATCACTTTCTCACGAGGTCAAACCTTTTGGAATCAATGTTTCGCTGGTCTTGCCAGGCTACTTCCGCACCAGCTTTTTGGACGAAGGCTCTGTTGTTACCCCTAAAAACGAGATTGCCGATTATAAAAACGTGAGGGACATGCAGACCGCACACCAGCAGGACATCAATGCCAACCAGCCCGGCGATCCGGATAAAGCGGCAGATGTCATGATTGCCGTAGCAAATGAAGAAAACCCTGCCCTGCATCTCTTTTTGGGAGCCGACGCCTACCAAACTGCAGCAGATAAAATAGCATTGGTGCAACAGGACATGGAAACATTCAGGGAAGCGGCAACAACGACCTCATTTAATGACTAAATACTGCTTTCCCCGCATAATGTTTTAATTTTACAATATGGAAGCGACAGAAACACTGGAAGATTTTTACCGGAACAAATTCAATCTCGACGCTAGCGGCATCAACAATGAGCTCAGCCATTTCAACGTTTTTAAAATGGAAGAATGCTACATGCCCGGCCGTCCGCCCATCCAGTACAGCCGGCGCGACTTCTATAAAATTACCCTGATGCGGGGAAGGCATCTTTACCATTATGGCGATAAGACACTGGAAGTAAATGGCAGCACCTTGCTCTTTTTCAACCCCAATGTTCCCTATACCTTCGAGCGGCTGACCGAAGACGATGGCGGTTACTTCTGCATCTTCAAAGAAGCCTTTTTTTCCGGACACATCCGCGGCAACCTGAAAGATTTGCCTATGTATTCACCACAGGGCAAGCCCGCCTATGTTTTAAACCCGCAGCAAGACGCGGCATTTGAACAGATCTTCAAGAAAATGATCGACGAGCTGAGCTCAAGCTATGTTTTTAAATACGACCTGATCCGCAATTACATCTCCGAAATGATCCACGGGGCCCTAAAACTGCAACCCTCAGAAACGCTATACAAACATACCGACGCCAATGCCAGGATCACTGCAGTCTTCACTGAACTGTTAGAGCGGCAATTCCCGATCGAAACACCCAGCCAGCAATTCTCCTTACGCTCGGCCAAAGATTTTGCCGACAAACTCAACGTACATACCAATCACCTGAACCGGGCCGTTAAAACCGCAACCGGAAAAACGACGACCACACACATCGCCGAAAGGTTGACCACAGAAGCAATCGCCCTGTTGAAACACACCAGCTGGAACATATCAGAAATCAGTTATTGTTTGGGATTTGAAGAACCTGCGCACTTCAACCACTTTTTTAAGAAACACACAGCGAGTACACCTACTGCATTCAGAATTGCCCGGTAATACAAAGGGAGTTGACTACTGTCAAACTCCCCTCATAAATCATCCCTATTGATGAGCACAATATAAGGACATAATTAACATTTGCAAAATATTATACTATAATTTATGCAATTTAGATTGCTTATATATTAAAAATTGATATAGGACCCAACACCATGCATTAAACGAAAGGGTGTGCCACACCATGCTACAGTTCAGGCAATATCAATCCCGCATACACCGTCGTACTCACCATTGCTCCATCCGCTCGTACTAGGTGCATATAGCAATGTAACTCATCACAAGAAAACCCAGCAGGTAATTGCAACATCACCTCACCATCCGCCCGACGCGCCGCATTGACATAGCTTACAAAACGGCTCTTCATCGCATCAAACAGAATAAATACAACCTGATCGTCGGCATTACAAAAAAACGAAGCCCCGGCACTGTCCCATGAAATATAACACAAATCACTATCCATGCTGTGCAGCTTTCGAATGATGGCTCCGATCAGTTCCCCCCGGCTAAAGACCGCTTTAGAAAGCACGATCTCGTAAGCCGGCGCCTCACCCCTTACCGCCTCATTGAGGTGATAGCTCATCGCGGCATTCATCGGCGTCTTCCCATCCTTAACGAGCTGATAACCCACATTAATAATAGAAAGCAAGGGCCTGATCCAGTTCATCACCAGCGCAAACAACACCCGCTGGTTCACCTGCGCTACCGACCATTTCACCTTCGATGTATCCGAAACATTTCTCACATAATCAATTCCCCGCCAGCTCGCCCCCACCACCGTCCCCACCTTACCACTCACCGGCCCATTGATCCCATTCTTATACTTTGCCATAATTTATCTTTTTACATTTTATAAATCCTGCCCCATACCAACCACCATGCTACTCTCTCCCCCTTGCCCCATGCTAACCACCACGCTCCTCTCTCCCCTCGAGGGAGAGATGTCGCAACGCGACAGAGAGGGGGCAACCCCCAACAACCCCCTCATAAAAAACACTCCCCTACAACCAATCCGCATACTTGCAGATAGCCCTCCTGTGCCTCCACCTCCTGAACACCCCAATCCCTTCCCTGCCCCCATCCACTGAAGTATTCCCCTCAATGCACACCACAAAATCCCCCTGCACCCGCTCCACCAGCCCCACATGCCCGATCCTTTTTAACGCAGGAAAATAAATTCCCATCACCATTCCCGGAAGCGGTGCCGCTCTACATCGTCCCGCGGGGAATAAAGCAGGGCTCCAGGCCGTCCTCGGCGCTGCATACCCAGCCTGACCAAAACACCAGGAAACAAAACTCGCACAATACGGGGCTGGAACCCGAACACCCGTATAGGCCAGATACTCCCGCACCCGCTTTCCAGCATTCTGGCCAACCTCAAGAACCCCAACTTCAGCCTGCGCTGCACGGATGACAACTCTCGCACCTTGCTCATTTCTTACAATACCGTTGTCAGACACCCCACACCAGCCAATAAAAGCAGTGCAAAAGAAGCCCAGTAAAACATGACCTGTTGCCATACATCCATCCTCCTATAATAAATCACCAAAACCTCAAGCCCGGGCAAACCCAGCCGGATCCAAAACCTGTTCAACAACCACCAGACCAGTTCCAGCAAGATCAAAAAGCTAATCAAACCTAAAACCACCATTAGCGGCACACTTTCATTTATCCCGCCAATCAGCTCCGGGCTCGCCCAATACTCCGTCACCAAACCCCAAATTACCATCAACACCAATACCAACCGGTGCTCTTTTTTTACCCCTATCAGGAGGTTCCAGAGATCAATACCTCTGTTCAATACCATTTGTCTCATAATTTTTTCCGTATTTCCTAAACATCATACTACCTCTCTCCCCCCGAGGGAGAGATCCCCCTTGCGGGGAGAGAGGAGCATGTCGGCTATCCTCGCGCCTGAAAAATTCAGCGCAGGAGGAGCCACCTCAATTTTTATAAACTATTGAACAGATGTAGTTCCAACATACACCGAGTCCGACACCTTCTTGCCATCAGCCCGCACAAGAAACGCCCAAACATGCACCATATCGCCCGACCAGGAAACCGGAACCGCCATATCATAAGACGCGGCCGATCTCAGCGCAGCAGAACGCCGCTTTACAAAGTTCTGTTTTACCGGGTTATACGCCACAAAGGTTACCTTATCCGTACTCTCCGTATTCAAAGGATCAGCCACATCCGCATTATTGACCCAGCTAAAATCCAGCTGCGCATCTTCAGTGGTTGCCATGGCAATATCCGGCGATTCCAATAAACCACCCTTACTTATCACCACCGAAGCATACGTAATCGTTAGTGCCGGATAAACACCCGCAATCGCCTTTTCGATATTCAACTTAAACGCAGCATTGTATGGCATCTGCCCCTTGTGATAAGCCTGAAAGCCCATTTTGAGCACATCCCTGACCCCACCTAAAAAATCAGTCATCAGCGTAAACGTGTCCTGAACCTCGATCTGGGCCGCAGTTGGCGGTTTTGTAGACTTTTTCGGTTTGCTACGCATCACCTCAACCCCATTCCATGTTGCACCGACTACCGTGCCTACCAATCCCGAGATGGCTCCCAGGATACCTTTATAATATTTTCCCATTTTTATATTTTTTTAATGGGTTTCTTTTCAAGCGATACCCTTTTCCGCGGTTACGCTCCTATTCGGTTTTCATTTACTCAGCTCCAGTAGCCCAATACGGTCGCTGCCTCGATAAAACCAGCATCCTTGCCAGTCCAGGCAAATACCAGCCTGGCATCAGGCAGTTCATCAATCAGTTGCAGCAGACGAATCTCCATCAAGCCATTTGTATGCACCACTTCAAGGATCCACTCCATTCCGCGGGTCGCCCTTAGTATATAACGGCAGTTTTGTGCCGCACCGGTAGCAATGGCTTTGGCCAGCTGGACCATCTCGCCGATAAATCGCAGTGGTTCCAGCAAATTGTTAATCCTGTACAGGATGCCCGCCTTTTTAAAAACGATACTGCTCTTACCGTTCTTGCGGTATACCGAAAGCTGAAGCGTTAATTCTTTTGTATTCATAGCTGTTTAATTAATTTGATGATACAAATGGAGGTTTCGGCAATAGTAGACAAGTAATTCTGAAACCCGCTGTCCATTCCTTT
>JAZKCT010000017.1:0-1740 GCA_040387995.1 Bacteroidota bacterium | reverse complement strand
AAGGCCAGCGTATGCGCATGTTTGGATTTATGAAAGAAGAAATTGCCAAAGGCCGGCAAGTATATGTTGTCTACCCGCTGATTAAAGAGAGTGAAAAATTAGACCTCTTGCATCTGGAGGCTGGCATTGAACAAATGAGTTACCAATTTCCGCGCCCTAATTATCAAATCAGTATCGTACACGGTAAAATGAGCAATGCGGATAAGCAATACGAAATGCAGCAGTTTATTGCAGGGAAAAGCCAGATCATGGTAGCGACCACTGTTATAGAGGTCGGTGTAAATGTTCCAAATGCCTCGGTCATGGTCATAGAAAATGCAGAACGGTTCGGTTTATCGCAGTTGCACCAATTGCGGGGACGGGTGGGCCGTGGTGCAGCACAATCCTTTTGTATATTGATGTCTGGCAATAAACTGAGCAAGGAAGGTAAACTGAGACTGGAGACCATGGTCAAAACTAACAATGGCTTTGAAATTTCAGAGATTGATCTGCAATTGCGCGGACCAGGTGATTTGGCAGGTACACAGCAAAGTGGCGTATTGGAACTCAAACTCGCTGATCTAGCTAAAGACCAGTTAATTCTTCAAGAAGCCAGAACGACTGTGGCTGAAACACTGGCTGCCGATCCTAGACTGGAACTTCCGGAAAATAGTTTACTAAGAACCTATCTGGCTAAAAGAAACGGTGGGATAAGCTTCGATAAAATATCTTAATCTTCATCGCTGCCGGGCAAAGATCCGGAGCCGGAATAGGCACCTTTCCGAATAATTGGCGTCTTGAGGTGCTTATACAAATCATCGAGATGCAATAAACTTCCGTTCGTGAGATTGCCTAAGAAAATGATGACGATATTTTTTTGGACGTCTCTAACGTATATATGCCTGAATCCATGCCACCAACCAGTGTGATAGACTACTTTACGTCCGTTATCGCCATCAAAAATCCGCCAGCCGTAGCCGTAATTAAAGTGACCATTGATGGCCTTGTTGTGGCCTTTATAGGCCGAATCAAGGCTTTGTTTCCTTAGCAGCCGGCCGTTTTTTAATGATTTGTCAAATAACAGCAGATCGTGAAGGGTGCTATAAATTCCTTTGTCTCCTACTGGTCCGTCTAGAAAATTTTGTACGACAGAATACCTCCAGGTACGGTCGTGTCCAACAACATCAACGGGTATCTTTGGATACACTGTGGTAGAATAGACATGCGTGTGTTTCATCCCGGCAGGCTTGAAAATATTTTCCATCATGTAGTCCGCATAAGTTTTTCCGGTTACCTTCTCAATGATCGCCCCAAGTACCATATAATTGGAATTGTTGTAATGAAAGCGTGTGTCCGGCTTTGCATACCGATTTGGCTTGTGTTCAGCAATCAGATTCATCACATCTACATTACTCATCGGCTTCTTCTTTTCCTTCCAAATCCCATCAGTAAAGTATACATAGTTCATCATTCCGCTGCGATGCGTCAGTAGGAGTTTAATGTTGATTCCTTCGTAAGGAAAATTAGGATAGAATTTTTTGACATCATCGGCAAGCGACAGCTTGCCTTGCTCGATCAATTGCATAATGGCAGTACCGGTAAATGTCTTAGTTACTGAAGCAAGTTCAAATTCGGAGTTGATTTTGAGGCTATCCCTATGCAGGTAATCCGCCCATCCTATGGCTTTTTCATACAAAATTTTACCATCTTTGGCGACCAGCATGTTGCCGTTGAAGCCGTATTTTCTATGAAGGTTGTCAA
>JAZKCT010000016.1:0-40132 GCA_040387995.1 Bacteroidota bacterium | reverse complement strand
TTGAAGTGGACACTTTGGTCTGAAAAGGACTGAACACTATCTCTGAAATCTCCAGCCATGAACCACAGAGAAAAAAAACTGAACAAATGAAGACTAAAAAATCTAGAATCCGCAAAGAGCACCGGAAATCTATTGATGCCTACAAGGCTTTACTATACATGCTTACCCACCCGGAAGAGCTCTTTCCTGAAGAGTTGTTTTTGGTGCTGAACAATAGCTACAAAAGCCTGACAGAATCGGCATTCAATGAGCTGCAGGAATTTGGTTATACAGCCAGTACAGAGGCATTGAGAAACATCACCGGTAGCCTGATGCTGGAAGTGATGAACCAGATTAACGAGCCGGATTACGGTGCCGATAGCGCAAGGCGGCGTATGTCGGTTGAGTTCTTTAAAGGGATTTCTGAGATCTATATTTTGCTGCACGAAGCCCAGTATAAATGGTAGCGTAAACTGGAATTGATTGATTAAATTAGACTATAGAAGAAACTAACGAAGAAACAATGATTAACAAGAAAACATTAGTTGCGCTCGATCACATGGTGCGTAATGATACTGGTTATGTAAACGAGCATGGTGTTCATTTCTTTGCCATAAACGATGGGGAGATCAATGTGCATTTGACGCTTAAGGTAGATGGCGAGGATAATTTCGCCTACCTGGCGCTGGAGGAACTTAGCCCGGAAGAGTTGATGCAGCGTTACGGGATGGATCACCTGGAGGACCTGTCTGATTTCAACGGTGAACGAATGTGGGAAGAATACCACAAGGGACGTGCTTTTATGGCTTGCGTGGCTGGTGAGCCCCCTCAAGCGGATATGAAATTCAGGATAAGAGATGGAAAGACAGTGGTTATTGATACCAATAAGGAAACCGAAGTGGTTCTTGAGGTAGTTATTGACTCGGCATTAGCGGCGGAGGAATATGTGTTAAGTTTGGGGGATCAGGTGGGTGATTACGAAGAGTAGGTTTTATAGGGTTTAGGCCCCCTCTCTGCCCTGCGGGCATCTCTCCCTCAAGGGGAGAGAGGATAGGGCGGTTAATTATACCGGGAGGTGTAGCAATTTGCCATGCCTTTTTGTTTTTTAAGTATTTGTTAGTCAGTTAAATAGTGAATAAAATGAATGAATTTATAACTATAGGTTGTAACGATTTTTAGGATACTTTTGCCGGCAGATAACTTAATGTTCACAAAAAATTAAAAAACTGATGTTAGACAACAGGGATGTTTTTAAAAGACTAATGAAATTACTGCGCAGTTTGGCCCGGAAGCCTCTGCCGCCGGAACTGGATGAGGTGCTCTGGAATGAGATGATGGTGCTGCCTTACTTTTATAAGGAGGATATTCTGGAAGATGAGGGCCAGATACCCGGGCACGCATACTATGTGGTGAGCGGCTATGTAATGGTGTATGCCTGGTGCAGCAATGGCTACCGGTACTTGTTCCGGATCTACAGGGAGAACACGATTGTGGCGTTTAAGGATTTCATGAACCAGGATAAGTCGCGCTACCAGATCGTGGCCTGCCGGAATACCAGAGTTTGGAGTGTGAGCAATGAGGTGATGACGGAGATTTATAAGAATATGGATGGTATGCGGGAGATGGCGCTGAACACGGTTTTGGAATACAGTGATTCGAAGGAAAAACTGCGCAATGATTTACTGGCGCTGGATACGGACGACAGGGTACTGGCTTTTTACAAGACTTTTGAGGGTTTGCTGCCGGCAAGGACAGGCCCGATCCGGGATATGGATATCGCGGATTTCCTGGTGCTGACCATTGATGAGTTGAGGGAGGCGCGGAAAAGATTGAAGAAAAGAGGATTGTTGTAAAAAGTTTTAGCTAAATGAGCCGAGTGGGTTGAGAACCACTCGGCTTTTTTTTATACCCTTACCTTTGGATTATTAAAAACGTAATCAAATATGAAGAGCAAAAAGGCAGGAAAGCGGGATCGCTTTTCGGTGGACATTTACAGGAAGAAGGACAGTAAACCTGGATTGGTTTTCCGGAAAAACAGGATGTTGTACAGGCTGGGTAAAGTAGAGGGTACGGAGGGTTTGGCCAGGCAGTTTGACGCTGCAACGGTTAATGCTGCGAAGGCGGGAATTGTAGAACTGCGGAATGGCAGGGGCAGGCGCTGGGTAGTAGAGGTATCGGCTGCTGAGGGGATGGGAATGGTGCAGGTCTGGGAACTGCTTAGGGATGGTACTTCGCTCCTGCGGTTTAAATGGCAGGGTCCTGTTGAAGAACTTACAAGCGCTTTTTAATTAAGGCATCTGGATTTTACATCCGGAAAAACAACAATAACCATCATAAAATGAAATAAGATGGGATTTTTGAAAGGTGGCCCTTTCTATCACTTGACTGGTAGGGTAGGGAACAACGTTGGCCGGGTGGTCGACGGAAAGAACGTGTTTACGATGGCGCCCGCCTCGGGAAACAGAACGCCAAGTATGGCACAGCTGGTGATCCAGCAGAAATTGGGTTTGGTAACGCCATGGCTCAGTGACATGAGTGAGTTTATCCGCATTGGTTTTGCAAACCATCCTTCGGGTATGAGTGCCTGGAACGCGGCGGTGAGCTACAACTTGCTGAATGCGGTAACGGGTGCTGCGCCAAACTTCACCATCAATTATCCGATGGTAAAGTTTAGCGTAGGCAAACTGCCTAAGGCCAGAAACATGGCCATGGCTACAACTGAAGACGCGCAGCTGGATTTTAGCTGGCTGGCTACGGTGCCGGATCTGACCAAAGGTTTGCCTACGGATAAGCTGGTGCTGGTGGTTTACAATCCTGCCAAGCAGGAATGGGAACTGTCGGTTGGTGCGGCCATGCGTTCTTCATTGTCTTATGACATGATGCTGCCGGCAGACTGGAGCGGGGATAACGTGCAGGTCTGGACTTCGTTTATCAGTGCTGATGATGAGTTGGTGAGTACGACAGTGAGTCTCGGGGCTAGTGTAGTGCAATAACAGTTAAAAATGGTGATCTCCTCCTGGGCTGAATTTTTAAGGTGCTTCGCACATAAAAACAATGCCCATCGGAGACACCATTTTTAAAGCGAAGTATGATTTAGATTAGCGAGGATAAGTATGGGAGTATTAAAAAACGGGCCTTTTGGGGTGCTGAATGGTAAGGTTGGGAATCTGGTGAGTTACGAATTGCTGGGTAAGAATGTGACGCGGATTGCTGGGGCGAACAATGCGGCGGCTTCTAAGGGGCAGTTAATATGCAGGCGGGAACTGGCGGTGGTGATTGCGTTTTTGAAGCCGGTGAATGATTTTATCAGGGTGGGTTTTATGCGGAAGGCGGCGGAGCTGAACTTGTATCCGCATAATGTCGCGGTTTCTGTCAATAAGCTGAATGCGGTGACGGGCGTGTATCCGGATCTGGCGATCGATTTTTCGAAAGTTCTCGTGGCACAGGGCATACTGCGGGTTGCGGAAGAGGTTGAGGTTGTTCGTGTAGCTGATGGGATTAGGTTTAGCTGGGATGCTGCGGTGGTCTCAGCAGATGAAAGAATGCAAACAGTCATGCTGATGGCTTATTTTCCGGTGCTCGGGGAGGCCATTTATAGCATCAATGGGGCAAGACGGTATGTTGGAACGGAGCTGCTCTTATTGGATGAGGAATTGATAAACGAGGGGATGGAACTGTACATTTCTTTTATTTCGGTGCCGGACAACAATGTCTCGGATTCGGTGTATGCGGGGAAATTGTAACGAGTTTAATACGGCTTTGTAGGTACATTAATGTTTAGCTAATCTTAATTTTAACCTACACAGAGAGATTTGACCGTATGAATTCACGTAGAGATTTTATAAAACAGGCTGCATTGTTGTCGGGCAGTGCCGCAATGCTCAACTTATTACCGGGTGCGATACAAAAGGCACTGGCCATCAACCCGGCTGCGGGTAGTACCTACCTGGATGCGGAACATGTAGTGATCCTGATGCAGGAGAACAGGTCTTTTGACCATTGTTTTGGTACGCTGAAGGGGGTGCGGGGTTTTAATGACCCGAGGGCGGTGCGCTTGCCAGACCGCAAGCCGGTGTGGTTGCAGACGGATGCGCTGGGAAACACGTATTCGCCGTTTCGACTGAATATAAAGGATAGTAAAGTGACCTGGATGGGTGACCTGCCACACAGCAGGGCCAGCCAGGTGGATGCCAATAATTTTGGAAAGTACGACCAGTGGCTACCGGCCAAAAGGTCTGGTAATAAAAAGTATGCGGATATGCCGCTGACGCTGGGATATTACAATAGAGAGGATTTACCTTTTAACTACGCGATGGCGGATGCTTTTACGGTGTGTGACCAGAACTTTTGTTCGGCCATGACGAGTACTACGCCCAACCGCTCCTTTTTCTGGACGGGCAAGATCACGCATGAGGAGGACGGCCTGCCTAAGGCGAACATCAGGAATACGGATTTTGCGTATGGGAAAATGCCGTGGGAGACTTTTCCGGAGTTGCTGCAGGCCAACAACATCTCCTGGAAGTTTTACCAAAATGATTTGAGCTGCGGTGGTGGTTTTGTAGGGGAGGAGCGGGCCTGGCTGGCCAATTTTGGTTGCAACCTGCTGGAGTTCTTTAAGAAATACAATGTTAAATTCTCGGAGCGCTACGTGGTAAACCTGCAGAAACAGGTGGAAACCTTGCCCGGGGAAATCAATAAGTTACAGGAGCGTACACCTTCCAGTGACGAGGATGCTAAAAAAGCGGAGGCGAGTGTGCGTGCCAAACAGGCGGCACTAGACAATGCGCGGGCTGAACTGTCGGTCTGGAACAAGGAAAGTTATGAGAAACTGACGGAGGAGCAGAAGGGCTTGTACCGCAATGCTTTTGTAATCAACTCGGCCGATCCTGATTTTAGGAGCGTTACGGAGCTGAGTTACATGGATGCAGGCACGGAGCGCAAGTTGACCGTGCCGAAAGGGGATGTACTGCACCAGTTCAGACAGGATGTGAATACGGGTAAATTGCCGGTAGTTTCCTGGCTGGCGCCACCACAAAACTTTTCTGACCATCCGAGTGCGCCCTGGTATGGGGCATGGCATGTGTCGGAAATCCTGAACATCCTGACGGAGAACCCGGAAGTTTGGAAGAAGACGATCTTTATTTCTACGTATGATGAAAATGACGGTTACTATGACCATGTGCCTCCATTCTCCATTCCGGATGCTAAAATTCCGGGTACGGGCAAGGTCTCTGCTGGTATTGAAACAGAGATAGAGCATGTGCGGCTGGAGCATGAACTGAAACAGGGGATTCCGAAGAATCAAGCCAGGGAGGCTGCTGTTGGTTTGGGCTTTAGGGTCCCGATGGTGATTGCCTCGCCCTGGAGCAGGGGCGGAAAGGTCTGCTCGGAGGTGTTTGACCATACTTCTACTTTGCAGTTTCTGGAGCGCTTTGTAAACCAAAAATTTGGCAAGCAGCTTCATCTGGCCAATATCAGCGAATGGCGAAGGACGATTTGCGGGGACCTGACTTCGGCTTTTAGTCCGTATAACGGCAGTAAGCCTGAAAAGATCCCTTTCCTGAACAGGAATCAAAATGTCGAGACGATTTATAATGCGAAGTTTAAGGACGAACCTGCAGGCTTCAAAAAGTGGTCTGCAGAGGAAGTGGCCAAAATATCTGCCGGGCCTGTTGCGCTGGGGCTACAAGAGCCTGGCGTGAAGCCTTCCTGTGCTTTGCCCTACGAATTGTATTGCGATTCTGCGCTGTCTGCTGATGGCAATTCGGTCTCGCTGAGTTTTGCGGCCGCGGATGTGGTATTTGGTAAAAAAGCTGCCGGTTCGCCTTTTACGGTGTATGCACCTGTAAAGTATTCGGATGCATCTGGTAAGGATGAGCTTTGCAGAAATTGGGCCTTTGCGGCAAAGGCGGGTGACCGGCTGAGCTATGACTGGCCTTTGAGCTCTTTTGAAAACGGGCTGTATCACCTGCGGGTGCATGGGCCGAATGGTTTTTACAGGGAGTTTAAGGGGGATGTCAACAATCCGGTTGTGGGGGTTAGTCTGGCTTATGAGGCTTCTCGGCCAGGGAAACTGAGCGGAAATGTTCTGCTGAACCTGGTCAATAACGACAGTAAGCCACATACGGTGCTGGTGTCGGATAACAGTTACCATGCCGCCCCGGTGCGGAAAACGATAGCCGCCAAAGCTAAAGAAACGGTAGTGTTGAACTTGGCCAAATCGCACCATTGGTATGATGTTCAGGTTAAAGTAGCAGGCCATGAGGGCTTTAATATGGATTTTGCCGGACATGTGGAGACGGGTGCCGCATCGCTAACCGATCCGCTGATGGGGATGATTGTGTAGATTTTCTAAAATAAAAGCTGTATTTTTGCCAAAAAAGAAAGCGATTGGGAACTCTACTGGATCAAGGAATAAAAGGCTACAACAACTACGGCACGCACCTGAAAGAAAAATATAAGGGACAGCGTGTATTTAAGGTGATTGTTGATGGTGGTTTTACCTGTCCGAACCGTGACGGGAGCAAGGGCTACGGCGGTTGCACGTATTGTAATGTTGATTCGTTTACGCCTGAACTGTCCAGAAAACTGCCTACCATCCGTGAGCAACTGGAGCAGGGCATGGAACGTGGTAAGGGTTTTTATAAAGCGGATAAATTTATTGTTTATTTTCAGCCAAATACGAATACGTATGCGCCTGTGCATTATCTGAAGATGATGTACGATGAAGCGCTTTCGATCAATACGCATGATGTGGTCGGGTTTTCTGTAGGTACAAGACCGGATTGCATCGACGCGGAGAAAGTTGCGCTACTGGAAAGCTACTCGGACAGGTTTGACGTGGACCTGGAAATGGGCATGGAGTCCATCTATGATGAGACTTTAGACCAGATCAACCGGGGCTGTAGTCACGCTGAGTTTGTAGAGGCGGTGAAACTGCTGGAAAATTCCAAGCTTGACCTCTGTGTGCATACCATTTTTGGTTTTCCATGGGAGACGGAGGAGATGATGCTGGGCTATATCCACGAGATCAACCGCTTTCCTCAGATCAAATTTGTTAAATTTCACCACCTGCATATTGTTGAGGGCTCAATTATGGGGGCTAAATATAAAAAGAACCCTTTCAAATTGTTTTCCCTGGAAGAGTACACGGACCTGTTGTGCAAACTGATTCCTTTGTTGCGCCCTGACGTCGTGATCCAGCGTTTGTTTGGGATTTCTGACTGGGATTTGCTGATCGCGCCAAACTGGGGTTTGAATAAATCGGCGATACAAACGTATATAGATAAGGAGATCGAGCGGAGGGGTGTGGTGCAAGGGTCGGAATATCGGGGAGTGGTCTCCTAACCAAACAACTCAATTACTTTTTGCTTTCTGAATTCAAAGATCTGTTGCAGTTTGTTTGCAACGTAAATGCTGTTGGCCATTTGGCCCAGGATGCCCAGCGGTAATCCGTAGGTTAGAATGTCTTTCATTTCTGTGCCGCCTTCTACTGCTTTAAAATGATGCTGGTGGTGCCAGAACTGGTAGGGGCCAAAGCGTTGCTCATCGATAAAATATTTTCCTTCTGAAACGTGGGTGATCTCTGTCATCCAGTCCAGCTTTAGTCCCAATAACGGTGATACCTTATAAGTAATGATCAATCCGGGATACATTTGCCGAATGTCTTCCTGATGGGAGGTGACTGTGAAGGCCATGTCTGCCGGGGTGATTTTTGCCAGGTTCATCGGTGAAGAGAAAAAATCCCAGGTTTCCTGCAAAGACAAAGGTATTTTTTGCTCAAAATTCAATTGGTATGCTTTCATATATATAAAGGTATACTTATTTGAACCGGATGCATTCTAAAAAGTTTTGGATGAATTTATAAAAGGTGCTTCCTGATTCAATCTGAAAAATATCTGTTTTTTAGTGATTTTTATTTTTTCATCAAAAAAACGAGGTGTTTTTGGCTGATTTGTTAGAAATAGGCATAAAATGAACCCTAAAATTGCTATAAATTCATGTTTTATCATAAAAATAGGCTGC
Source organism: Bacteroidota bacterium (assembly GCA_040387995.1). Lineage (GTDB taxonomy): Bacteria > Bacteroidota > Bacteroidia > Sphingobacteriales > Sphingobacteriaceae > Pedobacter. Next base: position 32,128 of record JAZKCT010000016.1, on the reverse strand, counting down.
AAAAACAGTTAATTTTGTAAATTGTTTCAAAAAAAATGATGAAAGTTGAAATTAATTACTAGTTTTATAAAAAAATCAAATAACACATAATTACAAACTAGTAAAATCTAACATTTATGGCAAAAGTTTTATTTAAACAGTGGGGCCCATTTGCAGTTTTATTAATAATTGCAATTCTTGCTCTTTTTATTCCCTTACTTCCGAATTTCGATGAGGGAAAATACAGCGGTCCGGATATCGCGTTTGTATTAATTGCTACCGCTTTGGTGTTTATTATGACTCCGGGGCTGGCCTTTTTCTATGGTGGAATGGTTCACCGCAAAAACATCCTGTCCACGATGATCAAAAGTGTGGTAGCAGCTGGTGTAATTACTGTTCTTTGGATCGTAGTTAGTTTCAGTCTTGCTTTCGGTACTTCAATCGGTGGATTCATTGGAGATCCAAGAACTTTCTTGTTCTTCCAGAATGTGAATTCAAGCCCTTCATGGAGTCTTGCAGCTACAATCCCGCTTTCATTATTTGCTGTATTCCAGCTGATGTTTGCGATCATCACACCAGGACTGGTTGTTGGTGCTGTTGCTGAGCGTATCCGCTTTACATCTTACATCTTATTTATTGTATTGTTCTCTCTGCTGGTTTATTCTCCACTGGCACACTGGACATGGCACCCAGATGGTATCCTGTTTAAAATGGGCGTACTTGACTTTGCTGGTGGTACTGTAGTACACATCTCTGCTGGTATGGCTGCTTTGGCTGGTGCTTTGGTACTTAAACGCAGAAAATCGCATATCGAACACAAAGAAGTTCCACCTGCTAACATTCCTTACGTACTGATCGGTACTGGTTTGCTTTGGTTCGGTTGGTTCGGTTTCAACGCTGGTTCTGCACTGGGCGCAAATTCACTGGCTGTTTCGGCATTCTTAACTACCAATACTGCTGCTGGTGCTGCTGGATTGGCATGGATGTTCTTTGATGTCTCTAGAGGAAAAAAACCTTCTGTACTTGGATTCTGTATCGGTGCGGTGGTTGGTCTTGTAGCAATTACTCCGGGTGCTGGTTTTGTAAGTATTCCTTCTAGTATTTTCATCGGTGTGATTGCAGCTGTAATCTCTAACCTTGCTGTTTCATGGAAACAAAAAACCAGCCTTGATGATACATTGGACGTTTTCCCTTGCCATGGTGTAGGTGGTATCGTTGGTATGTTGCTGACTGGTGTGTTTGCTACCAAAACTGTGAACAGTGCTGGTGTTGATGGCTTATTTTACGGAAACGCTGATTTCTTCATTACCCAGTTAAAAGGTGTGGTAATCGTAGTAGTATTCAGTTTTGTGATGTCGTTTATCGTTTTCAAACTGATCAACCTGGTTCAACCGATCCGTGTTTCTGAAGAAGAAGAAGAAGAAGGATTGGATGCTTCTCAACACAATGAGAAATATTCTCAAGGTACATTGATCGTTGCAGGTCAGGAAGTAGAAAACCAATTTTAATCACACACTAAATTATCAACCTCAAATCAAAAATTATGAAATTAAAATCAATACTGACCCTCGCGTTATTATCATCCGCTACACTCTCATTTGCTCAGGAAGCAGCAGAAGCTCCGTTACAGATTTCTGGATCAGTTGACACTTATTTTAAATATGATTTCGGAAAGGCTGCCAACATACCAACCAGTTTTGCATCTGACCAAAACTCGGTATCTATAGGTATGATCGACCTGGCTCTGAAAAAAACAACCGGTAAAGCATCTTTTGTTGGCGAACTGTCTTTTGGACCACGTGGACAAGGCCAATCATTGGTGCCTGCCGGTACTGAGTCGTTTCACATTCAAAACTTATATGTAAACTATGCGTTTACTGACAAGTTTACAATGACTGCTGGTTTCATGGGAACTTTCATCGGTTACGAAGTAATTTCTCCTGCTGCTAACTTCAACTACTCTACTTCTTATTTATTCACCAACGGTCCATTCCAGAATGCTGGTATCAAAGCTACTTATGCTTTCTCTCCAAAAGTAAGCTTAATGGTTGGCGCGTTCAACGATTCATGGAACGTTTATACTGCTAATCCTGGTTTTGGTGTGTCTACTTTAGGTGCTCAATTGATGGTTTCTCCTGTAGAAGGATGGACTGCTTACCTGAACGTGGCAACTGGTTATGTATCTGGAACTGAATTTGATTTGACTACTGCTTATCAGGTAACTGAAAAATTCAAATTGGGTTTGAACGTTGCTGACTGGTCTGCAGGATTGGGTGCTGAAGATACTGGTTTTACTGGTGCTGCACTTTATCCTCAGTATGCATTTTCTCCTGCTTTTGCTTTAGGCTTAAGAGGTGAATATTTCAAAACCAAAGACAACGGTGGTGTTCTTTGGGGACCTGCGGCTGGTGAATCAGTCGTAGCTGCTACCATCACTGCCAACATTAAAGCTGGTGGTTTGACTTTCATTCCTGAGTTTAGATTGGATAATGGATCTGCAATCGACAACATGAACGGTGTGGCAACTACTTTTGTAAAAAGCAGCGGAGCCGCTACTAAATCCGCTACTCAATTCTCTTTAGCTGCTGTATACGCATTCTAAAAAAAACTGAACTTTATTTTTTAAATTTGTGGCTGTCAGAAGCATTTTCTGACAGCCTTTTTTATTAAAACAAGATTTATGAAACTTTCCTTTATTGTAGCACTGTTGCTCTTAGGTTTTTCTGCTTTTGCTCAGGAAAAAACCCTTCCTGTAGATGAAGCCGGAATATATACCTTTCTGGAGGTGAAAGAGCTGAAACTGGTTTCGAAAGAAACAATGGCGGCCAATGTGAAGCGGTTTTTTAAGGAGAATAGCAAGTCCCTCAAATTGCAGAAGTCTGAAAAGGATACTGTGTTTTCCGGAAAGGGCAAAATGATCATCCAGAAGGCTGTAGTCGGGATCGGCCACCCTTCGGGCGATGCGACCTACCGGATCTCGATTGCACTGAGGAATGGCAAATACAGGTTGATTCTGACTGATTTTATGCTGACGCCCTATGAGCGTGACCGGTATAGCAATTTTGTTCCAGGTACGGTGAGTACGCCGCTGGAGCGTTCGCCTGATAAGTTGAACAGGGCTGAGTGGGACGCCAATATGGCCGCCATTATGTTGGGCTGCAGAAAGGTAGCCGATAAGCTTGCTGCAATTATCGCTAGTGCCGTTACGGAGGCGAAACCTGAGCCTAAAAAGACAGCCACGGTTTCTACAGAGAAATGGTAGTTAATGCACCATTTTATCTGCGCAGGTAGAACTCGCAAATGCTTCTGGTTTGGCTTTGAAAATAAAGCCCATGCTCAGGATATAACCCATCGCTTCATTTAAGGCCTTGTTGGACTTAAACATGGGATTGGTATTGATGTCGGCATGTACTTCCAGGTCTACGTCATATAAGTCCAGGAGATCGCAAATGGCATAGGCGGTTTCAATTGATTTTTGAACTTCGACCAGCATGCGCTCCTTGATGCTCATTTGTTGCACGGTTTTGTCCTGATTGATGTACATAAACCCGCCGTGGTGCTCCCTGAGCAATACAATGACAGTAGCGAAATCTGTAGTGATGCCCTTTACCTGTGAGTCTGTGCCGATACATACCTTCAGGCGGTAGCCTTTTTCAGTCTCTCTTACAATTGCATGCTCAATTTCTTCGAGGATGGGTGCGTGGATTACCTCGCCGCTAAATTTTTTCCAGGTCATACGTTAAAGCTGTTTGGTGAACAAACCGTATTGAGGTTTACTAAAAATAAGCTTTATAGATTAAAAACCGGTTAACTTTCGGTTGTTTATTTGCTAACAATTGTCTGTTTGTCAACAGCTTAGTTAATACTTCAGGGTAAATTCCTGCATTACTCCTATCTTTGGACTCATGATGGAAAATAAAATCCTCGAAAAGTTAAAAATCAAGTCACTCAATGAAATGCAGGTCGCTGCAATGTCTGCCACGGCCAAGGACGGCGATGTAGTATTGCTGGCGCCTACCGGGTCGGGAAAGACCTTGGCTTTTTTACTGCCACTGCTCCGCAACCTGAAGCCGGATTTCAATGGTGTACAAGCGCTGATCATGGTACCCTCACGGGAATTGTCGCTCCAGATCGAACAGGTTTTTAAGCAGATCGGTACTGGTTTTAAGGTGAACTGCTGCTATGGCGGGCATCCGGTGAAAACAGAGCGCAATAACTTTGAGCAGCCGCCTGCGGTACTGATCGGTACTCCGGGCAGGATCGCCTATCACCTGAGGCACGAGAATTTTGATGAATCGGGGATTGCTACGTTGGTCCTGGACGAGTTTGATAAGGCGCTGGAATTTGGTTTCCAGGAAGATATGTCCTACATCATCGGTAAATTGCTGTCACTGAGACAACGGATTCTTACTTCCGCTACGTCCATGGAGCAGATCCCGGATTTTACGGGTGTGAGCAAGCCTGTTTTTATAGATTTCCTTAAAGATGCTGCTGTTGCACCGGATCTGAAACTGAAGAAAGTGGAAACGACTGCGGCGGATAAACTGGATACTTTATTTCAGCTGATCTGTAAGATTGGCAGCAAGCCGATGCTCATTTTTTGTAACCACAGGGAAACGGTGGACCGCATCAGTGATTTACTGATCGACAAGGACCTGGCGCATGACATTTTTCATGGTGGCATGGAACAGGATGAACGCGAACGTGCGCTGCTGAAATTCAGAAACGGCAGCATCAGGATCCTGATCACAACGGACCTGGCATCAAGGGGCCTGGATATTCCTGAGGTGGAATACATCATCCATTATCAATTGCCCTATACGGAAGATGCTTTCCTGCACCGCAATGGCCGTACTGCCCGGATGCACGCCAAGGGTACTGCTTATTTGATCATGGCTGACGATGAAAAGTATCCTTTCTTGAGGTCTGATCTGGAAACGGAAGATCTAAAAGGTAAATTTAATTTGCCAAAGGACAGTGAATGGCAGACGCTTTATATTGCAGCCGGCAAGAAAGACAAAGTGAATAAAATCGATATTGTAGGCTTGCTGCTTAAAAAAGGCGGACTGCAAAAAGAGGATGTTGGCTTGATTGAGGTCAAAGATCAGGCTTCTTATGTGGCTGTAAAACGTAAAATGGTAAGCAGTATCCTGAAAGCTTTGGTGAATGAAAGGATTAAGAACAAGAAAGTTAAAATAGAAATAGCAATGTGATATGAGTAACAACGACATTATGAAAAAACTGCGTGTAGCGCTTGAACTCAATAATGACGACATCATCAAGATCCTGGCCCTGGTTAATTTTAAGATCGGAAAAAGTGAACTTGGAGATATGTTCAGGAGCAATGACCATCCTAATTTTAAAACTTGCGGGGATCAGATCCTGCGCAATTTTTTGAATGGGCTGGTTATTTTTAAAAGAGGACCAAGAGAACCAAAGGCTGATAAATAGCTTTTTGCTGTTCAGTGAATGAATAAATTGAACAGAATACCCACTTTCAATATTGCTTATCTTCATCCAGCTATTTAAACGCTTTTTAGATGAGGAATATTCAAAGATCTTTTTTTTCGGCCTTATTCATCCTATGTGGATTCCAGGTTTGCGCACAGCAGACAGTTCAGTTTACCCAATATGTATTTAATGGCCTGGTGGTGAACCCCGCCTACGCTGGTTATAAGGAAGATTGGAATGCCAATTTGAGTTACCGTGCACAGTGGTCTGGCATAAAGGGCGGGCCCCGGACTGCAGTTGCTTCTTTTGATGGGGTGACCAATAATGAGGGGAAACGGGTTGGTTTGGGGCTGGTGGCAATCAACGACCGCATTGGTGCGCAAAGCACTTCTTCTTTGTATGGCAATTATGCCTACCGGTTGCAGATTGATGATAATGAACAACGCAGACTCAGCTTTGGTATCGCTTTTGGCGTGACCCAGTACGGTATCGACGGTTCCAAACTGATCGCAGTAGATCCCAATGATCCCGGCGTTCCGGTTGGCAATCAGAATAAAACTTATCCGGACATCAGGGTTGGTATCCATTATTCGGATCCTAAATTCTTTTTAGGTGCCTCTGTGCTGGACATGTTTTCGGCGAATAGGGACCAGATTACTACCGACGATAATTACAGGATTTTAAAACAGGTAAGACATTTGTACCTGACAGGTGGTGCCATGTTGCCATTATCGTATGCGGTCGACTTCAGGCCGAGTTTTATGATTAAAGAAGATTTTAACGGGCCGACAAACCTGGACCTGAATGCGGCTATTATTCTTGAAAAAACACTGGCGATAGGAGGCTCTTACAGAACTGGTCTTTCGATATGGAAGAAAGGGAATCTCCAGTCTGAACTGGAATCCAGAGATGCTTTTGCAGCGATTTTTGAAGTGTTCGTGAGCGAACGGTTCCGCATTGGTTATTCGTTTGATTATAGCACAAATGCACTGGGTGATTTTCACCAGGGATCTCATGAAATATCTCTGGGGATCTCTTTTGGAAAGAAGGGCGCGGCACTGGCCGATCGCCGGTTCTTCTAAGTCCAGGCACCAGAAAGCCTTAAAATAAATTCAAATTAAATTTTGCTAAAACGGTTTAAATGTCTTTATTTGGTAGATTGAATCTTTACTTTTCAAAACACCAAATTTAACTACTAAATGAATACAAAATCATCTAAACTACCCTTTATCGGTGTAGACATTGGCGGCTCTCACATTACTGCAGCCCATGTAGATTGTTCCACATATCAAGTTATTGAAAGCAGCCTTAAGCGCGAACGTGTCTCCTCAATGGACGAGGATGCGGAGGTTATTCTGCAATCCTGGGTTAACGCACTTTCTTCATTAATCATCAGCTCGGCCGAGGAAGCCATAAAGATTGGTATCGCCATGCCTGGACCTTTTGATTATAAGAATGGGATTTCCTTGATGAAAGGCATGCAGAAGTACGATTCTCTTTATGAAATGAACATCCGTGAAATCCTGGCTGAACGTTTAGGAATAGCGGGCGAACACATCACGTTTATCAATGATGCTGAGGCGTTTTTGCGGGGTGAACTGGCATCGGGTGCTGCTTCGGATTTCGACCGCGCCATTGGTATCACACTTGGAACCGGTCTGGGCTCTACGAGCAACTGTAAAGGAGAAGTAGTAGATGTCAACAGGGCGTTTACCCCTTTTTTGGACAGTGTGGCTGAGGAATACATTTCTACCCGCTGGTTTTTGAAGCGGTATAAGGAATTGACCGGTAAAGAGGCAAAGCACGTTGAAGAACTGTTGGCAGTTGCTGATCCTTCAGTCAAGGAGGCATTGTTTGAAGAGTTTTCTATTAATCTTGCTTCTTTCTTAGATGATTTTATTGCTGATGAAGATCCTCAGGTATTGGTGATCGGTGGAAATATTGCGCGTTGCTGGGATCATTTTATTGACCAGGTAAAAGCGAAAATAACCAATAAATCGGTGGTGATCAGGCAGTCTAAAATGTGGGAAGATGCGGCACTTGTTGGCGCAGCATGTACCTGGATCTAAAATAACAACCATGTTTAAATACGCATATTCATTCCTGCTGACACTGTTTTTGTGTCAGGTGGCGATAGCCGCAAAAGTTGATACGGTGACCACGCATAGCGCTGCCATGAAAAAGGACATCAAAGCGGTTGTTGTTTTGCCGGAGGGGTATTCAGAAACGAAGACTTACCCGACAGTCTATCTGCTGCACGGTGCGGGGGATAATTTCTCTGGCTGGGTAAACAAGGTGCCTGCGATTAAGAACTATGCAGATGCTTTTCAGACTATCATCGTTTGTCCGGATGGTAATGTGACCAGTTGGTATTTTGACAGTCCTGAAGATCCCGCCTGGAAGTACGAAACTTATGTCTCCAAAGAGCTTGTTGGCTGGATAGACACCAAATATAGTACGATCAAGAACAGGTCGGGCAGGGCCATCACTGGCTTAAGTATGGGTGGTCATGGTGCGCTTTACTTATCGTTCAGGCATCAGGATGTTTTTGGTGCTGCGGGAAGTATGAGCGGAGGAGTGGACATCAGGCCGTTCCCTTTGAACTGGGACATTGCAAAAAGATTGGGTGCTGAAGACAAATACCCTGAAAGATGGGAACAGAATACGGTGGTTAATCTTGTGCATTTGCTGGTACCCAATAAACTGGCCTTGATCATTGACTGCGGCAGGGATGATTTCTTTTATAATGTCAACATTCAGTTGCACGAAAAGCTACTTTACAACAACATTCCTCATGATTTCACCATAAGGCCCGGTGCACATACCTGGGAATACTGGCAGAACGCGATCGGCTTTCAGATGATGTACTTTCGTAACTTCTTTAACAGGAAATAGTATTTTTTAGGCGGTCTGCTGTGAGATGATTATCTTAGGTTTGGTATCCATGTGGTGCCGACTAAACTGACCATATAGCAGACACAATGAACACACAAAACCGCAGAAATTTTATTAAGGATATAGGAATGCTCGCTGCTGCAACGGGACTGAGCACCTTGTTGCCGTTTGACGCGCTTTCCATGGCAAAAAAAGAGTTCTTTAAAATCTCCCTGGCCGAGTGGTCTTTTCACAAGGCCCTTTTTGGTGGGAAAATGACCAATCTTGAATTCCCGCTGAAGGCCAAGAATGATTTCGGGATTAATATCGTTGAGTATGTGAGCCCTTTCTTCAACAAAAAGGAAACGGATGCCGCGTATTTAAAGGAGCTACTGACCATCACCAAAAATGAGGGCATTCAAAATCACCTGATCATGGTCGATGGAGAAGGAGAGCTAGGCGATCTGGACGAGAAAAAAAGAACAAAGGCTATTGAAAACCATTACAAATGGGTTGATGCGGCAAAGACTCTTGGTTGTCTGACAATCAGGGTAAACGCTGCGGGACAAGGTTCGGAGAGTGATGTCAAGACTGCCGTAATTGATGGGCTGGGCAGATTGACTGAATACGGGAAAAAGAATAAGATCAATATTATTGTAGAAAATCACGGCGGTTATTCTTCTGACGGAAAATGGTTGTCCGACGTAATGAAAGGGGTAAATAGTCCTTATTGTGGAACTTTGCCTGATTTTGGTAATTTCAGGGTGAGTGCTGACCGGCAATATGATATTTACCAGGGCGTAAAGGATCTTGCACCTTTTGCGAAAGGGATCAGTGCGAAGACTTTCAAATTTGATGAGCGGGGTGAAGAACCGGATATTGATTATACCCGGATGTTCAAGATCATCCATGATGCCAAATTCAGTGGAATTGTAGGGATTGAATGGGAGGGGGATGGCTTCTCTGAAGAGGAAGGTATCAGAAAAACAAAAGCCTTATTGGAAAAGGTATTGGCCCAATATAAATAGTTCCTGTTTTATCTAAAAAGGCTGGCATTGTTCGTCTCCTCAAACATTTGCTGAAGGGCAAAATCTTTGCATGTCGACTCACAACACCAGCCTTTATTGCGTCGCCTGGTAAAGTGCTTAGGCGAACGTAACAAGCTTGGGCTTAAACCAGCTTTTTGTATTTGATGCGATGTGGTGTTACATCACCCAGTCTTTTCTTGCGGTTTTCTTCATAATCGCTGTAGTTACCTTCAAAAAAGTACACTTGTGAATTGCCTTCAAAGGCGAGGATGTGGGTACAGATCCTGTCCAGAAACCAGCGGTCGTGACTGATGACCACCGCACAGCCTCCAAAATTTTCTAATGCTTCTTCCAATGCCCTTAGCGTGTTGACATCGATGTCGTTGGTCGGCTCATCTAGCAATAGTACGTTGGCACCCTTTTTCAAAGTAATGGCCAGGTGTACACGGTTGCGTTCTCCTCCGGATAAGACACCGACTTTCTTTTGCTGGTCACCCCCGTTGAAGTTGAACTTGGAAACATAGGCACGGCCGTTGACCGCTTTATTTCCAAGCTGGATGTTGTCCAGACCATCTGTTATATTTTCGTAAACGGTTTTTGCCGGATCCAGGTCGTTGTGCATTTGATCTACATAACCTAGTGCTACTGTATCGCCTACTCTGAAAGTTCCGGTATCTGGCGTTTCCTGTTCGGTAATAAGTCTGAAGAGGGTAGTCTTACCAGCACCGTTGGGACCGATAATGCCAACTATACCCGCAGGAGGCAGAGAGAAACTTAGGTTCTCGAACAGGATCTTATCGCCATAAGCTTTCGTTACATTGTTGGCTTCAATTACTACATTGCCCAGTCTGGGCCCTGCAGGAATAAACAGTTCCAATTTGTCTTCTCTTTCTTTGCCATCTTCTGAAGCCAGTTTATCGTAGTTGGACAAACGGGCCTTGGATTTGGCATGTCTGGCTTTTGGCGCCATTCTTACCCATTCCAACTCTCTTTCAAGCGTCTTCTGACGTTTAGATTCGGTTTTCTCCTCCTGCGCCAGGCGTTTGGCTTTCTGGTCCAGCCATGAAGAATAGTTTCCCTTCCATGGAATACCTTCTCCTCTGTCCAATTCCAGGATCCATCCGGCTACATTGTCCAGGAAGTACCTGTCGTGGGTTACAGCGATAACTGTACCTTTATATTCTTTCAGGAATTGCTCCAGCCAGTCGATGCTCTCCGCATCCAGGTGATTCGTAGGCTCATCCAGCAATAAAACATCAGGCTCCTGTAGCAACAAACGGCACATCGCAACACGACGGCGCTCACCACCTGACAATACCCCGATCTTAGTTTCAGGATCCGGACAGCGCAGTGCATCCATCGCTCTTTCTAGCTTGGAGTCAAGCTCCCAGGCATTCACTGCATCGATTTTGTCTTGTAACTCGCCCTGGCGGGCCATCAATTTATCCATCTTATCCGCATCTGAGTAGTTTTCCTCCAGACCAAATGCTTCATTAACGTCTTCGTACTCTTTTAAGATGGCTGTAATTTCCGCAACACCTTCTTCTACAATTTCCCTGACGGTCTTTTCGTTGTCCAATTCAGGCTCCTGGGCAAGGTAGCCTACGGTATATCCTGGCGAGAAGACCACTTCACCCTGAAATGCTTTGTCAATTCCTGCAATGATCTTCAGAACCGACGACTTTCCAGATCCGTTGAGACCGATCACACCGATTTTTGCTCCGTAAAAGAAGGATAGATATATGTTTTTTAAAACTTGTTTTTGAGGGGGGTAAATCTTATTTACTCCCGCCATTGAAAAAATGATCTTCTCGTCTGACATAATGTGATTTGGCTGCTTACAGGTTGTTGTACTGATTTTCAACATCCCTTATACCTGCAAATATAGGAAAGGGAAATTAAAATCGATAGTTGGTCCCCGCTATTGTTATTGGCCTGAAAATTGTTAACTTTTTTTTGGATAAACCTAACCAAAATATGCTGACCGATTTTGAATGCCGATATTTTCTGGACAATACTGCACTATGTGTTATTGAGATAAAAAATAAGCAAATATCACAATGGTTGCTCATCAATAAAACTACTCTAAACATTAAGCCGCTTGTGTTTAATTCTATGGACACGTCCGGCGAAATGGAGGAAATGTTTTTTGATCTTGGCTACCTTAAATTCGATCCGGTAAAAGGCATCTTTATTGAAAAATTCAATTCAGGACAGCACCCGCTCGAAAACAGGAATTGCAAAGACATCCCAAAAGAATATGTAGATGCCATCAGCCAGTTTGCGGCAGTATGTTAGTCTTGGGAACCTGTTAAAATCAGTTCCTTTAGTAGCTAAAATGTCAGTATTAGGCATCTTTTAAAGCAGATTTGGCAGCCATTTTTAATGGCTATAATCATTATATTTCTGTGACATTCGGTTTTTTTTAACTTGTTTCAATAAAAAAACCTATCTTGTAATAGTAATAAACGCATTTCTTTCTCGGGATAAGGATTGGTCTGGTGGATATAGATCAGTCAGGCATTGGTAAACATTTAGGAAATAACGTCAGTTTGCAGATCTAATTCAGATCCAATGGCGTAATTGTTGATAAAATAAAAAAGTCAGGGCTGCTTTTATTAAACAAATTTTTTAGTTTAGAGGCATCCCGGATTTAGAAAGGTTATATATGGAAGCTAAATTTTCTCCACAAGTAAAAGACGTGATTTCTTTTAGCAGGGAAGAAGCCCTGAGATTAGGTCACGATTATATAGGCGCAGAACATCTTTTGCTGGGTCTTATTCGCGAAGGCGATGGCATGGCCATTAAGATATTGAAGTCTTTAGGGGTGGATACGTCCAAACTCCGCCGCTCAATTGAAGACTCGGTAAGGGGTACATCAAGTGTTACTGTAAATCTTGGTAATATCCCGTTGACGAAGCAGGCAGAAAAGGTTTTAAAGATCACTTATCTTGAGGCTAAAATATTCAAGAGCGACTTGATCGGAACTGAACATTTGTTGCTTTCTATTCTGCGCGACGACGATAACATCGCATCCCAGATCTTACTGCAGTATAGTGTAAACTACGAAATTTTCAAACAAGAGGTTGAGGTGAACAAAAACGGTTTCAGAGACGACATTCAGAATAGTGCTTCTACCGGCGGTGATGATGATTACCGTGAGGAAGAAAGCTTCAGCAGTCCAAAAAAGGTTTCAGACATTAAGTCTAAAACTCCGGTACTGGACAATTTTGGCAGGGATTTAACCAAGGCAGCTGAAGAAGGCAGGCTGGATCCAATTGTAGGCCGTGAAAAAGAGATTGAGCGTGTTTCTCAAATTCTGTCACGCCGTAAAAAGAACAACCCAATTCTAATTGGTGAGCCTGGTGTTGGTAAATCTGCCATCGCAGAAGGTCTGGCACTACGTATTGTAAAACGCCAGGTGTCGAGGGTATTGTTCAACAAACGCGTGGTTACTCTGGATCTTGCTTCTTTGGTAGCAGGTACCAAATATCGCGGTCAGTTTGAAGAGCGTATGAAAGCGGTAATGAATGAGCTGGAAAAATCTACTGATGTGATCCTGTTTATCGATGAGATCCATACCATTGTTGGTGCAGGTGGTGCTTCAGGTTCCCTGGACGCATCCAATATGTTCAAACCAGCTCTGGCCAGGGGAGAGATACAATGTATTGGTGCAACAACGCTGGATGAATACCGTCAGTACATTGAGAAGGATGGTGCTTTAGACCGTCGTTTTCAGAAAGTAATGATCGAACCGGCAACGCCTGATGAGACGATTGAAATATTAAATCGCATTAAAGAAAAGTACGAGGACCATCACGGTGTGACTTATACCGATGAAGCGATCAATGCCTGTGTGGCTTTGACTGCAAGGTACATTACCGATAGGTTCCTGCCGGACAAAGCCATCGATGCTTTGGACGAGGCGGGTTCAAGGGTACACCTGACCAATATTCATGTACCTCAGAATATCATTGATATCGAAAGCAAGATTGAAGAGATCAAGCTGGAGAAAAATAAAGTGGTAAAAAGCCAGAAATACGAAGAGGCGGCAAAACTTAGAGATACAGAGAAAAATCTGTTGGAGGAACTTGACCGTGCCAAAGCAGAATGGGAAAGTGATACCAAGACTAAGCGTTACACCGTAACAGAAGATAACGTAGCCGAGGTGGTATCGATGATGACTGGTATTCCATTGCAGCGTGTAGGACAGACAGACAGCGTGAAACTGCTGAATATGTATGAGACGGTTGCCGAGAAGATCATTGGTCAGGATGATGCGATTAAGAAGCTGACTAAAGCCATTCAACGTACTAGGGCGGGATTGAAAGATCCAAAAAAACCAATAGGTTCATTTATATTCCTGGGTCCTACTGGAGTTGGAAAAACTGAACTTGCGAAAGAACTTGCCCGCTTTATGTTTGACAGCGATGATTCGCTGATTCAAATCGACATGAGTGAATACATGGAGAAATTTGCCGTATCACGTTTGGTAGGTGCACCTCCGGGATATGTAGGTTATGAGGAAGGTGGACAGCTGACTGAAAAAGTGAGACGTAAGCCTTACGCGGTGATTTTGCTGGACGAGATTGAAAAAGCCCATCCGGATGTATTTAACATCTTACTTCAGGTATTGGACGAAGGTCAGTTGACAGACAGTCTAGGACGTAAAGTTGATTTTAGGAACACGATTATCATCATGACTTCTAATATTGGCGCTCGCCAGTTAAAAGATTTCGGACAAGGTGTCGGTTTCTCTACTTCAGCTAAAGTGAACCAGGTAGATACACATTCTAGAGGGGTCATAGAAAGTGCTTTGAAACGTGCTTTTGCTCCTGAGTTTTTAAACAGGGTGGATGATGTAGTGGTTTTCAATTCATTGGGTAAAGAAGATATCTTTAAAATTATTGATATCGAACTGAAGTCGTTGTTCGGACGTGTGCATAACCTGGGTTATGAGGTGAAGTTGACTGAAAACGCAAAAGATTTCATTGCTGAAAAAGGCTTTGATCCTAACTTCGGAGCGAGGCCGCTTAAACGTGCGATCCAGAAATACCTTGAGGATCCAATTGCAGAGGAAATTCTGAAGGGCGATATCCATGATGGAGATACACTGGAGATTGACTACGATAAGGAAAATGACAAAATCGTGGTGGAGAACAGAAGTCCTGGAAAGAAAAAGAAAAAAGAAGAAGGATCAGTTGAGTAGCTTTGATCCTGTTAGTTATAAGTCCCTTGATGAAAATTGAGGGACTTTTTTTATATGGGGGCTGCTGGGTCTTGGCTAAATATGCTGGTACTTAGTGTTTAAATTACACCTTTTTCAAATTTAGCAGTGCACAGATTTTGGTTTGTCGATAATTGACTCTATTTTAGGGATTCGAATAGGTTAGGTTAAATATTGTTGTACCAAATAGCACCAAATGAATAAAAAAATATCCCTGCTGGTCCCGCTGGCGTTGTTGTGTTTTCAAACTGTTTACAGTCAAAAAAAGCCGGAATCTTACAGGCAAAACCTTGACGGCACGAAGCTTTCATTCGATATGGTCGCTATTCCCGGTGGAGAATTTACCATGGGGAGCAAAAAAGGTAATCCAGATGAGCAGCCGGTCCATAAGGTGAAGATTGATCCTTTTTATATCGGAACCTATGAGGTCACATGGGATATCTATGAACCATTTTTGTATAAAGATTATGAGGCATCTCACAGTTCATCCCCAATATCTGCGACTGTGGATGCGGTGACAAGACCAACGAAGCCTTATCTGGATATGACTTTTAAAATGGGTAAGGAAGGACAACCTGCTTTGGCGATGACCCATTATAATGCGATACAATATTGTAAATGGCTGTATGCCAGAACTGGTTTTTTTTACCGCTTACCAACGGAGGCTGAATGGGAGTATGCTTGCAGAGCAGGTAGTACCACTGAATATGCGTTTGGTGACGACGCTTCTAAATTGGGTGACTACGCCTGGTATTCCGCAAATAGTGACAATAAGACGCATGTTTCTGGTCAGAAAAAGCCCAACCAGTGGGGGCTTTTTGACATGTATGGTAATGTAGCTGAATGGACTTACGATCAGTATGATGCTGAATTCTATGCAACTGTAGCTGGCTCCAAGGCAACAAATCCACTTTCCAAACCAGAGAAATTATACCCTAATGCCGTTAGGGGGGGCGCATATAATGATGAAGCCAAAGATGCGCGTTCGGCTTCCAGACTACCTTCAGATAAGAGCTGGAAACAGCTCGACCCACAGATTCCTAAGTCGAATTGGTGGTTTCCGGAAGCCCCATTTGTCGGCATGCGTCTGGTGAGACCGGTCAATCCGCCATCAAAAGAGGAGATAGATGCTTATTATAATAAAGCACCTATTAAAGATTATTAAGTAAATTCACACAACCAAGAACCATATATAAACCTGAATTACAATGAACAATGAAGAATTGCGTGACCAACGCCGGGAATTCCTGAAAACATCGGCACTGGTAGCCGGAGGTGTTATGATGAACGGAGTAGCATTTGCCAATGGCGGTGCTCACTCTTCTGTCGACGACACAATTAAAATTGCCCTGATCGGCTGTGGAGGACGTGGAACAGGCGCCGCTTTCCAGGCCCTGGGTACGAAGTATAACCTCAAACTGGTCGCGATGGCTGATGCTTTCAGCGATAGATTAGAAGGTGCCTATAAAGAGCTTTCTGAAAAGTTTGCCGCTAAGATGGACGTGCCGAAAGAGCGCAGGTTTGTTGGCTTTGATGCCTATAAAAAGGCGATTGCACTGGCAGATGTCGTTTTGCTGGCTACGCCTCCGGGCTTCAGACCAAGTCATTTTGAAGAGGCTATTAATCAGAATAAACATGTGTTTATGGAGAAACCAGTAGCGGTTGATTCTCCAGGCGTACGTAAAGTGCTGGAAATGGCCGAGGTGGCCAAGAAAAAAAAGCTAAACGTAGTAGTAGGCTTGCAGCGCAGGTACCAGACTAACTACCGGGAAGCACTGAAACGCATTAATGACGGTATGTTGGGCGACATTACAGGCGGACAGGTATACTGGAACAGTGGTGGGGTATGGGTGAAGCCACGTGAGACCAACCAGACAGAAATGGAATATCAAATGCGCAACTGGTATTATTTCAACTGGCTTTGTGGCGATCATATTGTGGAGCAACACGTACACAATATTGACATTGCGAACTGGGTGAAAAATGCCTATCCGGTCTCGATGCAGGGAACTGGTAGCCGTGCCTGGAGAACTGGTAAGGATTATGGGGAGATCTATGACAACCACTCGGTTGAAATGACTTATGAAGATGGCGCAGTAATCCATAGCCAGTGCCGTCATTTTGAAGGAATTGACAACCGTGTTGACGAGAGTTTCCAGGGCACAAAGGGACGTATTTACCTATCTGCGGGCAATGAAGCCAAGATCTGGGATACGAAGGGTAATGTATTGTACAACTATAGCTCTAAAACAAACAGAAACCCGTATGAAGTTGAGCATGAGGAATTATTCGAAGCGGTTTCTAAAGGTATATTTAAATATGAGGATGCAGAACGTGTTGCCAAAAGTTGCTTAACGGCTATTATGGGCCGCTACGCCACGTATTCTGGAAAGACTATTACCTGGAAAGAGGCATTGAATGCAGATAATAGCTTATTCCCTGATAAACTGGCTTGGGATGCCAAACCTAAATTATTGCCGGATGGAAATGGATTATACCCTATACCTACACCCGGAAAAACAAAAGTGATCTAAACGTTACTTCGGGTAATGTTTAATTTTTCCTATATAACCGCCTTGGTCTTACTGTTGCTGGTCTTTCTTAATCTAAACAAGAAAGACCAGCGGCAGTTTGCCATTCATGGCTACGCGCAGGGGACTGATTATTCTATTAAGTATTTCGCGGAGGACAGTATTGTGACCAAGAGGGCTGTAGACAACATATTGGCTGCAATTGATTCTTCGATGTCTTTATACAAGTCTTACTCGTTGATCAATCAGTTTAATGCATCAGAAAATGGAATTCAATTGGATCCACACTTTCTCAAGGTGATGAAAAAGTCTTTTGAGATCTACCGGCAAACAGGAGGAAAATTTGACCCTACGGTAAAGCCGCTGGTCCAGGCCTGGGGCTTTGGTGTCAGACCAGTTGAGGAATATCCGGACAGTGCAAAGGTGAAAAACATCCTGCAGTGTGTGGGGATGGATAAACTGACATTGAAGGCTGGTTTCCTGCAAAAGAAGAAGCCCTGCATACAGGTTGATCTTAATGGAATAGCTCAAGGGTATAGTGTGGATGTGGTGGCCGATTACCTGAAACAAAAAGGCATCAAAGCTTTTGTCGTCGAGATTGGCGGTGAACTAAGAATGAAAGGACCCAAGCCTGATGGAACTCCATTAAAAATTGGCATTGAAGGCCCTGCCGATTCAGCGCATACAGAACCATCAATCCGGCATATTGTTGCACTAAACAATGGAGCAATTACTACCAGTGGTAATTATAGAAAGTTTCTGCAGCGCGGAAAGGGAAAAATAGCACACTTGATAGATCCAAAAACCGGATACCCACTGGACAATGCCTTGATCAGTGTCACCATCTATGCAAAGGATGCGATCACTGCTGACGGCTATGATAACGCAGTCATGGCGATGGATATTAAAGAAGCATTGGCTTTTGTCAAGTCCAAAAAAGGAATGGAAGCCTATATCATTTACCACCGTATAGATGGAACTGTAGCTGATACGCTGACCAGCGGATTTAAAAAACTGATGATCAATTAAGGATCATCCTAAACCAGAAACCAACTTATACCAATATGAACAGAACAGAATTTTTAAGAAACAGTTTGGTAGCTACAGGCGCACTTGCTTTGGGCTCTTCTGCCAGTGCTGTAGCAGGTATTACTGCTAATGGCCGCGCTTCGTCCATGGCCGGAAAAACCTTTAATCTGGACTATGCCCCACACCAGGGCATGTTTGAAAACCACGCGGGGAAGGGTTTTCTTGACCAAATCCAGTATATGTACGACCAGGGTTTTCGCTCTATAGAGGACAATGGCTACCTGGGACGTTCTACAGAAGAACAGACCAAGATTGGCGATTTGCTGGCTAAACTGGGAATGAGGATGGGTGTTTTCGTTGTAGATGGCGGAGATAACTGGAAAATTTCCCTGACCACCGGAAAAAAAGAATTCAAGGATAAATTTGTAGAGACTTGCAAGCGTTCGGTTGAGGCGGCAAAACGTTGTAATGCGAAGTGGCTCACTGTTGTTCCCGGCTTCTATGAGCGTCATTTGCCTTACGGCAATCAGTTTGCTAATGTCATTGATGCAATGCGTGCAGGCGCGGAGATTTTTGAACCGCATGGACTGGTGATGGTTCTGGAGACACTTAGTGATACGCCTGACCTGTTTTTGCAGCAGACCCATGAAACTTATGCGGTATGCAAAGCGGTAAAAAGCCCTTCCTGCAAAATCTTGTACGACATTTACCACATGCAGAAGACCGAAGGACAACTAATCGTTAACATGGACCGTTGCTGGGATGAGATCGCTTATATCCAGATCGGCGATAATCCTGGAAGGAATGAGCCTACCACAGGCGAAATCAACTATAAAAACCTATTTAAGCACATTCATGCCAAAGGATATAAAGGTGTAATGGGTATGGAGCATGGCAATTCTGGTAAAGGTAAAGAGGGAGAGTTGCGTGTGATCCAGGCCTATAGAGAATCTGACAACTTTCTTTCTTAAGGCTATAGCACGAGCTTTAGTCTCGGGATGACAACATCTTAAAATAAACGGAGCTGGGCCTGAGGTACTTTAAAAAGACTCGAGTCCAGCTCTGTTCTTTTTTCATTTAAATGATTAAGCCGGCAATGCAGTTTGAAATTGTCCCTGATCATTTGTGCAATATGGCCATCTCCTCTCATTCGCTCCCCAAACCTGCTGTCGTTGACGCTTCCGCCATGGCATGACTGGATCATATGCCAGACTTTTTCAAAACGGTCCGGATAATTCTTGCGTAACCAGTCTTCAAAAATCCCGCCGATGGCACCATTGAGCCTTACAATGGTATAGCCTGCTGACGTAGCTCCGGCACTGGCGATGGTTGTCAGAATAGCAGGAATTTCATGATCGCTCAATCCAGGTACGAGGGGTGCCACCATAACGCCCATCGGAATTCCCGCTTTACTCAGCTCTTCCACAATCTTCAATCGCTGCCGCGAAGTTGTGGTTCTCGGTTCCATTTTTTGTCTCAGTTTTTCATTGAGGCTGTTAATGGATACATAAACCATGCAAAGGTTCAGTTTGGCCATTTCCGAAAGAATATCGATATCACGGAGGATCAAAGCGTTTTTGGTAATCATGCCAATGGGCTGTCTGTATTCGAGAGCAATTTCCAGCAGTTGCCGGGTAATCCTGAACTTCCTTTCCGCTGGCTGATAGCAGTCTGTATTTCCTGATAAAGAAATCGTAGAGGCATCCCAGGATTTCCGTTCCAGAAATTTCTTAAACAGGGCGGGAGCATCTGTTTTGACGATGATCTTCCGCTCAAAATCGAGTCCAGCACTAAAGCCCCAGTATTCATGTGCATTTCTCGCATAGCAGTAAGTGCAGCCATGCTCACATCCCTGGTATGGATTGAGGGAATAAGCCATGCCCACGTCCGGGCTTTCTACTTTGTTGACGATTGATTTGGATTTGCCAAATATGAATGAGGTTTTGCGGTCCTCCTCTTCCCAGTCGTCTATGCCTTCATCATGCTCTTTTACGTAGTCATTTTTTTGAAAGCGGTTGTGCGGATTAAACTGCGCTCCCCTTCCTTTGAAATAATTGCTTTGCTGTTCGTTGTCTAATTCCATTAGCTAAAATTACTAATAATATTAGTAATTTTAGCTAATGATTTTTCAACATTATTCTCAGCGATTGATGTGCTTTTAGCCTTCCAATCCCATTTTCTGCATCACAATGTCGCTTACCCCGGTCGATGAATAGCCACCATCGTGGAAGAGGTTTTGCATGGTGACCATACGGGTCAGGTCTGAGAACAAGGTGATGCAATAGTCTGCACAGGATTCAGCATCGGCATTGCCAAGTGGAGCCACGGCATTTGCATAATCAAAGAAATCGCCAAAGCCCTTAATTCCGGTTCCGGCGGTGGTTTTGGTAGGTGACTGGGATACGGTATTGATCCTGACTTTTTTATCTAAGCCGTAATGGTAGCCGAAACTACGGGCAATAGACTCCAGCATGGCTTTAATGTCTGCCATATCGGTATAAAAAGGGTAGGTGCGTTGCGCAGCCATATACGTAAGTGCTACTACACTGCCACCTTCGCTGATGGCGTCTAGTTTTTTAGCTACAGCAAGCATTTTATGAAAGGACATCGCTGAAACATCAATCCCTTTCATGAAATAATCGTAATTGGATTCTGCGTAAGGGATCTTTTTGCGGATGTTGACACTCATGCCAATAGAGTGGAGTACAAAATCTATCTTTCCCCCCAGTATTTCCTGTGATTGGGTAAACAGGTTGGTCAGTTCTTCTATGTTGGTGGCATCGGCAGGTACGATCTTTGAATTTGTTTTTTCTGCCAGGGCATTGATCTCGCCCATTCTCATGGCAATCGGTGCATTGGTCAAAACAAATTCTGCACCTTCTTCATGTGCTCTCTCGGCTACTTTCCAGGCGATAGAGTTTTGATCCAGGGCACCGGTGATAATGCCGCGTTTACCTTTTAATAAGTTGTACATATTGTTATGTTTTATCTCGCTTTAATTATCGAAAGTAAGAAAAATATAAAATATATCCGTGCAGAAAGCGCTGAAATCACGCTGGCAGGATCTGCTTATCCTGTGATACCCAACAGTTCTTCTGCATTTTTAAGCGCAGATGAGCCAGGGTTTTTGCCGCTCAGCATTTCTGCAATTACCTGTATCCGCTCTGCCTGTTTTAGTTTTCTGATACCAGTAGTCGTACGTTCAGCGCTGTCATTTTTATACACAAAATAGTGGGCATCGCCTTTGGAAGCTATTTGTGGAAGGTGTGTGATGCAGACCACCTGCATGTCTGACTCCAGATCGCCGATTACATTCCCTACTCTCAACGCAGTTTCACCGGAAATACCGGTATCAATTTCATCAAATATCAGTGTTGGCAGATCGGTATGTTTGGCCATTACTGATTTTATGGCCAGCATCAGCCTGGACAATTCTCCACCAGAAGCAACCTTAGCTACAGGAGCGGGTTGCTGACCGTTGTTGGCAGAAAAAAGCAGCGCAATGCTGTCTCTACCGTCTTTGTTCAGATCTGGCAGTTCGTTTTGCTGAATTTTTATACGGGCATTTGGCATGCCTACCTTGACCAGGATGCCGGCTACAAGTTGCTCGATTTTTACAACCGCCTTGCTGCGGTTGGCCGACAGGATCACCGCTTGTTTTTCCAGATCTGTAAGAGCCAGCGCGATGTCTCTTTCCAGTCGTAGGATTTCCTCATCGGTGGTCATCAGGTCATTCAGATTGGCAGATAACTGGGCCTTTATCTCTAGCAAGCCGGCAATAGTGGTTACCTTATGTTTTTGTTGCAGACTATAGATCGCATCCAGCCTGCTGCCGATTTCCTCAATTCGTGAGGGATTAAAAATAATGCCTTCTTCCAATGAGGATATTTCCAGCGCGATGTCTTTAACTTCTATGGAGACAGAACGCAATCGCTCACTTAATGCGGCATATTCTGAATTAAACTTTTCAATGCCCGACAACTGCTGGGTTGCTTCTTTTAATACAGGAAGTACAGCCGAGTCCTGTTCGCTTAGTAGCTGGTAGGACTGGACTAATGCCCTTTTGATGGATTCTGAATTGTTAAGTACCGCCAGTTCTGCTTCCAGCTGTTCCTGTTCTTCCGCTTTTAGATCAGCCATTTCCAATTCGTTAAACAAGAATTGCTCATAGTCTTGTCTGTTGCGGGCCTCTGTTGCGAGGGCCTTGCTATCTTTTAGTTGCTGGAGGTCTTTCCGGTAGGCTTTATATTTGACACGATATTGCGTCAAAGCAGCCTCATGGCTGGACAGGGTATCCACCAGCATCAATTGAAACACAGGATCATTTACCTCCAGCGTGGCGTGTTGCGAATGGATGTCAATCAGTTGTTCACCAATTTGCTTCATGACAGCAAGAGGTACTGGGGTATCGTTGATGAACGCTCTCGATTTTCCATCTGTAGAAATTTCTCTCCTGAGGATGGTTTCGGTTTGAAAATCGATGTCATTTTCTTCGAACAAAAGTTGTAAAGCAGTTCCTTCAACTAAAAACTGGCCCTCTATAATGCATTTCTTTTCCTGGTTGAAAAAGTATTTTGTTTCTGCCCTTTGGCCTAAAATCAAAGAAAGTGCGCCCAGCATGATGGATTTTCCGGCGCCGGTTTCACCAGTGATGATATTCAAACCTTTACTCAGTTCAAGTTCAACACTGTCTATTAAAGCATAGTTACGAATAGAAAGTTTCTGTAGCATATTACAGTGCTAAATTAGGAAATCTTAGGCATTGGACACTGAAACTTACCAACAAAAAAGGCAGAAGAAAAAACTCCTGCCCTTAACTAAATTTAAACGGTGTGTGTTGGTACTAAAAACTAACTGCGCTCGATCCTGATCACTTTGACAGCAGAGTCGCTTAAATTTCCAGACCTGATCATCAAACGGTTGACCGGCAAGGTATGCATGGATTTCAGATCGCCTTTGATTCCTTTTTCGTCCTTAAGTTTCTGAAGGTCTTTCTCGTACTTTTCCTGAAGTTCTTTATACTCGGGAGACTCCTGCAACTTTTTCATGTCTTGGATCTGCTTTTTAAACTCGGGTGAGTCAAACTGTTTTTTCATTGCTTCAGCATGTTTTTTCATCTCCTCAGCATGTTTCTTCATATCTTTCTGGAAGTTTTTCATGTCTATGGACTGAAATTTCCTCGTCATCACCACCATGTTTTTTTGCAGGTCGGCCTGTTGTTTTTTCCATTCAGGTGAATTGAATTTTTTGACCATAATCCGGGCCTGCATCTTGGCATCGTTGAGCGTTTTCTTAAATTCCACACTATTAATATAGGTCATACTCTTGTTTACAGCAGAATCTATTCTGAAATCAAATTTGAAGTCTGAAGTGTTCAAAAAAGTGTCATTGATCACTTCCTGTCTCAGGCTATCTGGCATTTCTTTTACAGAGTCATACTCTTTTTTCTCACCTTTTGCATCTACAGTCACGATCTTGAAGCGTTTTTTCTTCTTTGTCGTGTCACTTGGCAGATCGCATACAATCGTTTCTGCTTTTATAGTAGTGTTTGTTAAGGTCTTGAATTTAACGGCCTGACCACCGGCATCAATGGCTTTCTTTAATGTTTTTTCTTTTTTAATAATCGTTTTTGCTGGATTTACCCAAGCCAGTGAAATTACGGTTGCTACCGTAAGGGTAATGGCGAACAGCTGCTGTTTGGCATTCATGTAATTCGTTTTCATGTCTGTTATTCTTTTAATACGTTGATATAAATGTTGATTGCCACCGGTTGCCGCCATGGAAAGGGCAGGAACTGCTTTTTCTTTCAGAATTTCCAGTTTCAGTAAGGCATGGGCATACGTAATTGGTGTGCCGGTAAACTTCAGAACGAGGTCATCACAGGCGTGCTCACGTTCGATATTGATGTATCTGCCGCTCAGCCAGATGAATGGGTTGAAAAATAGAATAGTTTCGATGCCAGTCTTGATCAGGTTCAGCAGGTAGTCATTTCTGCGGATGTGCGAAAGCTCATGAATCAGAATTGCTTCTACCTGCTCCATGTCCAGTTGCGAGGCAAGTGCTATCGGAAACAGGACCACTGGCTTGAAATACCCGATCACGAGGGGTACATTCACATTGGCCGATAGATAAAAGCTGACTTTCCTGCGAATGTTGAGTTCTACGCTCAACTGGTCAAATGCTGCCTGCCATGCAGGCGCCACAAGGCTGCGCTCCGCCTGCTTTATTTTGATGAGTTTGCGATAGCCTACGCTTAGAACAAACAACTGAAACAAAATACCAATGGTATAAACACTGACCAGGTAAGGGAAAAGATGTTCTGTTTTGCTGTTGATCTCCTGCGGCAAAGTCAGCAGGAAGTTTGCTGGTTGCCCTGCAGCGATGTCGTTTACCAAACTTACGGCCGTTCCTGCCACCTGGGGCAACTTAAAAATAGAAAAAAAGGTGACCGCAAAACCAGCAAATATCATACACAAGGCTGTATAGGCCAGATTATGTCTGTGTTTTGCATTTAAACTGGGTATTGTCGCTACAATGAGCATCAGTACGCCATAAATAATAGCACCTTGCCAAAGAGAATGAAAAATACTCCAGCCAATGGCTTTAATCAGGTTGTTTACAATTGCTTCCATATTTATTTGTTGCTTATTGGTTTGTTTTGTTACTCAATTCATCCAGATATTTTTTTATCGAATCAATCTCATCCCTGCTGGCGGTGTGGTTGCCCAATGCCTGCATCACCAATCTCGCTGCCGATCCGTTAAATACGTTGTCGATCATCTTGTTCACCAGTTGCTGCTGCGTCCGCTCCTGATTTACTAATGAACTATAAATGTGTGTCTTTGCTGAGGTATCCCGGGCTACCAGACCCTTTTCATGCATAATCTGCATCAATTTAAGGGTAGTGGTATAGCCTGCATCTTTATTCTTCTCCAGGATCTCGTGAACATCCCTCACTGTACACTTGCCTTTCTCCCAAAGTATCTGCAAGATCTCCAGTTCACTTTCAGTAGGCTTAAGGTTTGCTGCTGCCATAATTTGTTATACGAATTGTTTCGTATTCAAATGTACGAATGTATTCGTATAAACAAAATTATTTTAATAAATTTTAATGTTAGCCAATTCTTCCTTGGAAGAAAAGTTGGAATGAACGGTGATTATCAGTTGTTTGACTGTATTCCGGAATTTGAATTACGTTGTCCGCCGGGCATTTCCGGTTGTTGGATGGTACTGCTGGATTTATTGAGTATTTCGTATTTATTGATGTTTGCAGGATCAATTTCTACCAGAAGATTGTATGCTTTAATTCGATCTGAGGGGTCTCCTGTTGTTATAGAAAATACGCTGGCGACCTCATCGGCTTTGGTTGCAAAATAGTAGTTTGGAAAGATAGAACCCAATTTTTGTTTGTCCATTTGTTTCAAGCCGCTCAGCAAAGTGATGATCTTCTTTACGCCTCTGCCCGGATTCTCCTGCAAGCGGTCCAGCCCGTTAAAGTGATAATCATAAATAAAACTTCTCAGATCTTCAAAGCTTTTGTTGAGGAGGTTTTCGTTCAGCCAATATCTATTGCGCAGTCCATCAAATGCTTTCCATCCTTTGGTGCCGCTGTTTTGTGCATTATTCAGGATATTTTGAGCTTTTTTAAATAGCGGTGTACCACCAAACCGGCTGAAACTGTCTTTGTCCAGTCCGATAATGGTATAGGCATAGAAACTCAATAAAGAGCTCAGGTTGGAAATGAAGTTCTGATCTGAGAAATCAAGTGACTGCCCCTCGGTATACCCAAAATCAAAATCTTTGTCGCTCAGGTTCAATATGGTCGTGTTATAGGCAGAGCCGTATACCGGCCGGCTCGATTGCAACTGCGCTTCTGCTTTATAACCATTACTGCCATCCCAGTCCGTAATAGTGATCACAAAATTGCATTCAATTCGTTCCTGGGGCGCATAGGTTTCTGTAGTCCACTTGTTATTGGTCAGGAATTCTGTTACAATCTTTTGCAGTACTTCTATATTTCTCTTATCGATATTGGGAACAGAAGGGGCCTGGATTTGAACCCTGGCATTGAGTTCTTGAGCCTGGGCATAACTTTGAACGAACAACAAGACAAGAAAGATGAGTATGATTCGCTTCATGGTCAGATCAGTTTTAGTATTTCCAGACAGATGTCGTTAGCCACCTCGGTTTTAGATTTCATATCAAAAACCTTCTTTTCGAATGCCTTATTAAAGATAGTGATTTTATTGGTATCTGATTTAAAGCCCGCACCGGAATCATTCAGGGAGTTTAATACAATGAGATCCAGGTTCTTGCGTACGAGTTTCCCCCTGGCATGTGCTTCTTCATTTTCTGTCTCAAGCGCGAACCCTATTAAAAGCTGCTTTTCTTTTTTCATTTGCCCAAGGGTAGCCAGAATATCTGTTGTTTTGGTCAGTTCGATCTGAAAAACTGCATCTGTCTTTTTAATTTTTTGATCAGCAACGCGGGTAGGTGTATAGTCGGCAACCGCCGCATTCATCACCATAATGTCCGTATTGTCAAATTCATTTGTACAAGCCTCCAGCATTTGAGCCGCAGTCTGCACGTCGATTCTTCTGACCGTTTCTTTGCTTTTTTGCGCCGTAGGCCCTGCTATGAGTACAACCTCGGCACCCAGCCTTGCAAATTGATCTGCAATCGCAAATCCCATCTTTCCCGAGGAATGGTTGCCGATAAATCGTACGGGATCAATAGCCTCGTATGTAGGTCCCGCAGTTACCATTACCTTTTTCCCCAACAAAGGCAGTCCTGCTTTGATTAGAGTTTCAATAAAATTGATGATTTCCTCTGGCTCCGACATTCTGCCCTGGCCAAACAGTCCACTTGCCAGTTCCCCGCTATTGGGTTGGATCACTGTGTTTCCATAACTGGTAATCTGCTGGATGTTTTGTTGTGTACTTTCGTGTTTCCACATATCCAAATCCATAGCCGGTGCCACGAATACCGGGCATTTGGCCGACAGATATACCGCACTGAGCAGGTTATCGCATAGCCCATTGGCCATTTTAGCCAGTGTATTGGCGCTGAGTGGCGCGATGACCATGTAATCGGCCCAAAGGCCAAGCTCAACATGATTACTCCAAACGCCGGTTTCGGCTTCGAAATATTGGGTATAAACAGGATTTTTAGAAAGGGTAGCGAGCGTAAGTGGCGTGATGAAGTTAGCCGCATCAGCGGTAAGAATTACTTTGACGTTTGCACCAGCTTTAACCAGCAATCTAACCAAAATGGCAGATTTATAAGCTGCTATGCTGCCGCAAACGCCTAGAATGATGTTTTTATCTTTTAGCATGGTTTATTAATGCAGAGCTGCAATTTAATAACTATGCGTGGTATTATTGTTGCTCTTTAGCAGGATTTCTATAGTAAATTTTATCGTTCAGGAATTCATCAATTGCGATCAATGAAGGTTTTGGCAAACGCTCGTAATGCTTGCTGATTTCGATTTGTTCTCTGTTTTCAAAAATCTCTTCCAGATTGTCATTTGACGAAGCGAACTCAGCCAGTTTGCCATGAAGTTCTTCTTTCATGTTATTTGAAATCTGATTGGCCCTTTTAGAAATGATCACCAAAGACTCATAAATGTTTTCAGTTTTCTGATCCAGATCATTTACGTTTCTGGTAACCGTTGTGTTCGGTATAGCTGGTTTAGTCGTATTTATCATTTGATCGGTGTTTTTATTGTTGTAGAATCTCTTTTGGAATCTTTTTCCAGCTGAGCTTTATATTTTTCGTAATCGGCAGCTCTCAGTGCCAGCACTTTCTTTGCATTTTCGATGGCAAGTGTACTTTCTTTTTTCAGTTCTTTAGCTTGTTCCAGCATTTTACTTTCCGGATGCGACTCCGCAAACTCATCCGCATAGGTTACTGCCTCAGTAAAGCGGTCTTCCTGACGTTCTTCAATACTATTTTGAGCGTACGCCATTTGTGATTTGATAATCAGTAAATCCATTTCCTCGGCATATTTGATGTCTGGAAAATCAATCTGCGCGTTTTTTAAAGCAATTACAGCTGCCCGATAATTGGTTGCCGCACCGCCCATGCCACCTATTTCATAATACATTTTGGCATTTGCATAGGCTTTGTCTTCCAATTTGGCACGCAGGATACCAATGTATTTGGTCGCTTCAGCAGCACGTTCGCTCTTTGGATAGAAGTTGATGAAAAGCTGCAGGGCGTCAATTGCCTTGACCGTATTTTCCTGATCCAGACTGGGCTTCGGTGATTCAAGGTAATAGCAATACGCACCCATATACCTGCATTCTTCCGCATATTTGCTGGTAGGGTAGGTGTCTGCAAAATTTTTAAACTGGTATCGAGCCGTTGTGTAGTCTCTTATTTTATAAAGCGTTAAAGCATAATAGTAATTTAATTCTTCAGCTTCAGTACGTCCCCTGTATTTTTGGGACAGATCTTCGAACAAAATCAATGCTTTGGCGTAACTTTTTTTATTGTACAACCTCAAAGCTTCCTGGTATTTTTTTAGCACATCATTGCTCAGTCTGACTTTTTCAAACTGGCTTTTACAACCGGCTATTGTTAGTGCTATGACCGTGAAACTTAATAATAAGGCGTGTTTAATTTTAAACATTCTGCAAAGATAAGGTAATAATACGATTCTGTCAATTAAAAATAACAGGACGCTAAGCTATGTAAAGACCTTGGCAGACGCAAGCTGTTAACATATTTTAACACATGCCGGATCTGGTGTTTTCGATTGTCAGTCTTGTATATGGCTAATACGCTTTCTATCTCCAGGGCTTCTTCATTGTTATTGAATACATGGTGAGTAGGGAATGGATACGTAGTGAGTGCACCTTTTTGCAGTAAAAAGGTGCACTCACCGTGGACTCATGGTGCACTCATGGTGCAGTCATATTAAATGGAGATCAAACGGAGATAGAGACCAGACCGATAGAAGTAGGATTCGAATCGACTTGGGATTGAAATGATCAATTTTACGAATAAGATTTGAAATTGTTAAAACTCTGATTACATTTGTAGTGTACTAATTAACTAGTACACTAAAATAGATGATATGGTTGACATCTCAAATCTTTCTTTTGGTTACGACAAAAAGCACCAGCTTTTTGAAAACCTGAACCTGCATCTTTCCAGAGGGCACATTTATGGGCTTTTGGGAAAAAACGGTGCTGGAAAATCTACTTTGCTGAAAAACCTGGCCGGATTGGTCTTTCCTAAAGCTGGGACATGCCGGGTCAATGGTTTAACATCGGCCCGACGCCTGCCCTCTTTTCTTCAGGAACTGTTTTTTATTCCGGAGGAAATGCACCTTCCAAGTATTTCGGCTGAAAATTACGCCAGAAGCACCATGCATTTTTATCCGAAATTTGACCTGTCTTTGTACCATCGCATTCTTTCAGAATTTGATGTGCCAGCACAGGCTGTGCTCAATAAAGTTTCGTTTGGGCAACAGAAGAAAGTGCTGATCGCATTTGGACTGGCAACCAATACCAGCTTGTTGATTATGGATGAGCCGACAAACGGACTGGACATTCCTTCAAAGATCCAGTTTCGTAAAATAATTGCTTCTGTACTTACTGATGAGCGCTGCATCATTATTTCTACGCACCAAGTACGTGACCTCGACAGTCTGATCGATACGTTGCTGGTGCTGCACAACCGGGAAATTGTGCTGAACAGCAGTCTTGAGCAAATTGCTGAGCGGGTTCAGTTTACAGCTGCTTCAAAAGCAGATCAGGAAGCTGTTTTGTATCAGGAACCCAATAGCATCGGGGTAAACACCATCAGCCGGAATGCAGAAGGTACCTACACTAAAGTGGATATGGAGCTGTTGTTCAATGCCATAGTCAGCGATAATTTATCAGTTATATCACATTTGAAATAAGTTTTATGAACAATATATTCATTTTAAAACGATTTGGCATGCTCATGGGCAAGCATACAGCAGAGCATTATAAAAGTTATTTGATGTCTGCAGCTGTGCTGACAGGATTAATGGCCATCATTGGTGGGTTTATATTTTATGTATCCAACGGGGACGTACCGCCTAAATTTCAGTTTGCGATCTTTACCGTCCCTTATCTATTTTGCGGACTGATTTTTACCAGTGTCGTGTTTGCCGATTATGGGGACAGAAAACGCTCTATTCCTTTATTGACACTTCCGGCTTCTAACCTGGAAAAATACCTGGTGGCCTGGATCTTTTCTTTTGTGATTTTCCAGATGGTCTTTTTAATTGCCTTTTATACCATTGATTACTCACTATTGACAGTATATAAGGGGTATAACAAAGGCCAGATAGAATTGCTGAACTTTTTTGCGCCTGGCTATGATTTTTGGCGGATATTTTTTGCGTATGCTTTTTTGCATAGCATTAGTTTTTTTGGTGCCATTTTCTTCAATAAAAATCATTTTGTGAAGACTGTACTGGCTTTATTTGTGGTCGGCCTGGTCTTTACGCTACTAAACAAGCCCATCGCCGACCTGGTCTTTGGCTTTGAAGTGGTAAAGGCGCCTCCGTTTAGTGATGTAATGATTTCTGAAAATAAAGTTGACTACAGTGTCGAGGTCGGCAGTTCAACGCAAAATGCGATAAACTATGTGCTGTATGGCCTTGTACTGGCCATTTGGACGGCTGCCTATTTTAAACTGAAAGAAAAGGAGGTCTGATATGGAGTTTAGAGAAAATGAAGCAATTTACCTGCAGATCGCAGCCTATGCTGCTGAGAATATTACGTTGGGCAAATGGCCTGCTGATCAGAAAATCCCTTCGGTGAGGGAACTTGCGGTAGAATTGCAGGTGAATCCGAATACCGTGGTCAGATCTTATGAGTTTTTGCAAAGCAAGGGAGTTATTGCCAACAAACGCGGGATTGGGTTTTTTATTGAACCGGATGCGGGTGAGAAGATCAAAGCGTACAGCAAAGAACGCTTTTTAGGCGAAGCACTACCGGAGTTTTTCCGGAATCTATACTTGCTAAATATCAGTATTCAGGAGATCGCCACCAGGTATGAACGATTTATCGCAGATCATTACCGGGATAATAAATAAGCCCGATAGGGTATTGGTATAATAGTATATATATAGGATATGAAAACAAGTACAATAATATTGGTTGTCGTGGCCGTTGTGTCACTGGGGATGATGACCGCATTTAATTTTTCATTAAAGAGCGCTTACCTGACTGGAGGTTATAAAAACAGGTTTAGGGAGCAAACTTTTACCGGAGGAAGGGTTAGTGAAATAAATGTCAAAGCTCCGGGTATGCACATTACTGTGGAACATGGATTGAAAGAAGGCGTATGGGTGCCTGACTATTCCCATGATCAGGTACAGATTGCACTTAAAGACGGGATACTTACGCTGTCGGTAAGCGACACTTCTGCAACCAACCGTAATGTGGTAGCGGGGATCACGGTGGTTACGAACCAGTTGAACAAGCTGAATTTGTTGCCTCTCGTTTCGTCAACAGTTGCTGCCAGGGGTTATCAGGCCAGTTCGGTGGTGATTGCCGGCCTGAAAACCGACTCTCTGACTGTGCAAATGGCGGATTTTACTTTTCTGGAATTGAAAGGCGTTGAAATGAGGGGGTTCAAGGCAGTTGTCGGCGACGAAACCCATGGTAGCTCCTCGTTGTCTATCGATCCTGCCAGCCGGATCGGTTTTGCAGACATCAGTGTCCCTGGGAGAAGTACGCTTTCTCTAAGCAATGCGAAGATTGTAAAAACGCGTTACAATCTTGGGGATTCTGCTACAGTGGTGCTAAATGGGAGTGTGCTGAAAACCCTGCAGCGTTAATTTTCATTTTTTTTCACACAATTTTATTGACGTTTCTTTAAGATGCCCCCTTAAAAAGGGGCATTTTTATGTTTTAGGCGGCCTTGGTTTTCCGCAGCTAAATAATGGAATTTGGGTTGCGGGGCTGCGGTAAACAGTTTTGCTGTTGGAATGTTTTGTGTTAATTAATTTTTTTCTTGTTGTT
>JAZKCT010000015.1:0-21350 GCA_040387995.1 Bacteroidota bacterium | reverse complement strand
TCTTAAAGAAGCCCTGTAGTGAAAACTGCAGGGCTTTCTTGTTTATAAAGGTTTACGGTTATACCGGTGTACTTTTATACAGGTTACTAACATTAGCATTCGGCACACATGATTACTGCTAACACGCCTACAAAAGCCCCGCCCGTTAGTATACTGCATCCATCCCTGTAACAAAAATTTGAGACCCTATATCCTATCAAAGCTCATTGAAATGCAAATTTAAACGAATGCGCAAAACTGGCATCGGCACGCATAGAAGATAAGATGATTGTCGACCAGGGTTATTATAAATCTATTGGCGCTTTGGTTAGATAGTTCGCTAATGAGGCTATTTTGAAGGAGCGCGCATAATAAACTAAGGGCTGATCAAGTTATTTGTGCAATTATTTTGGTATATTTGGTACCGGGTTAAAATATAAATATATACTAATGAGTTTTTTCGCAGAAAAGAGAAGGGAAGTAATGTTGCATATCGAAGGGTACATGCTTGATATGATGGATACTTACTTGAAACCGATCGATACGAATTGGCAGCCATCTGATTTTTTGCCAGATTCTACTAGTGAGACATTCTATCAGGATATAAAGTTATTAAGGGAAAATGCAAAAGACCTGTCTTATGACCTTGTCGCCGTTCTAATTGGCGATACCATTACCGAAGAGGCACTACCCACTTATGAATCATGGTTATCCATGGTTGATGGAATATCAAGAAATGAGCAGGGCGGATGGATGAAGTGGGTTCGTCACTGGACTGCAGAGGAGAATAGACATGGTGATTTATTGAACAAATACCTTTATTTGTCTGGCAGGGTGGATATGCGTCAAATGGAGATATCCACACAATACTTAATTGCAGATGGTTTTGATATCGGAACAGGACATGATCCTTACCGGAACTTTGTTTATACCAGCTTTCAGGAGTTAGCTACTAACATTTCTCACAGAAGGGTAGCATCACTGGCAAAAAAGGATGGAGATGTCCTGTTGTCGAAAATGTGCGGGCTTATCGCTTCTGATGAGGCACGTCATGCTAAAGCCTATAAGGATTTTATGGCGAAGATTTTTGAAGTAGATCCCAATGAAGCCATGATTGCTTTCGAAGACATGATGAGAAAGAAGATTGTTATGCCAGCCCATTTTTTACGTGAAATGGGTATGAAAATTGGTCAGACTTTTGGCCACTTTACCGATGCAGCGCAACGACTGGGTGTCTATACTGCCATTGACTATGTAGAGATCATGCAGCAGTTAATTGAAGAATGGAAACTGGATAGCATGCGTGATTTGAATGAGACAGGAGAGAAAGCAAGGGACTATATCATGGCTTTACCAAATCGTTTATTAAGGGTTGCTGAACGTATGCAGAATCCTACTATGGAGTATAAGTTCAGCTGGATTCATTCCTAGTATCATCCAGCTGAATTGACCGGCACTTTTATACTACATATTACGCCGGTACTGTCCGCCTACCTGATAAAGTGCATTAGAAATCTGTCCTAATGAACATACCTTTGAAGCTTTCATCAGTTCTTCAAATATATTTTCGCCATTTACTGCGACGCTCTGAAGCTGTTCTAAAGACTTAGCTGATTCTTTAACATACCCTTGCTGGAAATTTTTGAGCGCTGAAATTTGGTATTGCTTTTCTTCTTCCGTTGCTCTTATAATTTCACCAGGCACGACAGTAGGTGAACCCTGCTTATTCAAAAAGGTATTTACACCTATTATCGGGTATGCCCCTGAATGTTTCAAGGTTTCGTAGTACAAACTTTCTTCCTGAATTTTCCCTCGTTGGTACATCGTCTCCATAGCACCCAATACACCACCTCTATCGTTGATTCTTTTAAATTCCTCTAAAACAGCCTCTTCTACCAGATCTGTCAATTCTTCTATAATAAATGAACCCTGCAATGCATTTTCATTTTTCGCAAGGCCAAGTTCACGGTTGATAATGAGTTGAATTGCCATTGCCCTTCGTACAGATCCTTCAGTGGGTGTGGTAATGGCTTCATCGTAAGCATTGGTATGCAAGGAATTGCAATTGTCATAGATCGCGTACAGCGCTTGTAGGGTAGTTCTAATATCATTGAAATCTATTTCCTGGGCATGTAACGATCGACCTGAAGTCTGAATGTGATATTTTAGCTTTTGAGAACGGTCATTTCCATTGTATTTATTTTTGATGGCTTTTGCCCATATTCTCCTGGCGACCCTTCCGATCACTGCATACTCCGGATCAGTTCCGTTTGAAAAGAAAAAGGAGAGGTTTGGCGCGAAATCGTCTATGTTCATTCCCCTGCTCAGGTAGTATTCCACAAATGTAAAACCATTGCTCAACGTAAATGCAAGCTGAGATATTGGATTTGCGCCGGCCTCTGCAATGTGATAGCCGGATATGGATACGGAATAGAAATTGCGGATTTTTTCTTTAATAAAATAACTTTGGATATCGCCCATCATCCGCAATGCGAATTCAGTGGAAAAAATGCAGGTATTTTGAGCCTGATCTTCTTTCAGAATGTCTGCCTGTACAGTTCCCCGCACCATTTGCATGGCTTTAGACCTTATTTCCGAGTAAATCTCTGTTGGCAATACCTGATCGCCACTTACTCCCAGCAGCATTAAGCCTAAACCATTATTGCCTTCAGGAAGAGGTCCATTGTAAACAGGTCTGTTGGTATTCTTTAATTTGTAAATCTCGTCTATTTTACGTTGTACGGCGTCTTGGAGGCCATTTTCCAGGATGTATTTTTCGCATTGCTGATCTATGGCTGCGTTCATAAAGAATGCGAGAAGCATGGGTGCCGGACCGTTTATGGTCATGGAAACTGAGGTAGCTGCTGAGCAAAGGTCAAAGCCTGAATAGAGCTTTTTTGCGTCATCAAGTGTAGCAATACTTACTCCCGAATTGCCGATTTTACCGTAAATATCAGGACGAATGTGTGGATCTTCTCCATACAAAGTCACAGAATCGAATGCTGTAGACAGGCGGTGCGCAGGTTGCCCCAGTGATACATAGTGAAATCTTCGGTTGGTTCTTTCTGGTCCTCCTTCTCCGGCGAACATGCGGGTAGGATCTTCCCCTTCTCTTTTCAATGGAAATACGCCTGCTGCGTAAGGGAATTCACCCGGTAAATTTTCGGTAAGTAACCAGCGAAGAATATCGCCCCAATCTTCATAGCGTGGCAGGGATACTTTGGGGATCTTAAGCTTGGATAGGGACTCGTAAAAAAGTGGCAATTTGATTTCCGTATCACGGACCTGATAAATGAAGCTCTCCTGCCTGTACTTGTTTTGTATTTCCGGCCAAGAACGAAGCAGCTTTCTACATGCCGCATCTAATTGCTCGTCTAATTGCTGATAGATGTACTTTAGAGAAGCAATCGCAGACACTGAGTCAGGTAAATGAGCTTGTTGCACAGACAATTCTATAGCGCCTTCTAACTGGTATAGCTTCCTTGCGATGTCACATTGCTTATCCACCCATTTTTTATACATGTGACTGGATTCGACAATTTCAGCGAGATAACGAGTTCGGTCAGGCGGTATGATATAAGTTTTTTCAGATTTTCCAGCGGCCAGTTCTATTTGAACTTCAAAATCCACGTCAGTCTTCTCTTTGATCTTAGTTATAAGGGCCATAAAGAGGTCATTCATTCCAGGGTCATTGAACTGTGAGGCCATTGTCGCAAAAACGGGAATATCCGCATCCAGGGTGTCAAAAAGATGGTGGTTTCTTTTATATTGTTTGATTACGTCTCTCAAAGCATCAAGGGCACCACGTTTATCAGACTTATTGATGGCAACTAGATCTGCAAAATCAAGCATGTCGATTTTTTCCAGTTGGGTGGCAGCACCAAATTCCGGTGTCATCACGTACAAGGATACGTCGCAGTGCTCTGTAATTTCAGTATCCGACTGTCCGATACCAGACGTTTCGACGATGATCAGGTCGTAACCGGCTGCCTTACAAATGTCAATGCTCTCCTGCACATTTCTGGAAAGTGCGAGATTGGCCTGTCTGGTTGCCAGTGACCGCATATAAATCCTGGGATTATTGATGGCATTCATGCGGATTCTATCGCCCAACAACGCACCACCAGTTTTCCTTTTGGAAGGATCAACTGATATAATGGCCATGGATTTATCATTAATCCCCATTAGAAACCGCCTGACCAGTTCGTCAACCAAAGAAGACTTACCGGAGCCGCCAGTTCCTGTGATTCCAATTACAGGCGTCTGTTTTTGAGGTACCAGCTTTTTTAATTTACTGACGAAATCCTGTCCTGTCTCCGGAAAGTTTTCGGCTACGGTAATTGCAGAAGCAATGTCTTTTATATTTTTTTGCGGAATGGTGTTTAATTCCTTATCCAGCTTATCAGCGGTAATGAAATCGGTTTGCTGGAGCATGTCGTTAATCATGCCCTGCAGTCCCATCTTCCTGCCATCATCAGGAGAATAAATTCGTGAAATACCATATTCCTGTAACTCAGTTATCTCGGAAGGTAGAATAACCCCGCCGCCACCGCCGAATATTTTAATATGAGAAGCCCCACGTTCATTAAGCAGATCACGCATATACTTGAAATATTCGAGATGCCCTCCCTGATAGGAGGTGAGTGCAATGCCCTGTACATCCTCCTGGATGGCACAATTTACCACCTCATCTACAGAACGGTTGTGCCCCAGGTGGACGACTTCCGCCCCGGAAGACTGAAGAATTCTGCGCATGATATTGATGGTCGCGTCATGTCCGTCAAATAAAGCAGTGGCAGTAACAAAACGTATCTTGTGTTTTGGCTTGTAAACTTCAGTTTGTTCCATGGTTTAATTAGTTAGATGAACAAAGTTAACTAAAAAAGGCCGTTATGGTCTATGTTCCATAACGGCCTTTTGCATAACGCAAAGTAGATGGTTTATTGATGTGTCAATTCCGTAATTGGCTCACCAACACAACCACTTGGCATCTGTATATGCAGCATTGCGGCAAGGGTGGCCGCAATGTCGGTCATATAATGTGTCTTGTTTGTCTTACCTGGTTTTACATTCCAGCCCATGAACACACAGGGAATGTGGGAGTCATATGGATACCATGCTCCGTGCGTAGTGCCGGTACTGCCCCCGCCAAAGTAACCTGATTTAAGGATGTAATAAATATCACCGCTTCTTTTGGCGTTATAGCCATAGGTAACCGCTTTTTTAATGGCTTCAGGCAAAGTAGCTGAACTCAATTTGCTAAGATCTACAGCGTCCGCTACCGCATCTTGTTTTCTCAAAGTTTCAATGGCCAGTGTCTTAATTGCTTCAAAATCTGCTTTTGCTGCTTTAATCGCACTGTGATCAAAATAAAATTGACTGTTTGTAGAAGTAATGATTGCTTTTTTAACTTTAAACTCTTCTTCTATGGTTGTATTTAAGCTCTTGATCACCTGCGAATCACTAAACAATCCGCCTGGCATTTTATTTTCTTTCATAAAGCCTGGTACATGTGCTACACCATGATCTGCCGAAAGAAAAAAGAGGTAGTTTCCCTTACCAAGTTTGGCGTCAAGGAAATTGAAAAAGGCTTCCAGATCTTTATCCAGTCTCAAATAAGTGTCTTCAGCCTCAATCGAATTTGCTCCATACTGGTGACCAACATAATCCGTTGAAGAGCAGCTCACTGCAAGAAAGTCTGTTGTTCCGTTCTGACCAAGATTCTCTGCCTGGACGGCCAGTTTAGCAAGCTCTAAAGTCATTGTATTTCCATACGGCAGA
Source organism: Bacteroidota bacterium (assembly GCA_040387995.1). Lineage (GTDB taxonomy): Bacteria > Bacteroidota > Bacteroidia > Sphingobacteriales > Sphingobacteriaceae > Pedobacter. The sequence continues at coordinate 15,590 of JAZKCT010000015.1, read as the reverse complement.
CTTTTGATCATGTCATAATTCTTGTCGATATACAATTTAGTCGGATGTGGAAAAGTAGGCGTCTGTTCACCCTTTGCTTTGCCTTCATATGGCTCATTATCAGGCGTACTTTGCGTATAAGAGGCGATGGGATATAAAGTATTCCAATTGTTCTCATAGTATTTATTCGCCATTTTAAGCTTGTTGTACCCCGCTACCCATGCAGGAAGTTGAGTCATATAATGCGTACTCGTAATCCAGTCACCTGTTTGCCCATCATACCAATAAGCGGCATTGGCCGAATGGCCCGCCGGAAGGATGGATCCCCGGTCCTTCAGGGAGATGCCGATCACTTTACTTTTAAAATTGGTGGCCAGTCTAAGTTCATCTGTAATGGTTGTAACCAGCATATTCTTAGGCGACATCAGGCCCGCCCTGGTGTCACTTCCTACCGTCTTTACGGTAGTATCTTCGGCACAATATACATTGCGCTTCAACTGGGGGTCGTACCAATCATTGCCGATGATGCCGTTGATTGCAGGAACAGATCCTGTATAAATGCTGGAATGGCCGCAAGCGGTATAGGTTGGCGTATAGGGTATAAACGTGTTTTCAGCAGAAAAACCCTGGTTAACCAGGCGTTTGAAACCACCATTGGAGTACCTGTTGTAATAACGGTATAAATAATCCCACCTCATCTGGTCCACAACCAATCCTACTACAAGTTTTGGCCTGCTCAACTGTGCAGTAGACGTTTCTTTAAGCAAAGTTTTGGGAGCCTTTGTCTGTGCTACGGAGGCGCCGCAAACAAAAAGGAGCGCGGAAAATAACAAGTATACTTTCTTCATTGTGCTGTGTTATGAATTTTAAAGGTACTTTATTCAGGAATAAGTTTGAATTACTATTGTGTAAATATTTTATAGCACTTCAGCAACCACAAAGGTACTACCGCCTACAAAAATCAGGTCATCAGCGTTCGCCTGGGTCTTGGCAAAATCCAGCGCATCTGACACGCTGCTAAAGGATTTACCCTTTAATTGATACTGGGCTGCCAGCTCAGCCAGCTCAGTCGCTGGAAGTGCCCGCTCCAGGTTGGGCTGACAGAAGTAATAAGTCGCATCAGCAGGTAATAACTGAAGCACGCCACTGATATCCTTATCTTTAACCATGCCAATAACCATATGCAGTTGCTGATAAGGTGTGTCGCTGATGTTTCGCATCACTTCTTCGATGCCTGCGATATTATGACCTGTATCACAAACGATCAGGGGGGATGTTCCAAGCGTTTGCCATCTGCCCTGTAAACCTGTTAATGCTTTCACTTGTTTCAGTGCAGCATAAAGGGAAGCCTCGGTAATGGTATAATCTGAGTCTTTTAAAACCTGCAGAGACTGGATCACGGCGAGCACGTTTTTCAGCTGATAAAAGCCGGTTAGGTCAAGTCGCAAATCGTTATACAAATTGTGCCCCTCGCTGTCAGCTACAGATAAGGTCAGCAAATCATGCGCTTTTCTAACCTCATGCAGCTTTAGTTGTTCATCTGCAAAATAGATCGGGCTGCCGGTTTCTAATGCTTTATTGATAAATACCTGATCTGACTGTGTTTGCCTTTCTCCAATTACCACTGGGGTTCCCGGTTTAATGATCCCGGCTTTTTCACCGGCTATTTCAGCAATGGTATTTCCAAGCAAGTTGGTATGATCCAGGCTGATATTCGTGATTATGGAGAGCAAAGGACTGATGATGTTGGTAGAATCCAGGCGTCCGCCCAGCCCAACTTCTATAATGGCAATGTCGACCTGCTCCTGCGCAAAATAGGAAAAGGCCATTGCTACTGTTACTTCAAAAAACGACGGGCTCAGTTCCTCAATGGTCTCTGCTTGTTGGGCTACAAAATCGATTACGAAATCCTGAGGGACCATTTCTCCGTTGATCCTGATGCGTTCCCTGAAATCCTTTAGATGCGGAGAGGTGTATAGGCCGGTTTTATATCCGGCCTGCTGAAAGACAGCGGCAAGCATGTGTGAGGTGGAGCCCTTTCCGTTTGTTCCGCCGATATGGATACTTTTGAACTTATCTTGCGGATTTCCGAGCTTTTCACACATCGCTACGGTGTTGTGCAAATCGTTTTTGTAAGCTACCGCGCCTACGCGGGTAAACATAGGCAGTTTAGCATAGAGGTAATCCAGGGTTTGCGCGTAGTCCATGAAATAATCCTTATCAATAAAGCGTGTTATTTAACCTTGAAATAAAAGATAACAACTTTAATCTGAACATCCGAGCCACCTTCTGATTCGGTAACCCTGGCTTTCATTACCGCATCCTTGCATTTTTGCCAAAGATCCCTGTCATTTAAAGTCGTGCCTTTCACACCAGGAGTGGCATCCAATACAATACCGCTTTTGGTTACCTTAATACGTACCGCTATTTTTCCGGTTTTCTGTCCGTCGTCTACTGGGGGCACTAAATTGGTGAACTTTCTGATGTCAATCGGCGTTTCTCCGAAACCAGAACCACCCTCACCATAATTAGGTGCATTGGGATCCCCATCTTTATCACCCTGGTTTCCCGCCACAGCACCTGTTCCGTCTCCACCTCCCGTACCTTTGTTCGCTTTACCTTTATATAAAGCATTCTGGTTGATGACCGGTTTCGAGGGCTTGTCCTCTTTGACTGTAGTAGGCGTAGCGGTCTTGGTATTGCTTTTGGTATTCACACTCACAGCATCTTCTGAACTCTGGGTGACAATTTCTTTGGCACTGTTGTCAGATTTCGGTGTCTCAGGCTTCGGTTGCGTTTGTTCCACTTTATCCGGAGGTCTGTTATTGGCATTTGGATCAGCAGAAGGTTCTTCCACACTGGTATAATCTGTACCCATCCCCTCTGGCGAAGTTCCGTAGTTGACCACCATACCACCCATACCAGTTTCAACCGGCTCAAAATTACCGATGACCAGGAAGAAGCTCAACAAGAGCAAACCAGCCATGATACCGGTCGAAATAGCCAGTGCCTTGGGGTAATTATTTTCTTCTTTTGGATAGATCATTACTTCTTAGGTTCTACGGCCAGTACTACCTTTAGTTTCAGTTTGTTGGCTACATCATATACCAGCATCGTATTATCTATAGAAACTATTCCTGCCGCATACAATACAATGGTCAGGTCTGGTGCCGCCTTCTGGTAAGCCTCTATTTGTGCCGGCAGATCCTCAAGTGTGGTCGGCTTTTTATCTATAAAATAATTGAGCTTCTCATCTATAGATACTGTAACGGTCTTTTGGGCGGTAGATTGTTGTCCTGATTCCGATTTTGGCAGTAATAGTTTTACTACCTGCGGGTTAACCACAGCAGATGCCAATAGGAAAAACAGCAACAGGAAGAACATGATGTCATTCAGCGCAGAGGTATGAACCTCTACTGTTCCCTTATTTCTCTTGCGTAAATTCATTATTTTCCTGGCTCCTCTAGTAAGTCGATAAACTCAATCGCGTCTGTTTCCATTCTCAAAATGATGCGTTCCACCATCATATTCAGGATGTGGTAAAGTACATAGGCAATAATACCAACGATCAGACCAGTGGCCGAAGTGATCATCTTGGTATATAAACCTCCTGATATCGTTCCGATCTCGATCGCACCTTTGATAGATACATCATGAAAAATGGTAATTACCCCGATAATTGTACCTACGAAACCAAGCATTGGTGCAATACCCGCAATGATTCCCAGTATACCAATGTTTTTTTCCAGTTTAGAAACCTCATGTTTACCATTGTTTTCAATAGCTGCCTCTATATCTTTAATCGGACGTCCAATACGTTTTAGTCCTTTTTCCAGCATTCTGGCCAGAGGAGAGTTGTTATTTCTGCAAAGTGCTATTGCATTGTCCAACCTGCCGTCATGAATGTATTGTTTAATCTGGAGCATCAGGTTAGATTCAGTTTTGGATGCTTTTCTAATGGTAAGGTATCTTTCAACAAAGATGACCAATCCTAAAAATGCCAGGAAAGCCAAAGGGATCATTACCCAGCCACCTTTAAACAGGAGGTCAATAAAATGAATCTCCGGAGGTGCTGTGGTTACGGCCTGTGTTAAGTTGTTAGCGGTATCGACCAATTGTTTTGCGGTATCCGTAGCACCTTGTAATAATGCGATCATATGAATTTATTTGTGTGTGTGTTTGTTTTGAAAAATATATAATTCAGGATTCTTGAGCTTCGTCACCAATTCTTTTCGTCCGGCTCTGGCGCTCATTTCATCAGGAAAAGTCGCAACGCTGATTTTTATCCTGCGTTTTCCCGGCATAGCCGGAATGATTTTGGCAGTTACACCTATTCGTTTGAATTGTTCAATAGCCCAGTCTGCCTCTTTCTGACCGATAACCGAAGCGCCAACAACTTCCCAGGTTGTGGCACTGTCAGTTGCCACAGGACTTGCTGCTACTACAGTTGTATCCTGCTTTACAGTATCAGGAACCGTTTCTGCTGGTTGTGTACTGACAATGGGACTGTCTATTTTTGCTATGGTATCTGTCGTTTTAATAGTGCTGTCGGCAACGGCCAGGCTACTGTCGCTGAGTTTCGAGCCTTTAAACAATTCGGGCTTAAATAGATAGAGACCAACAGCAATGGCCAAAACAGCAGCTCCGGCGATAATGACCATAACATAAGCAGGAAGCCCTGATTGTTCCTTCGGCGACAACTCAGTCTGAATGCCCATTTCCGCTTCATTTGAATTTGGGGTGGTATTGATGGGATTAGAACTGACGTTTGTTAACATCGGTTTTTCTTCAAAAGGAACAACTGGTTCCCATTCGTCGTCATTACCTTCCAATCCTTCTATCGTTTCTACGAAAACAGGAGGCTTCACTTCTGACTGAAATACAGGTTCCGATATTTCTTCGTAAACGGGCTGGTCGTCCAGTTCCTTAGGTTCATCAGCTTTTACAACCGGTTCAGGCAAGGATACGATTTCGTCAACTAATGTTTCTTCCACCACCGGCTGCTCATCCAGTTCCTTAGGCCCATCAGCATTTACAGTGGCTTCAGGCAAGGGCAAGACTTCTTCAACCAATGTTTCTTTCAATTGCGGAAGGCCATAAAACTCGAAGCCAGCATTCGACGCTGCGCCCGGAATAAAAGTTAAAATACCATCAGATGTTTTCAACGTTCCAAGTTCCCCAAAACTAACTTCCTGTTGCTCCTGCAACTGCTTTTGAAGACTTTCTGTAAATTGTTCTACATAAAATGCAGAAGAATCATAAGACAGGTTTTTTCTTCTACTGACGAATTCAGCTAAAGCAACCGTTTCCCAGACCTCAGGAGTAAAATCAATCACAAAACTGGGAGGCAGAAAAGAGTGCGTTTCGGCATCATATCTTCCGGGAGATTTCTTTTTGTAAATAGTCCCCAATCCGACAATCCCCACTTCTTTTCGGGTTTTAATCAGCTCGGTAAGGTATGATAAGATATCCATTCTGGTAAAAATAAATTTTAATTCCGTATCAACCAACTATTAATTAAAAAGCGCCCTTAGAAGGAGTAGCTCAGTCCGCCAAAAACGTTCGTGCCAATGCTCTGATAATACAGGTATTTGCTATACGAAGTACCCAACAAATTATTTACCCTTGCAAAAGCAGAGAACTTATTGTTGATTTTATAGTTCGCACCTCCACCAAGGTCCACAAAGCCCTTCACCGTCACTACCTTTTCATTCAGCGGGTCCGGTACAAAATAAGGATTGGCAGGAGCAGCCAGATATACTTTTGCCTTGCTGTCGTCCTGTATTGCTACGGAAGCTGTCACTGTGATTTTTTTGTTGATGTTATAGATCAAATCTGAACTTACACGCATCAATGGCTTAAACCAGCTTTGTGTTTCTGCAGCCGGTTTATAGTCCTCAAAGTTGATCTTGCCAGTCCATTTCAAGGCATCACTCACCTGTACAGAGAGCTCACCTTCCAGACCAATCTGCTTCATGGTTCCGAAATCATAGATGACATCAAATTTGTTGAATTGGGTAAAGTTGTTCACATACAGGGCCATGTCCTCAATTCTCTTGATGTAGATCCTGGCTTTGTAACCAAATCCCGGTCCGCCTGTACCTTTAATTCCACCACTGATACTGAGTTTTTCAACGGTATTCCTAATGTCAATATTGCTGTTCAGCCATGGGTTGTCATCTGTAAATTGTTTCAGTGAATTGCGGGTCACATCACCTTTTACCTCACCAAAGATTTGCAGGTAATCCGGGATCAGCGTAAAGTCCGCCGTTACAGCAGGGAAGATTCTTGTAGATGAAAAATCACCAAACTCCTGCACGAAGTTAATCCCTGCATTGATCTTCACACCATGGGTCTGCAATCTGATGTAGGGGTTTAGTTTCAAGATGTTGTTGCCAACCGAAACCGCAGAATCTTTGGTATTGCCGAATTCGGCCGATGCCGCCAGTCCCAGGTTAAAACTGCTGATCCGTTTGTTCATATAACCATTCAGCACAACCGAATTTTCTTTGGCATTGAATTTATCGCCCCAGATGTAACCATTGGCTTTTGCTGCATAACTGAAGGCATCCGGATCATCGGTGTATTTGTTGACCACTTCTCCTTCTGCTTCAAAAAAACTAAAAGTCTGCTTTTCAGGGTTGGGGTTCAAAGCAGGATTGGCCTCGTCCAAACCATAAAAATAAAGGCCGTTCCGCTGGAAATTAACACGTCCGCTCAGGGTGGCCATTTCGCCGATGCTGCGTCCAAAGGCACTGAGTTTTTGCTGACTGGATTGTTGTTTGTTCAAACTGCCCGACTGGCTCATGTGCTGAAAGAAAGCACCAGCCTGCATGGCCTGATCCTTACCGGTATTTACATAGGCTTCGGCAAAAATGGTTTTTGCAGATCCAAAACCTCCCTTTACATAGTTGTTGATCAGTTCTGTTTCTTTCTCTGCAGCCACTTCCTGGGCCTGTAATTTATTGATATCCGAATTGAGTTCCAGTTTCCTGTCGGTCAGACTATAATTGAACTTTGCTTTATAGGTTTTTACATCGTTCAGATCCGGACTTCTGCGCAATTTTACGGCCTCTGCCAGAACTGGCTTATAAGGCCGTACCACCTCAATTTCCTCTGTTACTACTTTTTCTTCAGTCTTAGGCTTCACCGGATCCTGCGCCAATACATTCAAAGTACCCGCGCTGATTAATAAAACCGTTGTATATATTATTTTATGAAATCTCATGTCGCTTGTTCTTATTTGATTTTTTGTAATTTCTCTTTGGCAGTAGGCACGATATCATCTTTACCTTCATAGTTGTCAATAAGGCTGAGCAGCGTACTTTTTGCTTGCAGGTTGTCCTTCAGGGCCACATAATTATCTGATAACAATATAAAAGATTTAGCTACCCAATAATCATAAGAAGGCATGTTGTTGATCAGGTCAAAACAAGTCTTGGTAGAAGTTTTATAATCACGCTTTGCATATTGGAGCAGGGCAATGTTGTATTTGGCTTCGGCACCGGCAACAGTCTTAGTCTTGCTCACAACCGTAGTGAAAGCTTTAGTTGCCTGTGCCGTGTCGGCTTTCAGCAAAAATGCTTTACCAGCATACAGATCCGAGGCATTCTTCTCTTCTTCAGATGATTTTTCAGAATCCTTGATCAGTTTCACATACTTCAGCATGTCATCCGGCATGTTCAAAGCATCGTACGCCTTGATCAGGTTGTTGATTGCATAACTGTAATGCGATTTATAATCTGCAGTGGTTTCCAGTCTTTTCAAATAGACAATCGCCTCATTGTATTTCTTCTGGTTCAGGAACAGCTCCGAGATACTCACCAATGAACGTTCGGTATAGTCGCTGGTCCAGTCGTTCAGAATGTACTCGTAATCCGGAATTGCTTCCAATGGCCTTCCCAATTTAACCAGCGATTCTGCACGTATGAATTTCGCTTCCTTGTCATGTATCGCTTTAGGAAATTTATCGAAATAAGCATTGATTGCTTCAAAGGCACCCTGTGCATCACCTTTTAGATAACGGTTACTTGCCGCCTGAAACACGATACCATCCTGTTCCGCAGCGCTGTAATTCCCGATAGGAGTGGTGTTTGCATAAGCTATGAAACCTTCAGAATCACCACGGTCTACATAAATGTTTTTAATCGATTCCAAAGCTTGTTTTGCTTCCTCACTGCTCGCATAGTCTACAATCACTTTTTTGAAAGTTTCCAATGCTTCATTGTCTTTGTCCTGGTTGTACTGCACCAATCCGATGGTCACCAGGGCTCTTGGCACATAACTGCTTCTTGGGTATTTTTCAATCAATCCAAGCAAATCGCTCTTAGATTTTTCAAAATCACCTTTGTTGAAATACGTGTAAGCCGTTTCAAAACCTGCATCATCCGCATAGTTGGAACCTGCAAACTTGATCAACAAATCCTGCATGGTGGAAATCTTTGCGTCGTTTTGGTTTTCCAGTCCCTGGATCATTCCGCGCTGAAACAAGGCATAGTCTTCGCCGGTTCCCCTGCTGTTGATGATTTTATTGTAATTCACCATCGCATTGCCATAGCTTTTACTCACAAAATAAGAATCTGCCAAACGGATGATGGCGTCATTTACAGTTTTCTGATCTTTGTCACTTCCACTCAGGAAACGCTCAAAATAATTGGCCGCTTTGGCATAGCGCTCATCTTCAAATGCCGCATAGGCCAGTGCATAGTTCGCAAAATTATAGACCCCTGTTTTTTGTGCCGCAGGCATGTCCAGGAAAGTCTCAAAATGCTTCACTGCTTCGCCAAACTTTCTCAGTTCATAGGAAGCTTCCGCTTTCCAATAAGTGCTTAAGGCCAAAATTTCATCGTCCTGGGGAAACTTCTCTGAACGCAGGAACATTGACAATGCATTTGGAAATGCACGTTCGTTGTAGAACTCCAATCCCCTGAAATAGGTCGCCTTCTGGTACGCTTCTTTTGCTTCCGGTGTTTTGTTCTGCAAGGGTTCAAGGATGTCTACTGCTACCTGGTAGTTCTTGGTGGTCAATAAGATCTCGCCCAACAGCGTCTTTGCTTCGTTGAGCTTGCGCGATTGCGGGAACTGTTTCAGGAAGCTTTGGATAGACTCGAGGGCTTGCTGACTAAAATCCAGTTCGTAACTTAAGCGGGTATAGTTCAACCAGGCTTCTTCCTGTATGATCTTGTCAAAATTTAATCTGGACGCGCGGAAGAATGCACTTCTTGCTTTTTCTTTGTTCTTCAATTGGATGAAAGAACGGCCGAGCGTATACATACCGCTTTGCAGGTATACATCATCCGTATCCAGTTTTTCAAGAACCGTCACCGACTCCGAATATTTTTTGAGGGTAAACAGGGAATAGCCGTATTGGTAGATAAACAAGTTGTTTTTCTTGCCAGATTTGTCCTTGGCATAAAACTCCCTGAAGTATTTCTCAGCATTGGTATAGTCCGACTTTGCAAAATAAGAGGCCGCAATAATACTTAGCATTTCCGCTTCGTATTGTTGCTTGGAGCTCTTCAGGATGGGTACTGCATAAGAGATCACATCATCATACCGCTCATCGAGGTAATACATGGAGGTGATATAGTACGGGTAACTGGCCTCATAGGTTGGCGATCCTTTTAATTTTTCAAAATTGGTCAGCGCCGTTTTGTACTCCTTATTCAGGTAGTTGATATAGGCAAAATAATAGGTGGCACTTTCCTGAAATGGTGACTCGTCTTTTTTTACAGCTTCAAAAAGGGGTTCAGCTTTTTCTATGTCATTCTTCATGAAATAGGAGTAGCCCTGTTTGAATTGATATTCCAGTCGTTGTTTGGCAGAAAACAAGTTTGGATCGGCTTTGCCAAACCATTCCAATGCTTTATCATAGTTCTTCTGCTCAAAATAGGACTTGCCAACATGAAAGTAGGCCAGTTTTGCATTTGGATTTAAAGGATAATCTTTGATGAAGTTCAGAAACAAACTTTCTGCATCGTCGTTTTCCAATTCAAGCGCACAGACAGCTGCATAAAACTTGGCATTTTCCTTAAGCAAAGAAAGCTCCGAATTGCTTTCCTGCTGCGCACCTGGCTTGATCCGGGTCTGTTCCACTAACTTAAACTGTTGGGCGGCGGCAACAAACTTCTCGTTGTCTAAAAGCTCTAATCCGGTGGTGTAATTTTTATTGAGGTTAACTAGTATGCTCGACTGTGCAAATGTGGAGGTAACGCCCCCTGCTAGCAACAGCGGAATAAAAAGGTATTTTTTCTGCATCTGGTTTCAAATATGGTTGGTACTAATATAAATATAGTATTGTGTGTTAATGGTATAAGAAATTAACATGTGTTGATAACACTGGTTTAACGAAAAGAAAGCTGAAATGGTATTAATAAGCTTTTTTATCCCCTTAATCTCTTTGTGAAGCCAGTAAATAAAGGACTGCCATTCGCACAGCCACCCCGTTCTCTACCTGCTCTAAAATGATCGATTGTTTGCTGTCTGCCACATCACTGGTGATCTCCACGCCGCGGTTGATCGGGCCCGGATGCATCACAATAATCTCCTTATTCAGGTTATCCAGGATCTGTTTGTTCAGTCCGTACATCATCGCGTATTCTCTCAGCGAAGGAAAATATTTGATGTCCTGGCGCTCCAACTGGATGCGCAGCATATTGGCCACATCACACCAGTTTAGCGCCTTGATCAGGTCATGTTCTATTTTTACACCAAGACTGGCCATGTGTTTTGGAATCAGGGTAGTAGGTCCGCATACCATGACCTCGGCGCCGAGTTTCTGCAGACAAAGGATATTGGAAATGGCCACCCTGGAATGCAGGATGTCGCCTACGATCACTACTTTTTTGCCGGCCACACTACCGAGTTTCTGGCGGATGGAAAAGGCATCCAGCAGTGCTTGTGTTGGGTGTTCATGCGCCCCGTCTCCTGCATTTACAATCTGTGCATTGATGTGTTTGCTCAGGAATTGTCCTGCCCCTGCATAAGGATGCCGCATCACCACCATATCTACTTTCATCGCCAGGATGTTGTTCACCGTGTCGATCAGCGTCTCACCTTTGCTTACAGAGGATGAAGAGGCCGCAAAGTTCACCACATCTGCGGATAATCTCTTTTCGGCAAGTTCAAACGAAAGCTTGGTGCGGGTTGAATTTTCGAAGAAAATGTTTGCAATGGTAATGTCCCTCAAAGACGGAACCCGTTTGATGGGTCTGTTGATCACATCTTTAAAATTATCTGCAGTTTCAAAAATCAATTCAATATCATCGCGGTTAATGTCTTTGATACCCAAAAGATGCCTGCTTGATAATTTCTCTACTGCCATATTATTTACTGCTTTCTGATAATAAGATTACTTTGTCTTCGCCCTCGGTCTCTTTCCAGCTCACCCTGACCATCTGGGAATTCAAACTGTCTACCTGGTGGCCGATATATGTCGGTTCAATGGGCAGTTGTCTGGAAAACCTTCTGTCGATCAATACCATGAGTTCCACTTTCTCCGGTCTTCCATAAGCCAGTAAGGCATCCAAAGCTGCTCTAATGGTCCTGCCCGTCCACAATACATCGTCGATCAGGATCACCTTTTTACCTTCAATGATGAAATCGATGGTATTGCTGCTTGCAGATACAATTCCGGCCTTCCTCCTGAAATCATCCCTGAAAAAAGTGATGTCAAGATTGCCTTTCTTGATGGTGGTTTTTTTAAGGATCTCGGAAAGTTCCTGTTGCACACGATTTGCAAAATAAGGGCCTCTTGGCTGTATGCCAATTAAAACGGTATTGGAAAAATCGTGGTGATTCTCAATTAACTGGTGACAAAGTCGCTTAATTGTGATTTGGAATTTTTGTCCGTCTAGCAGGGTTCTCTTTTGCATTGACTAAATAATTGCACAAATATAGCCAAATAGTTGTAACCCCAAACCTATAAAGTATTTTTTAGAACAGATCATCTGGTTCATATCGATAGTGCGGGTATCAGTCGGTCAGATACCTCTTGCTGTAATTGATCGGCAGCAAATCATAGCGCTGGAACTGGGTCTTCAGCCTTCTTTTAAAATCTCCAAAATTTCTTTTGCTTTTCGGACTCCATAAGATTTCACTCAGCGCATCCAGTCTCGGAAAGAGCAGGTAGTTCGCCTTGGCCGGACTGTCCACATATTCCGACCACAAGTTCCCCTGGGCGCCCCAAATGTAATTGCTTTCTGCGGGCGATAGCACTGTTGGTACCGGCTCATAAGCATAAACCGTAGCAAGGGGCAGAAACTTAGCGGCCGTCAGCGAGTCATCCTTCAGAAATTGCGCATGGTTGAAATACAAAGAGTTTTCGGGCGTCATGATCACCTTGTGCTGTTGTTTGGCTGCCGCAATCCCGCCCTTTTCGCCCCGCCAGCTCATCACCACCGCATTGGGTGCCAATCCGCCATCCAGGATCTCATCCCATCCAATGATGGTTTTTCCTTTGCTGTTCACAAATTTCTCTACCCGGCGAATGAGGTAACTTTGCAGGCCATTTTCGTCCTTCAACCCTTTTTCTTTGATTATTTTTTGCGACAGGGCAGACTGCTTCCACCAGATTTTGCTGCATTCATCACCGCCGATATGAATGTAAGGGGAGGGGAAGAGGGCCATGACTTCCGACAAGACTTCCTCCAAAAACGCGAAAGTCTTTTCCGTAGGCTGCAGTACATTGTTGAACTTGTTGAAAATCCCCCAGGTTTGTGCCACCTGGTAGTTCTTGGACGGCTCTGTGCCTAGTTCCGGATAAGCTGCCAAAACGCCCAGGCTATGTCCCGGCATTTCTATTTCGGGAATAATGGTGATGTACCTGTCCGCCGCATAGCGGATTACTTCTTTTACCTCCTCCTGCGTATAGTAGCCACCATATCGCAATCCGTCATTTCCAGTGCCCGGATACAAGCCGATGATCGTACCGTTGCGCCAGGCACCAATATCCGTGAGCCGGGGATGTTTTTTGATTTCTATTCTCCAACCATGGTCATCGGTCAAATGCCAGTGAAAATAATTCAGTTTATGATAGGCCAGGTAATCGATGTACCGCTTCACAAAGGCCACATCAAAGAAATGTCGGCTGACGTCCAGGTGCATACCCCGGTAAGCGAACCGGGGATAATCCATGATGTCAAGGGCGGGAATAGTTAATGCAAGGCCAATTTTTTTTATCGGCAGCAACTGGATTAAAGTCTGCATGCCATAAAAGATCCCCGCATCAGAAGAAGCGGTGATATCGACATTTTTATCGGTTACATTTAGTGCATATTGATCTTCATGCGGGCCAACGCTCGCTGTTCTGATCAGTCTGATCGTGTTTCGTCTTTTCTCATGAAGCGGGTAGGGGGCGGTTTGCACAGAGATACCGTAATACCGAAGCAGGTAATCTGACAAAAATACGGCAGATCTACGCAAAGCCGTATCACTGGTCAAAATCCAGGTTTCACTGTCCAACTTATACGCAGCTTTGGCAAAATTCATTTTCAGGTCTACAGGTTGAGGGATCAGGTCCGGAACCTGCGCCAGGCTGCTGGAGACGATACAAAAAAGGACTAGAATGGTGCTTATCAGATATTTCATCCAGGCATATTTATCAGTTCGCAAAATAACTAAAATGGCATAAAAAAAGAGGACGTTCATTAGAACGCCCTCTTTCAAGTATGATCTTTAAAGATTACAGACTATTTTTTAGCCTTGTTTTCTTCACCTTCCATTTGTTGTTTCAGTTGTGCAAGCACGCCTAAATCACCTAATGTAGATTTTTCAACAGAATCTTTAACTTTTTTCACTGCATTGCTGGAAGCTTTAGCTTCTTTTTTCTTAGCATTTCTTTCCTCATTGGCAGCTTCAGCTTTAGCCTCTTCCCAGATACGGGCGTGAGACACAACGATACGTTTAGCATCTTTGTTGAACTCAATGATTTTGAAGTCATTGGTTTCTTCAGCTTTGATGGTAGTACCATCTTCTTTAGCCATGTGTTTAGTCGGTACGAAACCTTCAACACCATAAGGTAAAGCAATCACAGCACCTTTATCAGTTACTTTCACAACAGTACCCTGGTGGATAGAATCTACAGTAAAGATGGTTTCAAAAGTATCCCAAGGATTTTCTTCCAGTTGTTTGTGACCTAAGCTCAATTTACGGCTTTCAACATCCAGTTCAAGTACAACTACGTCTAAGGTATCACCAACTTTAGTGAATTCATTAGGGTGGTTTACTTTTTTAGACCAAGACAGGTCAGAGATGTGGATCAATCCGTCGATACCTTCTTCGATCTCAACAAATACACCAAAATTGGTCATGTTTTTAACTACTGCCGTATGTTTGCTACCGATTGGGTATTTAGCAGCAACATTTTGCCAAGGATCCTGAGTCAGTTGTTTGATACCCAAGCTCATTTTGCGATCGTCTCTGTCCAGAGTCAATACTTCAGCTTCGATTTCATCGCTAACTTTCAGGAATTCCTGAGGGCTGCGCAGGTTTTGAGACCACGACATTTCTGAAACGTGGATCAGACCTTCAACACCCGGGATGATTTCTAAGAAAGCACCGTAATCAGCAACAGTAACAATTTTACCTTTTACTCTTGAACCGATAGTCAGGTTAGTGTCTAAAGATTCCCAAGGGTGTGGAGTCAATTGTTTTAAGCCCAATGCGATACGTTTTTTCTCGTCATCAAAGTCAAGAACAACCACATTGATTTTCTCATCAAGGCTCAATACTTCTTTTGGATGCTCTATGCGGCCCCAGGAAATATCAGTGATGTGCAACAATCCGTCAACACCACCCAAGTCGATGAATACACCGAAGTCAGTGATGTTTTTAACAGTACCTTCAAGAACCTGGCCTTTTTCAAGTTTAGATACGATCTCCACTTTTTGGCTTTCCAGGTCATCCTCGATAAGGATTTTATGGGATACAACTACGTTTTTAAACTCATGGTTGATCTTAACAACCTTGAATTCCATGGTTTTACCCACGTATACATCGTAATCGCGGATAGGTTTAATGTCAATCTGAGAACCTGGAAGGAACGCCTCAACACCCATGATGTCAACGATAAGACCACCTTTAGTACGGCTTTTAACAAATCCGTTGATGATTCTGTCATTGTCAAGGGCTTCATTGATCGTTTCCCATGATCTCTGTGTTTTAGCTCTTTTACGAGATAAAATCAATTGGCCGTTCGCGTCTTCAGGAGCTTCCACAAAAACGTCAACTTTGTCGCCAACTTTCAAATCAGGTGTATCACGGAATTCAGAAGTAGATACCAGACCGTCAGATTTAAATCCTACGTTCAATACCACGTCTTTGTTGTTGATTGAAACAACAGTTCCGCTGATGATTTCACCTTGAGTGATTTGATTGAATGTATCGGTATACATGTCTTCAAACTTTTTACGGTCTGCGTCACTGTAATTACCGAAAGCTTTGTCATCTGCATCCCAGTCAAAATCCTGATCTGGAGTTGCCAATGATGATTTGATCTGTTCGATCGACACTGAATCAGCTTCTGATTCAATGGTTTCTTTTTCTGCCAGACGAGCATCTGCGCCCTGCAGTTCAGCTGTTTTAGCCTCTAGTTCTTTTTCTGCTACTTGTTT
>JAZKCT010000014.1:149782-249015 GCA_040387995.1 Bacteroidota bacterium | reverse complement strand
GGTTTCCCACAGGTGTTTGAGACCAGCGCGTCTACCAATTCCGCCAGCTGGGCATTTGCTTATTCAGCGGGTTGCAAATGTATAAATTGCTTTAGTAATTACCAAGATTTATTTAAATTATCTTCTTTCAGTTTTTTATCCACCCAAAAAGGTGCAAAAGGTACCAGGGAAGCCAAACCAAACAGCAGGACTCTTTTGAAGTTCCATTTGTATTCCAACCAGGCCATGATCAATAAGACGATGTACAGCATGAACAAAACACCATGCGCCCAACCGGTATATTTCACAGCCAATGGCAAACCCGCCCAGTATTTAAGCGGCATAGCCACAAAAACCAGGAGGATATAAGAGAGGCCTTCTGCAACAGCAATTTTTCTAAAAGTCGATAGTGTATTCATTTGATCCCGTCGTTTGCTGCTAAAATACATCAATCGTCAAAACTACAAACCAGAATTTACCTTTTTTACAATCCTACAACCGATAATCCGGTAATAAGAGCACCAAATACTTCAGTGCGGTAAGCGGTCTTTCAATACACCGTAGACATATGTACCCAATAAAGCGCCGATGATCACGACAAACATGACCAGATAGCCTTGTCCAAGTAAAACGAATATGGGTCCCGGACAGGCCCCGGTCAGTACCCAGCCAAATCCAAATACAATGCCCCCAAACAAATAATTACGCCAGCCCTTCGCCTTATCTGCAAAACTGATTGGCGTGCCGTCCAGCGCCTTTAAATTGAATTTTTTGATCAGCCAAACCATTGCCACACCCGATACTACGGCCATACCGATGATGCCGAACATATGAAAGGATTGAAACCTGAACATTTCCTGAATCCGGTACCAGGAGATGGCTTCTGACTTGCTCATCACAATTCCAAATACAATCCCAGCTAGAATAAACTTGACAGATTTGAGCATCATCTACGAAAATAAAAGTGGAAAAATAAGATGGGTCATTACCAGACCACCTATAAAAAACCCGATCACGGCAATTAAGGAGGGCAACTGCAGATTAGACAAACCACTGATGGCATGGCCCGAGGTGCAGCCTCCTGCATAACGGGTTCCAAAGCCCACCAAAAAGCCTCCTCCCAGAAACACAAACAATCCTTTGAGCGTAAATAAAAATTGCCAGTTGAACAATTGAAGCGGCACCATCTTCCCGTCAAACGCAATCCCAAGCCCTTTCAAATCCGTTATTGTCGATTCAGAGAGCAGCAGCGGCTGTCCTGAATCCAGCCAGTGTGACGAAATAAAGCCCCCAATGATAGCTCCTAGTAAAAATAACAGGTTCCAGCGCTGTGCCTTCCATTCGAAATCAAAAAAAGCTACCCGTCTGCCGGCACCCATCATGCTGCAGAGCGTGCGCAAGTTTGAAGAAAACCCAAAAGACTTCCCGAAAAGGATCAGTACCAGCATAATTCCACTGATGACCAGGCCCGATACATACCAGGGCCAGGGCTGCTTTAGCAACTCAATCATATGATCTTATTTCGATGCAGCTTTAATGCTGTCTCTTATCCTTAGCAGGTATTTATTGCGATAGTAGAGGTCTTTTATTTCGGCAAGTACTTTGCCTTGCTCCGCTTCAGGCTGCCCGTCGAATCCAGCAGTCAGCCGCAAAATCTCCTCAGCAATGCCTTTCTCGATGATCGAAACAGATGTACTCAGTGTGGCCAATTGCTCAGCATTTGGCTCAAACTGCAAATCCATCAAAGCTTCATTTACATCCATCATCTCCATCAAAAAGCTTTGAGGCAGCACATAATTTTCTCCTTCAGCAAGCACGCCTTTGAGTTCCAGGACATAGTGCAACCGCTTCTGCGGATCACTCAGCACCTGATAGGCTTTATTGTTAACTGTGCTCAACTCCAGTACTTCGCCCTGCTTCTCCTCACTTTCATTGATGTAAAAGTCAGGATGGTACTTTTTACTGAACGCGTAAAATTGCTGTTTGATTAAAGCCGGATCGGGATTGAAACCAATCGGCAGTCCGTAAAAAGCAAAATAATCTGTCATCACAACACTAATGCATTATCGCTTTAAAAATATCATTGCCCAGCACAAATACCATGAGCGACAGCAGCAGCACGAATCCAACAATCTGTGCACGCTCCATAAATTTATCGCCCAGTGGTTTGCCTTTGATCATCTCTACAATCAGGAACACCACGTGTCCACCGTCCAATGCCGGGATAGGCAATAAGTTCATAAATGCAAGCGCAATGGATATAAAGCCGGTGGAAGCCCAGAACCTTGCCCAGATCCACTCACCTCCGTACACTTTACGTGCAATCTCTACAGGACCTGAAAATGCCTTATTGGCTTTTATTTTTCCTGTCAGTACTTTCCAGATGCCTTTACCATTATCACTGAATACTTTCCAGGCCTGGTTTGCGCCAACCGGAAAGGACTCAAAAAAACCGTAATGAATGGTTTCTTCTTTCAATTCATTGACATAGTTGAAATAAATACCCACAGTGCCTGCCGAGTCAACAGGAATGTTGATACTCAATGGCTTCCCTGCCCTGCTGATTTCAAATGTCACGATCTTTCCTTTATTCTTCTTGACTTCAGTTTTTACATCCGCGTCATAAACAACCGGCACACCGTTTACGGCAAGTACCTGGTCGCCTTTCCTGATGCCGGCTTTGTAGGCAGGCATGGTAGCAGGTATGCTGTCCAGCTTGGTTGAAACCAGCGGCAGTTTACTGATAAATTCTTCGATACCCAGATCGGATACCTTGTTGAGGATGTTTTCAGGCACCTTGATGTCCAAAGCTTTGCCATCACGCATCACAGTTAGCGTAGTATGGTCCAGCAGTACATTGGAACTGATCAGCTCCTCAAACTGTATCACTTTCTTGCCGTTTACGGCTACTACTTTATCACCTTTTTTAAGACCGATCTCTTTTCCGATGATGCCCGGATTAATCCCGCGCACACTGCTGTTCGGGATAAAACTCTCACCATATTTAAAAGTCAGCATCCAGAAGATCAAGATACCAACGGCAATGTTTACAATTACGCCACCTAGCATCACAATCAGACGTTGCCAGGCTGGTTTAGACCTGAACTCCCATGGCTTTGGCGGCAAAGCCATTTGTTCGGTATCCATCGATTCATCAATCATTCCCGAAATCTTGACATAACCACCCAATGGCAGCCAGCCGATTCCATATTCGCAGTCACCTCTTTTGAAACTAAACAACTTTACACCCCAGGCATCAAAGAATAAGTAAAACTTTTCTACTTTGATCCCGAAAGCCCTCGCTGCCAAAAAATGCCCCAACTCATGTAAAATTACCAGTATCGATAATCCCAGAAGTAACTGGGCCGCCATAATCAGTCCGCTCATATATAGATTTTAATATTTTATGTTTTTGATTCTAATAAACTTGTTTTGTTACCAGTTCGCCGGCAAATATACGTGTATGGCGGTCTGTTTCTAAATAATTATTCAGGCTCGTGCTGGCGTCAAATTGCAGCTCTTCCATGCACCTTTCTATCACGTCACTCATTTCCAAAAAGCCGATCTTGTCATTTAGAAAAGCGTTTACCACCACTTCATTTGCAGCATTCACAATACAGGGCATATTTCCGCCCATCCTCAGGGCTTTAAAGGCCAGGTCCAAATTCCGGAAGGTCTCGCGGTCGGGCTGATGAAAGGTCAGTTCAGGGTGATCGATGAAATTGAAACGTTCAAAATCGCTTCTTATTCTATCGGGATAAGCCAGCGCATAGTGAATGGGCAGTTTCATGTCCGGTAATCCCATCTGGGCCTTCATCGATCCGTCGTTAAACTGTACCAGGGAATGGACTATAGACTGGGGGTGAACAATCACATCGATCTGGTCTACCTCAAGGTCAAACAGCCATTTAGCCTCAATCACTTCAAGACCTTTGTTCATCAGCGATGCGGAATCAATGGTGATTTTGGCACCCATTGTCCAGTTTGGGTGTTTTAGAGCTTCCGCGCGACCAATTCCTGTCAGGAAACTCCGGTCTTTTCCTCTGAAAGGACCTCCGGAAGCGGTCAGATAAATCTTTTCAATCGCAGCATAGCGTTCTCCGGTCAGACATTGAAATATCGCAGAATGCTCGGAATCTACAGGAATAATTTGCACTCCGTGTTCTTTTGCCAGTAAGGTGATCAGATCACCTGCCACCACCAGCGTCTCTTTATTGGCTAATGCAATGTCTTTACCGGCCTTGATGGCGGCAATAGTAGGCTTCAATCCTACTGAACCAACCAGGGCGGTCAGTACAATATCTGATGAAGCCAGACTTGCTGCTTCACATAAGGCCTCTGTTCCAGAGAGCACCTGTATCGGCAAACCAAGCAATGCCGATTTGACTTCTGTATATTTGGTCTCATCTCCGATCACCACCATTTCAGGCTTAAACTGCAGGGCTTGTTCGATCAGCAATGCGGCATTGGATTGGGCGGTCAGCGCCGAAACCTGGTATAATCCGGGATTGGCTGCTACCACTTCCAGTGTCTGTGTACCTACGGATCCGGTAGATCCTAATATTGATATGTATTTCAAACTATAAAACTTCTTAATTCATCTGCAATCTTGCGGTCATTCGATAGCCTTGGCACCTTATTCTGTCCGCCAAGCTTTCCTTGTCCGCGCATGTAATCCACAAACGCGTCTTTTTTCAATGACCGGATCACCAAAGGCTGCAATATTTTCCCTTCAATCAGGTCAAAATAGTAAATATTCTTTTCTTGAAGGGCTTTATCCACTTTTTTAGCAAAAGCTACAGGATCAGCAGGCGGCGTGGAGAACTCTACAAACCATTCGTGATACGGCAGTTCGCCCTGCGGCGGGGCTACCTGTGGTGCCACGGTAAACTCGGTTATGCCTACTCCGTCCTGGTTCGCAATAGTCATCAGGGCGTGTTCCACCTCCTCGCCGATTACGTGTTCACCAAAGGCAGAGATAAAATGTTTGATTCGCCCTGTCACCAAAATCTTATAGGGATTTTTAGACACAAACTTCACTGTATCTCCAATGCTATATCCCCAAAGCCCTGCATTGGTATTGAGGATCAGGGCGTAGTTTTTATCCAGTTCCACATCAGCGAGACTAACCCGCAGCGGCGATTCATTGTAAAAATCCTCTGCGGCGATAAACTCGTAAAACATGCCGGCATTGGCCAAAAGGAGTAAACTTTTATCGCGTTGTGTATCCTGATAGGCGATGAAGCCTTCAGAGGCGGGATAGGTTTCTATCGTATCTATTTTCTTACCGATGCTGGCTTCTATCTTGGCCCGATAGGGCTCATAGTTTACACCGCCGTAGACGAACAAACTAAAATTCTTAAAAATATCTTTAATCTCTTTTCCACCTGATTTACTGGCCAGTTTGTCGAAATACATCTGCACCCATGGCGGAATGCCCGAAATCAGGGTCATGTCCTCCTGGTGCGTTTCTTCCACAATGGCATCTACCTTTTCTTCCCAATCTTCTATGCAATTGGTCTCGTAAGAAGGTAACCGGTTCTTCTGCAGATAGCTGGGTACCAAATGGGCTACAATGCCGGACAAACGCCCGATATTGATTCCATTTTTCTTTTGCAGCACAGGGCTCCCCTGCAGAAAAATCATTTTTCCATTTACAAAGTCTGCATTTCCTGTTTCATGGATGTAAGTCAACAAAGCATTCCGCGCCGCTTTAACGTGTTCGGGCATGGACTCCTTAGAAATCGGAATGTACTTTACCCCTGAGGTAGTACCTGAAGTTTTTGCAAAATATTGGGGTTGCCCCTTCCACAGCACGTCTTTTTCACCGGCAACAACCCGGTCTATATACGGACGGAGGTCTTCATAATCCCTGACTGGGACGGCCCTTTTAAAATCTTCGTAATTGCGGATGCCTGAAAATCCATGGTCTTTACCAAATGCAGTATCTTTTGCCTCATTCAGCAGCATCTGTAAAGTATCCTGCTGTGCAGCAACCGCATTTGTCTTCCACTTCTGGATATTGCGTACCACAAAGGCAGCAAATGGCTTGCTCAATGCCGCTTTTAATCCCATGTTGTACCGTTAAACTAGATTGTGTATAATATCCGGATCCGCATCGCCCTGATATTCGCTCATCATTTTCCGGTAGGCAATCGTCAGCGCTACGCTGGACAACGGAATGATGATAAATGAACTCAGGATGTTGATGAAGAAGGCCACCATCGGCCATTGGATAAAACCGAAAAACAGGCATAGCATATAAAAACTGCCCAATACCAGGAGCAGCATAAATATCTTGGTAAAATTGCCTTTGGTCGTTGCCAGGCTATATTTTATGGAGGCGAATGGCCCCAAATTTTTATCAATAATAAAGAACGGAAAAAACGAAATCCTGATCCAGGTAATAAAAATAGCTACCAGTCCTACCGGAACAGCAACGTTTGCCACCTTATCCAGGTCTATCCTGGCCAGCACAAAGGGCAGACCGATGATCATCACGATGGTATATACACCCACGATACACAGCATAAAATACAAGGTACCGATCAGGAAATTAATGATTTGTTTCCTGGTAGGAATAGTGCTTACGATGCTCACATCATGTTCTTCATCATCCAGCAAATGAAATATATACTTAAACAGGGACAGGTTGATGGTAAAATAAAACAGGATAAATATAAACGCCATCAGTATGCTCAGTCCCTTACTCACGTCTTTTAAAAAGAACGCCATTAGTCCGGACGCATTGGACGTAATAAACATCAGGAAGCAAAAGGTAGCAATTGAAAAATAGTGCTTTTTAGTCACCCCCAACGCCTTACCAATCACCTCATTTACAGCAAAAGTACTCTCTTTTAAAAAATCTATCATTGTTGTTTAAATACTACACGCTTAATAAAATCCTGTATAAAGCCCAGCCCGTAACCGGTCAGTTGTATACCTGAAGCAATCATGCTCAAAAATGCAACTTTTAATGATTGATTAACCTGCCAGGAATGAAAAAATATCAACATAAAGTATACCAGTATCAAAAAGTTACACACAAAAGCCAGTGGCCAGTAAAATATATTGATCAGTATGCTGACGAACACACCACAGGTAAACACGGCAGGAAAGAAATGTATGGCTTTCAGCGTAGCGGGAAAATGTTTATAAATATTGATCCGCGCCCTTCCAAAAAAATGCACCTGCTTGTAAAACTGAAGGAAACTGGTCCTTCTTTTATGGTACACCTTCGCATCCGGGATCAGTCCGATCTTAAATCCTGATTCATGGATCCTGATGCTGTATTCAATGTCTTCGCCCAGTCTTGTCAGGATAAAACCGCCTACCTTTTCCCATACCTCACGGGATACGCCCATATTAAAACTCCTGGGATGAAACTGCCCGATGTGCTTTTTATTGCCCCTGATCCCTCCTGTTGTAAAAGGTGAAGTCATGGCATAACTGATTGCTTTCTGCACCGGGGTAAAACTATCGTGTGCTGCATCCGGACCGCCATAGGCATCCAGTTTGTGTGTGTACAAATAATCGCTTACCGTTTCCAGATAATCGGAAGGGATCAGGCAGTCTGAATCAAAAATGACGAAATAGTCTCCCAGTGCTTTTTCAAATCCATAATTGCGACTAAAGCCTTGTCCCGAATTGGGCTTTACAAAATATTTGATGTCCAGCTTGTTCGCATATTTATCCACAACATGCTTTGCATCTTTTACCGAACCGTCTTCGATCACCAATACCTCAAACTGCAGGTAAGTCTGCTTAGTTAAGGTAAACAGCAATTCGTCGATCTCATTCGGACGGTTATAAAGGGGAATAATAATCGAAAAAAACATGGACTAGATAATCTCCTTTTCTACCTGGTAATTGTTGCGTTCCGGGGCGCTTCTCGAAACCAGCTCTGCAACGAAACCAGTCAGGAACAACTGCGAACCCAGTATAATGGCTACCAATGCGATATAAAATAAAGGCTGGTCAGTTACATCCCTCTTTAAAGGAATCCCTGCGGATATATGGTACAGTTTTACTGCAATGATCCATATCGCTAAAAATGTACCGATCAGAAAACTCAGTACGCCCATAGTACCAAAAAAGTGCATCGGCCGCTTGCCAAACTTACCCACAAAGAATATGGACAGCAGGTCCAGCAGACCGTTGATGAACCGGCTCATGCCAAATTTGGTTACTCCGTATTTGC
Organism: Bacteroidota bacterium; assembly: GCA_040387995.1. Taxonomy (GTDB): domain Bacteria; phylum Bacteroidota; class Bacteroidia; order Sphingobacteriales; family Sphingobacteriaceae; genus Pedobacter. Next base: position 240,836 of record JAZKCT010000014.1, on the reverse strand, counting down.
GGGAACGGTGTTCCACCACCTGCTCTTCTATCCTGGTAAAGCCTGCCCATTTCGCGATTACCGGGATGTAGCGGTGCATTTCTCCGTAAACCTCGATGTTCTTTACCACTTCTTTCCGGTAGGCTTTTAGTCCGCAGTTAAAATCATGCAGGTTGTTGATGCCCGACATGCGCCGTGTGGCCGCATTGTAGATCTTGGTTGGTATGGTTTTGCTTAGCGGATCGTAACGTTTCTTTTTCCAACCGGAAATGAGATCCAGTTGTTCTTCTTTAATCCTGCGGTACAATTCAGGTATTTCATCCGGACTGTCCTGCAAATCTGCATCCATGGTAATGATTACATCTCCCTGTGCCGCTTCAAATGCGACATTTAGTGCAGCAGACTTACCATAGTTCCTCCTGAATTTAATGGCCTTCACAGCCGGGAAGCTGAGTTTCAATGTTTCGATTACTGCCCAGGAATTATCCGTACTTCCATCGTCCACAAACAAAAGCTCATAACTGAATTGATGGGCTTCCATGACTTTCGCTATCCAGGCAGTCAATTCAGGTAATGATTCGTCTTCGTTTAATAATGGGATTACAATAGAGATATCCATGCGGCTATAATACACTTTTGTCAATGTGCAAACTTAGATAAAGTTACGTAAGTATCCATGAACACCGTAAATATAATAGATAGTGATGAGAATTATTCAACTATTTAAGCGGAAAATAAAAAGCACAAAAGCTTCATCTAAAGCACAACAGACCATGATCTTCCGCATGAACCAGGCAAAGATTTTTTTCCTGCACCCACCTTTCGCATAATAATATTTTGATTTTCAATAAATTACAGTACATTTGTACATAATTAAAATATATTATAATGCAACAAGGAACAGTAAAATTTTTCAATGAGACTAAAGGTTTTGGATTTATCGTACCATCTAATGGTGATAGCGAAATCTTCGTTCATTCTTCTGGTTTAATCGATAGCATTCGTGAGAATGATTCAGTAAGCTACGACATCGAACAAGGTAAAAAAGGTTTGAACGCAATTAATGTTAAGATCAGCTAAGTAAGCCGTTTTCATAAATTGTTTAAATACCCATCTGAAAAGATGGGTATTTTTTTTGCCCTGCCAACTACCAGCTTGATATACAATCGTTGAACCTGGCTATCTCCTCGACAAACGGGCCTTTTGAGCAACACAGCTGTTCTTTAATTGTTGTAGTTTTGTTGACATGAAGAAAAAGATCTGGCTGTTGCTGGTTATTTTTATTGCTTTTTACCTGCTGGCCCACAGTAGTGCTTACCTGCCAGACCTGCTGCACGGCCGGTTTAGCCTGGTGGATGAGCGCAGTTACGAGTGGCGCCTGCTGGGTCTGCTGGCCGACATCACCGTTTCCTTTTTATTTAGCCTGGGCACCTACCTCCTGCTTTGTACCTTTTACCCTGTTCAAAAATACGTTCAGCTATTCGCCGGCCTCGTCCTGTCCTTTGTTTTTTGCTTTGCCATCAGTTATTTATCCGGCAGACTCACCGGTCCGGATCCAATCCGTCTGGCTATTTTCTTTAGACAAAACATCTTGTTTGATGGGGTGTACGTGATCTTCGCGATGGTCTTCTATTTCATGCGCTATGCACAGCACAAAGAATTACAACAGAAAGAACTGGTCCTGCAAAACAATACGGCCGAACTTTCTTTCCTTCGCTCACAAGTCAATCCCCATTTTTTGTTCAACAACCTAAACAACATTTATTCCCTGGTTTATCAGCGGTCCGAACAGGCGTTGCCTGCCATATCCGGACTATCGGAATTGTTGCGGTACATGCTTTACGACACGGCGGAACAGGTGGAACTTGCGAAGGAGATCTCCTACCTCGAAAAATACATTGCCTTACAACAATTGCGTTTCGAACATCCTTCCAATATTGGTTTTCTTATTGAAGGGGAAACCTCCGGATTTCAGATCCCGCCCTTATTGTTGATTCCTTTTGTCGAAAACGCTTTTAAACATGGTGATGTTAAGGATACGACCGGCCAACCATGGCTCAACATCCATATCTGCGTAACACAAAATGTACTCACCTTTACCTGCCACAATACCATTGCCCAAAAAAGGAAGGATGAAACCGGTGGCATTGGCATTGAAAACGTCAGAAAAAGACTGGCCCTGCTCTATCCTGATCAGCATGTTCTGGATATCAGCACTGTCGACCAACTCTTCACAGTGAACCTAAGCCTTACTCCCTCAATCCGCTAACATGAGATCCAATCCAACCATCCGCTGTATCATTCTGGACGATGAGTTTCCTGCTGTCCAGCTTCTGGCAGACTATGTATTGAAAACAGCGGGACTGGAACTGATCCTTAAGACGAATGTACCAACAGAGGCCATCGCATGCATTGCAGAAAACAAGGCTGACTTGATTTTTCTGGATGTCCAGATGCCGGAGCTGACTGGTATCGAAGTCATGAACATCATCCGGCACAGTCAGACTAAAGTGATCCTGACCACCGCCTATGCGGAATACGCACTTGCCGGCTATGAGCACGACATTGTCGACTATCTGTTGAAACCTGTCACATTCGAACGCTTTCTGATTGCCGCTGGAAAGGCAAAAGAGCGCCTGAACCTGAAAGCAGTTGAAATAAATAACGAATCTAATGTAACCGGCAGACCTGAATACGTGTTCGTCAAAACAGAATACCGGATTCAGAAAATACTGCTCTCCAGCATTCTTTATATCGAAGCTTTGGGCGATTACATCGCCTTCCACACCACGACCAACGGAAAAATCCTGTCTTTAGAAAGGATGAAAAACATCGAAGAAACACTGCCGAAACAGGATTTTATCCGCATCCACAAATCCTACCTGATCAACATCCACCAGATCGATTATTTGGAAAGAGCCCGCATCATCATCAATAAAGAATATTTGCCAATCGGTGAGTCTTACAAAGAGGCCGTCAAACAAAAGCTCGGACTATAACCCACCATGAAAAATCAGATCGAAGCAGCTATAAATTGATAAAGCACTGCTTTTGGCATCACCAATGTACTCGTCCTGCTAAACCGCGCTATGTTTATTCCATAGAAATTTCCGTCGGCATCGAATACCGGGCCGCCGCATTCCTCAGGTCTGATCACTGCATCATGTGAAAACACTTGTTTGAAGCCGTCTAACTTCAAGCTTTTTCCACCTTCAAACAACTCCGCAGTGTGTTCTGCGGGACGGGGCATGCCCCTCAATCCAACCCGAAAACTGAATTTACTTCCAGCCCGGACACCCTGAATGCTGATGCTGTCGCCCGGCAGGTATTTCATCAGTTCCCCGCCATATTGCTCAGGCCTGCTGATCGCTACCCCATTGATCCCTGTGATCTGGTCGCCCAACTGCAGCTTTCCGGCCTCGGCCGGACTACTTGGGGCCATCCTGGTCAGAATGATTTGCTCGTTCTGAAAATTTGCACCCGCACCAAAAAACCCCACACTGAATTTCAGCGGGAGACTAAAATTACGGCTGCCCAACACCCCTACCTTGCTGCGTTTTCCTGCCAGGGGGGCAATTAAAAATTTCCCCAATTGTTGGAAAGTAACCGTGTCCGTGTCTTCAAATGATTTAATTTTGATAGCACCTGTTAGCAACCGCGGGTTCTCCACTTCCATCAGCACCAGATCATTTTCCCGGTCCCTCGACAGGATTCTTAATTTCCAGCCAGGACTTCCTTGTCTTAGCACCATAGGCTCAGTTCCTACAATGGAACTTTTGGCCAGCAGATAATTTCCTTTTTTGGCCACCCCATTGATACGGGCACCTGAGACTGAAAACAAAGTGCCTTGTGCGGACTTCGTTGCTCCGTTTACCTTGCTTTCTAGCGCGACAACCGCAGCACCATACTGCTTATCAAAGGAAGAAAATTCCCCGGCAAGGTTTTCCAGTTCTTTGATGCTGATCAATTTTTCAGCCAGCGGATCTTTCGGTATTTCATCTTGTTGAACCGGCAATGCACTGTAATCTTCTGCCTTTTGCAATGCAGTCCAGTATTTCCGGTAGAGGTCTACCGGCACTTCAAAATTCCGCGCTTCTGAATTGTCAATCCTGCTGTGCAGCGCGATAACCCTTCCCATATAGTCATACAATGGTCCACCCGAATCGCCGGGCTCCATCTGGCTGGTGGATTCTATAAATCCCTCCGGGATCATCGTTTTGGTGATTTTGCCAAAACGGACCGTAGGCAATTTCTGATCCAGCGTTTCCGGATAAGAGATCCCAATGCAGGGTTCGTTCACCTTCAAACTCGATGAAAAGCCCATTTCAGCATAAGGCCAGTCTCCCGTTTCAATGATCTTAAGCATCCCGACATCGGGCATGTTCTGCTGGTCTTTGAAACCAATCCGGCCCAAAGCCCTCGCCAGGTAAGTTTTTCCTTCGGGAAAAAACACCTGGTACAGTTGACCCGGAACAGTAGTATGTGCTACAGTCAGGATATGGCCTTCCGGGCTGACCACCACGCCGCTAAACTGGGCGCTGTTCTGCTGTTTGGTGACGCTATCATAAGCCCAAATCCTTACGCTGGACGAGTAGGCCTTTTCAACAGCCGTATGAATGGTTTTTTCCATTTTTTTTCTGTCAAATTGTTGACCGTAAGCTGTAGTTGCAACACATAGCACAGCAACAATAGCCGAAAACAAGGCATATTTCTTCATTATTTTATGAATAAGTTTGGTTAGTTTATTTTTTCTCTTTTTTCCAGATCGCCTTTACGGTCTGTTCTACATTGATCCCAATCGGACAGGCGGCTGAACGGATGTTGCCCCTGTTACGGGTCATCGGCTTTCCCCTTTCCAGGGTCACAATCCTGGAGATTGGCATTTGCAGGTGTCCGTTCACATCATGCGCTTTTATCCATTTATAAGCATACCACAACCAGTCGTTGCGCTGTGCTTCGGGCAACTGGTAAAACCAGCTGATCTCATCATAGCCCCAGATGAAATGGGAGGCCGTATCCGCTACACCAGGTTTCTGACTGATGCCAAAATTATCAAATTCAACCAGATAAGGCAAGGATTCACAGTTCCAGCCGCTTGGCGTTATGCAACCCTTACTGCGTTGAAAAATCGCATCCAGGTAGCCTACACCCAGCACACCGTCCATCGGTTTTTCAGGAATTTCCTTGATGCGCAGCGGAAATGAATTGAAGTCCAAAATACTTTTACCGTCTACAACCATCCCGCCCTGTGGTGTATGTGCATCCAGCAGCACCCAATGGTGCGCCGTATGTGTTTTAGAATAATTTCTTACTTTTTGAATAAAGGCTGCCCAGGTACGTAACTCCGGATCATCCATGCCCATCAATGCAATCTGTCCGAGGTGTAAAGCCTCACAACCCAGGTTCATATACGTACCACAGAGGAACATGAGCCAAAGCTGCGCTTCGGGACGTGTAATATCGGGCACACTGCTGCCTTTGCCCCAGTGGTTTACAAACTTCCCTTTGACATTCAGCATGTCCTCGTATCTGAAATTGCGTGTTTCCACAGGCATACCCAAAGCCTGAAATGCCCAGGCAGGAACCGGAACCTGGCTCGCCGCTCCGCCCACCGACTCAAAAACTGCTGCCTGAAAAATCACTTCCGGATCATCCTGATGCACCTGGAGGATCAGTTCACGCGCTTTGCCAAAAAAATCAGGATTGGCGAGGGTCGCTTCTTTTCCCCAGCGGTAGATCGCGCGACCGATAAACTTGGCGCCGATGTTTTTAATCAGGCGCAGATCATCTGATTTATAAGGATAAGGGCCATCGTTACCATAAGGGTCAACAGCCAGAAATTCGGCCATAGTCACCGCCCTTTTCAGGTAATATTCCAACCTGTCCCTGGAAATGCCCGTGCTGTCAAATTTCTGTGCAGCCGCATGTAAAGACGACAACAATAAAACCAGCACGATCAGGCGACAAATGTATTTCATACCGGTCTTATTGCTCAGTTAGGTATTAATCTTCATAAAGTGGCTTCTCTTTTTTAACGATGGCCGCTCCGATCAGACTCACCACCAAACCAAAAAAGGTATAAAAGATTGCTGCACCGAAACCAATGAAATACACCATATAAGAGCGCATCATTTCCACACCCTTTACTTTTTGCTCATCATCACCAGCAGCTGTAATCGCGGCATCAATCAGTTTCCCCATCGCCTCGGTATCCAGTACCAGGTAATAGACAATCAGGATCAGCGCGACAAACAGACCAGTATAGGCAGCTACTTTAAATCCGGCAGAAAATGCCTTTCCAAAAGTAATGTAGCCTCCAAGTTCTTTTTTATAATTGGTCTGTACAAATACCACAGCAAGAATAAATGGAATGTAAGACAATGCAGAAGAAATGATTTTCTCTCCGGTAGTGATCGTGGCACTGTTTTGATCTATACCCAGAAATTTAAAAACATAGATCAATATCAAAAAGTAAACCGCATATCCAACTGCGCTTTTAAATGCCAGCATATTCGGCTTGTATTCCTCCACTAAAATTACTTTCTCTTCCATGTCTCTTATTTAAGGGTTAATTATTTGCATTAAAATTAGCAATTAAGGTGTAAACTGCAACATCAAACTCCTTATTGTTGCTAAATTCCTCGAGTTCTTTCGCAATTTCCTCTTCAAATTTCGGCTGGTGGAAAAAAGCCATGAAAGCCACAAATAATTCTTCCATTTCTTCGCCCAGCTCAATCATTCCGGCGTGACTGCAAATGTCTTCTATGCTGCTTTCTACCAGTTGCTGGTTGCTGATCAGGTCTTCATAAATATGAAACTCGTCCTGGAACTCATCTTCCTCAACCAATAAAAATTCTTTCAGGAAATCACCCAGTTCTGGTTTGATCCCTTCATCATGACATTCATTGATGTATAGCAAAAGGTTGAGCAATTCGGTCCCCCTATCTATGGTATCTTCTTCTATATCAGCCCATTCCTTAGAATCGAGGTAATCTTCTTCCAGTTTCTCGATATCGCTTGAAAAGAAATTGATCATCAGCAGATCAAAAAACACTTCTCTCAATTCGTCAAAAGCAGGATGTTCGTCAAATACTTCGTCAAACTCTTCCACTTTTTCCATAAAGCCGAGGTCTTTGCTATACACCTCGATCAGGCTTTCTTCGAGTTTTACAGAATCATTTCCTGAAACCGCAGCAAATTTATCCAGCGAAGCTATTATCGCTGCCCTTACATGATTATCCATAAGCTTGTATTTGTTTGTTGTTATACACCAGCAATACCTTACCGGTCAGTGTTTTATTGATTAACGGCGAATTGGCCGATTTTGAAAAGTTAGTGCCTGAGTTGTACAGCCAGGTTTTTGTCGGATGATAGACCGTAAAATTAGCCTCCGCTCCTTCTGTTATCACCGGAACCGCCAGACCAAGCAAGGCACGTGGTTTCAGGGAAAGCTTTTCAGCAATCTGTCCGTAATCCAGGCCGGCGCGCAGCAATAAAGGCAATACCGTTTGCAGGGCGACGATGCCATAGGCGGCGATCTCAAACTCCACATCCTTAAATTCGATTTCATGCGGACGGTGCTGCGACACGACAGCATCTATCGTACCGTCTTTCAGTCCGGCAATCAGTGCTTTCACATCTGATTTTCCACGCAGGGGCGGCTTTATTTTATAATTGCTGTCAAAATCGTTCAACAGTTCTTCTGTAAATATCAAATGGTGCGCAGCTACATCGCAACTGATCCTTAACCCATCTTTTTTCGCCCTGCGGATCAGCGCAACCGATCCTGCGGTAGAAATGGTACTGATGTGTAGCGGCGATTGGTGGTAATGGGCCAGAAAAATATCTCTGCTGATGTGCATCTCCTCTGCCAGTGCAGGAATACCTTTCATACCCAGCAATACGCTGGTTTTGCTTTCATTGACCTGCGATTTACCAGCTATTGATTTGTTCTCCGGGTAGACCATCAGCAAGCCCTCAAAACCCTGGATATATTGCAGCGCACGACTCATGAAACCGTCGTCAGCGATCGATTTATTACCCTCTGAAAAAGCAATAGCCCCTGCTTTTTTCATGTCAAACAGTTCGGCCAGTTCTTTACCCTCCAGGTCGCGGCTCACCGCACCGATCGGGTAAACATCAACCAGGCCGCCTTTAGCCCTGTTCAGAATGTACTCAACTTCAGCCTTCGAATGCACGACCGGTTTGGTATCCGGCAGCACAGCCAGCCCTGTGAAACCACCCGCAGCAGCAGCCCGCGTGGCAGTAGCGATGTCTTCCCTGGTTTCATATCCCGGGTCACCGATGGAACAGTTCAGGTCAAAAAAACCCGGTGATAAAACAGCACCTGTACCGTCAAATAACTGTTCGTCTGCTGCTGCCTGGAGACCATTGCCTATCGCTGTGATCTTTCCATCTGTTACACGTACGTCCGTAGTTTGCTGGTGGAAAGGACTATTTGGATCGGCAATGCTGATGCCCTTGATGAGGAGGTTCATGTTCCTTTTGTGTTTTTTGTTTTATTAAAGAATCTGATCAATAGTATTTCAATGGCTAAAAAAACAACAGTTAAAATTATGCAAAGTTTCCATAACTCGTTACTGTTATTTTTCAACCCAATATTCAGCGATTGTGCGTCCTTCCTGGAATTGAAAACCGCAATATTTTGACCGACGGAGAGGTCCTTCAGTTCCGATTCCGTTGCATAGTGCATGTCGGATTCGGCGCGGTTGTCGTTAAACGCCACCACCGCCAGTGTAGAATCTCCTAGTTTTAAGTTATAAAATCCCGACTTCCGGACCTGGTCAGCCACGTACAATAAGGTTTTAGCCGGCGTTTGCCTGATTTCAGGAATGACTTCGAACTGATCGGAAACCAGTTTCAAGGATTGGTTTGGACCTAAACTAACCTTCGTCATTTCCAGCAGATCGCTCAGGCCATTGGTGTAAAACAAAGGCTGTTCCTGCACACTTCCAAAGGCTACTTTATACATCATCGGCACAAATACCGGATGCCTTGGCAGGTTTCCGTCTTTGAGGTCCAGCGAGGCGGCAGACAAATAAATCTTTCCGGCACCGATCCGGTACCTCGCAAAAAGGGAGCGCTCCAGCGGCAATTGCAAAATACTTTCCATACTGCCACGGCTTTGGCTGGCGTAACTAAAATACCGGCTCACCACGGGCAGGTCCATGTTTTTCGGAACCTGGTCAAACACATCCCTGAACAAAGGCTGCTTTGGATCTATACTAGAAGAAGTCGCTTGCCCGTTAACGAGCTGTTGCACCGAAGGAAGCGACAGGGCATTTAAAAAGCCATTGTACACAGCAGGATCGACATCCAGGTCTGGAAAAATCACCACAGAACCACCGTTCTGGGCATAAGTTTTCAGCTCCTGCGCCAGTCCCGAAGTCGGGTTCTGAAGCCCGGATAATACGATCAGACTGTATGCTGAAAAGGAGGAATATTGAATATTGGACTCAGGAAGTTCGGTCAGCTTAAAATAAGGATCGGCGCCATACAAAGCAGCAATGTACCGTCCTGGTTTTTCACTTGATGCAGAAACCGCAACACCAGAAGAAACACCACTGATGCTCAGGACTTTCAGTTCATCGCTCACTTTAAATGTAAAGTTCAACTGATCGTCAAAAGTCAGCGGAAAATCTTTAATGCTCAATACCGCCTGTTGCCACCCCGATTGCAGTCCGCTAAACGATAACGTATCTGTCACCGTCTTACCCGCTGCCACAGCCACATTGCTGATGGCCTTTTGCTGGTTGTTGACGGTCATCTTCAACGGCACCGCAGCCGCATCTTCTTCGCCATAATTCTTCAATTGCACCACCACCTGCTCGGTTTGTCCGGGTTTGTGTACTGGAGAAAGACTCCATACACTGTCCACCGAAATATTGGGCAAACTATTCGAATTGAGTTTCACAAAATTATAGCTGATGTCACCAGTTCTGGCGCCTTTCAGCGTTGCAGGAGTTACCCCTTTCAAAAATCCATTCTGAAAATCAGAGATCAGGTAACTGGCCTGATTCTTCCCCTTGTCCTGATCTGCCGCCACCCGGTTCATCACCTGTTGCAGGCCACGACTAACCGCCGAAATCTTGATTTCATCCAGCATCTGGATCAGTTCCTCGCGACCGACCAACCGCTGGTGCCGGCCTTCAAAATCGTTGGTGATCAACTTAAAGCGGTCGTTCAGTCCATATACACCCACAATCTCCTTTGCCTTCCGTTTGGCCTCATCCAGCAGGCTTCCCTCTTTGTTCACCGTTTCCATACTGTAGGAATTGTCGATGTAAATGCTCACCACATAATTCAGCGCCGGGGCATTTGATGGCCCCGAGGGGATAAAAGGGCGCGCGAAGGCCAAGACCAAAAAGGTAACCGCCAGTATTCTGCTGATCAGGATCAGCAGGTGCTTTAATTTTTCACGGGATGAATTTTGTTCTTTTGCTTCCTTCAGAAACTGGACATTACTGAAATAGACCTTCTTGAATTTCCGGAAATTAAACAGGTGGATTACAATAGGAATAGCTATTGCCAGCAGCGCGAAAAGAAAACCTGGATAGCCGAAATTCATTAAAAACCAAAGGTAGAACTTTTAGCGCAATAAACTCACGAAGATTTACAGGAACTTTTTCATCGCATCCCAAAGCGCAGCATCCAGACGGTAGACGTCAGGTCTGAACTGCAAAACTCCGTTTTGCGCCCAGGCTGTTTTGTAATTGATCAGGATCGGAACCGGTTTCTTCACACCGAACCACTTCGGCTTCAGTTGAAAAACATTTACCGTATCTGCTTTTTTGGCCAGTTTCTTCTTGTAGGCCGCCATCCTGTTCGTGTCTACCGGTGGCAGGTTTACCTCCATCCGCAAGTCATCGTACTGGTATTTGTCCTTCACCAGGTTCTCTGCAAAATTCAGCGGATCTTCTACCCGCACGCAACCGTGACTGATCGCCCTGTTGCTCATTCTGAAACCATTTTTATTGTTCGTATCGTGCAGGTATACGCTCGAATTATTTTCAAACACAAACTTAAACTTACCCAGCGCATTGCCCTCGCCCGAGCCTTGTTTGAACTGAAAAGGCAGCTTTTCTCTCGGGTAACGACTCCAGCGGATGGTGTCCGGATCAGCTACCAAACGCCCGTTGTAATACACGTTGATGTTGTTATTAGACAAATAATAAGGGTCTTTCAGCGCCTGGTAATAGATCTCGCTACGCGCGATGCTAACTGGTATGTTCCAGATCGGGTTGACCTGTATAGAGTTGAACTTACTCAACAGGATGGGCGTTTCATGGTTTTTCGGTTTATCGTCCAGGTTCTTGGTTTCCAGGTAACGTTTGATCTGCGCCGCATAATCTTCCGCCCTCGGACCACCCACACAAACTTTCATGTGCGTCAAAGTATCCTGTCCCTTAAACCAGGTCAGCGTAAAATCAGGAATATTTACCTCTACATATTCATCGCCCAGATCAGGCATCTGCCAGCGCAAACGCTCCATGTTGACCAGCAACGACCTCACAACAGGGCTTTTTGTTCCCGTGTCTATAGGATACTGCAGCAACTGTTTCTGCAATTCTGTATATCCATTTGCCTTCGGCTGAACTTCTGCCAGTAGCTTATTGATGTCTTTGGTACCCAGTACAGCAGTGATCGACAAACTATCCGGGCGCTGCACCGGGATGTAATACCGGCTAAATAGCTTGCGAGGATTGACCTTACCATAATGCAGGTCATTGGCATAGCGGATGAGGCCTTCGGCTGCATTCAGTTCCAGGTCTGCAATGACCGGATACACTTCATTTATGGATTTAAACTGGTTGGCCCGAAGCAGGCCGAGCAATTCCTTAATTTCCTGATAACGATAGGCTTTGGCTTTAAAACCATGAGAACCAACCCTTCCGATGTAATTTTCCAGGGTATCCAGTCCGCCGTTAATAAAAAAACGGGTAACCAAAACAGGCTCCAGTCCTACGTGCTTGTAATAAGCTTTCAGTACCTTTGGGTTCGAATATTTTACCCCGGTGGAATCCAGATGCTTCTGGAATACCAGGTTGTATGCCGCCGTATCAAAATCTTTGTACAGTTTATTTTTGAAATGTTTTGACAGCGCCAAACCAATCTCCGGTGTGTCCTTAAACCAGTGACACGAGGAGAGTATCGTTGCACAAAGAAAAGCAAACAGTACAGTTTTTTTCAAAGCGGGTAATTTAGCAGCAAAAATAATGATTTTTATCCTTCGGTTGTTGTAGGGCAAAACAAATGCCAGATCCTAATTTTGGGATGGTTATAGCAAGGTTTTACCTGTAACCAGCATCTCTACGCAATAACTTCTTAATCAGCTCAGAATTTTCATAGGTGTAAGTTATTACCACCCTATCGTTGAACTATCTTTTATTTATCCAATTTGATAAATCAGGGATAAGACAAGGATATATCAACCATAACTGCAGTATAGCAAAATTCAGCGCTAATCCGCTGATTATTAAGTACTGATGTTGTTTTTATTTTTTACCGTGTTATAACTATGTGTTTGTTTTTAATTACTTTTACAACAGTGATGAATTGTAATCGTCGCTAGAAAACTGAATATAAACTAACGTATTATGGCAATAACGGAAAACGGCCCTCAGGGTGCGCATCGTGGGAAGATCGGCAATTTAGTATATTATATCCTGAACGGCCAACAAGTGGCACGCAAAAACGGCCGGAAAACCAAACCTCCTACTGAAGCACAACTCGCTCATCAGGCAAAAGTGAAGCTGGTCAATTCTTTTTTAAAGACCATCAAAGATTTCATTCATGTCGGGTTCAGCATAGAAAAGCTGGGCACGACTAAAAACGCATTCAATCTTGCGGTTGAGCATAATTTTCACGAGATCGTGACAGGAACCTATCCTAATCTGGATCTGGATTATTCAAAACTGCTGGTGAGCAGCGGCAAACTAAAACCGGCACAAAATCCTACGGTCGTAAATGAGAACGAAGGATTGCGGTTCAGCTGGGACAGCAATCCCCAAATGCCATTTCTGGAAGCTACCGATCAGGTGATGATGCTGGCTTATTTCCCCGTACAACGGAAGTCCGTATGCACGTTGTTTGGCAAAGACCGTCTTTCGGGAACTGACCTGCTGTATTTGCCTGAAGACTTCCGTGCTGAATATTTGGAGACTTACATTGCTTTTATTTCCTCAGACCGGAAACAACTTTCAGACAGCCTATATCTTGGACCCTTAAATAGATAACCACATGGGAATTATAGAATCCGGGCCATTGGGGCCATTTCGCAACAAAGTCGGCCCGGTGGTGGGCCGCAAGCACATGGGACAAGACGTGATTACCTCCGTCTATCATACAAGCAATAAAAAGCATACTGCAGCACAATTTTCAGAGCAGACAAGGTTTGGTTTGCTGAATGGATTTATTGCAAGCATCGCTCCGCTGGTCAAAATTGGCTTTGCAAAATATGCCAGGAAAAAGAGTGCAAAGAACGCCGCGTTTTCTTACAATTATGTTCATGCTTTCATCCAGGAGGGCGACAACTGGGAAATCAATTATCCGGCAATGGTGTACAGTCGCGGGGAGATTGTTGCGCCTTCGGGCTTGACTTTGAGCGTTCAGGATGATGTGCTTTCCTTCCACTGGTCTGAACAGCCCCAGTCTTTACATTGTCAATACACCGACCTGGCCTCTTTTTTAGTTTATTGCCCGGCTAAAAAGAGGGGCATCATCAGGGTTAATGTCGCTGAACGGCATTTGCTGGGTTTTGACGTTCAATTACCAGATGATTATACTGGCATCCTGCATTGTTATGTCAATTTTAGTTCAGCGGATGGCAAGGTGCTTGGAGACAGCAAATATGCAGGCGGTATTATTTTTGATTGACCTCACAAAATCACTAGAGTAGAATTCAATATTTTGGAGAAAAATTCATTTTATTTACCTGATTATCAAATATTTAAATAAAAATATTTTCTCTAAATTTGAAGCTAAGTTGATAGAAGTCTGTACTTTTGTCCTATGACTTATTTACATCCAAAAATCTCTTATATTTGCAATATGCAATCACTCATTGTTCAACCTAAAGACCGGAAACAAATGGCCGCAGCTACTGCTGCCCTTAAGGCTTTGGGTATTCCCTTTAAAAAGGAAAAAGTAGAACAATATGATCCTGAGTTCGTTAAAAAAATTCAAAAAAGTATTGAGGAAGTCAACGCGGGAAAAACGACGCGAATAGACAAAGCAAATTTGAAAGAATTTCTAGGTCTTTAGTGAGTTTCTTATTAGATTTTTCTGATCAGGCGAGGCTTGATGTAGAATTCCATAAAAAATCGGGCAATAAGATTTTGGTTAGAAAGTTATTAGCACTTTTCAATGAGCTAATAGATCATCCTTTCAAGGGCACAGGAAAACCTGAAGCACTGAAGCATCATTTGACAAACATCTGGTCAAGAAGGATTAACCTGGAACATAGACTGGTTTACCGTGTTGATGAAGAAGTCGTGACAGTGCTCTCGGTAAAAGGGCATTATTTAAAATAAATGAATTACTAAAGGCCAGAGCGGTGAAACATGACAATTATTTTTAATTTAACGTTTCCTTTTATATATTTGCATCTCCTCAAGCGATGCTAGCCATTGTTGATAAGGAACTTAAAATAAAAAAATGAACAATATTTTGAACCATCACTTACATTTGCACCATCGCCAACTGGCGATGTATATGTAATGTTTTGTACTTCAAAACTTGTTTCCGACCTTTTTATTTCTTGTTCAATCAATAATATCATAAACAGCAAAATTGAAAACACTCAAAATCGCTATCCAGAAATCGGGTAGGTTAAACGAAAAATCAGTAGAAATCCTTAAAAACTGTGGTTTATCTTTCGAAAACTACAAAAGCTCCTTAATATCGACCGTTACCAATTTTCCTTTGGAAATCCTTTTCCTGCGGGATGATGATATTCCTGAATATGTGCAGGACGGGATTGCCGACCTGGGTATTGTTGGCGAAAATGTGATCGTAGAGTCTGGTGCTGAGGTTACTTACCTTCAGAAACTGGGCTTTGGTAAATGCACACTGAAAATTGCAATTCCGAATGAAAGCAATGTAACCGAACTTGCGCAACTGGGCGGCAAGGCGATTGCGACCTCCTACCCGGTGATCCTTCAAAAATACCTGGACGACAACCATGTCAATGCTGAAGTAAGGATGATTTCCGGCTCGGTAGAGATTGGGCCCGGCCTGGGTTTGAGCGATGCGATCTGTGACATCGTATCAACTGGTGGTACGCTAAAAAGCAATGGATTGAAACCTTTTTCTGAGGTGATGAAATCGGAAGCGATCCTGATTGGCAAGGAAGGTTCGGAACTGCTTCCTGAAGTACAGGAACTGCTGCAAAGGATCAAATCGGTGCTTCGCGCCAAAGAGACCAAATATGTGGTGTTGAACGTAGCGAAAGAAAACCTGCAAA
The DNA here is from genome assembly GCA_040387995.1 of Bacteroidota bacterium. Taxonomy (GTDB): domain Bacteria; phylum Bacteroidota; class Bacteroidia; order Sphingobacteriales; family Sphingobacteriaceae; genus Pedobacter. Next base: position 225,373 of record JAZKCT010000014.1, on the reverse strand, counting down.
AGATCGTGGATTTGTTGCCAGGTGTGAAGAGTCCGACTGTAGTGCCTTTGTTTGACGACAACTGGGTAGCTGTCCACTCGGTTATTGCTGAATATGATTTCTGGGAAAAGATCAATAGTCTGAAGGCTGCTGGCGCAGAAGGTATTGTTGTGATGCCGATCGAAAAGATCATTGCTTAACACTTATCATAAAACGAGATGAAAATCTACAATTATGCGGAATTGTCTGCCAGCCAGGTTGACGAGCTTTGTCTGAGGCAACTTGAAGACGACAGCACCATCCAGGAGCGCGTTCAGAGTATTGTTGAGGCTGTAAAACACGAGGGCGATGAAGCCTTACTGGCTTATGCCAGGGCTTTTGACCAGGTGGAACTGGAGCGGCTGTATCTGAATAAAGAGGAGATTGCAACCATTGCTTCCACCATTCCGGACGAGGCCCGTGCGGCAATAGATACGGCTTATGCCAACATCCATTTATTTCATGCTTCGCAAATCAGCAAGGAAGGAAAAACGGAGACCATGCCCGGTGTGGTTTGCTGGCGGGAAAGCAGGGCCATTGAGCGCGTGGGATTGTATATCCCTGGTGGCTCAGCGGTATTGCCCAGTACTTTCCTGATGCTCGGTATTCCTGCTTTACTAGCCGGATGTCAAGAAATTGTGGTTTGTTCGCCTCCGCAAAAGGACGGCAAAACGAATTGTTACCTGGCTTATGTAGCCCTGAAACTGGGTATCGAAAAGATTTACCTGGTAGGCGGCGCGCAGGCTATTGCAGCAATGGCCTATGGTACAGAAAGTGTGCCTAAGGTGTTTAAGATCTTTGGGCCGGGCAACCGTTATGTGACTCAGGCCAAGCAATTGGTACAGTCGCTGACCGGTACTGCAATTGATATGCCTGCTGGTCCTTCTGAAGTATTGGTGCTGGCCGATGAAACAGCCAATCCGGCTTTTGTGGCGTCTGACCTGTTGGCCCAAGCCGAACATGGTGCAGATTCACAGGCAATTTTGGTGTCGACTTCTGATGCGGTTATTTCAGCTGTTCTTGCGGAGCTGAAGCTTCAATTGGCAGAACTGCCTAGAAAAGAAGTGACCGCTAAAGCCATCGAAAATTCTTATGCGGTACTGGTTCCTTCGTTGACCGAAGGCATGGATTTCAGCAATGTCTACGCTCCGGAGCATTTGATATTGGCTACAGACCGTTTTGAGCAATTGATTCCTTTGATCAGCAACGCAGGTTCGGTGTTTTTGGGAAACCTGACGCCAGAAAGTGCTGGAGATTATGCCTCGGGTACCAACCATACGTTGCCGACCAGTGGTTTTGCGAAAGCCTATTCAGGGGTGTCAATGGATTCCTTTGTGAAGAAGATCACTTTTCAGCACATCAGCCCGCAGGGCCTTCAAAATATCGGGCATACTGTAGAAGTGCTTGCTGAAGCTGAGGGCCTTAGGGCACACAGGAATGCGATTAGTATCAGATTGAAAGAAGCAATTAAATAAATAGGGCACTTGTTTAAGCGTCCGTCACTGGAGCGCTTGACCGTCATCAGAGACACATGCCCATCATGGGGGATGCATGCCCTTTATGAGGACGAGTGACAAAAAAGAGAGTTGGCACCATAATAAGAATTACAACATGGATATCAATAATTTACAAAGAGAAAATATCAAAAACCTGAAACCGTATTCTACGGCGAGGGATGAATATAAAGGGCATGCCAGTGTATTTCTGGATGCCAATGAAAACAGTTACGGTTCGCCGCTATTTAACGATGCTGAAGATGGTGAGGGAGCGCAACAAAACTACAACCGCTATCCTGATCCTTTGCAATTGGATCTGAAAGATGCGATTAGCAAGATTAAAGGAGTTCCGATTGAAAACACGTTTTTGGGCAACGGCAGCGATGAGGCGATTGACCTGCTATACCGTGCGTTTTGTGAGCCGGGTCGCGATAACGTGATCATCCTCCCTCCTACGTATGGCATGTACGAGGTTTCAGCAGGCATCAACAATGTAGAGGCACGCAAGGTAAATTTGTTGCCCAATTTTCAGTTGGACCTGGAAGGTATTGCCGCAGCAATTGATGCGCAGACTAAGCTGATATTCATTTGTTCGCCCAACAACCCAACTGGAAACTCCATCAACAGAACGGATATTGAGACTGTTCTGGCCAATTTCCAGGGACTGGTGGTTATTGATGAGGCGTATATCAATTACGCCAAACAAAAGACTTTCATCCAGGAATTGACCGAATATCCAAACCTGGTGGTCTTGCAGACTTTTTCTAAAGCATGGGGTTTGGCAGCTTTGAGATTGGGGATGGCTTTTGCCGCGAGACCGGTGATCGACGTATTTAATAAAGTAAAACCGCCGTATAACATCAACCAGGCAACTCAGGACATTGCCCTGAAGGCTTTGCAGAATATTGAGCAGGTGAACGAGTGGATTAAAATTACAGTGGCAGACCGCGAGCAACTGACTGTGGATCTGGAAGCTTTGGAAATTGTGAAAAAAGTTTACCCTTCGGATGCTAACTTTGTACTGGCTGAGGTAATTGATGCAAAAGCGGTATATGATGCACTGGTAGATCAGGGTATTATCATCCGCGACAGGTCTAAAGTGACGCTGTGCGAAGGTTGCCTGCGGATTACGATTGGTACGGGTAAGGAAAATGGGATTTTGCTGGAGGCGTTAAAAAAGATTAAATCATGAAAAAAGTACTTTTTATAGACAGGGACGGTACACTGATCAAGGAACCTGAAGATGAGCAAATTGATTCTTTTGCGAAACTGGAGTTTTATCCAAGGTCCTTGTATTACTTGTCGCGCATTGCTGCAGAACTGGATTATACGCTGGTAATGGTAACCAATCAGGATGGATTGGGTACGGATTCGCATCCAGAGGAAAACTTCTGGCCGGTGCACAACTTCATTATGGATACTTTCGCCGGCGAAGGTGTAGTGTTCAGTGAGGTGATCATCGACAAGACTTTTGCGCATGAGAATGCCACCACACGCAAGCCTAATACCGGCTTGCTGCAGCATTTTTACAATGAGCATTATGACCTGACCAACTCGTTTGTGATCGGCGACCGGTTGAACGATGTGGTACTGGCTAAAAATCTGGGTGCGAAGGCCATCTGGCTGCGCAACAACGACGGTTTGGGTGCTGCTGAAAACTTGGGCAAAGCAGAGGAACTGGCTGAGCATATTGCTTTACAGACTTCTGACTGGGTAGACATCTACACCATGCTGAAAGCGGGAACGCGGACGGTTCACCATGAGCGCAACACCAATGAGACGAAGATCAGCATTGATATTGACCTCGATGGAACGGGAAAAGCCGAGATTCATACGGGACTTAATTTCTTCGACCACATGCTGGACCAGATTGCCCGTCACGGTAGTGTGGACCTGCGCATTAAAACGGATGGTGACCTGCACATTGATGAACACCATACGATTGAAGATACAGGAATCGCACTGGGTGAGGCTTTTGCGAAAGCAATTGGCAATAAGCTGGGGCTGGAAAGATATGGATTTTGTCTGCCAATGGACGATTGTCTGGCGCAGACGGCGATCGATTTTGGCGGCCGTGCCTGGATTGTCTGGGATGCGGAATTTAAACGTGAAAAAGTGGGTGATGTCCCTACCGAAATGTTTTATCATTTCTTTAAGTCCTTTAGCGACGCTGCAAAATGCAACCTGAACATCAAAGCGGAAGGTGTTAATGAACACCATAAAATTGAAGCGATCTTTAAGGCCTTTGCGAAGGCGATTAAAATGGCGATCAAACGGGATGCAGAGAAATTGGTGTTGCCGAGTACGAAAGGGGTGTTGTAGTGCCTCGAGATGACGAGTGGAGTGGACGACGGAAACCATAATGGCGGAGGAGAATAAGTTAATGACGGGGAGTATAATAGATAAATAGATGACAACAGCTTTTTTTACAAAGGAAGATCTGAAAAAAATCAACGGTACAATTAAACCTGGACACGTGAAGGCGATGTGCATTATTTCGCTGGTTTTACTCGCCCTTTCTTTTTTATTACCCTTTATGCCGGGTAAGCACAGCCCTCTCTCGCCTTACCAGGACGGCACCTACTGGCATGCCTTTACTTTTTATGTGATCGTTTTCGCTGCAATGACAATGCTGTTCTATTACAGATACATCATGAGCATCAATCAAGACCTGAGGGATGGCGAGAAGATTGTGGCAAGACTTCCTGTGAAAATTAAGAATACCTGGATTCCAGGTAATAAATTCAACCTGATATTTGACAAGAGCCGGCTCTTACATACACCCAAAATCACATTGCCTAAGACTGAGATCGACAAGTGGCGGGAAGGTGACTTGGTGGATTTAGAACTGTTGTACAAAAGCGGCGAAATACTGAACTATAAAAAAGTAATCGAATGATTGGAATTATAAACTACGGAGCAGGTAACATATTTTCACTGACTTCGGCACTCGACAGGCTCAATCTTCCTTACGGGATGGTCAACCAGGAAGCCGACCTGGATCAGTACAGCCACATCATCATCCCCGGGGTCGGGCATGCCGGCACGGCCATGAAGAAACTGGAGCAAACCGGTCTGGTAGAGCCTATTAAAACTTTAACAAAACCGGTACTCGGGATTTGTGTCGGGATGCAACTACTGACAGCCCATTCTGAAGAGGGCGATGCGGACATGATGAACATTGTTCCTGTCAAGACTAAGTTATTCGATAAGGATCAGGGGATTAAGATTCCGCACATGGGCTGGAATAATATTGCGCACAAAAACAATTCTTTATTTGAAGGTGTTGAAAATCTGTCACAATTTTACTTCGTGCATTCGTACTTTATTGAATATAACCCTACTTTTGACATTGCAACTGCGGAGTATGGCCTGCCCTTCTCTGCCGGGGTGCAAAAAGATAACTTTTATGGTGTGCAGTTTCACCCTGAGAAATCGGGAATCGCCGGAGAACGTTTATTGAAGAATTTTTCAAACTTATAAATCTGAAGCCGTTGATGCTGATGATTTTAAAACAATAGTAAAATGTACATAATTCCTGCAATTGACATACTGGATGGCAAGGTAGTTCGCCTTAGAGAGGGCGACTATGACCAGAAGACGGTTTACGATGTTTCTATCGCCGAAATGATCGACACGTATAAATCCAATGGTACAGAATTTATCCACATCATCGATTTAAACGGTGCTAAAGGTGATTTCAGCAACCAAAAGGAGTTGTTTGAGATCATCAAGAAAACTGAAATGCGGGTGCAGTACGGCGGTGGGATCAGAACCATCAAACAAGTAACCGACCTGCTGGATGCAGGAATCCACCGGGTTATTGTGGGTACGCAAGCCATTACCAATCCGGATTTCCTGGCTGAACTGAGTGCCGAAGTCGGCAAAAAATACGACTATGCCAACAGGATCGTGATCGCAATCGATGTATTGGATGAGGTCATCAAATACAGCGGCTGGATGGAAAGTTCGCCAATTAAGCTGATGGACTATGTGGACAAGTGCCTACAACTGGGCTTTTTCAGGTTCCTGTGTACAGACATCAACAAAGATGGTAAACTGGGTGGTGCCGCGGTAGACCTTTACAGAAAATTATTGGAGCATTCACCTTTCATTAAACTGATCGCCTCTGGTGGAGTAAGTTCGATGCAGGATATTGAAGAACTGGACAAATACGATATTCGTTCAGTTGTAGTCGGCAAGGCGATTTATGAAAACAGGATCACCATTGATGAGATTAAACAATGGAATTTGAAACAAATGACATCATTGTAAAAAGATGTTTGGACAAAAAAATGAAGTAACAGCATGCTGAGCAAACGCATTATCCCCTGCCTGGATGTAAAAGACGGGCGCACGGTAAAGGGCGTGAACTTTGTAGACCTGAAGGACGCCGGTGATCCGGTGGAACTGGCCTGGCAATATGCCCAGCAGGGCGCAGATGAACTGGTATTTCTGGACATCACAGCTACCCATGAAAGGCGCGGTACGACCATTGAAATGGTGAAATCTGTAGCCCGTCAACTCAACATCCCCTTTACAATCGGTGGCGGCATTACCTCTGTTGCAGATGCAGAAGCATTGCTGAATTCCGGAGCGGACAAGATCAGCATCAATTCCGCAGCGGTTCGGAACCCTGCGTTGATTGAAGAACTGGCCAAAGCTTTTGGGGTGCAGTTTGTGGTAGTAGCAGTAGATACCAAACTAGTGGATGGCCGCAATATGGTGCACCTGAACGGTGGGCGACTGATCACGGAACTGGAAACGGAAGACTGGATCAAACGTGCTGAAGGCCTCGGGGCTGGCGAAATCCTGCTGACTTCGATGGACCATGATGGGACTAAGAACGGCTTTGATTGTTTGCTGCTGGATAAGGTTGCGAAGTCTATTAATATTCCGGTGATCGCATCAGGTGGTGCCGGGAAAATGGAACATTTTACAGAGGTGTTTTTGCAGACTGGCGTCGATGCGGCACTAGCCGCTTCGGTATTCCATTTTGGTGAAATCCCGATTCCGGTGTTAAAAAATGAATTAAAAAAATACAATATACCGGTAAGGTTATGATTTACCCGTTCTCTCGAGGTACGAGAGATCTCTTGTCTATGCTTAATCAAGAGATCTCTCCTATCGTCGAGATGACGGAAACTGACAAGACGGTATATAGAATTAGAATATGAATATAGATTTTGAAAAAACACAGGGTTTAGTTCCTGTTATTATACAGGACGAGCAAACCCTGGAGGTTTTAATGCTGGGTTATATGAACCAGGAGGCCTGGGATAAGACACAGGCTGAGGGTAAAGTAACCTTCTTTTCGCGAACGAAAAACCGGCTCTGGACTAAAGGAGAAGAAAGCGGCAATTTTCTGTTTGTGAAAGAGACACATATTGACTGCGATAACGATACATTGCTGATCAAAGTGAGTCCCGTTGGCCCAACCTGCCATACCGGCTCCCGCAGCTGCTTTAAAACCAATTACAACCAGAACTTTATATTTGAACTGGAGCAGATCATCAAAGATCGTTACGACAATCCGTCTGAAGCTTCTTATGTGAACAAGCTGCGTGCTAAAGGCCTGAACAAGATCGCACAGAAAGTAGGCGAAGAGGGTGTCGAAGTGGTCATTGCTGCCTTGGCAGAAACAGAGGTAGATTTTGTCAATGAAAGTTCAGACCTGATCTTTCACCTGCTGGTATTGCTGCGCGAAAAAGGAAAGACTTTAGCGGATATTGGTCTGAATCTGGAAGGCAGACATAAATAAGCTGTTTTTTATACCATGTTAAAACACCTCCATACCCTAAGCGGTCACCAAAACCCAGTCTATGCTTTAGCGACTTTTGCTGATGGCAAGGGCTTTTATAGTGCCGGGAATGACAAAGGGGTTGTGGAATGGTCGCTGGAAACCATGTCCTTTGTAAAAGTACTGGTTTCGGTACAGAGCTCGGTTTACGCACTGCACCGGTATGGCGAATTGCTTTTTATCGCACAGAGAAGCGGACAGATTTTGGTGTTTGACTTATCGGCAGCACAGCTTATCGCTACGCTTAATTTCCATAAAAAGGCGGTATTTGACCTCAAGACCATTGACTACAAACAAGAACTATTGAGTACCGGAGAAGATGGGACGGTTGCTGTATGGTCTTTAAAGGATTATACCCTGCTTTATACTTTTCCTGTCATCAATAACACGGTTCGGACGATTGCGGTGAGTGGCGATGAAACTGAAATTGCACTGGGTTCTAAGGACAACGTCATCAGAGTATACCATTCTTCTGACTATGGACTTGTCCGGGAGCTGAATGCCCATAAAATGCCGGTAACGGCATTGCAATATTCGCCGGACAGGCGTTTTCTCATCTCAGGTGGACGGGATGCACAATTAAAAGTCTGGGGCCTGCCGGATTATGAACTGGTCAACAACATTGCGGCGCATCTATTTAGTGTGTATGCCATCGCTTACCACCCTACTGAACCCTATTTTGCCACCTGCAGCCAGGACAAGGGCATTAAACTCTGGGGCAGTGATGATTTTAAACTGTACAAAATCCTAAGCCTGGAAAAGAATACTGAAGGACATTTTCATTCGATCAACAGACTGATCTGGAGCGCCGATGGGAAGTACTTAATTTCAACAGGGGACGACAGGCAGGTAATGGTGTGGCGGTTTGACCCTTAAGGGTTTTCTCTTAGTTGCCGGATTTTTTCTAATGCAAGCACGTCGATTTGGTCTTTTGGGCGGTTGACAGCCTTTTTGTTGTCTATCAACTGATTGATATTTAGAAAAGGAACAACTATACCATCAAGATCCGCAACCGAAGCAATATCCAGACATTCTAAAAAAGAAAGGTCTTCAATTCCTTTCATCGACGTCATAATATCAAGCTCAATAGCATTATCTACATAGAAGCTTGTCCAGCCAGGAACAAACTGCATTGTTTCCAAGGATTGAAAATCACCGTATCCAAGTTCTTTAAAGGCTGATCGTAGACACTTGCGATTTTCTAAAGTATCATAAAGCCAGATATCTAAATCATCAGTACTACGGTTGAAGCCGTGAAACCGGGTAGCAAATCCGCCTACCATGATATATTTTACACCATGATCATTTAGCGACTTCCAGAAACGGAGTAATCCCTCATCTAAAACATCCATAAAAACTATTTGTGGGTGATTACCGCTCGCTTTAAAATAGCATTAGAGCGTAGCATTTTCGTGAATAACTGCAATTTCTCCATATCAGATCTAAACACATCATTTTTAAGGCGGTCTTCTTCAGATGAGTTTGTCAGATAACCTTCGTTTGGCTCCCTAAGGATATTTTTTTCTTCCTTCTTCATTGGATATGCATGAATGCAAATTTACCTAAAATCGAACTGATAACAAACGGAGATTGCAATTCGATAAAATTAGTTTACAGTGATCTTCTTCATTCCTTCCCTTCCATAAAAAACAGGGAAATACATCATTTCGGCTTTAGCCGGATTCAAATTGTATAGACCGGAATATCTTGGCATGAGCTGAATATTAAACACATATTTGCCTTGTTTCAGCTTTGTACAGAAGATCGAAGTCTTGTGTTTGAAGTACTCCCGGTGCGTTTCCACGCCCCAATAACTTTGCGGCTTATTTTCATAAGAACAGCCGGCCGGGATCGGGATTTCGATCATGACGTAATCGGCATCAGCGCGCACTTCCACATCGACTTTTAAGTAGGCGGTAGTTCCGCCTTTGAGGCTATTAACTTCGGTTTCATTTTGCATAAAAGTCGTTTTCACCGTAAAATCTTTACTGACTTTTTCAGGATTCGGATTCTGAAACTGCTGATAGGCGGTAAAATAAACTGGTGCGTTCCCTTTCTTGTCCACACTGAGCTTGTTGGCCTCTATGACTTTGCTAAATGGAAAGGTCTTGATGGTTTCTGTTTTGTTCAGCACCATACTTGAAGGTTCAGGCTTTTTGCCTTCAACGATCAGTTCAGGAAGTATGGTTTCCAGGATCAGTGACGATTCATAAGTATTTCGCCATTCGCCGTCCTTGCGCTGCTCCAGGAAGTAACGGGCAATTTTGTCGAGCTCAGTCCGATAGCCCCCATTTGTTTTCAGGATCTGATAAGCCAATAAGGTATTCTGGATGCTGTTGTCCCAAAAATACCTGTTGACTTCACCCCAGTAGCTGTTGCCAAACATGGTCGATTTTTTTTGCTTCAGCAGCCACTGGATATCTACCGGCATCCCCGCTTTTTGTCGCAATACCATCAACTGCAGTTTCTCATACATCGACTGCTGGTACGCTGGAAGCCGCGGGTTTATTTTCCTTTCCTCCGATCTGACCTCTTCTGCCTGCACGACTTGCTTCTCGATCTCTTCAATCCAATCTTTGATGTAGTATTTGTCGTAAAGGGTATGTACAAGTTTAATGAGGTATATCTGATTGATACTTTTACGATCTGCCAGCTTTCCGACCAGGTAATTGTATAACTGGTCTCTATTGAATGAAACATTATAGCCACTTTGGCCGGCTTGCAACAATGCCTCGACCACATGGAGGCTGATCCACATTTCCTCGCCGCTACCCTGCCACCAACCCCAGGTGCCTTCAGGACGTTTGTTATTGACCAGCTTCTGGAGCAATTCCCGGATGTTTTTCTCGCCCTTAAAATCTTCTCCAAGATAGGCCCTGATTTTTTTCTCCAGCAAGAGTCCCTTGAGTTTGGAGGCCAGCTGCTCATTGCAGAGGTATTCGTAATTGCGCAGTTTTTCAATTTCACCAAGCAATACAGGAAAAACGGAGGCTTCAGCATTGAGCGTTACCTTTCCAAGGGCGGGGTCAAAACTATAGTTTATCGTTGTATCACCTGACAATACGTCGAAATAACCTTTGGTCTCTACCACACCTGTGGGCAATACTGGTATTTTACGCTGTTCGCCATCAAAATACCCATTAGTCTGCGTCATGGTGTATTCAAAAGTAAGGCTGTCCGGGAATTGTGCTTTAGTCGGCCTGGCCAAAATAGAGACCGTATCGATATGGGCATTTTTATACTTCAGCTCCGAATTCAGGATTTCCTTTCCATTGTAGGTCAATTTCCTGGTAGCAGTTTCCTCCATACTGGTATAGTTCATCAGTTTGCCGATGACCGACATCTGATCGCCTTCAACGGCAAATTGCGGACTGACAAAATTGGCGCTAAGCGATTTGAAGGACTTAATGGTCATCTGGCTCTGCCCGCTCTGTCCACGGCCGTTCATTGCGATTGCACCTGTATTCCAGCTGGTGATGTCATCCGGAAACTTTACATTAAAAGAGGCGTTTCCATCTGCATCAGTGAGAAGTTTGGGTTGCCAAATGGCATAATCGGAGAAGTTGTTGCGCATGGTCTGTTTTCCTCCCACCAGCGCACCGTCCGCATTGGTCTGCAGATTCCCTTTTTTAGTCTTGATCAGGATGACCCCATTGGCTCCTCTTGCGCCATAAATGGCAGTAGCAGCTTCATCTTTTAAAACGTTCATCTCAGCAATATTGTTCTGATCCAGTGAACCGATATCACCGGAATAAGGCAATCCGTCCAGAAGCACCAATGGTACTCCTTTGGAAGACACATCCAATGTGCTTAGTCCCCTGATATTGACAGACCCTCTTAAGCCAGGTGCGCCCATACTAAGCGGAACATCATAGACCTCCTTACCTGTAACAATAATGGAAGAACCTGTGGTTGCCTCCCGGGACCTTTTTTGATAGCCCCTGATCACCACTTCGCTCAGTGTGGTATTTGTGGTTTTCATCATAACGATATCTTGTCTGGCACCATCGATACCAATTTCCTCATCGTCATAATCCTTTTTTGAAAAGATCAGCAGACCACGTTCTGGTCCCAGTACAGTGTAATGCCCTTTCAGATCTGTAGTCGCCAGCACACGCTTCAAGCCCTTAACTCTAACGCTCACGCCCGGCATCGGTTTGCCAGTTCTGCCGTCGATCACATTTCCATTGATCTTTTTCTTGAAATACTTTGGATCAAATTGTTTCCCGTTAATCAGTTCGATAACGCCTTCTCTCACTTTAGCTGCTGCTGTGACGTTATTGGGCGAAGGAATGGATTTGATCAAGGAATCGATCCCGATAGAAGTACTGTCTGCAGCATGGATGTTGATGTCCCTCCACAAATAATAGTTATAGCCATAAGGCTTGACAGAGATGCCTTTGACGATGAAATAACTGTTGTCCTTGAGCAGATAAAAGGCCTGATAGGTTCCCTTAGACAGCTGCGTACTTTCCATTGTCCCCTGATGAATCAGAGCGAAATCAGGTTCTTCCGGATTGTAAATGATGATGTTTTTTACGTAGGGCTTGCTACTTGCAACTGCGGGATCCAGGCGCATCTGAAGGCGGGCGGAACGACCTGAATAACCGTAACCGTAATAATAAAACAAGTTAGTTGTGCGACTTCTGAGGTTCAGATATTCGTTCCAAATGCTGTCTATCTCTCCGCTTTGCAGCGGATAATCCCAATAACTTGTATTTCCATTGATCATCCGCAGATCGGTGTTAAACGCATATTTACTGGAAAAGGATTTTTGTTTGAGCAGGTCAGGCTGGAACGTATAGGTATATCCGGATTCTTTCAAAAAAGAAAAGTCCATGGAGCCAGAATGCAGGAAAAGAAAGTTCTCCCGGAAAGGGCCGGCGAGTATCTCCCTGTTCGGATTGACATTTGGTGGTGGATTCAGCAGGGTTTGTCTGTCCGAAGCTGTCAGTGTCGTCTTTTGACCCATAAAATTGTCTGTAATGCGAATCATGTATTTGTCCAGTTCCACGGCCTCATCAGCCGTCAGTTCAGGCGGCATAGTTTTAACCGTAACCTTGGTATTCAGTGAATCGGCCGCTACGCTGAGGATGGTTTTTCGATAGGGTGCAAATTCGATTCCTTCCAAGGTGATCAACTGGGTGGCCGTACGCATTTTGATATAATGGTAACCGGGACTTATCGTGAAAGCATAACGTTTAAGCTGTTGTGCCTGATTGAAATATACCGGAACACCATCAATATAAAGCACATGCAGGGGTTCAATTGCACCGTCTTTGACCACAAAAGGCAAGATGACAGGAGCCTGATCTTTGATTCTTTCTTCAATTTTATACAGGCTCTTCGTTTGGGTAAACTTGTAATACTCTATGGTGTCCAGATGAAGTGCTTTTCCCCACTTCGCCCAATTCAGTTTCATTTGTCCGGACTGCTCTCTTAGGTTGTTGTTGGGCAGGCTGGGCTTGACTTTTCTGCCAAAGAAGGGCCGGTGGAAGTCCGGCAAATTGACATTGGTCATTTCCTTGAATTTTGAAGTAAAGGCAAAAGCGGTGACATCCGTGGCCTGGACCGGTTTGTCATCTGCGTCCGTTACTTTAACCTGCATTTTGACGGTTTGTCCCGGGTACACCATATCGGGACTGACCAGGGCAACATTTAGTTGCTTGGCGAAATAGGCAGCGCTGGTTTGTCGTACCCTTAATTGTCCTGCCCAAAGGTAGTTTACCAACACATGTGCTGCGCTGGAAGCTTGATGCTTGATTATCGTATCCAATGAGGTTGTGTACCCTTTGAATAAAATATCATTTCCTGAAAACACCGTGTACCAGAAAGGAATATGGTGTGCATTGCTAACCTGGACCAGTAGCGAATCTTTGGTATGAAAAGCGGTGGCAGCAAGGTCTACGTCCATATCGTTCATGTTCAGCGTTTGCATATGCCCGTCAGCCATGTTGATTTTGTAGCTAAAAACCATGGGATTACGCTTGATTGCCGCCGGCATTTCTATTCTTATAGAATCTGAACGGCCCAATTGATCGTGATCGGCATAGATGAAATAGATGGTTGCATTTTTTTTCACCGCTTTACCTGCAACCTGGTAATCAAAAAAGAGACTGTCGTTTTTGAATTTCCAGGATACGGCGCGGTTGTCTTCCTGATGTTTTGAATACAGGTTCTGGCTCCGGGTTTCATTGTTGCTGTTGGAAAAGCGTAAATCGAAGTTCATATCGATGTTCGCCTTTGGAAATATGCTATCAGGTATCACAACCTTGGTTTCCCCTACGGGATCCATCACGATAGTGCCGTTCCATAAGGAATCCTTCACAAAAATAGGAGTGTCGAAGTACTGGAGAATATAATTCGTTTTTAACAAAATACTCACTTTTCCATCAGGAACAGCGAGCTCATTTTCATCGGTAGCCTTTAGAAACAAGACCAACGGTTCTCCGCGCTTGTGTTCTTTTTTTTCCAGCCGGGCTGAAAAGTTAACGGATTTCAACTCGTAATCTTCGCATTTGAAGTTTTTACTAATGGCGGGAATCCACTGCTCTCCAATTTTTTCTTCAAGTGTAATGCTGTAGTGAACGTCCAGCTCGAGTTTTAGGCTATCGGATAGCACAAAATCGTAGCTGTAACCGCCCTCATGATATGGCGCTAGGGTATCCAGTATCGTATTCTTATGGTCACTATTGTACAATGGACCAGCTAGTTTGACGCGCATCATTTTGTCTTTGATAGCCATCCCTTTGTCCCCAACCAGATATGCTTTAAATTTGACGGTATCTAGTGGTTTGTATTTTGGCTTACTAAATACCAAATAACCTTTGTACCTGTTGAGGAGCTTGTTCATTCGCTCTTGTTCCTTGTCCCGTTTTTGGCGACCCGTCTTTTGATGATCCGTTTTTTTTGCAAACAGTTTTTGAAAGAAGGACGGCTTTTTCACAGGGTTGTATTCAGGCTGCTTCACATTGTACATGAAATAATTACTGATGCCTTGGTATTTTACTGTGACGACCGTTCGTTTTGAAGTATATGCTGTCAGATATAAATTACTGGCCCTGTCAAACGGCACTCTTTTCTTATTGCCGATAATTACTTCGGCATCCGAAATCAGTTTGCCGGCGGCGTCGGTGACTAAGCAGCGGAAATCTTTTCCGTTGTTGACGAAATGCAGATAGGTATTGGAAACGGGAACGACTTCATACTCAAGTATGTTGCCTGTTGGTTTGACGTAGAGGTAATTGCCATAGGGCAGGTTCTTATAAGAAGGATAAGCGTTCGTCAAAAAAGAGTCTACTGGCGTATGCATGAAGCCATCATTGATGACTTTGATGGTATTTAAGGCAATCTCATAAGTTTCCTGATCCGTCAGTTTATAGATGTGGGTATAATATCCGGAAGTTCTGCTGCTGATCAGCTTTTTCTGGGCATGAAGAGTTGTCGACAGCAGCATAACAAAGATCAGGGAGCGCAATAGGTGGTTCATGTTTTGGATGCTAATTGACTGTGATTTTTTTCATGCCTTCACGTCCGTTGAATACCGGGAAATACATCATTTCCGCTTTTGCAGGATTGAGGTTGTACACGCCGGAGTATCTCGGCATGAGCTTAACATTAAACACGTACTTTCCCTGTTTGAGTTTTGTGCAGAAAATGGAGGTCTTGTGTTTGAAGTACTCGCGGTGCGTTTCCGGTCCCCAATAATCCTGGCTTTTGTTTTCGTACGAACAGCCTGCAGGGATGGGGATCTCGATCATCACATAGTCCGCATCGGCACGAACTTCTACGACTACTTTGAGATTGGTCGATATACCCGCTTTTAAGGCACTTACAGTACTACCACTTTGCTCGAAACTGCTTATCACCGTAAAATCTTTCCCTGCTTTTTCAGGATTGGAATTGTGAAACTGCTGATAAGCAGTAAAATACACTGGGCTATCCCCTTTTTTGTCCACGGTCAGGTTCGCAGGATCGATTACTTTAGTAAAAGGGAAAGCGCTGATGGCTTCCGTCTTATTTAAAGTAAGGGTTGGTGGTTGGGGCTTTTTGCCATCCACCATCAGGTCGGGCAAAATAGTCTCCAGAATAAGGGCAGATTCGTAAGTATTGCGCCATTGTCCGTCTTTTCTTTGTTCGAGGAAATAGCGGATGATACTTTGCAGTTCGGACTGGTAACCACCTTTGATTTTCAGGATCTGGTAGGCCAGCAGGGTATTCTGGATGCTGTTGTCCCAAAAACTATTGTTCAGTTCACCCCAATAGCTATTGCCAAACAAGGTCGATTTCTTTTGCGCCATTAACCATTGCAGATCTACCGGAATTCCGGCTTCTTGTTTAAACCGCATCAATTGCAACCTGCTATACAGCGATGGTTCTTTTTCGGCTTTTAACTGCTGATCTGCAGACCGGATCCAACTGCTTAAGTCATATTTGGCATCAATGGTACGCATCAGACGTGCTGAGAAGAGCTGGTCCAGATTTTTCCTGCTGCTCAGTTGCCCATTCAAATAACTGATCAGCCCCGCTGTGTTCAATTCTACTTCAAAACCCGATTGTTTGGCCATTACCAAAGCCTCCACTACATGGCCGCTGACCCATAATTCGGTGTCACTGTCCTGCCACCAGCCCCAGGTTCCCAAAGTTGTTCTGCTGTCCTGCAGCCTTTTGATCAGTTGCCGGATGTTTTTTTCACCTTTAAAATCCTCGCCCAGGTATTTCCTGAGCTTTTGTTCGAGTAGCAAAGCTTTCAGTTTAGAGGCAACCTGCTCATTGCAGAGGTACTCATATTTTCGAAGTTTTTCGATTTCATCAAGCAGCACAGGAAATACAGAAGCTTCTGCGCGTACAGTCACCTTACCCAATGCAGGATCAAAACTATAAGTCAGGCTCGTGTCCCGGGCCAGCGCACTGAAGTAACCTTTTGTTTCCGTAATGCCCAGGGGCAGCAAAGGAATCTTACGGATTTCTCCGTCAAAATAACCGCTATCCTGTTGCAGGGTGTACTGAAACTGGAGACTATCGCCTGTTTGTGCCGCCGTGATTGCTATGGTGTCGATGTGTGCGTTTTTGAAAGCCAGTTTGCCGTTGAGCAGTTCTTTTTCATTATACAAGAAACTTCTGGATACCCTTTCCTCGCGGTCATTGTAGTTCATCAGTTTCCCGATGACATGGATTTGATCGCCCTTCAAAGCAAATTGAGGAGCGACAAAATTTGCGCTTAGTGATTTAAACGAGCGGATAAAAGTTTTGAAATAGCCAGATTGTTTGCGGTCGTTAACTGCGTAGACACGGGCGTTCCAACTGGTGATGTCGTCCGGGAATTTTACTTTGAAGGTAGCACTGCCGTTTTGGTCGGTCAGCAATTTTGGCTGCCAGAATGCAACATCGGAAAAATGAGTACGCATGGTCTGTTGTTGTCCGGCAGCTTCATCATCACTCCCAAAGTGCTGGGTTCCGTTGGTCTTAATCAGGATTACCCCGTTTTTACCAAGATCACCATAAAGAGCCTGGGCTTTTTTATCAGTTAAAATTTCGATAGAGATGATTGCTGTTTGATCGATATCATTTAAATCACCACTAAAAGGTCTGCCGTCTACAATGTATAAAGGTCTGGAGACAGGGTCTGATGAACCGGTTGTGGTGATTGTACTGAGACCCCTGATGTTTACAGACCCCCCTAATCCAGGTGCACCGGTATTGTTTGCGATGTTCAATCCTGCTACTTTACCTTGCAGCAACTGCTCGACATTAGAAATAGGCACATCCTGAACCCCTCTCCTCCCGGAGCCGACATAACCGCGGATCACGACGTCGTATAAGCCGTTTTTTGTCTCAGACAACAAAATCTTGAGGTTGAGACCATTTGTTATCTTCATTTTTTTGCTGTCATAACCTACAAAAGCGAACGTCAATATCCCCTTTTTCGGAAGCTGAATGTTAAAAAAGCCACTGCTACTAGTACTGCCAACTGGTTTAGGTGCATCTTTCTTTGTTCTTTGGTAGTAGATTGAAGCGTTTGGTAAGGTCTCCATCGTGCCAGCGTCGTAGGTCACACCGCTCATGCGGTTGACAAGCGGAATATTCTTAAATAAACCCGGAAAAACTTGGCGTGCAGGTAAATTATAATTATTGTCCCGAATACCCGGTCTAGTCACCCGTTCAGCTTTGATGGAACTGTCCAATGCCAGACTCATGTCATCAGCCGGATGTAATTTTTGGCGTTTGAGCAGGATATAATTGGTTCCCCCGCCTTTGAGGAAGTAATTGTCCAGCACAAAATACGTATTGTCTTTAAACAGAAAAAACAGCCGGTAGCGCCCCTGATCCAGGGGTTGAAAATAAAGGTTGTTGGCACCATAGAGCTGTCTGAAAGAGGCATCATCATCTTTATAAATGATGACATTTTTGAGGTATTGCCGCATTTGCGTGATGGACGTGTCCAGCTCCAGTTGAAGTTGCCCGGTATTCTTTCCGGTGGCCTTTGAATTGTTCTGACTGTTCTGCCACCTGCTCATCAGATCCTGGTGGTCGGTCCAAATGCTGTCGATCTCTTTACGGAGAACGGGATCTTGATGGTAAGTGAAGGCCTCGGGACTGATGTTTCTGTAAGAAATCCAATTGTTGTTTGAGTCCAGTACTGCAACCTTCACACTATCGCTAAGAAAAGTATAAGCCATTCCTGGTTGCCAAACGAAAGGCAGTACCAGCGTACCAGATTTGAATATGAGGTTTCTTTCATGGATAGGCCCGACACGCAACATTCTTCTGGGTAGGGTATTGGGCGGCGGGTTTAAGAGCAGTTCTTCTCTTTCACCAGAGATGATGGCCTTATTTCCTTCAAAATTCTCGTTCACATATAGCAAGTGTTTTTGTATCTCCTGCTGACGTTTGCTGAGTTCGAGCATCCCTATTTCCCTCACCTGCGCTTTGGTATTGCCCGGATCAGCAGCGATTCCGAGAATGGTTTTAAAGCCCTTTTTAAAATTATGCTCAATCGTGATGTGCCTGGTAAAAGTGATAATTTCCAGTTTATGTAGTCCCGGGCTCACCTTAAATGCATAGTGCTTCAATTGGTCCGCATCCCTATAGTAAACCGGTTCACCGTCTATATAAACGATATAGGCTGGATCGATCTGCCCGTTTTCAATGACCAGCGGAATCGCCACCGCCGCCTCAGTTTTGATGCTCTCCTGACCGATGTACAACTCATCCGGATAACTGAACTGGTAGTAAGCAATGCTGTCCAGCCCAAATTTCCGGTGCCACTTATTCGATTGCAGCGGGATCGAACCCAGTTTTTCCAATGGAAAGGGATTTTGAGGCAGCACCTTTTGTTGCCGCTCGCGGTAAGGATCGCCAATAGTAAGTGGATACAAATCCTCATCTTTGTTGAACTTTGTGGTATATGCATAGGCGGTCACATCGGTATTTGCGACTGGTTTTGACTCGATATCTGTTACCTTAGCCCCCATTTGTACGGTCTGACCCGGGTAAACAGCCATGGGCGCGTCCAACTGGATGTTTAATTGCTGTTTTTGATAGAATGCGCGCTGCTGCCGGTGTTGCATCCGTCCTTGCCAAAGATAATCCACACTGATCTCGGCAGTTTCATTTTCTTTGAAGGACAGAACGGTATCGAGTTTGCCGGCATAGCCCCTTTTTATCGCCTTGTTGGCCGTAAAAACAGTATACCAGAATGGGATGTGCTGGGCATTGCTGACCTGGAGTTTTAAGGAATCTTTGCTATGTTCTGCACTTAGTTTGAAATCCGGTTGTGACTCCCAATAGTTGCCTGTATACTCGATGCCATTGCTCAGTTTCACGGCATAATTAAAAGCGTTCGGATCATACTTCAGTTTGGCAGGAAGCCGCACATCCGCGGAATCCCTTTTTTCAAAATCTCGCCCGAGCGTATAAAGTTTCACATGCTGTTGCTGAGGCTGGCTATTGCGCTCTAAACTAATATAGACCGAATCGGCAGTCAACTTACTGATCAGCTGTATATTTTCATATTCATAATTCAGACTGCGCTGGAGTTCTCTGACCTCATTGTTGCTGTTTCGGAAAGTGAAATTGACTGTAAATCCCATATTTACTTTAGGAAAAATACTGTCAGGCAGCAGCAGCTTAGTCTCGCCTACCGGATCCAGGTTCAGATTGCCAGTCCACAATATGGACTTCACAAAGTTTGTGTTGTCAAACCACTTTTGAGCGCGATTTGCCTTTACTTCTACGGACACCCTGCCATCAGGAACGGATAGCCCGTTTTCATCAGTTGCCTTCAGGTAAAAAGTGACAGGACTGCCCGGATGGAGCAGGATTTTATCAGACCTGACCATAAAGGAAGTCGAATTGAGTTCATAATCTTCATGTCTGATCATACCGGAAAGGATCGTTTCCCATCGGTTTTTATACCTTATATTCAAATTAACAGGATAGCTGTAGTCTAACTTCAGTTTCATGCTATCTGCCAAAACAAAGCTACCCTCATAGCCA
This sequence comes from Bacteroidota bacterium, assembly GCA_040387995.1. Classification (GTDB taxonomy): domain Bacteria; phylum Bacteroidota; class Bacteroidia; order Sphingobacteriales; family Sphingobacteriaceae; genus Pedobacter. The sequence goes on along the minus strand of JAZKCT010000014.1, from coordinate 205,561 downwards.
CCCTTTCTGTAAGGCTTGATATCAGCAATAAAAATCCTTTTTTCGCCATTCTGCTTCAGCTCAACTCTAAGTGGTGCATTGTTTAAAGCCTTCCCCTCTTTGGTGAGCAAATAAGCTTTAAACTTCACCGTATCTAGCGGTTTATATTTGGGTTTATTGAAAATCAGCTGACCCGTGTATTTGTCCATCAAACTTTCCTCGTCCCATCTGGCTTTATCTATTTTTTCCTTAACAGGTTTGACGTAGTGGTAAGAAAAACAATTGTAGACACCATCGTGGACGATACTGAGCAATCTGATTTTGGCATTTAAACTGCCAATGTAGGACCGGGATACCGGGTCAAAGCGCAGCTTTTTATTGCCACCCTGCAAGACGCTGGCCTGATCGATCAGTTTGCCGTTCAGATCGGTAATGACAAACCTGAATTCGTTCCCGTCGTTGATGAAACTCATCTTTACGTTCTGTACAGCCCTGGGTTTATAGCTCAACTGGTTCTTAACAACCTTTACATACAGGTAATTGCCATAAGGCAGTTTTTTGGGATAATTTATCGTCAGGTCGTGCTTGAAAGAGTCAACCAGGCTATGTAACAGTCCGTCCTGAAAGGTTTGATCTGTGGCTGCAGCCATGTCAAATGCCTCCTGATCTGTCAATTTGTAGATGTAGGTATACAGGCTAGAAGTTCTGCTGGTGCTGAGCTTTTTCTGGGCATAAATGCTACCTAAGCTACAGGTAACACACAAAAGGGCGAGAAAGAGAGGTTTCATATTTGGTTAATGCGCTAGCAATTACCTAAATATACAAAAAACTAGAGATATCTTTTAATGATCCTCAGTTTGTGGGTATACCTCCCGAGTTCTTCGTTATAGATTCCCTGGGTGTCGATCCTGTCTATACGCACCTTAGCCGAGGCATGGATGATCTCTGATGGACTGAGCAGGATCCCGACATGCGTGATCCTGCCTTCGGCATTGTCAAAAAAAGCCACATCACCGGGCTGTACTTCCTGTAGAAAATCGACTGTGATGCCCTGTTCGGCTTGTTGCCACGCATCTCTGTTGAGTCTGAAGCCATTGAGCTTAAATACAGTTTGTGTAAAGCCTGAACAATCCATGCCATAGAAATTGCGCCCGCCCCAGAGGTATGACACGTTTCTGAAAAATAGGGCGTCTGCAATCAGTCGGGCGGGCTCGGCTGCATTAACCTTCCTGGGCTCAAACTGGACTTGATACCGTTCCTGGCCCAGCTGACAATAGCCATCTTCGTAAAACAGCAGGTTACTGCCCGGTGACAAATAATAGTTTGCCCCTGCTGAGTCAACAACTACATTTAATGGATTTGCAGGCACGAGGTATTCGCAGGTCTGAGCAACTTCAAACTGGTCCGGACTAAGGTCCGTGAGTTGCCTGAAATCTACCCAGCCCTCATAGTTATCATAGGCATTGCGTACCAACCACCAGCGCTCAGTTTTTTCAACCAATGTTACCTGATCGCCAAATAACAATTGTGAGCAGATTTCTGCTTTATCGGAAGGATCTGTACGCAGTGGTGAGACGGCCACCCTGCATATGGCATACTGTTGTTCCATAGGTTGAAATAAAGTGCTAAAAATAAACTTTTTAAGGGTTAAAGTGTTATACAAACGGTATAAACCTTAATCTAAAAAAGATGAACCTCCAGAAAATTCTGATCGCAGTAGACAACAGTACCTGTTCCGAAAAAGCAGCCCGGGTAGGTTACGAAGTAGCCAAAACTTTTGGGGCAGAAGTGGCACTGGTCAATATCATAGAACCTGTCCCTGCGAATGTGAATCCTGACCTCACCCTGGCACCGGTTTTTATGGAAACATATGATTATAGCGACGAAAACAGTCACCTGCTTTTGGAAGCCATAGAAACGAAGTACGGCAATGGCATCAAAACTACCTATCTAAGTGTGATTGACAGCGCGGCACATGGCATCATCCAGCAATCTGACGAATATGGATCAGACCTGATCGTGATCGGAACCTACGGCCGAACAGGCCTGTATCATTTTCTGATGGGCAGTGTGGCCGAACATGTGGCCAGAAAATCGGCATGTCCGGTGCTGATTGTACCGAATAAATACGAAGAGAAGGAGTAATAGTTGATCAAAAAATAGTTTTAAAAAAAAGGGCGCTTATTATCTAAGCGCCCTTTTGTATATTTTAACAAGTCTAGTTTTCCTGGTGCAACCAAGCTTTTTTGGCCAACAATTCATCTTCCGTTTCACGCACATCTTCATCGTCTACACAGCAGTCAACAGGACATACGGCAGCACATTGTGGCTCATCGTGAAAGCCTTTACATTCTGTACATTTATCTGAAACAATATAATACACTTCATCTGATCCTGCGTCCTGGGCAGCTTCTGCGTCTACCTGCTGGTCATCGAAATCGATGATGCCATGCAAATTGGTTCCGTCAGAAAATCTCCAGGCAGTGCCTGCGTCATAAATTGCATTATTAGGGCATTCAGGCTCACATGCTCCGCAATTGATACATTCGTCTGTTATTTTAATAGCCATGTCTTCGTCTAAGTCTATTGGTAAAGTTACCTTTGCACTGCAAATATAACACTTAAACTTTAATTTTGTTGAAATTATGCCGACGCTGACTGCTGAAAAACTAATTATTGCATTTCATAAACTTAGTGACTTTATCGCAGATCCCAGCGAAGACTTCCAAAATCTGGTTTCGTCGGCAAGAAATAGCAATGCCTGGTTTTCAGAAGAAGAAGTTCAAAAGGCACTCCGTTCACTGCAAAAAATGCTGAACCCCTCTGGTCTGATGACCTGGTTTGAAGACGTACAGCTCAGTGATACCCCCAAAAAAATTGGTCTTATTCTGGCAGGAAACATCCCTATGGTGGGTTTCCATGACGTTTTATGCGTTTTAGCTACGGGAAATATTGCCCTCATCAAATTGTCCTCCTCGGACGACAAGCTTCTTCCGGCCTTATTTTCGGAACTGGTCAAAATTGAACCGCTCCTTGAAAAATCCATCATTTATACCGAGCGGCTAAAAGATTTTGACGCGATCATTGCGACGGGCAGCAACAACACTTCCAGATATTTTGAGTACTACTTTGGAAAGGTTCCAAATATCATACGGAGGAACAGAAACAGTGTGGCGGTGCTTACCGGTGAGGAGTCTGCCGACGAGATTGCGCTACTGGGCCATGACATTTTTGATTATTTCGGACTTGGCTGCCGGAATGTATCGAAAATATATATTCCAGAGGACTATGAGATCCGGAACTTCTTCGAGCCGTTGGAGCCGTTTAAAAAAATTGCTGACCATTTCAAATACAATAACAATTACGACTACAACAAATCGATCTACCTAGTGAATTTAGCGGAGCATTTTGACAATGGTTTTTTATTGTTGAAGGAAGACCAGGCCATGGCTTCACCACTGGCGGTTTTGTATTATGAAAGATATAAAGCGCTGAGTGATGTAGCCGAAATTCTGGAGCGCGAGCAGGACAACATCCAATGTGTGGTGAGCAAAGCAGGTTCCGCTCTGAACGTTGCGGCTGTTGGGTTTGGAGAGAGTCAAAGCCCAAAATTGTGGGACTATGCGGACAACGTAAATACCATTGAGTTTCTGAACACGCTTTATTGGCAAGGTTAGTAACAAATAAATCGCCCAAATAAGACTGGAATAAATTCGAAGAACGCTATTTTAGGGAATAACTGGTATATTAGAACAGTTAAAGAATTATTTTGGCTTTCAGACACTCAATTTTAGGGGGATTATTGATATTGCTGCTTTTCTCTTTTGCTGAACTCCGGGCGCAGACCTGCGAGGGTTCACTGGGAGATCCGGTGGTGAATATCGATTTTGGACGTGGCTTTGACCAGTACGGGCCGATGTTGTCTTCAACGGGATATCGTTATGTACGTAATACTCCAGAAGATTCGGAATATACAATTGCCAGCTCGACCACTGGTATGAACCAAGGCTGGTACACTGTATTTAACCATACACCCGGGGAGTCCTTTGGGTACATGATGATTGTTAATGCGGATAATACAGCGGGTAAAGTTTTCTATGAGTCCAGTGCACCGATAAACCTTTGCCCTAATACCACTTACGAATTTGCAGCCTGGATTGTCAATATTCTGAGAAATCCGGATGGCAAAAGACCGAATATCACATTCTCTATCCTGTCGATGAGCGATCAGGTTTTAGGGGTCTATAATACCAATGATATTCCTAACGCAAATCCGGTATGGAAGCAGTATGGCTTTACGTTCAGGACCACCGGTGCGGGACAGGTAAAGATCAAGATGGTTAATAACGGTCCGGGTGGCAATGGCAATGATGTGGCACTGGACGACATTACCTTTAGGGCTTGCGGGCCTAAGATTATTGCCGGGGTAGACAATACTCAAGATCTTGTCAAAGATCTTTGTGAGGGCACTACAGCCAGCATCAAATTCAACACGACAGTGCTGGGTACACCAACGCTCAAATACCAATGGCAAAGAAACATTGGCAATGGATGGATTGATGTGCCTGGTGAAACAGGCAGTTCGATGACCGAAAACTTCAGTGGCAAGCCGCTCGGCAAGTATGATTACAGATTGGCTGTCGCCGAACCTGGAAATTTTAACTCCCCAATTTGCAGAACCTCCTCCCCTGTGATGACGGTGATGATCAATCCCTATCCGGTACCACAGGCCATTGCCAATGGCCCAGTATGCCTGGGTACACCGATCATCCTGGATGTAACCGGCGCAACAGGCACTTATGAATGGACCGGGCCAGACGGCAGGTTGATCTCAACAGAACAATCGCCCTCAATCCCGAATTCTACCTACGCGATGGCTGGTACATATACCGTTAAAGTCAACAGCCGGGGCTGCGTGGCTTCTGGAACGGTAGAGGTAACGATTATTCCCCCACCCGTGGCTTCTGTGGCAAATACTTTCCTTGAAACCTGTGAAGGATTACCCGTGCAACTTAGTGCTTCCGGCGGAACCTATTACAGTTGGACGCCTTCAACGGGCTTGTCGGCCACCGACATTGCCAATCCGGTAGCCAAGCCACTGGTTACTACGGTCTATTCGGTCAATGTCTACAGGGGAAATTGTTTCAGCACCGCTACGGTGGAGGTCAAGGTCAACAAGGCACCCAAAGCAGATGCGGGACAGGACAGACAGGTACTGCTGGGTGATACGGTAACACTAAGCGGAAAGGTCTCCGGAGACGGGGTTGATTTCTTTTGGACTCCCAATGCAGACATAGACAATGCCAGATTATTAAACCCTGTCGTATCGCCAAAAATCACCACGACGTATACTTTGAATGTCGTTTCCAGCCTGGGCTGTGTAACTGCGACAGACGAGGTGCTGGTAACCGTCTATCAAAAAGTGACAGTGCCCAATGCGTTTAGTCCGAATGGCGACGCTGTTAACGACACCTGGAACATCACAGCCCTCGAGCTTTTTGAAGGGGCAGATATTAAAGTGATGAACCGTTACGGCGAATTGGTATTTCAGCGTACCGGCTACCTCAAACCCTGGGACGGCAAGTATCAAAACAAAGACCTTCCGGCTGGTGTTTATTATTATGTGATCCAGTTGCAAAGCGATATGAAACCGATCAGCGGCTCGGTAACCATCATCAGATAAATAGGTCACATGCCTCTTTTATCATTTTGAAATACTATTTTTGACCTGATGTATGTGATAAAAGTAAAGGGCATAGCCAAAATACCAGATTACGTTCAGTTGAGGGATGACAAATTTACGTTACTGGCTTACTTTAGGGTAGACCGGCCAGATAAGTCGCTCGATAAACTTGGTCTGGGTGATCAGCTCCCTTATATCATGAGTTTTGTAAATGACCTGCCTTTTGGGCAGATCGCTAAAATAGACATTTAAGAATGACAGGAAACGCAGTTATAACTTTAAATAAGGTAGATGTATTTCAGCAGAAACACCTGGTTTTATCAGATGTGAACCTGAACATTGATAAAGGTGAATTTGTATTTCTGATCGGACAAACCGGTTCAGGAAAAAGCAGTTTATTAAAAATTATCTACGGCGATCTTCACATTGGTAACGGAGACGGACTTGTGGCAGGATTTGACCTGAAGAACCTGGCGGAAAAGGATGTGCCTTACCTGCGCAGAAAACTGGGTATCGTATTTCAGGATTTTCAATTGCTGACTGACCGTACTGTAGAAAAAAACCTGGAATTCGTACTGAAAGCGACTGGATGGAACGACAAAGCCCTGATCATCGAACGTATTAAAGATGTTTTGGAGAAAGTGGGACTGCGTTCCAAGATTAGAAAAATGCCTCACGAACTTTCTGGTGGCGAGCAGCAACGGGTGGTTATTGCCCGCGCATTGCTCAACAATCCGGAGATCATTCTGGCCGATGAGCCAACGGGCAACCTGGATCCGGACACTTCGGAGGAAATTGTGCTTCTCCTGAAGCAGATTAGTCAGGGTGGAACTGCCGTGTTGATGGCAACACATGATTACCACATCATCCGTACGCTTCCATCAAGAATCATTAAATGTGAAGGCGGCGTGGTGCATGAAGATGCACAGATCGTATAAGGCAACGCCATTGACTATCCTTAAATAAATCTGACAAAACTTTCTGTTTCAGTCATTCTGGTCAGTATTTGTGCTACAAAACTGACAGCATGACTGAAATATGCTATTGGCAAAACTTTTGAACTTAACACCAAAAATTCTACTATCCCATGTTTAGCAAGAAGAAGAACAATAACGAAGATCCAATTGTGGAAAATAATAATGAAGAACAAGTGAATACCGAGGAGAATGTAGCGGGAGAAGCTGCGGAAGCAGAAGCTGTGCCTGAGCTTTCGGTAGAAGAGAAGCTGCAACAGGAAAATGCCGCATTGAATGACAAATACCTGCGCCTTTTTGCAGAATTTGACAATTATAAACGCCGTACGCAAAAAGAGCGGGTTGAATTGCTGCAAACCGCAGGAAAAGATGTGATCGTTTCCCTACTCTCGGTTCTTGATGATTTTGACCGCGCCAACAAAGCGATTGAAAGCGCAACAGACATCAACCCGATCCGTGAAGGCATTACCCTGGTTCACAATAAATTAAAAAACACACTTGTACAAAAAGGGCTGAAAGAAATGGAAAGTATCAATACTGTTTTTGATACGGACAACCATGAGGCCATCACTAAGATCCCCGCTCCTACTGAGGATATGAAAGGTAAAGTGATCGATGAACTGGAAAAGGGCTATACATTAAATGATAAAGTGATCCGCTTCGCTAAAGTAGTCGTGGGCAGTTAATATTATGAGCAAAAGAGATTATTACGATGTGCTTGGTGTAGCCAAAAACGCATCTGCTGAAGAGATTAAAAAGGCTTACCGAAAAATGGCCATCAAATATCACCCGGATAAAAATCCTGGCGATAAGGCTGCTGAAGATAACTTTAAAGAGGCTGCTGAAGCTTACGAAATATTGAGCAACCAGGAAAAGAAACAGCGGTATGACCATTATGGACATGCAGGTGTAGGTGGCGCTTCGGGTGGCGGATATGGTGGCGGCGCTGGCATGAACATGGAAGACATCTTCAGCCAGTTTGGAGACATCTTTGGTGGTGGCGGCAGTCCATTTGAAAGCTTTTTTGGCGGCGGACAGCAATCAAGAGGCGGAAGACGGGTAGCTAAAGGCAGCAACCTGCGCATCAAAGTAAAACTGTCTCTCGAAGAAATTGCTAATGGTGCTGAGAAAAAAATAAAGGTAAATAAGCAGATCAGCTGCAAAACATGTGATGGTACAGGCGCAAAAGACCGTTCGTCGGTCAGCACTTGTAAAACTTGCGGCGGTAGCGGTGCAGTCCGCCGGGTAACCAATACCATATTGGGCCAGATGCAGACAAATTCTACCTGCCCTACTTGTAATGGTAGCGGACAGCAGATTACAGCAAAATGTAATTCCTGCCATGGAGAAGGCACAGTAAGAGGCGAAGAAACAATTACCATTAATATTCCTGCCGGCGTGAGCGATGGCATGCAACTCAGCATGAGCGGCAAAGGTAATGCGGCGCCTAACGGCGGTGTTCCGGGCGACCTGATCATCCTGATTGAAGAGGTACCACACGAAACTTTGAAGCGTGAGGGCAACAACGTGGTTTATGACCTGCACGTATCGATTATTGATGCGGCATTGGGATTCAGTGCTGAGGTTCCAACGATTGACGGCAAGGCAAAGATCAAAATAGAGCCGGGTACGCAAAGTGGAAAACTGCTTCGACTGAAAGGCAAAGGTATTCCTGAAGTGAATTCTTATCACCGGGGTGATGAGATCATCCATGTCAATATCTGGACACCTAAAGCTTTAAGTTCAGAAGAACGGTCTATTCTGGAGAAACTAAGAGAATCTCCTAATTTTAAACCACAGCCTGGCAAGAACGATAAAAGCTTCTTTGAGAAGATGAAAGAGTATTTTGAATAAGTAATAATTAGTTTTTTAGAAAGGGCCGTTTTTTAGACGGCCTTTTTTATGCAGCAAACTTTCTATAAGGCCTGTTGTTGTATCCTAAATTGGGATATGGAAAAACTTCAGCGCAGCGTATACGTATGCTTATTCTTTTTTATTTGTTTTGCAGGTCTCTATTTCGCTTCCGGTTTCCTGATTCCTGTAACCCTTGCCGCTGTATTTGCGATGCTTTTTATTCGCCTGTGCAATTGGTTTGAAACTAAAGGGGCCAGCAGGGGAATTGCCGCTTTGTTCTGTATTTTGATTTTTCTGGGTGCCATTGCGCTGATCGTTTCCCTTTTGTCTTGGCAACTGAGCGGCCTTGCTGAAAACATGAGTTCCATGAAACAACGCCTGCTACAGCTGATGTCCAGTCTACAGCACTGGCTTCAAGAGCAGATCGGCATTCCTAAAAGCACACAAAAAGAAATCATAAAACAGCCAGAAGGAGGCACGGGCAGTATGATGGCTGAATTTGCCAGCGGTCTGTTTGGCATTCTTGTCAATTCAGTATTGGTGGTAGTATACATGTTCTTATTCCTCCTCTACCGCTCGCATATTAAAAAATTTATCATGAAACTGGTACCTGGTGATGAGAAAACCGCAACGGACAGTGTCGTCCACAAAGCAGGGAAAGTAGCCCAGCAATACCTCAGCGGGCTCGGTGCCATGATCGGAATTCTCTGGATCATGTATGGCATCGGATTTAGCGTACTGGGGGTGGAAAGCGCAATTTTCTTTGCCGTGCTTTGCGGTATTCTGGAGGTTATCCCCTTTGTCGGAAATCTAACAGGCACTTCTGTGACCCTATTGGCTGTATTGGCACAGGGGGGCAACAGCAAAATGATCATTGGGGTGATTGTGGTCTATGGTTTAGTGCAGTTTATACAGACCTATATCCTGGAACCTTTGATAGTGGGTGAGCAGGTCAACATCAACCCACTGTTTACCATTATGGTCATAGTTCTGGGCGAAACGCTTTGGGGTATAGCAGGAATGATCCTGGCCATCCCTTTGTTGGGTATTGTGAAAATTGTTTGTGATCATGTTCCGGAGCTACAGCCCTACGGCTTCCTGATCGGAACGGAAAACCAGCGACAGAAAAAGACCGGGTTAATTGACAAAGTCAAACAGATGTTTAAACGATCCTGAAAGGATCAAATCGTAGTTTTATCTCCATATTTGCATTGAAAAAAAATTGCAATTTAGAACTTATATGAAAGCTGCTGTCATCGATCTGGGAACGAATACATTTCACCTTATTATTGCAGAACTAGCTGCTAAGGAACCGCACATACTGTATAAAACAAATGTGCCGGTGAGACTCGGACAGGGAAGAATCAATGATAACATCATCATACCGGAAGCTTTTGAAAGAGGTATCCAAACACTGAAAGATTTTAAGCAGTCAATTGGTCAATATAGGGCAACTGAAGTACATGCAATTGCAACTTCTGCCGTACGCAGTGCCTCAAACGGTCAGGATTTTGTCGACGCAGCGAGCGACCTGGCAGGTATTGATATCAAAATTATTAGTGGTGACCTGGAAGCTGAATACATTTTCAAGGCCGTACGCGCGACGGGAGTGATTAGTGAGACTTCACTCATCATGGATATCGGTGGTGGAAGTACTGAATTTATCATCTGCAACGACGAACAGTTGCTCTGGAAAAAAAGCTATAACATTGGCGCTGCGAGACTCATGCAGGCCTATTTCAAAACAGATCCGATCAGTATTAGTGCAAAACAGGCCATAAATGACCGTTTAACTGTTGAGCTGCCAGATTTGAGCGAAGCCTGTATAAAGTATCAGCCAAAACATTTAATCGGCTCAGCAGGGGCGTTTGAAACTTTTGCCGCGATGTTGCTAAAAAATGTATCGATCAGAGATCTAAAATCTGCTGCTCTTCCGCTTGAGGAATATCAGCAATTATCTTCCATCCTGATTGCTTCCAGCCATGCCGAACGGGCAGAGATGCCAGATTTAATCAAACTTAGGGTAGACATGATTGTGATTGCAGCAATACTAACTGACTACGTGATTGCATTAAGCGGCATAACGCAACTTTACTTATCTACCTACGACCTTAAAATGGGTGTGTTGCACAGTTTGCCGCTTACAGACTAAGCAATGCTTTATATAGCTTTTCAGTAGGCAATCCCATCACATTGGTATACGATCCAATGATTTTTTCAACAGCGATAAAACCGATCCAATCCTGAATTCCGTATGCACCAGCCTTATCCATCGGGTTGTAATTCCTGATGTAGTGGTTGATTTCTCCCTCAGTGAGGGATCTGAAAAAAACTTCTGTTACGTCATAGAAAGAAAGCAACCGTTCGCCCATGGAAATGCTTACTCCGGTATATACCTGGTGATTGGTTCCCGAAAGCTTGCTCAATATTTCTCTGGCATGGCTTTCATCTTCGGGTTTACCTAAAATTTCCTTCTGATAAGCCACAATGGTGTCCGCAGTAATCACAATTTGACCAGCGGCTTCTCCCGCAAAAGCAGCGGCTTTCTTTTCGGCGATAAAAATGGCAATCTCAGCTGGCAACAGATCCCTGGGATAACTTTCATCAACCTCTTTTAAAACTACCCTAAAATCGAGTCCCATCAGGGTCATGAGTTCTTGTCGGCGTGGAGACTTTGAAGCGAGTACAATCGGATATTTTTGCTGGTACATGAGCTAAATGATTTGCGCAAAAATAACAAAAGCGGCCATAAGCCGCTCCTGTTATTATCTTTTTTGCTGATTATTGACCAGCTGCTCTCTCTGCTGCTCTTTTTTTCATCGCTTCTGCGCGTTCAGTTTTCCACGCTGCAAACGCTTTTTTCTGCTCATCAGTTGTCAATAAGGCTTCTATTTTGGCTTCTCCTGCTGCATTGGATTTTTGCATCACCCCTCTCCATGCTTCACGGTCATCACCTAATGAATCACGTAGTTTTTTCATCTTAGCACCTTGCTCTACATAGATCGCAGCGACTTTGGCTTTTTGATCATCGGTAAGTTTAAGTTTCTCAGCTAATACTTTTGCGCGTTCCTCCGGATTACCCATCCCACGACCACCACCTTGTCTTTGTCCATCTTGTGCCTGTGCAAATGTTATTACACTGAATAACAATCCGCAGATAACTAGTAATTTTTTCATATTTGTTTTGCTGTTTATGCTTGGTTAGAGGACAAACAGCCCGGGAAGTTTAATCGCCACAGGTAACATACTCGTTGCAATTAAACTGTTCTTCTATTTACCGGAGTCGGCTGCCGAGAGATCGTTATCAAACCACTTCTCCTGCACTTTCATTACTTTTTCAATAATGTCTCTCACCGCCGTTCTGCCGCCATCATAAGGAGAGATGTACTGCGATATGGCTTTAATTTCAGGTACCGCGTCAGCGGGACAGGTGGGTAAACCAACGAGCTGCATAACCTGCAAGTCTGGGATATCGTCACCCATATAAAGTATTTCATCCGGTTGTATGGCATATTTTAAAAGGAGGCTATTAAATACGGCCACTTTATCGGATACACCAAGATAGATCTCCTGGATACCTAAGCCCTCAAAACGTTTTTGCATGGCCTGTCCGCGTCCTCCAGAGATCACGCACAACAAAAAGCCACGTTTGACGGCCAGCTGTAAAGCATAGCCGTCTTTGATGTTGAACGTACGCAAAAACTCACCACTATGGGAAGCGATAATATCTCCGTTAGTGAGCACCCCATCCACGTCTAAAATAATGGTGGTGATTTCCTTGAGCTTTTGCAGGAACATGGTAATTAATCCTGGTTGTCTCTCCATTCGTAGACCCAGGCTGACTGGATCTGTTCCAAATGCCCTTCTGTGCTCTGCTCACGGGTTCCTTTGAAATTGGGCAAAACCAGTACCCATTCGATCAGTTCTGTAAATCTGATCCGGTAGATCTTCGCTTCATTAAATTCATCTCCAAACTTTTCATAAAGTTCCTGAGCAATATCCTCATGGTCATTCCAGTATATGGGTAGGGCAAACTTATCCTGCATCTTATTTATTTTAATTATTAATGTCCTAAAAATTCTGACTGGTCTGGTATTCTCACTTCAATATCACCATTGATCACTACGCACTGGCAACCCAGTCTCGACGTAATCCTCGGACGTACCGCCCTGTCTATAAAATCTTCTTCTTTATCAGAGATTTCCTGGATATTGTCCATGCCTTTCAGCACATAAACATGACAGGTACTACAACCACATACGCCGCCGCAATTGTGCTGCAGCTCTATTCCGTGGTCTAAACAGGCATCCAAAACAGATTCCCCGCCAACAATCGGCAGTTCTATTGGGTCTTTACCTTGCTCTTCAAAATTTATCTTTAATTTAAAAATACTCATAATCGTGTTCAAAAATAAGCACCAAAAACTGCATTCCTAATTATTGATGCGTTTTTTTAATGCTTTTGCTTAATGTTTGATAGATCTCCATTAGCTGGGGGTTTCTCCCAAGTAGCTCCAGGTGATTAAATATTGTTGTTTCATCATGCCGCACTGCAGGGCCTGTCTGCACGTTGACCGGCAAGGCCACCTGCACTTTTTCAGCGGTTTCCATAATCAAAGGCTTCAGCATATCGAAGTCCAACTCATGTTCCTCCAGCAGTTCACTGCCCAAAGTATAGAGGTGGTTGACAAAATTACAGACAAAAACCGCTGAAAGATGCAGCAGTTTTCTGCGTTCATTGTCCACTTCGTAAACGGGCGAACCAAGTTCTTTGGCAATCTTCTTTAACTTGGTCAGCGTCTCCACGGAATTGGCTTCCAAACATACCGGCACCCGGGAAAAATCGATAGTTCTGCTTTTTGAGAACGTCTGCAGCGGATAAAAGATACCATGATGGCTATTTTGTTCCAGAACCTGCATGGCGGTAGCGCCTGAGGTATGAACAACCATGCCCTGAATGTCTTTCAATGATGCTGATACGGAAGGAATGGCATCATCTTTTACAGCAATCACATAAAGCTCAGCTGTCACATCCAACTCTGCAAGATCAGTGACCGCCTGAGCATTGAGTTCTTCGGCCAGGATTTCTGCATGCTCCGGTAACCTGCTCCATACCTGGATGATTTCGTGACCAGCTGATTTCAGCCCTCTGGCCAGATGCGTGGCAACATTACCCGAACCAATGCAAACTACCTTCATTATGCAGCACCTACCTCTTTTTGTCTCCTGAAAATCGACAACAAGAAACCAATGACCATAACGATGGTACCTACCCAATACAGGTTGATGTAGGGGAATTCTATAGATTTAAACACCACCCAGTCCTTAGCTTGCTGTGGCTTCTCGTAAACCTGCAGTTCCATTTTACCTTGAGCAGGAAGAATTTTAGTGAACCGGAAACGCAGTCCCAACTCCTCAATATTGCGTGCAAAATCGAACATGTTGTTGCCTTTCACCAGGAAGATTGGCTCCGTTTTATAAATCTTGCCGCTTACTTCCACTTCCAATGGCAAACCTACTGCCAGATCACCTTTAGCAATCACCAAATTCTTCGCTTCAGGTTTGCTGTTGATCGCTTTTACCGTAACCACGCCGCTGCTGGTATGCAGGGTATCTCCTATACTGACATTGACAACCCTTGGTGCTTTATAGTTTTCTTCTTCACTGTGTCCTTCATGAGATTCATGATCATCTTCCTCTTTCACAGGCGCACTGGTGATGTGGGTATAAATGTCATATGTCAGGTAATGTTTGGTATCCGGAGAAGCAATCAGTCCCATTTTTTCGTTGGACTGGATGTGCGGGTTCAACTCAAAATCTTCTTTAACAGATCCATCCTTATCGCTGTAAACCTTAAAATTCAGCTTAAAAAAGGTATTGGGTGCGACTGTTGTATCACTGATATAGGTCACAGTATAACGGCCCATTTTCTTAGGCTCGTTCTTATAAAGGACGATATTCTCACCCGGCTTATCTGCTTTCTCGAAATCCTTTACCGGAATGAAATTAGAAGCGTTCAGAGAAATCGGCTTATTGGTAGCTGCAGCCACCAGTGCACCCAGCAGCAATACAGCAAAGCCGATGTGGGCAACCGCCGCGCCCACCAGTTTCTTTTTACCACCAAATGCCTGTCCCAAGACTCTGGCATTTGACATTACCGCAAAAATGCAACTGAAGGAAAGCAGGATAAACATCAGGTTTTGATATACATTGGTGATGTAAACAAATCCTGCGGTAAGAATCAGGGAAAACACCACTGTTGCGAGCAGACTGCTGTAAAACTTACGCGGGTCTGTACGTTTGTATTTCATGAATTGTGAAAACCCCGAAATAACGGTAACCAATACCGCAAAAGGTGCCTGCCATTGGTTGTAATACTTCACTGCATCCACAGGAGGCGCGAAGTTAGTTCCGAATGCGGCATTGAATACAGGTACAGAAGTCACAAAAATCACTTGTATACAAGCAATGGTTACAACAAGGGAGCCAATAAACATCCAGAATTCCCTGGAATAGGTCTCCTCATCTTTATTCGTAATCGGTAGTTCTTTCCAGCGACTGATCAGCAGGTATGCAGGGATCAGCAGGAAAACCACATTAAATAAAATCAGGTGGCCAAACATACCAAGATCGGTAAAAGCATGTACCGAGGTCGAACCCAATATCCCGCTTCTGGTTAGGAACGAGGCATAAAGTACCAGGATAAAACTCAAAAACACCAATACTACTGCTGTAAAAAAAGCATGTCCTGTATTTTTGAAGGCAATCATCACATGGATACCTGCAATCAGTGTCAGCCAGGGAATGATCGAAGCATTCTCGACAGGATCCCATGCCCAGAAGCCCCCAAAATTCAGTGCTTCATATGCCCAGAAAGAGCCCATGATAATTCCGGCACCGAGGATCATTACGGCAAACAAAGCCCAGGGCATCGCCGGCTTGATCCATTCTTTGTATTTCCGTAACCAAAGGCCTGCAACAGCATAGGCAAATGGAACCACCATACTGGCAAAACCCAGGAACAACGTCGGCGGATGGATAACCATCCAATAATTTTGAAGCAATGGGTTCAAGCCCTTGCCGTCAGTAATGAATTTAAGGTAGTTTTTGTAATTTTCCGGATCACTAAAAACCACAGGAGCCATCTCCCTCAGGTTCAACGCTTCCCTTAGCAAGATGAATGGTGAGCTACCAATCCGTTCACCAAAAATCTCAACTCCCAGGAGCATTGAGGTTAAAAAAACCTGAGAAACTGCAATGGTAGTCATTACTCCATTTTCCCAGGACTTTGCTTTCCAGATCAATATAGCCCCGAGCAGCGACTGCCAGAATGCCCACAACCAGAAACTCCCTTCCTGACCTTCCCAAAACGCAGAAATGATATAATAAACAGGAAGCTCTTTTGAAGAATGGGAATAAACGTAATAGTATTCGTTGTAATGGTTTAGAATCAGGTAAAATAAAGTAGCACCGATACCAATAATGCTGACCCAGTTTATCAGAAAGCCTAACCGGCCCAAACGGGTCCAGGACTGGTCTGCAAGCTCCTTATTTTTTGCCGCAAAGAAATAAGAAATGGCAGACAATAAAGAGGCCCCAAATGCCAGAACAATAAAGAACTGGCCTATTTTACCAGGCAGGAGGTTTTCTCCAATAAACTGTATATCCATCAAAATCAATTGTATTTTTCTACTTTACCGTCCTTTTTAACCTCTACCAGGTCATTGTTGTATTTAGACGGACATTTCATCAGTATTTTAGAGGCATAAAAAGTCCCGGATTTCATTTCGCCGATCAGTACCAGCTTCTCCGAACGTTCAAAATCTTGTGGTTTGGTACCATTATAAACAACCTTGTTCAGCACCCCATTCTGATCCTTCATATAAAAAGAAAAATGGTTGGCATCCTTAAGGGCATCATAGTAAGTTCCTTTGGTTTTCTCCCAATAGCCCATCACATGAAGTTCCCTGGATTCCTTTGCAGCTTCAGTAAAAGTTGAATAGCTACTGGTATCCGCATTCAGGCTCACCAAAAATCCCACACAGATGGCTATTGTAATTAAACCAATAATTGCACTTTTTTTCATGTTTGTAATTAAGCTAAAAAAGGATTGTGCAAAGATAAAAAATATAAGTACCCAAATTGTTCTGGCTCAGGCCAATTCAGATAGATGACAGTTTATTGACTAATTCAGATACTCAGTTCTGATCAGTTCCGGCATCGTTTTTCGCAGCTTAAGTACTTTAGGTCTAGATACATTCCTGATGTAAAAATCCCATGGATTTCTTCGGTAATAATCCTGATGACCGGTTTCAGCGGGATAAAAAACTTCAAAAGCAGTGACCTCAGTAGCAACAGGGCTTTGATATCCATTTAATGAATCCAGTTTGCTGATGAGGCCCCGTATCACAATTTCTTCCTCCTTTGAACGGTAAAAAGCGATGGAACGATAATCTGTTCCAACGTCAGGGCCCTGTCTGTTGACTTGCTTAGGGTCATGTGCATTAAAAAACGCTGCTGTCAGTTTTTCATAATCAATCACCTTCGGATCGTAGTAAATCTGGACTGACTCCGCATGGCCGGTTTTTCCGGTCAGTACTTCTTCGTATGTTGGATGTACCGTCGTGCCTCCTGCATAGCCACTGATCACCTGATGGACTCCCTTCAGTTCCAGCATACACTCCTGCATGGCCCAATAACAGCCACCTGCAAAGGTGGCTACCGATTCACCGGATTTCGGCTTTGGAAGCACAGCGAAACCATTCTTGCTCTCCAACTGCTGCCCGCGATCGCAGGCTGCTAAAAAGAGGATCAGGAAAAAGAGGCCTATATTTTTCATAACTGAAAATTTCAAAACAATATACGCCAATACTGCACCTGAGATTTTAACCGGTCTGTGATATCACATTCTCCTGACAAAAAAAATGCCTGAGGCTTAGTAAGCTTCAGGCACTCTTGTCAACACATTTTTATAACTATGGCCAAATGCCAAGGTTCATATAGGAAACCGCTATCTTATCAATAGAACCTACAAATGCTGCGGTTCTCAATGTTTTCACACCAGGCTTGGTAATCAGGTTTTCCCTGATCTCATGATAGGAATGGATCATGGTGTCTTCCAGACCGGAGTTTACCAATTCCAGCTCAGAGGCGCCCTTCACAATCATCAGCCTGTTTTCAGCAGGGATTTTTTTGCCGGTCAGACTTTCCAGCGTATTGATCAGGTTGGCATTTGAATTTTCGGCATACCTGTTTTCCATACGCCCAAAGGCCACATGGGAAAGGTTTTTCAACCATTCAAAATAGGATACCGTAACACCTCCGGCATTACAATACATATCCGGAATGATGATACCGCCCATCTCGGTAAAGATCAGTTCAGCCTCAGGACTTGTTGGCCCGTTGGCTCCTTCTGCAATAATTTTAGCTTTAATCCTACGGATGTTATCCTCCGTGATCTGGTTTTCCAGTGCCGCTGGAACCAAAATATCACATGGTTGCTCCAGGCCTTCCATAGAGTTTTTAAAGTCTGTTGCTCCTGGAAATCCCAAAATGGAACCTGTATTTTTTCGGTGCGCAAACACCTCATCAATATTCAAACCATTGGCGTTGTAGATTGCGCCTTCATACTCGCAAAGGCCAACAATCGTCGCACCAAATTCGGCCAGAAACTTTGCAGAATGATAACCTACATTTCCCAGGCCTTGTACAATGACCCGTTTATCTCCAAGCCCGGCGGTCAGACCGATTTTCTGCATGTCTTCTGCTATATTTACGCATTCTTTTACCGCATAAGCCACTCCCCTTCCTGTAGCTTCTTTACGCCCACGTATGCCATGCAGGGCGATTGGCTTACCGGTTACACAACCCAGCGCGTCCAGTTGCCCAGGGTGCATAGTCATATAAGTATCTGCTATCCAGCTCATTTCACGCTCTCCCGATCCATAATCAGGGGCAGGAACATCAATGCCGGGTCCTATGAAATTTTTCTTGATCAACTCAGTGGTGTACCTGCGGGTAATGGTTTCCAGTTCAGCCACAGAATAGTTTTTAGGATTGATGCAGATTCCTCCTTTTGCTCCACCAAAGGGAACATTCACAATGGCGCATTTGTAGGTCATCAGTGCGGCTAGGGCCATCACCTCATCCTCATTTACCATATCGCTGTAACGGATCCCGCCCTTAGTCGGGTTCATGTGCTGGGAGTGTTCTACACGCCAGGCGTCAATCACCTCAAATCCATTCCCTCTTCTGATCGGGAACTGGAAACGGTATACGCTGTTACAAGCTTTAATCTGGTTTAACAGGCCTTCCTGATGGGAAGTGAATTGTGCTGCATTGTCAAAATTCCTGCATACGTCTGCAAAAAATTTTGTGTCATTTGCTGAATTAGCCATTTTCGTTTTTTATGAATTTGAAATAAGTTGTTAGTCTTACGGTGCAAAATTGCACTAAAAAAAACGATTATAACAAATGCAGATTTACTTAGTGTATGTGACACACTACGGCGATATTAGCCCAAAAACGACGATTAAACGATTTAAAAATAGTTTTTCAGCTTAAGATTTTTTCTCAATTTTTTTTAATCTTTTGTCCAGGCTGAACAGATAAAACAGCAGACCGGCCAGTATGATGACGATACAGATCACCACAACGTAAATTTTACCGTCACTTCTAAGGCTGTCAGCCATTTCCACAGGCACCTGTTGTGCTAATAATATGCGCTTATTCATTTGATGAGTTTTGTTTGTTTTCTAATACGCGGATCCGGAAACGAAGGGTATATACCCAATATCCAATCAATATCCAGCCCAGGCATGCCGGGTAAAATACCATGCGCATGTTGCGGTCCAGATCGTAACTGTTAAAGCCAGGGTTGCCCCCATTTCCGGGATGTAGGGAGTCTTTTAGTCTTGGCAGCACAAAAAGCAGGACTACCATCATCGGAAATGCAAAAATATTGTAGATGGCCGATATTTTAGCTCTTTTCTGCTCTTCATCAATTGCATTGCGCAATACAGAGTAGGCGAAATACAACAAGATGGAAATCGCGGCGAAATTCTGCTTTGGATCAAAGCTCCAGAACTGTCCCCAGGTATATTTGGCCCAAACTGCTCCGGTGACCAAACCCAGCAGCCCAAAAATAATTCCTGCATTGACACTCTCTACTGCCCTGATGTCATCCTGCTCATTCTGACTGAGCAAGGATTTAATACTGTAAAATACGGATATGGAAAACAACACGATCATCGCAAACCACATCGGGACATGAAAATACAGATTACGTATGGTCTCATTTAAAATGGGCAGATGCGGCACTTCAAACAACAGGCCTGCAACTGCGGTATAGACAACAAGTACAGCTGCCAGGACTTTCCACCAGGTTTTATTCATTAGAACTTATTTTTTCAGGGTTAAAGTTAACAATACTCGCATTTTATTCTCAGTTCCTTAAATTTAATCCTTCCATAAATAAGGAAATAACAACAGTGATACGGCAACGACCAATACATTGACGATGACAATCATCCCGATATCGTCCCAGCTATTTTCCCAGGGCAACCCATCAACCGCATTTTTGGCGAGTTTAACCAGCAGGATCAGGACAGGAATAATAACGGGAAAACTGAGAATAGCCATCAGCATCCCACCGTTCCCAGCTTTACTGGCTATTGCAGATACCATCGTGAATACAGTTGAGAAACTAATGCTGCCAAGTATCACGGCAACATAATACATCAGCAGGTCCGGAGGAGAAAAAGTATCGAACACCATGAGGTAAAAACCTAAGGCGATGGTCGTAAGACACAACATCAGCAGGACATTGTAAATGGTTTTAGACAGCAGAATAGCAGCAGGACTGGCCAGCAGATAACTATACAATTGCCTCCCCTTGCTTTCCTGTAGGAAACCTTTAGAGACACCGTTGATGGAGGCAAACAGCATAATGATCCAAAACAGTGCATTCCAGGCCAGTTTATCATTCAGGCTTACAAAAGAAAGATAGCAGGTAAAGATGGTAGAAACGACATACAGGAGCACGCCGTTGATGGCGTATTTCGAACGCCATTCCAAAAGCAATTCTTTCTTTATCAAATGATTAACCTGGCGTAACAGTTGCATGCAAGGACAAATATAGATTAAATCAGGTATTTTTCCCGCCTTAACCGCTGATCTATTGAATTTTCAATAATATTACATGATGAACGAATATATTGATATCATACTCAGAAGCCTTGCAGTTTATGCCTTCATGCTTGTTGCGATCAGGTTAACCGGTAAAAAGGAACTGTCGCAGTTAAATACTACAGATGTGGTGCTGATCCTGCTCATCAGCAATGCAGTACAAAACGCCATGGTGGGCAACAATACCAGCTTGTTGGGGGGACTCATAGCTGCTGCTGTGTTGTTTGCACTCAATTTCCTGCTAAAAAAGCTGATGTTTCGCAGCAAAAGATTCCGGGACCTGATTTCTCAGCAGCCTGAAATACTGGTTCACAACGGCAACCTGGATTTTACCAAACTCAGCAAACTGGGTATTACCAACGATGAACTGCAGGAAGCCATGCGCGAACACGGTGTTGAAAGGTACAAAGATGTTAAATTAGCGATCCTTGAGGTAGACGGCAACATCAGCATCATTAGTGGAGACGAAAACCTGAGACATACACAGTACCACCGCAAGAAAAAACACAAATCACTCGGAGACCTTAATTAAGGTTTGAGAGGCTCTTGTACCAATACCACTTTTGGCTTTCTCACCAGCGCAAGTGCAAAAGCGCCTGCCAGGATTACATACCATCCCCATTTGTATTTGACCATTCCTGCCGCAAAACTCACCAATTTTTTGAAATGCAGGAAGCTGAAAGAATCGTGCGCTTTGAAATAGATTCCTGCCAAGGTGATCAGCACCAAGACAATTGCAGCAATTCCAGAAAACCTGATCAGACCTGATTTTTTCGCAAAAGCGCCGATAAGCGCCAAAAAAACCAGCACATAAAAAGCCACGGCCAGTCGCATGTCGATGTCAAAATAGTTCCAGTTGCCAATGATAGGCAAGTGCATCAGCGGACTTACACCACCAATAGCCATCAGTGATGCACCGATAATTCCCTGAGTTCTCATTATTCAGTCTATCCTTGTGTGTTAATCCCCATTTTATCTGCAAAATGTGCGCAGTAGTCACGCAGGTCTTCTACAATTAGTTTTTCACCCGTCGCTTTCAGAAAACTGTCACCCATCGTCTGTAAAGTCTCGTAGAAAAAACGTTTCATTTCATCTACAGGCATGTCTTTTGTCCACAGATCGATCCGCATCGAATTTTTGTAATTGTGGTCCCAAAGAGCCAGCATCATCGACTTTACAGGAACTTTCTCCTGGGTGCTTGCATCCGTTGACTCCCAAAGTATGTTATCCGGCACATTGTTATCGTCCAGTTCTACGGTGATTTTGATTTCTGCTTGTTTCATTAGCTTATACTCGCTTTTATAATAAATATTAATATGATGATAAAAATAATCAGTATGCTTTCGATCACCCACAATTTGCCAAGACTTGTGACAATCCTCCTGAAAATCTGATCTGATATAAAGAAAACGACCGCTACCAGTAGTCCAAACCAAGCCAGCATTCCAGAAATATCAATCTGCTGTGGGCCATGTGACTGCGTTTTATTCAAGAATAGCATTGCACTCGCCACGAGACAGGCAGCAGAAACCAGATTAAGCGGGGTTAGTTTTACTTTCAATCTCCTTTATTTTTTGAACTTCTTTTTCTTCCAGGCCTGTTGCTTGTGCTCCTTATTTCTCAGGGAAGCAGCAATTGCCGCAGCGTGTTTTTTCTCATGAAATGCCCCTTTGAACTCCGGATCATCCTTACGCTTCTGATCGTCTATCGCCCGGGCTATTGCCTGGCGCTCTTCATAAGGCGTTTCGTCCACAAAAACGTCCGCCGGCAAAGGTACTACAGGAATCTCCTGCCTGATGAGTTTTTGTATTTTCTCAATGTAATATTTTTCTGCCGGGGTGAAAAACGTCAGCGCATCACCTTTGGCGTACGCCCTGCCTGTACGCCCAATTCTGTGTACATAATCTTCTATAATGATTGGCACGTCAAAATTGATTACGTGGCTGACTTCAGACACATCGATCCCTCTTGCAGCCACGTCTGTAGCTACCAACACCCTGATATTGCCTTCTTTGAAGGCACTAATTGAATTAATCCGAGTATTCTGGCCTTTATTGGCATGAATTACACGCACAGCGCCGGCACCAAACCTGCGCTCGATAAAAGCAAATATGTTGTCTGCAACCGTTTTGGTCTTGCAAAAAATGATCAGCCTTTTGAACTCTTCATCATTTTTCATCAGGTGCTGCAACAAATTGATCTTGGTCTTGAAATTGGGCACTTCATAAAGCACCTGCGTCACCGTCTGCGCAGGAGTCGCTTGCTCCCCTACTTCTATGATAGTCGGATGCTTCAGAAAGTCTCCGGCTATTTTCTGTACCAGGTCACTCATGGTAGCAGAAAACAACAGATTCTGGCGTTTGCGCGGCACGACCTCCAAAATCCGGTGGATCGAACCAATAAAGCCCATATCCATCATTTTATCCGCTTCATCCAGCACCAGAAATTTCAGGTATTGGGTGTTGATGTGTCCGGCGAGGTAAATGTCCAGAAATCTGCCAGGCGTTGCGACAATAATGTCCACGCCTGCTTTGATCTGTTCAATCTGCGTTTTAGGACCGAGCCCTCCATACACCACCACAGTACGCAGGTCTGTATATTTCGAGAAAATTTTAACGTGCTCAGTGATTTGCATGGCCAGCTCTCTGGTCGGCGCCAGGATCAGCGCACGTGCCGAATCGCCCTGGGCATATTTCAACTGCATCAGAATCGGCAGTACATAAGCGGCTGTCTTTCCAGTACCTGTTTCAGCAATACCAAACAGGTCCTGACCTGATAGCACAGGTCCTATTGCTTTTTCTTGTATCGGCGTTGCAGCGGTAAATCCTGCGTCTTCCACAGCGTTTAAGATCTGTCGATTGAGGTTGAACTCTTCAAACTTTTTGGGCATTTTGCAAAAATAGGCAAAATTTATTTAGCAGCTCGTCACTTAGCTTATGGGCAGGACTTGTTGCCACCCTCTTAACTTATCGCCGTCTCCCAGACCGTCTCGTCATCTCGAGCGCAGCGAGAGATCTCTTGAACCATACCTAAACAAGAGAATCTCTAGCTGCGCTCGAGATGACCAAGGAGTCAGAAGGACTTGTGCAGTATGGCCCAATCCTAAAAACAGTTTGAAAGCCAGCCTGCCAATAGATTTATTTTTTCTAATTTTGATACCATGAACACCATCCTGATAAAAGGCGCTTCAGTTGTTAATGAAGGGCAGATCACAGTTGCCGATGTATTCATCAAAGACGGCTTTATAGAAAAAATAGCAGCGCAGATCGATCAGACCGCTGACCAGATCATCAATGCTGAAGGTTTATACCTCCTTCCCGGAATGATCGATGACCAGGTGCATTTCAGGGAACCTGGCCTTACCCACAAAGCGGATATTTTTTCTGAAAGCATGGCAGCAGTTGCCGGTGGCATCACCTCCTTTATGGAAATGCCCAATACGGTGCCCAATACATTGACCCAGGAGTTATTGGCCGACAAATACCAGATCGCTGCTGAAATGTCACTGGCCAATTATTCTTTCTTTATGGGGGCGTCAAACACCAATATCGAAGAAGTACTAAAGACTGACCCTAAAAACGTATGTGGCATCAAGGTGTTCATGGGTTCTTCGACGGGCAATATGCTGGTGGACAACGAAGCCGTTCTTGAAAATATTTTCAGAGAGGCGCCTATGCTGGTGGCCACCCATTGCGAAGATGAGCAGACCATACAGGCCAACATGGCCCGTTATAAAGCACAGTACGGCGACAACATCCCGATCGATATGCATCCGCTCATCCGAAGTGCAGAGGCCTGCTACAAGTCTTCCTCTATGGCGGTTGAACTGGCCAAAAAGTACAATACACGCCTCCACATCCTCCACATTTCTACGGCCCGGGAGGTCGCCTTGTTCGACAACACCATTGCACTGAAAGACAAAAGGATCACGGCCGAAGCTTGCGTGCAACATTTATGGTTTGACGACCGTGACTATGCAACCAAGGGCAACTGGATCAAATGGAACCCGGCAGTTAAAACAGAAAACGATAAAATCGGCATTCTAAAAGGGGTGCTGGATGGCCACATCGACATCATTGCTACGGATCACGCCCCACATACCATCGCTGAAAAAGAGCAGCCGTATTTGCTGGCCCCTTCTGGTGGACCACTTGTCCAGCATGCTTTGTCCGCGCTGCTTGAGATGTTCCACCAGGGCAAGATCAGCCTGGAACAAATCGCTGAAAAAACTGCACACAATGTTGCGGTCTGTTTTCAAATCGACAAAAGGGGTTTTATCAGAGAGGGTTATTGGGCCGATCTTGTTTTAGTCAACCTCAATGATCCGGTTAAAGTCACCCGTGCCAATACTTTGTACAAATGTGGCTGGTCTCCTTTTGAAGGACAAACCTTCCAGTCAGAAATCACCCATACCTTTGTATCAGGCAATCTTGCCTATCAAACAGGTAAATTCATGACCAATGAGACTGGCAAGCGGTTAAATTTCAACAGGTAATGAAAGCTGCTGACCAGTTTAAGATAAAGACCTTTGCCGTCCTGTCGGTGCTTTCACTGGTACTGTACATTATCGGTTATAGCGACATCACGGTCGAGCGGGTTTATTCAGGCGGTCTTTACCAGCTGACTTCAGTCATCCAGCGCCTCGTCAGCAGCCTCTTCCCTTTTGCCATCGGAGACTTCCTTTACCTGATACTGATACTTTACGTGCTCTACAGTTTGTGGCGCGTATACAAAAGACGCAAAATTTTAAGAAAAACAGATGCAGTCAGACTCCCCCTGCAGGCGGTCAATTTTTGTCTTGTACTTTATGTCTTGTTCAAACTCCTGTGGGGACTAAACTACTCCAGACCACAAGTGGCAACCCAATTAGGGATCAGTAATGAAAAATATACCACACAGCAACTGGTTGCACTGGGCAGGTTTTATATCCGGAAACTCAACAGTCTGCAAAACATACCAAAAAAGAACTATGAGTTAAAGGAACTCCGGCAGACCGCCAAAGCGGGTTATGATGCACTAGCCCAGAAGCATTCATTTTTTACTTACAAAAGTCCCGCTGTCAAACCAGTGCTATTCAGTTGGTTCATTACCAAAATTGGTATAGAAGGGTATTACAACCCGCTTTCGGGAGAGGCCAATGTCAACATGCGGCTTCCTTCTACCGAACTGCCCTTTGTGACCTGTCACGAAATTGCCCACCAGTTGGGCGTAGGCCGCGAGGATGAGGCCAACCTGATTGGATACCTCGTGGCAAGCAACAGTCCCAATCAAAACTTCCAGTACGCTGCTGCTTATGCCGTGCTCAAAAACATCCTTTTCGAGATCCGCATCAAATCTCAGGAAGATTATGATGCCCTGTATGAGACGATCAATCCGCGAACAGTCGCAGATTTTAAAGCGGACCGGGATTTCTGGAGAAAATACAACAACCAGATGTTCGGCTACCTTGATGTGGCATTCGACCAGTTTTTGAAGTTAAACAACCAAAGCAAAGGCACAGACAGCTATCAGGATATAGTACTTTGGCTTTACAATATCCATAAAAAAGATTTGTAAATTTGCCCCACTATGGCAAAAATATCCATCAACCTGGCTACAGGTTCATTCCAACAAGAAGAAATTATTGTGGGAATCGACCTGGGAACGACCAACAGTCTTGTCGCATTTATCAACCCGGACAAACAACCTCAGGTCATCAATGACACTGGCAAAGGCCTGCTTGTTCCTTCTGTAGTGCATTTCAACAGTCAGGGTGATGCGCTTGTAGGCAATGAAGCCAAAGAGTTTCTAATTACAGACCCTTCAAATACCATATTTTCTGTAAAAAGGCTGTTGGGACGCTCTTATAAAGACGTCGCAGCCCATCAGGATACTTTTTCTTACAAGATCATTGATGATGAAAGTGATGCACTGGTCAAAATCAAGGCCGGTGATAAATTCTATACTCCGATTGAACTTTCGGCCGAAATTTTAAAGGAGCTGAAAGCACGGGCAGAGCATGCACTGAAGACACCGGTCAACCGGGCAGTCATCACCGTTCCGGCTTATTTTAATGACAGTCAGCGTCAGGCCACTCGTGATGCAGGCAAACTGGCCGGACTAGATGTACTCCGGATCGTCAATGAGCCCACTGCTGCCAGTCTAGCCTACGGATTGGGTCTCGATCCTGCCCAGCAAAAAACCATTGCGGTCTATGACCTGGGTGGTGGCACCTTCGATGTCTCCATCCTAAGCATCCAAAACGGGATATTTGAAGTGCTTTCTACCAACGGAAACACTTTCCTGGGGGGCGATGATTTTGACCGTGCTATTGTTTATTACTGGATCGAAAAGAACCAGCTCAATAAAGAGCAACTGATCAAGAACAGCAGTCTCATGCAATCGTTGCGCTTAAAGGCCGAAGAAGCTAAAAAAGCGTTGAGCACCCAAAATTTATACAATGAAAAACTGGACGAAATCTGGTGCAGCATTGATAAATTAACTTTCCAGGAGCTAATCAGTCAAAAAGTTTCTGAAACGATCGAGTCCTGCAGACAGGCTCTCAGCGATGCTAAACTGAATGTTGAAGACATTGATGAAGTTGTACTCGTGGGCGGCTCTACCCGTACCCCCTATGTAAAGCAACAGGTAGCCGAATTTTTCAAGCGTGTTCCGCACGACCAGATCAATCCCGACGAGGTTGTCGCCCTGGGTGCCGCAGTGCAGGCAGATATTTTAGCAGGTAACCGTTCTGATATCTTATTATTGGATGTGACCCCGCTTTCGCTTGGTATTGAAACCATGGGCGGACTGATGGATGTCATCATCCCCAGAAATGCAAAAGTCCCAACCAAGGCCGGAAGGCAGTATACTACTTCTTTAGACGGACAGGTAAACATGAAAATTTCTGTCTTTCAGGGGGAAAGGGATTTGGTTGCTGAAAACAGAAAGCTGGCTGAGTTTGACCTGAAAGGCATTCCTGCCATGCCGGCAGGACTACCGAAAGTAGACATCAATTTTCTGCTCAATGCAGATGGCATACTTACTGTCCAGGCCATTGAATTGCGGTCTGGAGTCAAACAGGAGATTGACATTACCCCAAGTTACGGGCTGACGGATGATACGGTAGAAAAAATGTTGATCGATAGCATTACACATGCCAAAAGTGATGTAGAACAACGCATGCTGATCGAAGCAAGAAGTGAAGGTGAGCAATTGGTTTACACCGCAGAACGTTTCATCACGAAACATGGTACTTATCTGACACCAGAGGAGATTAGCGATACCAACAAACACATCGAATCCTTAAAAGCAGCATTGGCTAAAGCAGAGAAAGATGAAATTCTGAAAAAAGCAGATGAGCTCAATGAATTCACACGCCCGTTTGCCGAACGGGTGATGGATGTCGCTGTTTCTTCGGCGATGAAAGGTAAAAGCATCGACAATTAAGGTTCTTTCCATTAGTTTATCCAACTTAGCAGATGAAGCAAGCGCCATCATCTGCAAGGTTGTTACTTTACGCTGCAACAGCGACATTCCTCCTTTCCTCCTGGGGTTTCTTTGCCCATACGGAGATCAACCGCATGGCCGTATTCACACTGCCCGGAGACATGGGCAGATTTTATAAATTCAACATCAAGTATTTGTCCGACCATGCTGTTGATCCCGACAAGCGCAGGTATGCGGATACTTCTGAAGCACCCAGGCACTACCTCGATGTTGAGCTCTACGAAGATCGGATAGACAGCATTCCCATCAAGTGGGAGGATGCAGTAGAAAAATACGGTATTGTAAAGCTAAACAAGAATGGTATTTTACCCTGGCAGATTCAAAAAAGTTATTACAAACTCGTCCGTGCCTTTCAAGAGTGTGATTCGGCAAAAATATTGATTTATTCAGCCTATCTGGGTCATTACCTGGCAGATGCGCATGTTCCTTTGCATACGACGCAAAACCACAATGGCCAACTCAGCAACCAGGTAGGCATCCATGCTTTTTGGGAAAGCAGGCTTCCGGAATTGTTCAGCAAAGATTACAGCTACTGGGTAGGAAAAGCCCGGTACATTGAAAATCCTCTTGCAGAGGCCTGGAGAATCATCCGGCATACACATGGCCTGGTCGACTCCGTATTGAAATGCGAGTCACAATTGAATGCCAGTTTCCCCGCTTACAGAAAATACAGCTTCTCCGAACGCAAAGACCAGGTACTCCGTCAGTATTCAGCAGAATATTCCAAAGCCTACCATGACGCTATGAACAAAATGGTAGAACGACAAATGCGGTCCTCTATTCTGGCTACAGGATCATTTTGGTATTCTGCATGGATAGATGCAGGTCAGCCGGATCTTAAAAATTAAACAATCGTGTCGTCCTTAACAACGCCTTTTTTGGTAAACTTAGACTTCAGGGCTGCAAATACAGCGGGGAAGAAAGTTACCACAGCAATGACGATAATAACGACATCAAAGTTAGCCTTTACTACCGGAATCTGACCCAAAAGATAGCCTGCCATCAAAAGGCTGGCTATCCAGGCCACCCCGCCGATTACGTTAAATAAACTAAACCTGCCGAAAGGCATTTTGGCAACACCAGCAACAAAAGGCGCTATAGTTCTGAAAATAGGCAGGAAGCGACTAAAGATAATGGCTTTGCCACCATGCTTTTCAAAGAATTGGTGCGACTGGTTATAATACTCCAGCTTTAGTATTTTATTTTTTTCCTTGAATACTTTTACACCGAAGTAACTACCGAGTTTATAGTTCAAAGAGTTGCCCAATATGGCGGCAACAATCAGCAGGACCAGCATCACCCAAATGCTCAAACCGGTATTTCCACCAGCAATCAGGGTACCCATGGCAAACAATAAAGAATCTCCAGGTAAAAAGGGGGTGACTACGAAACCAGTTTCAGCAAAAATAATGAGAAAAAGAATAGCGTAAGTCCAGTTTTGATAGTCTCTGATGATCTCCTCCAGGTGCTTGTCAATGTGCAGCAGGAAATCAATTAAAAAAGCGAAAAATTCCAAGTTCTATAAGTTAAGCCCAAAAGTAAAAATATCATGGCAATAACCATGATATTTTTAACCTTAATAATGTCAAAATTAGTTGTGAAGTATGGTATGGCTTACCAATACACTGTCAGATGGACCGTCAATCCAGATCGTGTAGTTTTTTCCTGCCTGAACATTCGGGTCAACAACCAAAGGCTCAACCAGTCCGGTTGCATTCAGACTGAACTTTGTTCCTGGATCAACCTGGAAATAGGCTGAAGAATTTGTAAATGCAATTCCCTCACTTAGAATTGCCCCGTCTCCTTTTTTAATATTGATAAAATTAATCAGGAAGGTATTCAAATGGATGAACCTTACCTTTGCTTTACCTGCTACCGGAGTGAGGTCATCGAAAACCACTGCAGCGGCTAAGGCTCCTTCAGTGTTTTGTACTTTTTGTTTTTTAAAATAATACATCGAAATGTTGGACCCAATGTCAATTGAGCCTCCAAAACCAGCATTCCCTACCCCCTCGCTAACACCCGCATTTGCAAAAGCTAAAGATATGTCGCCGGACGAAGTACTGTAGTATGGAGAGTACTGTCCGTAAGGCACTGCAACAGAATTCGGCACTTTCACGCCTCTTATAAAAATATCCTGGGGAGTAGAGCTTAGCACGCTGTTTACAAATCTTACTTTGATCTCACCAACTGGAGCTACCGGATCAGGTTTGATACAAGAAGCAAACATGGCTATCAGGCCCAAATAAAATAATCTTTTCATAAACATATACAATTGAACAACAAATATATCAAAAACAACAATGGCTCGGTAAAATACCGAGCCATTTCACATATTTTAACAAAACTTAGTTGTAATTATTCAGCATTACAGGCATCACCAACATCAGCACATTTTCATTTTCATCGTTAGTTTGCGGGATCAGCAATCCTGCACGGTTAGGGGTAGATAGTTCGAGCGTCACTTCTTCTCCGCTCAGGTTATTGAGCATCTCAATCAGAAATTTGGCGTTGAAACCGATTTCCAGGTCTTCTCCTTCATATTGGCAACTTAGACGTTCATGAGCCTCGTTTGCAAAATCAAGATCCTCAGAAGAGATATTCAGCTCACTTCCATTGATCTTCAAACGTACCTGATGCGTTGTTTTATTTGCGAAAATAACCACCCGGCGCAGCGTGTTCAAAAACAAGGCCCGATCGATCACGAGTTTGTTCGGATTGTTTGCAGGGATAACCGCTTCATAATCCGGATAACGCTCATCGATCAGACGACAAACCAGATTAATATTCTCAAACTTAAAAAATGCACTTGTCGCATTGTAATCTATTGACACGTTAACATCTGTGGAAGGCAGGGCTGCTTTCAATAGCGTCAAAGCTTTTTTGGGTAAAATGAACGAAGAAGTTTTATCTGCTTTGCTGTCTGTTCTTCTATATCTCACCAATTTATGGGCATCTGTAGCCACAAAAGTGATGTGCTGGTCTGAAAGCTGGCAAAAAACACCGGTCATCGCAGGACGAAGTTCATCGTTACTTACCGCAAAAATTGTTTTGGTAATTGCTTCTGTCAAAACAGAAGCAGGGAGGTTAACCGAAGAGGCATTTTCAACCACAGGAATCTTAGGAAAATCATCTCCATTTTCACCGCTCAGTTTATATTTACCGTCACCCGCACTGATCTCAATGGAAAAGCTGTTGTCATCGATATTAAATGAGATCGGCTGATCCGGCAAAGTTTTCAAAGTATCCAGCAATATTCTGGCAGGGACAGCAACTTTACCCCCTTCTTTAGACTCAACAGGCAAAGAAGTAGTCATACTGGTCTGCAGATCGGTAGCGGAAATGGTCAAACTTCCTTCTTTAATCTCAA
The DNA here is from genome assembly GCA_040387995.1 of Bacteroidota bacterium. GTDB lineage: Bacteria > Bacteroidota > Bacteroidia > Sphingobacteriales > Sphingobacteriaceae > Pedobacter. The sequence goes on along the minus strand of JAZKCT010000014.1, from coordinate 174,028 downwards.
AAAGGAAATTTTCAAGTATAGGCAGAACCGTACTGCTGCTCGAAGCACCATTTACAGTCTGCAAATGTTTTAATAACGTTGAAGTGGATACAATAAATCTCATAATATGATTTAGTCAGTTCTCAAAAATATAAAAATTACCTCGCATACTTCCGCTTACGGTAATAATGTTGAAAAATCGCAAACAATATTAACAATGCCAGCGGGCCCGCTGTATTGAGTAGTTGCCAGTACATTTTTTCCGTTCTCAAGCGTGCCTTGTCCAACAGCCTGACCTTAACCTCTTTATTGCGAACTGAAATCAGATTATCCGGATTAGTAAGGTAATCGGCAACATTCAACAGCAGGGCCTTATTTCCATAATTCCGTTCGGCGTAACGGTCATAGCCCAATGGAAATGCAGAACCATCACGACTGCTGACCTGATTTTTAAATACATCTCCATCGCCAATCACGATCATTTGATTGGCTACACTCTGCACTGGCACAGTATATTCTTCTGTAATACCTGCAGGTACCGGCCGGTTCAGAAATACGGAAGGAAAAACGCCTTCTATCAGTACACCCGTACTTTGAGGTACACTGGCATAGTCCTTCGGGTTGGGTTGTTCTGCCACCATTTGCAGGGTCAGCAATTTGGGGGTTTGTTGTACCTTATTAAAAGGCGAACTCCTCAGAATAACTGTTTTTTTCAAACCCTTAACCCCTATGGTATCTACCGTACTCACAAACTCAGCACGGACACCATCAATATTCCGTACCAGGTTATGCGCAGTATCAGGCATCAGCAGCGGATAATAAACCCAGGGTGCCATCTGGATCTCTCCCTGTGCGCCACCCATACTCAACGGGATCTCTGCACAATTGGCATCGGCAATCAAATTGTAATTTACCCTGGCCCCGTATAGGAAGAGCATGTCATCCAGGTTCAACTTGCGGTTGAAGGCCAATTGCTCTCCGGCTTTTGAACCGCTGCGCCCCATACTGTCCAATTCTGCACCAACCTGGTCGATGCACCATACCACGCGACCGCCGTTCATTACAAAATAATTGAGCTTATATTTTTCGGCTTCGGTAAACTCCATTTGTGGCTTTGCAATCACCAGCATTTTCAGCTTATCGAGTCCTTTTTTGTCGATCAGGTTCAAGTCCACACGGCCGACCTCATAACTTTCAGATAAGCTTTTGATGGCATCATCCAGCTGTTTATCTGACAGCTCCCCATTGCCTTCTGTAAAACCGATGCGGGGATGCGCTCCGCTCAGCACCTTTTGTATGGCGGCAGTAAAACCGTATTCCAGGTTCTGGATGGAATTGTTGATGTTTTCTTCATAATTCCCCCCAGCATCCAGGTTTTGCAATAGTTTCACGGGCAATTGATTGCCATTTCCTTCCACCAATGCCATCGGAAAAATGGTCTTTTGCGCAAAACCAGCATCATTTTTAATGTTCAGCGTGGTCGGTTCAATGCCAGCCTGGTACAAACCGTTCAGTACCGTATCCTGCTCAGCGCTACTTAAACCCGACAAGGGATCCACAAATACCACTGTGATCTCCTGACCAGCATAAGCTTTGTAATCGGAAAGCAGATCTTTAGTGGCGCCACGCAGTCTTTTAAATGCCGCAGGTAAATCGCCTTCCAGGAAGACAGTTATTGTTATTTCCTTAGTTGCCGATTTTAAAGCCGATTTGGATTGATCTGTCAGGGTAAAACGCTTTTCCTTTGTGAAATCTATCCGCGTATAAAAGAATTGTGAAATCCCGTTCAGGATGACGATACCAGCAATAAAAGCCAGGATTCCCGTTGTCTTTTTTCCAATGGCTCTTACCATTTCCGCCCCCCCAGAACCAGTTTAGTAGCCCCCAAAAAAACCAATACCATGCTAACGAAATAGACCAGGTCCCGTGTATCAAGCACACCCCTGCTAATCGACTGGTAATGTGTATTCAGACTCAGTGTTAATAACCAGCTTTCCGCAAACCGCAGCGCATAGATCTTACTCAAGGCATCAAATCCGCTGTAGACAATAAAGCAAACCAATACAGACAACGCAAAAGCAATCACCTGGTTTTTGGTGATGGAAGAAGTAAACACACCAATAGCGGTAAAAGCGGCGCCCAACAGCAACAAGCCAAGATAAGAACCCAGTATTGCACCTGTATCCACATTACCTTCAGGCAATGACAGGTGATAAATGGAATAGCAATAAACGAAGGTGGGGATCAGTGAAAAAGCCAGCAATACCATGCAAGACAAGTATTTGGCGAGGACGATCTGCCAATCGCTCAGTGGTCTGGTGGCCAGTAAAATATAGGTCCCTTCTTTCCGTTCTTCTGCGAATGAACGCATCGTAAAGGCGGGAATCAGAAACAGGAACAGAAAGGGAGCCAGACTAAAGAACCCGTTCAGCTCGGCATAGCCATATTCGAGGATAGAGGTATCCGGAAAAAACCAAAGCAGCAGACCTGAGGCCAAAAGGAATACTCCTATCGTGATGTAGGCCATCAAAGAATTGAGTAAGCCAAATAACTCCCGTTTGAATACTGCGTACACCCGGACTAAAAGTTAAATCCTGCCCTCAGGCCAATAAAAGAACGGGTGCCATCGCTCCTGCTCCAGCCTTCGTAGCGAACGTTAAAGTCTAAAGAATTGTCGTTGAGAATTGGGAATTCCGCACCAATTCCAGGCGCATAGGCAAAAGCCGTCCCTGATCCCGAACCATTAGCGGAGGAGATGGCAGCGCCAAGTTCGCCCCCGGCATAGATGTTTTCAGTAAGAAAATACCGGAGTCCGGCCTTTATCGGTACATAACCTTCTTTATATTTGACACCGACAAATTGCGCCGGACCATTAATCCTGAGATACCCCAAACCAACCGTAAACCGCAGGCTTTCGGCAATCCGGTTTTGAAATAACAGTGATGCCCCGGTGCCGAAATCGGCCTTATCGGCAAAACTCCCCACCGGAAATATAAAATCAGCACCGATACCAAGCTTGGAACCACGCCCGCTATTTTGTCCATAGACTTTTGAAAAACAGAAAAGGCCTGCAAGCAAGGCCATCAAAATTATTTTTTTCATGGAAATTCTAAAATTCAAATCTACAAAAAAAGTCCCTGATCAGCTCAGGGACTTTTTTATTATAGCTTTATAGCAGAGATTACAAACCGAAGTTCCACGCCAGTCTAAGGCCAACAAAAGAAAGTGTTCCGTTATTTGACCATCCTTCATAACGTGCAGAAAGTTCAAGAGCAGATTTATCTGCTACAGGAAACTCAACACCAATTCCAGGAGAATAGGCGAACGCAGTTCCAGCATCTTCTTTAGTACCGAATACGGCACCTACTTCACCGTTCACGAAAATATTTTCAGCAAGAAAATACCGCAATCCAGCTTTAACAGGAATGAAACCGGCATCTGAATATTTTAAGATACCACCAGGAATGTCTTTTCCCTTAAAGTTCAGATAGCCTGCGCTACCGGTTAATTTCAAATTCTTCGCAATTGGATGTTGATACAATAAGGAACCACCCACACCAAATTCAGATACATCCCCAAAATCACCTGTAGGAAATCCAAATTCAACACCAACGCCCAACTTAGGTCCGGACATTGCTGCGTCTTGCGCTTTTACATTCGAAAACGTAAACACACCTGCAATTGCGGTTAATAATAATAACTTTTTCATGCTTGTCTAATTTAAATGTGTTATTAAATAATTACAAGCCAAGATGCAAAAACGCTGCCAAGCCTTATCAAGACCACAGTAATCTTAAACAGAATCCAACACAAAATGTATTTTTTGTCTAACTAATAATCAGACAATCAGCATATTGACTATTGTTATTCAGAAGTCAGTTTTCTAAAGATTTCTTCTAATGAAGCGCCTCCGTGTTGGATTTTAAGATCAGCCATTGATGCGTTTGCAACGATCTTACCTTTATTGATAATTACAAGATCATCGCATAAGGCCTCTGCTTCCTGCATAATGTGGGTGGAGAGAATTACCGTTTTGTCCCTGCCTAGTTTTCTGATCAGTTCCCGGATTTCTGCAAGCTGATTGGGATCAAGTCCAGATGTGGGCTCATCCAGGATCAGCACTTTCGGATCGTGAATGATGGCTTGTGCTAAACCCACACGCTGTTTATAACCTTTTGACAACATATGGATCTTTTTATGCTGCTCTGTCTGCAGCCCGACCTGTTCTATTGCCAGATCAACCTTACTTTTCGGTTGTTTCAAACCATAGGTTTCTGCTACAAAAAGTAAAAATTCCCGGACGTACATTTCTGTATACAATGGCGTATTTTCCGGCAAATAGCCAATGATGCGTTTCAGTTCCAGACTTTGTGTTAAGAGATCCAGGCCATACATTTCAACAGAACCTGAAGTAGGTTTCAGATAGCCCGTCAACATACGCATGGTCGTAGACTTACCCGCACCATTTGGCCCAAGGAAACCCAATATCCTGCCCGGGACAGCTTCAAAACTGATTCCGTTTACTGCCTTTTGGCCCTCATAATGCTTACTTAAATCTTTTACCTTAATGCTCAAAATACTTCTTTCTAAAAATCATTTACACCACCAGGTTATCCCACTGATCATTCCCACGCCTGTTATTCCAGATCGTCATCTGAACGCTCATCATCTCGAACTGTATGCACCTGAGTCAAAAGTAGAAAAAACACAATTGCATTCATGAAAACCATTACATATTTTTCTAAGTTTGCATCATTATGGCAAAAAACACTAACGACGAGCAATTTAAGAATGTAATATCACACGCAAAGGAATACGGTTTTGTATTTCAGAGCAGCGAAATATATGACGGACTTAGCGCTGTATATGACTACGGCCAACTGGGTGCGGAACTTAAGAACAACATCAAAACCTATTGGTGGAAGGCCATGGTACAGATGCATGAAAACATCGTAGGCATTGATTCTGCCATATTCATGCACCCTAAGGTCTGGAAAGCCAGCGGACACGTGGACGGTTTTAACGATCCAATGATAGACAATAAAGACTCCAAAAAACGGTACCGTGCAGATCAGTTATTAGAAGATAAAATAGCCCGTTATGAAAAAGACGGTAAAACAGATAAAGCAGCCAAACTACAGGCTGATATGGATGAAGCCCTTAAAGCCGAAAACCTGCAGGAATTAAAAGCCCTGATTGAGCAGCACGAAATCGCCTGCCCGGTAAGCGGCACCAAAAACTGGACAGAAGTCCGCCAGTTCAACCTCATGTTCAGTACCCAGTTTGGCGCCATGGCCGAGGGTTCTGAAGAAGTTTACCTGAGACCGGAAACTGCACAGGGTATTTTCGTCAACTTCCTCAATGTGCAGAAATCCGGCAGAATGAAAATACCGTTTGGTATCGCCCAAATCGGAAAAGCTTTCAGAAATGAAGTGATTGCCCGCCAATTCATCATGCGTATGCGTGAATTTGAACAAATGGAAATGCAATTCTTCGTTCGTCCGGGCGAAGACCAGAAATGGTTTGCTTACTGGAAAGAAGCCCGTCTGAAATGGCACAAGGCCCTGGGTACGCCAGCAGAAAAGTACCGTTACCATGACCACGTCAAATTAGCGCATTATGCCAATGCAGCAACAGATATCGAATTCGAATTCCCTTTTGGTTTCAAAGAAGTAGAAGGTATCCACAGCCGTACGGATTTCGATCTTTCACAACATCAGGAATTTTCAGGCAAGAAAATGCAATACTTCGACAACGACCTGAATGAAGAAGGCAAGCCTTATGGCAATTATATCCCTTATGTGATCGAGACTTCTATTGGTTTGGACCGCATGTTCCTGCTCACCTTAATCAATGCTTTTGAAGAAGAAGACTTGAGTACTGACGAGAAACAGGACAGCAGAACCCTGCTAAGATTACACCCTTGCCTGGCTCCTATTAAAGTAGCGATTTTCCCACTCACCAAAAAAGATGGCCTGCCGGAAAAAGCGAGAGAGATCATGAATAGCCTTAAACTAGATTTCAACTGCATTTACGAAGAGAAGGATGCGATTGGTAAACGTTACCGAAGACAGGATGCCATCGGTACACCGTTCTGTCTTACTATTGATCACCAGACTCTGGAAGATGACACGGTAACGATTCGTCACCGCGACACCATGGAGCAACAGCGTATTGAAATCAAAGACCTTTTTGACATCATTGGCAATAAAGTAAGCTGGAAAAACTTGTTGAGGTAAACCAACACCTTCATAACATATGCGATGAGCCGATTAGCGAACCTAATCGGCTCATCGCGTTACTGATCCAACTGAATATCATAGTGTGTATTACGGCCCCCGCCCGTCGGTTTCAGTACACCCCACTCTGTCAACTCCTGCAGATCACGGGTTGCAGTAGCCTTTGAGGTTTTGGTAATAGAAATATACTTCTTAGCAGTCATCCCACCCTTATAACCATCAAAACCTGCTGCAAGCATTTTATTTATAGCTTTTAACTGCCGCTCATTTAACCGGGCTCCATACTGGTCAAAAAACCTAGCCTTTAGTAAAATAAAGCTGACTAAAGATTTGGCTTTCTTTTGTGCATCGAGTGCAGCCGCAACAAAATAATTTATCCATTCTGAGATCTCGTTACTTTTTTGCGCCTTTTCAAGAGCCTGGTAATAACTGCCTTTATCCGCTTCGATCGTTTGAGAGAGGCTCAGCATCACTGGCCTGCCCAAAGTTTGGGACAAAACTTTTTCAGCTATAGCCCTTCCGATACGCCCGTTGCCATCTTCAAACGGATGTATAGATTCAAAATACAAGTGCGCAATAGCTGCTCTCACCGGCGCACTGTTAATTTCCTGATCCGCACCGGGCGCAGTGCCGTTAAACCATTGGATAAAAGCAGACATCTCCTGCGGAACTGCAGTGGAGGGAGGAGCTTCAAAATGAACCTTTTCACGTCCGATACTTCCAGACAAGACCTGCATCGGTTCCTTTCCGGAACGCCATTGACCTACCTTTAGTCCGGTTAGAGAATCCGGCAACAGCAGACGGTGCCAGGCGAACAGCCCTTCTTGGGAAAGATCCTCCATAACGGAATTGCGAACATCAACCATCAGCTTTCCTATGCCTGCAGCTTTTTTATCAGCTATTACATCAGGGATTGTGTTCATACCCAGGTTGTTTTTTATAGAAGACATCACATCTTGTCTGCTTAAAAATTCTCCTTCTATTTCTGAAGTTTTTATGGCTTCAGCTATCATTGTTTGCAACAATGCTTCTTGTTGCAGCCCAACTGGTAAGGCTTTTAACATGCCGCTTACTTCACCTGTTTCCAGCACAAATTCAAACAGCACAGCCTCCATGCCAGTTAAGCTATAGGTAAAATTTGGCCAATCCTGAAGTTCCCAATTATAGTGCATGAGCCGATTAATTTTGCTAATCGGCTCAAATATAGTCAAAACATGAGCCGATTAGCGAACCTAATCGGCTCATCATTTTGAAAAAAATAATTAATGCCCTACCTTCAGCTGTAACGCATTACTATAAGCAGCAATTTCGGGCTGGTACATGCAAGTCAGTACCGCCGGACCATTTGTAAAAACACCCTCATTCACAACCCGCAACTCGTAACTGATTTCTGACTTCCCGGCAGGAATAAATTCTGCGAAAAGCTGCAAACCAGTATCCTTAACTGCCTGATAAAAGTTAAGGCCATTTTGAGATTGCTGGCCGCTCGTTTTATTCACCAACTCAAATGCGGCAGCCCTGTAGTCGTCCAGTTGCACATATCTCAAAGGCTTTGCAGTGGTGATGCTCAGTACTGTTTTTATTGTTGCACCAATTTTAAATGTTTGTTGCTCTGTTACAGCCGTCCAGGTCGAACCATCATCCGCCAATAAGTAAAATTGCTTGTGCAATTTTACTGCCTTGTTCAAATCAGCCAGGTGCTCAGCTCCGCTGAAGTAATACCAGGTCAGATTCCCCTCTGCCAAAGCTCCGCTTGTTTTAGCCAGGCTTACCGAACTTTCGCGGCGATCCAGTTTTGTAAAGGCGGTACTTTTGCCGCTCAACAAATCATCTGAAACGGCCAGGGGTTTTCCATTTATCTGAGCCTCAAAAGCAGCAGTCACGCCCACAGCACTGCCTTTCACCTTAGTCAGCAAATTGATTGCTGCCGAAGTTCCCTTGGTGGTTGACCAATGGTGTTCAGATTTCGTCTTCAGGATCCATTTCAACAAACCTTCGTTCAGTTCATTCTCCTGTTTCAGTCCACGGAAGGCTACCGAAAGCAACTCGATCAGCTCCTCTGCACTCACGTCCGGCTGCTCCTGGTCTGACATTTCTTTCCACCTCAATCCATTTACAGGGTCATAGATGGCCATTTGCAACACCGATTCCAATTGCGTTTTCGACTGTATATATAAAGGATCTGAAGATCCGAAGACACGCATACCGGATAGTATTGCAAGTGTTTTGCTGTACAAACTTTTATTGACCTGACTTTTCCAATAGTCCGCCAACATCACACGGATTCCGGTGACCTGACCGGCAGACAATGGATGGTCCTTTAACCAGAAACTCCTGGCAAATACGTCATAAGTATCCTGCCCTGTTGCTCCTTCGTGATCCGAATAAGCAACCAATTTTTGGATAAAATCCTTAAATCGGGATACCGGGCTTCCAGAGGGCAGCACACCATTTAGTTTTCCGAATCCGGTCAACAGATAAGCTGAAATGTACTTGTTGCTTTTCCCTCCCTTAAACCAGGGCATTCCTCCGTCCAAATTTTGCTGGACATAGAGCTGACTCAAATAATCCTCCATCACTGTTTTCGTGGCAACCGTATCCAGGAGCTGAAACAGTTGCCGCTGCTCCCGCCACTGCTTATTTTGCAGGCCCAGCCAGGGGGTTACCGTCTGCATCAGCTCCTCAGTCACCGGCTCAGTTTTTAGGATGCTGTCGCCATTCAGCGCTGCGGCAGCTTTGGTGTAAGCCAAACCAAGCGCTGAATCAGATTGCATCAAGCGATAGGCCATGTAATTGGCGTAAAACTTATTAAAAATCTGTTCAGCACAGTTGTAACTGTAATTGGCCAGCCAGGGCAAAGCATTTAATAAGGCCGACTGCGGTTTAGGCTGAATCGAAACACCCAATCCGTAAAGCTTTGCATCATCAGGAAGCACGGTGGTTTGGAGCACTGTGTCCGCAGCCATAAAGCGCAGCGGCTGACTTTGCCGGACAAATACACTGTTCGTCATCACCGGAATAACATGTTCCTCTGCATCAGCAAAACGGTCTCCCATAGCTGTAATCACAATTTTCAAAGGATTCAATTGCCCTTCCGGAACTTTAATCCGGAAAGCAGCGTACACATTTCCGCTTGCAGGGCTTGCAAAGTCCTGAAGGGCAGGAGCATTGCGCAGGATGATTCCAGTCAAATCTTCACCTGTCACAGCGTCTTCTATTTTGCAACTGACCTTTCCCCTGGCTGCCAGGCTATCCAAATTACTAATCCTGCTTTGAAGCACCAACTCGTCACCCTGGTACAACAATCGCGGCACATTCGCCTCCACCATCAGCGTCAGCTGGGTATACAACTGGCGCTCGGCATATACAAACTCACCTTTCAGCGTATGCGCCATCATTTTCCAGTTCCATGTGGTCACGCTTTCCGGCATCGTAAAATTCAAACTGTACACTCCCTGCTTGTCGGCATGAACGGCAGGGAAGAAGAAAGCAGTTTCGTTAAAATTCTTTCTGACTTTTGCTAGCGGAGGCTCCTGCACAGGGAGCACAATCTTTCCTTTGGTGCTAAGCACGAGCACTCCAGAGGCTGCTCGAGAACCGTACAACGCAACGGCATCCTGGCCTTTGATCACCATTCCATCTGTAACCAGATTCGCATCAAAATCAGCCAGGTTACCCGCATAAGGAACTCCGTCAATGATGATCAAATCTTGTTTATTGCCCAAGAGACTGCTGGCATCCTTAATTTTTACCTGGACGGTGTTTCTAATATTAAATCCATGAACAACATAGCTTCGGCGATCGTGATATGAAACCACTACCTCGTCCAGTTTATTGCTATCGAATCCCTCAATGAAAACGCCTGCCACCTTGCCTTTCAACACGCCGTCCACAAAATTCGAATAGAATGGTGCGTTCATTTCATAAACGGCCGCCCCCTTATAATCATTGATGCCGTAGCTCCATTTTGGTCTGACTTGCCTTCGGAAAGTATTGCCCTCTCTTTTGTTTAAATCAAAACTATGCGTAGCCAATTTATCCAGTCTCGCATCATACATCGTGCTAAGTAACTGGGCCGCCGTATGTCGATTATTTGTTTTTATCGAGAGACTAAAGGTTTCTTTGGCACCCGGCGGCAGTACCTTCCTGTATTTTTCGATGACAATCTCCGGAAGTTGCTTTGGTGATTTGTAGATGGAAAAATACAGGTTGTTTCTAAACAATTTTCCATTGCGGATATAGGCATATGTAAACGCCACAAGCTCGTCAGCATTGTTAGGAATTACAAATTGGAGGGTATGCAAAACCCCTCCCTTATAAATTCCTGAACTCAGCTTTTCGGATACCACAATCCCTTTTTTCCGGGTAGCAAAATAGCTGAAACTGCTGATCAGATAAGTGCTGTCCGGGAAATAGCAATAAACTTTCGCTGTATCACCGATTTTATGACTGTTTACAGGCATAATCATAATGTCGTCCAAAGTTTTGTTGGGTACTGTATCATCGTCAAACACCTTAAAGTTCCTGTTAAATACGCCTGTTGTCAAACCAGCCTGTTCCGTTTCTACCCGTAACTCATACTCCCCTGATGTTAGGTTTGCGGCATTTAATCGCAATAGTGCCTGCTTCACCGAAAGCCGTTCTGTAAAAACCAGTTTTTTAGCCTTTGTTCGTTCATTGTCCATACCCAAGTCTTCGGCTGAAAACCATTTTTGTAGTTCGGATAAGGGATAACGCCATTGGTCTGTCTTTACACCGTAAGCCGTCTTTTCTTTTTCAACTGCATACACAGCAATACTTATAGAATCAGGAGCATATGCCTTATTCTGTGTTTCAATCGAAATGCCCAGTACGGGCAATTCAGACTTGCGGTAAAAATCTTTCAATTGAACCTGCAGATCTACTTGCCATGCACTGGCCTGGTGACTTGTTTTCAGTTCTGCCTGCTCGCCCGTTCCATCTGTAGCGGTAGCCTCAAGGTCATAATTCACCCGCGGCCATTTCTCATTGCTATTTGACGTAAATGCCGATAAGGGGTCATTAATCGAAATTAATACCTCTCCCTGATGATCCGTATAGCCCACCGCATTGATCAATTCCGCATTATGTCCATAATACTCTAAACGTCTCGCAACGGTGTATGCAACCTTTATTCCACTCAGGTTTGCCCCGGCAAACGATCTGGCTTTTAGCCGGAATTCAAAAGGCGCTCCCGGCAAGGTTGACGCGCTTTTATGAATGGGTATCAACTCAAAAGTCGGCCGCTTGTATTCCTCTACCTTAAACTCACCAGAATAGGCATAAGATTCTGCAAATCGCTCCTCTATGCGCCAATCACCGGGCAAAGCATTTTTCGGCAATACAAAAGTTCCCGAGAAGCCCCCATAATTGTCCGGCACCAACCGAAGCGAATCCATCTTTCTTCCTTTCCCATCTTGCAGAAACAGCATTGGCTCGTTTTCCAGCATCCATTTTTTAAAGAACTTGCCTTTATTTTTATTGAAAATGACCAGTTGTCCAGTCTTCGGATCTTTGGACACCAGAATGGTCTTGAAAAAGACCTGTTGCCCGGGACGATAAATTCCGCGGTCGGTATAAACCTGCAGTTTTGTCTGCTCGTCGTAATAATCGTCCAGGTCGTCATAGTCATCCTTTACAAAAATGCCATCGGGAAGCCGTTGTTCCGTTCCCTCAAAATTGTGCAGTAAAGTATCTCTTCCTTTAACGATCAGTAGCTGTTTGAGACCGGCAAAATCCGGAATGAAGATGCCTCTGGCATCACTGGTATATTGTTTGATAACCTGAAGCGTATCTTTCTTCTGACCGTCAACAGGGTCAATAGTCACCAAAGCGGTAATCTTCGCCCCTTTTACCGGGAATCCGGTTTGGCGGTCCAGCAGGATCACCTGATGATTGGTATTGACTGCGGCCAAATTGGTAACCGAAAAGGAGAACACGTTAGCCCTAACGCTATCTGAAGCCAATTCACCAGGCGCAAATATGAAGTGATAGTTCCCAACTGGCAGAGGCTCTAGTTTGAGGTAGATCGAATGGTTGTTGTAATCTCCGGATGCTGGCAAGTCAACACTGTCTGTCCGCACAATCAATTGGTCTTTTGATCCTTTCAATAACGCTGAAGCCTTGGGAAGCGGGCCCGACAAATTCGTGTTTTTGACGATCCGGTAATACAGCCTGGATACGTTACGGTATCCAACGGTTAATAATATCGGCCTACCAGGGATTTGCTTTATGTTTAATCCTGCCGAAAGTTCCTTTGCCATAATTTGGGTTTCCAGTACCCGCAACTGCTTTCCATAAAAGCTATATCTCTCCACATCAGCATGGTATTTCAGGTACACTTGTCGCGCTTTTTCATAACCTTGCCGGTACTGCGGATCAAAATATCTCTGGTATTTTTGTCCGTTTTTCACATAAATATGAAACAACTGAAAAGTAGTAGCTGCCCTTACCAGCGGATAGGCCGATAAAAGCCTGCCCAACAAATGTTTCTCATAGGAAAGATACAAGGCAGAATCCTCTACAAAACTTTCGTAAACTGCATCGCGGAGGATGGAAGCCACATAATCGTGTACCTCTGGGCCAGAACGGTGCTTCGTCAGCCAGGCCTGATAGCCGGACACTACGTCTTTGCTCCAATTTAATGTCCTGCCGATCTCCGGTAAATTCCCTAAAAACTGTTGCTGGTTGTAGTCCATCACATTTTTGCCTCTTACGGACGTCACACGATTTCCCCTCCCTAAGAGCAAAGCATTGCCAATCTGCTCGACAATTGCAATATCTTCCAGATCGGCGTCGAACAGCAATACATCCGGGTTGCTGGACAACCAGCGCAAGTCTCCCTGCACACGCGGCAGTTTACCCCCCATAGCAGCTGCTTTCTGCAGGTGACTCAGCACCAAACTATCCAGTGTCTTTTCCGATCGTTCTGCATAGTTGAACGCCAGGTCTTTGGTCTGGTAGGAAGCCTGGTTAAACTTCAGGCTTTTCCTGGAAAACAAGTCAAGCCGCCTTGCCTGCATCAGGTGCATCATAGTCTTTAGGGCAGGCCTGCTTGTCGCAGTAAGCAGTATGGAATCAATGAACGCACTGTTCCTGAAATAAAGACTATCCTCTGTCAGCAAGTCCTTAACCAACATTTCACAATACCATGCACGCGCCAGATCAACATCATTTTTATTCCTTTCGGCCAGTGTTTTAATTTCCCCGAGCTCAGCTTTGACGTCGGTCAACCGGCTTTTGTCTTTAATGGATTGTTCTATTTTGTCCCAGCGATAAACTGGCTTTAAGGTTTGAGAAACAGCAGGTCTTATCCAAATGATCAGCAGAAAAAGGAGCGCATTGATTTTCATACCAATAAATTTACTCTTCTTTTCTGATATTTATTCGACAATCTTTTACTCCGGCACCGAAATACGACCCAGGTATTGACTGTCGGACTGCCGGCTGCGGTCGGCCGCTACAAAACCAATGTACACATCTACGGCTTTGCCCTTAAAATATGGCGGAAGGTCAACCGTCAGCGTACCGTCCTTGCGAAAAGGACCATCAAAGATCAGCTGCTTGCTTCTATAGGCTTCGGTATCATAGATCAGCAACATCAACTGGTCAGATTTGATCTGGTAAGGCAGTTCCACTACATTCCAGTCTATGCGCATTTGATCGGCTCCAACCAGCGTAACTGCCGGATCAATAGCGCCAGTCAAGTCGCCACCACTGAATTTGAACAAAGCCGGATCGATATAAAAACCGGCATCATCTGATACCAATGCTTTTTTTCGGGTATAGGCTACAGCAGCCCGAAATCCCCCGGTTTTCGTATAATAACCTTTAAACCCAACCTTTAGCAAATCTTTCAAATCGTCCAAATAATCTTGCACCAACTTAAACTTTTGCTGATTCAGCAACTCAGCATCAGTATACTTCTTAGTTTTGGGCAAACTTCGCATGTGCGCTTCCTCACCGATCATGTAGCCCACTACAGCACCCACTTTTCCAGTAAAGGGTCCTAAAATTCCATTTTTAATTCTTCCCATTTTTTTATAACTTTAATTAATACTTCCTGTGCACATACTTAAGGACTCCCGGCAGTACGGCTCTACTTCAAATATATAAAAATTATAAGATTAACATGTCGTAATAAGATAATAATTATATATACGACCCTGTTATCACCCTGTTAAGACCCTGTTAGTACCCTGTTCAAATCTTGTTGAACTAAAGCCATTTCACTTGTGTCCCTTAACTATACCTTAACCATTCTGCTGTCTGGCCTGGCTTTTGCAGTTTCCGAATCATGAAGCGATTTATTTTTATCACGGCAATGGCTTTTCCCCTCTTTTGTCTCCAGGTTACTGCTGTTGAGAACGGGGTGAAAACTATACATGCGGGACATAAACCACAGCAGTCCTGGTCCAAAGAAGAACTGAGCATGGCCAATACCGCGGGCGGTAAAAAATACCTGACGGCAGAAGAAAGGGATTTCATCCTTTACACCAATCTGATCCGTATGGATGCAGCCAAATTCTTCAATACCTATTTCCAGGATTTTGTAGAAAGCCACAACCGGCAGATGCAGCAATACAGCAATTACAACACACTTAAGATCAGCAGGACAGACAAATATTACAAGAGCCTGGAAAAGGATGTGGAAGATAGCAAAGCCTTGCCGGTATTCTGGCCTGATGAGGCCTTGAGCTGGGTGGCACGGCAGCATGCCAAAGAGATGAACAAGTACAATTATGCCGAACATACTTCCAGAGATGGCCGCACGGCAAAGGACCGGATCAGACAGATGTACCCAAAACGGCCAATCGGTGAGAATCTGGCTTTTGGTTTTGCAACTGGGCTGGGCAATGCCTGTATGTTGCTGCTGGACAAAGGCGTACCCGACCTTGGACACCGGAAATTACTGCTCGATACTTCATTAGACCTCAACTTTATCGGCGTGAGCATACAGCCGCACAAAGGTTACCGGTATTGCGCAGCCATGGACCTGGTATCACTGCCGCGTTAAATCTGACCCACTACTGACCAATCGTGTTAATTTAATATAAACTAATCATTACCATTACTTAAATTTGCGCCCGTAATTACGGGCAAAATTGAAAACAAAACAAAAGGCAGCGCTCAATCTGTACTCCGCTTTGGCGTACCGTTTATTGATTGTGTTATTGATCTATTCGATCTGCAGGATAGGGTTCTATCTGTTTAATGCTGGTCTTTTTCAACCGATCAGTCTTTCAAAATACCTGCGTATCCTATATGGGGGGATTAAGTTTGATGTTTCTGCACTGTTGTACATCAACCTGATCTATATTTTGCTGCAGGTTATTCCGGCCAATTTCAAGTACAGTGCGGGATATCAGCAATTTTGCCGTTGGTTGTTTATCCTGACCAATAGCATTGGCATCGCTGCGAACTTTGCAGACTTCGCCTATTTTAAATATACGCTGAAGCGCACGACCGCTACGGTTTATGCGCAGTTCAGAAATGAGCAAAATAAGCTCAAGTTGCTTGGTGATTTCCTGGCCGATTATTGGTATTTGCTCCTGCTTTTTGCTTTGTTCATCTGGCTTTTTATCAAGGCTTATGATGCGGTAAAAGTGAAGCCTCTCAAACAGATGAAATGGGTGGCCTACCTGTCACAAACTGCACTGTTGCTGGTCATTGCTGTGGGATGCCTTACTGGCATCAGGGGTGGCTGGGGCTTTGGTACCAGGCCGATCACGCTGAGCAATGCGGGGGAATTTGTAGATACGCCAGACCAGATGAGCCTGGTGTTGAACACACCTTTCTGTATTTTCAGGACTTTAAAGGCCTCGAAATTAAAGCCATTGAACTTTTATAGCGAACAGCAACTGGTCTCCCTCTATAACCCGGTCCACCTTCCGGCAGATACCGGGCATTTTAAAAAACTGAACGTCGTTTTTTTGATCATTGAGAGTCTGGGCAAGGAACATGTGGGTGCGTTGAACAAGGACCTTGCCGGTGGAAAATACAAAGGTTATACCCCTTTTATCGATTCACTGGTGGAACAGAGTTATACTTTTACACATACTTATGCCAATGGACGTAAATCGATAGATGCCATTCCCTCTGTTATTACCGGCATTCCGTCGATACGGGAGCCTTTTGTCTTGTCTATTTATTCGGGCAACAGGACCACCAGCATCGCCAAACTGCTCGGTGATGAAGGCTATGAGACTGCCTTTTTTCATGGGGCACCAAATGGTTCGATGGGTTTCTCCTCTTATACGCACCTGGCGGGAATCCAGCATTATTTCGGCCAGAACGAATACAAAAATACGGATGATTCGGATGGTACCTGGGGGATTTGGGATGATCTTTTCATGCAATACATGGCGAGAACCATGAATACGCTGAAGCAGCCTTTCTTTTCGAGTTTCTTTTCGCTGTCTTCACATCACCCATTCAGACTGCCCGATCAGTATAAAGGTAAATTTCCGAAAGGACACCTGCCTGTGCAGGAGGTGATTGGTTATACCGATATGGCCCTGCGCAATTTCTTTAGAACGGCTGCTACAATGCCCTGGTATAAAAACACACTTTTTGTGCTCTGTGCCGACCATGCCACTGTTTCTTATTATCCTGAATACCAAACTACGCCTGGCTATTTTTCGATTCCTATATTATTTTATTATCCGGGCGGGGAGCTGAAAGGAAAGGCCGACAAACTGGTGCAGCAGATCGACATCATGCCCACTGTCTTAAATTATTTACATTATGACAAGCCTTATTTTGCGCTCGGCTTTGATGCTTTTGCAAAAGGTAATGGTAACTTTGTGGTCAACAACAACGATGGCAACTTCAGTTTTTACCAGGGAGATTACATGCTGACCAATGATGGAAAAGAGAACCTGGCCTTGTACAATTTGAAAAGTGACCGGCTGATCAGGCACAACATATTGCAGAAAGAACCGTTAGTAGCTGGTAAAATGGAGCAGTACCTGAAAGCCTTTGAGCAGCAATACAACAATAGAATGATCAACAACACCCTAACCGCTAAATAAACGGATGCGGAAAGCACTATTAAAGTTCATCGATTTCTTTTATCCCCCTTTTTCCAGATGGCTACCGCTGGATACCTTTCGTTACCTGGTTTCAGGAGGCACGACGGCCATGTCGGGCATCGTTTCTTATTATGTGGCGTACAACTGGATCCTGCACCAGAACAACATTCACGTAGATTTTCCTTTTTTACCCGATTTGATTACTGCGCACGTAGCAGCATTGATCATCGATACGGTCTGTACTTTTGCTGTCGGGTTTGTGCTCAATAAATACCTGATTTTTACCGCCTCCAATCTCAAAGGCAGGATCCAGATCTTTCGTTATGCCTTTGTTTTCCTGATCAATTTCATGATTAAATACAGCATGCTGAAGTACCTGGTTGAGGGTCTGCAATGGTTTCCCTCCATCTCCAATGCCATGATTACGGTGGTGCTTGCGGCGATGAGTTATTTCCTGCAAAAGCACTTTACCTTCAGAGTTAAAAAAGACTGATTGCTTTGTTATACTATGCCGATCGGTTATATTAGTCGCATTATTCATATAAACTAACATGAGCGATTTTAAGGACTTTAATAATCCACAAGTAGCAAGACTGCCCAAACATTTGAGGCAATTCATTGTGGATCAGCATTATGAAAAATACACCCCGGTAGACCAGGCCGTATGGCGATATGTGATGCGCCAAAATTACAGTTATCTCAAACATGTCGCCTATTACCCCTATATCAAGGGCTTGCACCGTGCGGGACTGAGTATCGAATTCATTCCAGACCTGCAAACCATGAACGACAACCTGGGGAAGATCGGCTGGGGCGCGGTAACGGTGGACGGGTTTATTCCTCCTGCGGCTTTTATGGAATACCAGGCTTATCGTGTGCTGGTCATCGCGGCAGACATCCGCCAGATCAACCACATTGAATACACACCCGCACCGGACATTATTCATGAATCGGCGGGCCATGCACCGATCATTGCAGATACAGATTACAACAATTACCTGAGTTATTTTGGTTCCATTGGCGCCAAAGCGATGTTCTCTTCCAAAGATTTTGAGTTGTACGAAGCCATTCGCCGTCTCTCGATCTTAAAAGAAGCAGTGGACGCGCCGGAAGATGAAATTGCAAGGGCTGAAAAGCACCTGCAACTGGTTTCGGAAAACATGGGCGAGCCTTCGGAAATGGCATTGTTGGGACGCTTGCATTGGTGGACCGTAGAGTACGGGCTGATCGGCAGTCTGGAGGATCCTAAAATCTATGGCGCCGGGCTACTCTCATCCATCGGCGAGAGTTCTTCCTGTATGAAGCCGGAAGTGCAGAAGCTTTGGTACAGCATTGATACTATAAATTACAGTTATGACATTACCAAGCCACAACCGCAGTTGTTCGTCACGCCTACTTTTCAGAACCTGATTGATGTGCTGGAAACCTTTGCCGATACCATGGCATTCAGACGCGGTGGTGCAGCGGGAATTTCCAAAGCCATTGAATGTAAAAACCCGGCAACTGCAGTTTACAGTTCCGGTCTGCAGGTCACCGGCGTCTTTACCGACATGGGACTGAACTTGCAGGATGAGCTGACTTTCCTGAAAACGTCCGGCCCATCGGCCCTTGCTTATGAGGGCAAACAGTTGGAAGGACATGGTAAATTTTACCATAAAGATGGTTTTTCATCGCCCGTAGGCAAACTAAAAGGGATTGAAACGCCAATTGAAGAAATGGATCTTAATCAGTTGCTGGCCTGCGGCA
Source organism: Bacteroidota bacterium (assembly GCA_040387995.1). Taxonomy (GTDB): domain Bacteria; phylum Bacteroidota; class Bacteroidia; order Sphingobacteriales; family Sphingobacteriaceae; genus Pedobacter. The sequence goes on along the minus strand of JAZKCT010000014.1, from coordinate 155,013 downwards.
TTAAACCGGAGCACGTCGCCTTGCTGGAATTTGAAAGTGGCATTTCTGTAAAGGGACTGATCACCAGTCTGCATCAGGGAAAAGATGGTAAAACGATCCTGATTACATTTGAGGACTGTACTGTAAAAGAAAGCAATGGAAATATCTTGTTCCAGCCAGCATGGGGGACTTATGATATGGCTATTGGTGAAAAAATTGTCTCCGTGTTTAACGGCGCGGCAGATAAAGACAATTATGAAGAAGCAACCTATGTAAGTAACAGTCAAACGCACAAGATCATTTACGATGAACAGACTTTCAAACTGCACCAAATTTACAAAAAAATAAGGGCTATAAGAGAAGACCAGAATGGATTTGAAGAACTGGAAGGTTTGTTTGTCGCCCTAAAAACGGCATACAGACACGATTGGCTTGCTGCACTGGAAATCCTGGAGATTTTACACCACAAAGCTTTGTTTCCTGACCTGGCAAAAGAAATACGCGTCTACCTGGAAATGAAATCGGCCAGCGAAAGTGACCATACCAAACTGATCAATGACGGTCTGCATGTGATTGAAAATCCGGTAAGCCAGTTAATCACAGAAAAAGATCAATAACAGATTATAAAAAAATTACATACAAGATGAACATCATACTGACAGGAGCAAGTAGCGGAATTGGTTTTGAAGCCGCACTCGAGTTTACCCTAAGCAAAGAAAACAAGGTCGTTTGCATCGCGCGTTCGGCCGATAAACTGCGCAAGTTGCTGGAGATTGCAAAAGGGATCAATCCCGAATGCACTTTGCTTCCTGTAGAATTTGACATCGTCAACGACGACTATGCTGCGCTGGTTCCTTTTTTAAGGGACCAGCTTGGTCATGTCGACATTCTCATCAACAATGCAGGGGCGCTGGTCAACAAGCCTTTCTTGGAAACCCAGCCTGCAGATTTTTACCAGATGTTTGAAAGTAACGTCATGGGCCATGTAAACATGATCCAGCACGTACTTCCACTGATGGGCAGTGGCGGGCATATTGTCAATATCGGCAGTATGGGCGGATTTCAGGGGAGCGTTAAATTTTCTGGACTGGCGGCGTATTCTTCATCCAAAGCAGCATTGCATACCCTCACCGAATGCCTGGCATTTGAACTTGTGGACAAGGGCATCAAAGTCAACTGCCTTGCGCTGGGATCGGCACAGACAGAAATGCTGGAGGAGGCCTTTCCGGGTTATGAATCGCCCGTGCTGGCCTTTGAAATGGGTAAATATGTAGCCGATTTTGCAAGAACAGGTCACAAATTTTTCAATGGAAAAACGCTGCCTGTAGCCGTAACCACACCCTAATGAACAACTTATCAACATTTTTAAGGGTTAAACGATAATTTTAATACCTTTAAGCGCTTTCAGAAAGCACATCTTCAGTTAAATCCAATTTATATTGATGAGAAAAACCATTATTCTGTTTAGTATTTTACTCTTTAGTGCGTTTGCGGGTAAGTCGCAGACCACTATTCCGGTACAGTACCAGGAGATGGTCGACAAGCTGGCCCAGCAATTGCCAGAGCAGGCTGAAAAACCGAAAGAGGTTACGACTCCGGGACTGATCATGGAGTTTGCGAAATCCATGCTCGGCATCCGCTACAGAACCGCCTCCAGCAGTCCAAGCAGGGGGTTTGATTGCTCAGGTTTTGTGAACTACGTCTTCAGTAATTTTGGGTTTAAGGTGCCCCGCTCCTCCAGGGATTTTGCAGCCAGTGGCAATGCCGTAAAACTGGAAGATGCTAAAATAGGCGATGTGATCTTATTTACCGGCACCAACAGCAGATCGCGGAGACCCGGACATGTCGGTATAGTCTACTCGGTAGACGGAGAAGAAATCAAATTCATCCACTCCTCATCCGGTGCAAAAAAAGGCGTGACGATCACCAGTTTGAATGACGGCTTCTACAGAAAACGCTTTTTAAAGATCATCAGCATCCTGTAAGACTTACAGCAGCACCACTTTCAATGCTTCACTGACTTTCCCTGCCTTTAGCAAAGCCTTCGCCAATTCATGGAGTTCACGTTCCCTGTTGACCGCATCGCCTATGGTGGCATCAAGAATTTCTTTTACTTCAGGCCAATACCTGGCAGCATCTACAGCCGCATCATCAGGCAGCGTTTCAATATTGCCCAGCATGCCCAGGTCATTTCCAGTCAGCACCATAGAATTCCTGACTGCCTTAGGAAGTGTGTCGATCCCAATACCCAGGGTGGTTAGCGGTTTGGCGACTTTAAATAAGTTTTCGGGTGTGACCCTGCAGTACCAGTCGCCCCCAAGCCGTGCTACCAAATCGATCTTTGCCTGGTCAATTTTACCGCTTTCATCCAGGATATCCTCCTGAATGTGGATGCGTTTGATTTCGGCAAGCACCAGGTTGCCCGCCCCGGGCTTTTCGCCCAGACTAATCACCTCGGTAATGATGCACTCCATCTGCACCGGAGATTCGGCCACACGTGGCGGCTTGACCAGTTGCGAAGGCAGCATGGTAAAGCCCGCTTTGTCGAACTCGTTAATACCTTTGGCATATTCCGTACTCGCCAGACTCATCTGCTGCACCATATCGTAGTTGACGATATTGATCACGCATTCTTTTACCTGCAGGATGTTGTCCAGGGTATGTTTGGTCGTATTGTCACGCACCCTTCTGGCGGGCGAAAAGACACACAATGGCGGGTTTGTACTGAACAGGTTAAAGAAGCTGAAGGGGCTGAGGTTGACATTGTCCTCAAGGTCTATCGTGGTCGCAAAACAAATGGGCCGTGGCGCAATGGCGTAATGCAAGTAGTTTTGCAGTTGGAAAGGGCTTAGTGCTGAGGGATCGATGGTTAACATAAGGTTATTGGTTATAAAGTTCCGTCATCTCGAGCGCAGCGAGAGATCTCTTGAGGTGGTATGGTTCAAGAGATCTCTCCTATCGTCGAGATGACGGGTAATAGCTCGAGATGACGGGTGATTACATACTGACGGGGTAATGGCGTAACATGACGGGTAATGGCTCGGTATGACGAGTGATGGCATCATGATGCGTAATTATTTCTTTAATGCCAGAATAGAAAAATCAGTATCTGCTTTCCGGATTGTATTGCTCAGGTGGCCCAATCCTGTGATTTCCATTTCTACTACATCACCATCCTGCAACCATTGTGGTTTAAAGTCCGGATCATTCAGCAGGCCTGTTCCGTTGAGCTCCAGGAAACAACCTGTCCCTACTGTACCAGAACCGATTACATCACCAGGCAAAATATCAGCACCGTAAGCGCAACGCTCAATAATTTCCGCAAAAGTCCAGTCCATTTCAGCCATGTTTCCAGAAGAAACCTGTACACCATTAACAATACAGGTCATTTTCAGATCGTAAGCATTGCCGGTATGGCCAGGTTTGGCAGCAGTTTTATACTGTTCAAGTTCATCCGGAGTCACCAGCCAGGGGCCGATCACGGTAGAAAAGTCCTTTCCCTTGGCCGGGCCAAGGTTCAGCAGCATCTCTTCCAACTGAAGTGTCCTTGCGCTCATGTCGTTCATGATGGTATAACCGGCGATATAACTGTCCGCTTCGGCAGCAGTAATATTGCGTCCTTTCTTACCGATAACAACCGCTACTTCAAGTTCAAAGTCCAGTTTCTGGAAATGATCCGGCATGCACTCGATCTCTCCCGGTCCCTGAATGGCATTGTGATTGGTAAAGTAAAAGATCGGGTACTGGTCAAACTCAGCAATCATCTCTACCCTGCGGTTTCTCCGCGCTGCAGCCACATGCTGGCGGAAGGCATAGCCATCGCGACAAGATGCAGGATGCGGTACCGGGGCAAGTAATTCAAAAAAAGCTTCTTGTTTGGGTTCGGTTTCGCCTGATTTAATTTGGCTGTCTACCTTCTTCGCACGCTCCATTAACACCTCTCCGCCCTGCAGAAATTCGTTCATGCTATCGGGCAACTGCTTGTCGCAGGAATTCAGGTTATAGATGTGTCCGTTTACAAAAACACCCAGGTGTTCTCTGTCTTCTGTTTTATAGGATACCAGTTTCATATTGGTCAGTTTTTAAGTCGTTGTCCAAAGCTATATAAAAATACAGCAACCCGATACTAAAATAATTTCTGAAAAGATATTTCATTTACCCTTTGTGCTTTAACCATTTTATTACTTAGTTTTGCCAACGCAATACAATTATGGTAAAAAGCACTTATATAGCTCAAGATCAAATCGCCAGGGAAATACTGGCCTCTTTCAGGTATGCTATGCTCTCTAAGCTTATTTTTGCCCAATATTCCCTGTAATCCTTTCTGTAAGGCGTAAGACTACGCTGTGCATCTACACGCACCTTGTTTAGGACGTTTTAACGTTTTAATCTTATTGTTTTAATCAATTTCACTATTTTAAAACTTACGTTATGCCTATTTATCATACGTTAGGATCCATACCTGCCAAGCGCCACACGGTTTTTCGTAAACCGGACGGTACACTGTATGCAGAAGAACTGGTCTCTACAGAAGGATTTTCCAGTTTGTATTCGCTGGTTTACCATTGTCACCCGCCTACCATTGTTAAGGAACTCGGTGAGCCTTATTCGGTAGAACCAAAGATTGCCAGGGAAAAACATTTGAAACATACCAGCCTGATCGGGTTCAACATCAAACCTGAGGACGATTACCTGCAAAGCCGGAAACCGGTACTGGTCAACAGTGATCTTCACATCTCTCTGGCGGCACCGCGTCATTCCATGTCCGATTATTTTTACAAGAATAGCCAGGCCGATGAGGTGATTTTTATCCATGAAGGCACTGGCGTATTGAAAACAGGATTCGGAAAAATCCGTTTCAGTTACGGGGATTACCTCGTGATCCCAAGGGGAACGATTTACCAGTTCGAATTTGACACGGAGCAAAACCGGCTCTTTATTGTCGAAAGTTTTAGTCCGATACGCAGTCCTAAGCGTTATAGAAATGAGTATGGCCAACTGATGGAACATGCGCCTTATTGTGAGCGCGACATCAGGAAACCTGCAGATCTGGAAACCATTGATGCGTATGGTGATTTTAAAGTATTGATCAAAAAACAGGGACTGATTTATCCATATACCTATGGCACCCACCCTTTTGATTTTGTGGGATGGGATGGGTTTCACTATCCCTATGCCTTTTCGATTCATGATTTTGAACCGATTACCGGTCGCCTGCACCAGCCGCCTCCGGTACACCAGACTTTTGAAGG
>JAZKCT010000014.1:0-149682 GCA_040387995.1 Bacteroidota bacterium | reverse complement strand
AAAAAAATTAACATGTCAACACAAACTTTTGCAGAGAAAATAGCGGAGGCTCCGGATTTTCTTCCGATAAACGGAACGGACCATATTGAGTTTTACGTGGGCAATGCCAAACAGGCTGCGCATTACTATAAGACAGCTTTCGGTTTTCAATCGCTGGCTTATGCGGGTCCTGAAACCGGGTTGCGCGACAGGGCTTCTTATGTATTGCAGCAGGGGAAAATCAGATTGGTATTGACAACGGCATTGAAATCTGATCACCCGGTAGCAGAACACGTGAAAACGCATGGGGACGGGGTAAAGATCCTGTCCCTTTGGGTAGATGATGCATACAGTGCATTTGAAGAGACCGTGAAGCGCGGGGCCAAACCTTATATGGAGCCGGTAACGAAAACTGATGAACATGGCGAGGTACGCCTTTCCGGGATTTATACCTACGGGGAAACGGTGCACTTGTTTGTGGAACGTAAGAACTATAAGGGCATATTTTTGCCAGGCTACAGGGCCTGGGACAGCGATTACAATCCTGCCGATGCCGGTTTATTGTACATCGACCATTGTGTAGGCAATGTAGGCTGGAACAGGATGAACGAGACCGTGAAATGGTATGAGGAAGTGATGGGATTCGTCAACATCCTGTCTTTTGACGACAAACAAATCAATACAGAATACAGCGCGTTGATGAGTAAGGTGATGAGCAACGGAAATGGCTTTTCGAAATTTCCGATCAACGAGCCTGCTGAAGGACAAAAGAAATCACAGATCGAAGAATATCTGGAGTATTATGAAGGCGAAGGGGTGCAGCACATTGCAGTGGCAACAAAAGATATTTTGGCTACTGTGAAGGACTTAAAAGCACGTGGGGTTGAATTTTTAAGTGCACCCCCTGAAGCCTATTACGCGATGATGCCGGAACGGGTGGGTGAAATTGATGAGGAGATTGCGCAGCTTAAATCGCTGGGCATCCTGGTAGATTGCGACGAGGAAGGATACCTGCTGCAAATCTTCACGAAACCGGTAGAAGACCGCCCAACTTTATTCTTCGAAATTATACAGCGAAAAGGAGCCCAGTCGTTCGGCGCGGGCAATTTCAAAGCATTATTTGAGGCTTTGGAACGCGAACAAGAGTTAAGGGGTAACTTATAAAAGCCCTTTATTCATTTAAAAAACGGAGCGGGCATCCACTAGGTGGATGTCCGCTTTTTTTCTTATTTTCGGTCCCGATGGCATCAAAGAGCGGCACGGCATTTAACCTGGTCAACAGAACGGGACTTTTCTTCACAAGATTTAGAGCAGCTTTCGTACTTTTCAGAAAAAACGATCCTTTGCGCCTGGCAGGAGCTACTGCCTTCTTCACCAACTTTGCACTTCCTCCCATATTGCTGATCCTCATCAGGCTGTTTGGCTTTTTTATCGACAGAAAGATACTAGCATCCCGCTTATTTGAGCGACTGGCAGGCATTTTGGACGATAGCAGCACCCTGCAAATCCGGCAGACCTTAAGAAATATCAGGGGTATAGACCATAAATGGTATGCGACGCTGCTGAGTTTTATTTTCTTCCTGTTTGTCGCCACCACGTTGTTCAGTGTGATCAAAAATTCGATGGACCAGATCTGGTCGATCGCCAACAAAGCGCATTCCAGCTTCCTGTTCAAATTGAAACTCAGGGCACGTTCTATGATGATCATTTTACTGGCCGGCGTTTTATTTCTGCTGGGCTTTGTCACGGACAGCATACAAGCTTATATCGGTTCGTACATCAATACGGCAGCGCCTACATTCGGGAAAGTTTTTATTTATGTGCTGAACCAGCTGGTGTTTGTCACCATTGTGATGATCTGGTTTACGGTACTGTTCCGCTTCCTGACCAATGGCAGGCCGACCTGGAATACCGCCCTGAGGGGTGGGATCCTCACGGCGGTATTGTTTACCCTGGGTAAATATATTTTGCGGATCATGCTTCCCCTGAGTGGGATCGGCAATGTTTATGGCGCATCCGGCTCCATTGTACTGATCATGCTTTTTGTATTCTATTCTTCCTTTATCTTTTACTTCGGTGCCTGCTATGTGCGTGTGCTTAGTGACGACCGCGAAACACCGATACGACCAATCAAAGGGTCGTTCAGCTACGAAATTAAGGAAGTGGTAAAGGAAGGGTAATTAGCACGCAAGGGGCTGACTTACCTTTTCAAATCCCTGCATTTCAAATACGGCAAGCTTGTTCAAAAGATTGCAGTGCAGTGTACCAAAAAAGTTGATGATACCACCCTCTTTATTGGTGCCCTCTATACAAATACTTTCCTTTACGATTTCGCGATGTTCTAAATTCTGATCATTCAGAATGACATCTTCGTCCTGAATTCTTACGTCTTTGGCATCAATTGAGAACTGTTTTAGCAGATCTGCAAAGTTTTGGCCTTTTAGGAGTAGTTCTTTGATATTCATAACAGTATACATTAGGGTTTGGGGAAAGAGAATATCAATTTTAAAGCCAAAAAAAAGGGTAAACTGCATTAGTTTACCCTTTTACACAAATATGTGAATAACTCTTGTTATTAGAACAGTTTATAAGCCAAACCGAGTGTAAAAAGTCTGAGCTTCTGTCCTTGATAATCATCTTTACCGATCTTGGACAATCCCGCTTCATAACGAAGGTCAATACCCAGGCTCCTGAAGTCAAAACCCGCACCGAACTGCCATGCAAAGTTTTGCCCTTTGAAATCGCCATTGAATGTACTGTTTAAAGCATCGCCAGCCGACTGCTCATCATCCAGCACAAACGACACGACAGGTCCGGTGTTCAAACGAAGGCCGATTCCGGCAGCACCGAATTTGGTACCTAACAAGATAGGTACGTCAAGACTGGTAAACTTGATCTTGTTTTCGTTGCCATCCTTATTCACCAAAGTGGTATTCTTACCACTCAAATAAAGTTCAGGTTGCAGATGGATACCCGCAGCACCGATACGCGCCCAAAGTCCGGCATAATAACCGGCCCGGTTATCACTGCTGAAAGTATTTTCTGTACTGAGTTTAGACAGGTTAGTACCTGCTTTGATACCGAGCTGGAAGCTTGGTAATACCTGACTGAAAGCTGCAAGATTAAAACCTGCAAATAACACTATTAGAAATATTTTTTTCATAATGCAATGTTTGATGTGTGATTAATCATCTAGGTAAAAATAAGAATATTTTTAAATTAAAACTATATTACGTAGTTTTATCGCACTTGCAATAGCGGCGAGGCACTATTCAAATCACGCAGGCTGACGTGGCAAAAAGAAATAATAAATGGACTTTAGCTTCAACATTTACTCCATATTTCTTATTGTCTTTGGTATCATAACGCTTTTTTTATCCTACTATATTTATAGAAAAGAACGTGGAGCAGTACGCTTTTTTGGCTTATTGATGTTTTCAAATGCGGTCTGGTCGGTGGCTTACGGACTGGAACTGGCGAGCGTTACCCTGCACCAGGCCACCCTCTTCATCGGAGTGGAGTATATCGGGATCTCAACGCTGCCCCTCCACTGGTCCCTATTTTGTCTGAAACTTGCCGGGAAAGAGCGTTGGATTAAAAATCCAGTTGTGATGGCTGTGCTTCTGGTCATGTCGGCAATTGCGCTCTTCGCCACCTGGACGAACGATTATCACCATCTGTACTTCGACACGTATGCAATGGATTATTCCGGAGAATTCCCCTTACTGAGCCTGGGCTTCGGACCGCTTTACTGGCTTTTCACGATTTACTTTTACCTGGTATTGGTGTTTGGATGTTATTTGCTGGTGATCAAGTTTCGCAAATCTGAACAGCTCTATAAAAAACAAAGTTACAGCATCGTGATTGCAGCCACCATTCCGCTGCTTGCGAACATCATTTATGTATTTGACTATAGGCCTTTTGGCAATCTGGACATTACGCCATTTGCGTTTACGGCCTCCATCCTGCTCATTGCCATCGCGATATACCGGTTTAAACTCTTTGACATTGTGCCCGTGGCGCGGGACCGGGTGCTCGACCTCATGCAGGACGGCTTTGTGGTGCTGGACAACAAACACCGGGTTATTGACCACAACCGCTCGTTTAATAAATATTTCTCCTTCGGAACAGTGGACATCATTGGCTCGACAATAGAGACGCTCATTCCGGGCCAGGCTATGTTGTATCAATATCTTGAGGAACGGAAGCCGGGCAAAATAGCCCTCAGCGTAGCTCATGGAGAATCGGTTTTTGACCTTGAAGCCGATATAGCCTACCTGGATGACCATCAACTGGCCAGCGGAACGGTCGTCATCAAACTTCAGGATTTAACTTTACTGCGGGCAGAATCACTCAGATCAAAAGAACAGGCAGAGGAATTGCAACGGTTGAACCAATTGAAGGACCGCGTTTTCTCCATCATCGCGCATGACCTTAGGGCGCCTTTGGTCAACCTTTCTGAAGTCTTAAACATGATCGGTAACGGACAGATCAGCAATGAAGAATTTAAGTTGCTGAGCCCAACACTGGGCAGGGACATCGTATACACCACAGAACTGCTTGAAAACATATTGCATTGGTCCAGAAGTCAGCTAAAAGGTTATGGCATCAATAAAGGATTTTTTGATTTAAAAGGCATGATTGTCAACGAGGTCAATTACCACACGTCTTCCGCAGCAGTAAAGAACATAGAAATTATACAAGATGTATTTCCCGGCGAAACGGTCTATGCCGACATGCTGATGATCCAGATCGTGGTGCGGAACTTATTAAACAATGCGATCAAATTTTGCAATGAGGGCTGTACCATACAACTTACAGCGGTTTATGCAGGTAACAGTAAGATCAGACTTTGCATTTCCGACAATGGTGTGGGCATGAGCAAGGAAACGCTGAGCAAATTATTTACCGGAGAGAACCATTCTACCCGCGGCACGATGAATGAAAAAGGGACCGGCCTTGGCCTGGTGGTCTGTAAGGAATTTATCGAAAAAAATGATGGGCAGTTAACCGCCGATAGTGAAATAGGCAAAGGCTCAAAATTTTGCATTTACCTTCCGGTAGACGACAAAATCTGAGCCTTTGTTTAGCTTTTAAAAACGCTTAATGACCAGTTGCCTGATCAATCGCATGCTGCTCTTTTAGCGCATCCACATTATTTTTATCGCCAAAGTTTTGGGTTTTGTCAGCGAAATATTCAAGGATGCCTACAATGGTATCCAGGTTGTCAGCCACACGCTGGTGCATATCAGGCAAATCAGTATCCAGACGTTTATCGCCCAGGTCGATGTTATCTACCTCTATTTTTCCAATCTTCTGTATGATAGCTTGTTGAGAGTGCTGAAGGTCTTCTAATTCCCTTACAATCTTCTCCATCAATTCAAACTTTTTTAAGGTATCCATATCGTTGTTTTAATAAAAATTCATATTCTGTTTATCCCCTGTTCAACCATTGAACCTGCCAATATGTTTTAAAAATCGACTTATATATTGGCTTTGGCTATGAAATTGCTCATCAATGAGAAAATTGCATTTGCATATTTACCAAATAACTAATACTTTAGTTATCATATTACAAGACGTTTATGAAAAAGATACTTCTGTTTTTAATATTCCTGATTACCATTCAAACGGTCAACGCTCAGGATAGTTTGAAAGTTGACAATGACAAACTAGTAGAATTCTATCAGACCCAACGCTATGCAGAAGCAGCTGATTACCTGAAAAGCATTTATCAGGCGGACACCCAAAATCCGAAAGAATTGGCGCAGCTTGCTTACGTAAACCTCATGGCAGGCAAACTTCCTGAGGCAGAAAACAATTATCTGAAATTGTACACCCTCCAACCAACCAATCTGGCGGCACTCCTAAGTCTCGCCGGGATCAGCAACCGGCGGGCGGATGTAAAAAAGGCAAAGGGCTATTACCTGGAAGCCTTGAAAATAGACAGCACCAATTTCAATATATACAAGCAGCTGGCCGGTTTGTCTCGGAACGAGCTGGATCCGGAGCGGATCAAATACCTGCAAAAAGCAAATGGGCTCAACCCGGTCGAAGCGGATGTGGCTTTTGACCTGGCAGAATTATTCTATAAAATGAACTTTTTTGACAAGGCTGGTGCAGTTTTGGCGCCTGCACTGGCGGCCGACACGGCCAACCTGCAGTTACTGAAAATGAAAATGCCAATCAGTATTTCTACCAAACAATACAAAGATGCCATACTGACCGGACAAAAGCTTTTGAGCTATGGAGACAGTTCGACTTTTGTATTGAATAACCTGGGCAAATCGTATTACCTGACGCTCGATTATCAAAATGCGTTAAAAGCTTTTTTAGGCATAAAGCTGCAGGGCGGAGATGGAGAATCCCTTTATTATAACATCGCGAGAAGTTACCGAGGCGTCAAAGATTACAACAATGCTGTCACTTATATGCAGAAAGCCATCAAAGAAGGGGTTTCGCCGTTGGTAGCCAGTTACTATGGCCTGTTGGGCGATTCGTTTGAAAACCTGAACAAAAATGAAGATGCCAATAAGGCGTATAAGAAAGGGCTGGACTTTGAAAATGACGGAAGTTTGCTGTACAACATTGCACTGGTTTATGAAAACAGACTGAACGACAAGAAAAACGCCATCAATTATTACGAGCAGTATTTAAAGACTATAGACAAAGCCAAACAAGCAAAACTGATCAATTTTATCAAAGGAAAAATAGAGGAGCTGAAGCGATAGCCTATTTATTAATCAGCCGGGCGACGTATTTACCGATGATGTCAAACTCTATATTGACAGTATCATTTACCTGTACTTCGTGCAGATTGGTATGCTCAAAGGTATAAGGGATGATGAATACAGAAAATTCATCGTTGGCAGAGCCGACCACGGTGAGACTAATCCCGTTCACACAGACAGAGCCTTTTTCAACGGTCACATTGCCTTTACCCGCATCGTATTTGAACCGGTATTCCCAGCTGCCGTCCAGTTCCGCTCTTTTGATGCAAACAGCAGTCTGGTCCACATGACCCTGCACGATGTGCCCGTCCAGTCTCCCGTTCATCTGCATGCAGCGCTCCAGGTTTACCCTGCTGCCTGCTTTTAGACTTCCCAGATTGGTTTTTCCCAAGGTTTCATCGATTGCAGTAACCGTATGTGTGTCATCTGTCAGAGCGACAACTGTAAGGCACACCCCATTGTGGGCCACACTCTGGTCTATTTTCAGTTCATGGCTGATTGCCGATCTGACTGTATAATGCACATTGCTCCCCTCTTCTCTTACTTCGGTTATTTCTCCAAGTGCCTCAATGATTCCTGTAAACATGCTTATGAATTAAATCTGATCCTGTTCTTTCTCCAATTGTTTGTTGCTGCCTCTGCCGGTGAATTTGTGGCCGCAGGTTTTTTATTCAAGTTCCTGAGTGCTATTATTGCAGCCAGCACAGCTTCTGTCTCGTCTTCATGATTCAAGCTATCTTCTTTAAAATACCTACTGATAAAGCCCGTGTCAAAAGTCCCATTCTGAAAAGCTTCGTGCAGCATGACAAATTTCCCAAATGCAAGCGTAGTTTTAATACCGGTAATGTCATATTCGTCGATAGCCCTGACCATCCGTTCTAGTGCCTCCGTCCGGTCTTTACCATAAGTGATCAGTTTAGCAATCATAGGATCGTAATAAATAGGAATCTCCATGCCCTGAATAAAGCTGTCGTCTACCCGCACACCGGGTCCTTTTGGGGTACGGTAAGTTTGCAGGGTACCTATATCCGGAAGGAAATTATTTTCCGGGTCTTCCGCATAAACCCTGAGCTCGATGGCATGTCCGTTGATCTTCAGGTCCTCCTGCGTATAAGCAAGACGCTCTCCCCTTGCAATCCGGATTTGCTCCTTGACCAGGTCCAGTCCCGTAATCATTTCAGTCACCGGATGCTCTACCTGAAGCCGGGTGTTCATCTCCAGAAAGAAAAAATCAAGATGCTCATCCAGGATAAACTCCACTGTACCTGCCCCTACATAGTTTACAGCACGAGCGACGTCGACTGCACAGGCACCCATTTTTTGTCTGATGGCCTCGGTAAGTACACAGGAGGGCGCTTCTTCGATTACCTTCTGGTGGCGGCGCTGAATGGAGCATTCCCGTTCAAAAAGATGAACAATATTTCCATGGGTATCACCCAATACCTGAATTTCAATATGCCTGGGCGAAGTTACGTAACGTTCTATAAAAACTGATCCGTCGCCAAAAGCAGAAGTCGCCTCACTCACGGCAAGCATCATTTGCGCTTCAAAGTCAGCCACATGCTCCACCACCCGCATTCCTTTTCCCCCGCCCCCGGCAGCAGCCTTGATCAGAATGGGAAATCCAACTTCAACTGCCCTTTGCTTGGCCTGCTCGACATCTGTAATGGCTTCCTCAGTTCCGGGCACCATCGGGATGTTGTATTTCAGCGCGGCGGCTTTGGCTGACAACTTATTGCCCATAATTTCCATTGCCTCCGGTGTAGGGCCGATCAGGGTTAAACCTGCATCACGCACCAGTCGCGCAAAAGCTGCATTTTCTGACAAAAAGCCATAACCAGGATGAATCGCATCTGCACCGGTTTCCGTACAAGCATCGATCATTTTTTGTCCGACCAGGTAAGACTGCGCAGAAGGCGCGGGGCCGATACACACTGCCTCGTCCGCATACCGGACATGCAAAGCCTCCCGGTCCACCTCTGAGTATACCGCAACAGTTTTGATGCCCATCTCCCTGGCAGAGCGCATGATCCGCAATGCAATCTCCCCTCTGTTGGCTATAAGAATTTTCTTCATTTACAAATGGTAAATTTATGGGCTAAGGATGCAAATGTATTATGTTTTCGATTGTACTATCTATCATTTCCGAAGAAATATCTAAATGGGTGACCAGCCTGACCGTTCTGTGGCCTGTGGTATTGCAGGCAATTCCCCTTTCGGCGAGCTTATTGACGATTGCCTCTGCCTTGAAGCCGTCAGCAACATCAAAAAGCACAATATTTGTTTCTACCGGCATGACGGACGCGACATAACTGGTACCTGCCAGTGCTTCACCAAGTGCGGCAGCATGGAGATGGTCAACCGCCAGGCGCTGAACATGATGGTCAAGCGCGTAAATACCCGCCGCGGCGAGATACCCAGCCTGGCGCATGCCCCCACCGAAAGCCTTACGGACTTTAAGGGCTTTTCCGATAGTTTCCCTGGAGCCCAGCAGCACGGAGCCTACTGGTGCGCCAAGTCCTTTGGACAAACAGACCGAAATGCCGTCGAAATATTTGCCATAGTCCCTGGCCTGGTCTCCCGTCTTCACCAGTGCGTTAAAGATCCTGGCACCATCGAGGTGCAACCTCAACCCTTTGATGTTGCATAAAGTATGTACCGGCTCGATCTGGGACAAATGATAGCAGGCCCCGCCCCCTTTGTTGACTGTATTTTCAAGCACGACCAAACTGGAGTTAGGGTAATGAATATTGGCTTCATTGATTTCCGGTTCGATCAGTTCAGGACTTAGTATACCCCGGGGGCCATGAAGCAGACGCACAGAAGCCATGGAATGATACGCGATGCCACCGCCCTCATAACGGTATACATGTGCCGTCTGGTCGCAGATCACTTCATCCATTGGCTGTGTAAAACACTTGATGGCAATCTGGTTGCTCATGGTACCGGATGGACAAAATAAACCTGCCTCCATGTTGAACATCGTTGCCAGTTTCTGCTCCAGCAGGTTTACAGTTTCATCTTCTCCAAGGACGTCATCACCTACCTTTGCGGACCACATGGCCTCGAGCATTTCCGGCGTAGGCCTGGTTACGGTATCGCTTCTTAAATCAACTTTTATTGTCATATTTTCAAGGTGTCTTCCATCCGGTACCTAACCGGAATGATTTTATTTTTTTGAATACGTAAGTTTACAAAAAAGCACTTAAACTTCCATTAAAAGCAGGTTTGCTATTTACTGCAGTTTGGTCACAAAAAGGTATCAATTTTTAAATTTGGATTTTAAAATACTAAGTGTATTTTAGGCTTAGTGTTTTTTTAACAATATGGTAACCTTTAAAATTCCTGATAATCCTAAAAAAACATGGTTTAAATACAATTGAGAGCATAAAATTAAAACTAAAACCAAAACCTATAAATTAAATTTATGAAAAAAAACTGTACCAAAGTGTTAGGATTATTTACTTTTATCCAGAAAAAAACAAATTAAGATGATAGTTATTGCAGACGGTGGTTCAACCAAAACCAATTGGTGTTTAATTAATGAGGCGGGAAGAAAAATCCTTTTCAATACAGAAGGTTACAACCCATATTTTTCAAGTACTGAATATATAGTTGAGTCGTTAAGAACTTCTTTGCCAGATCATTTGGAAGCTGACAAGTTAACAGAAGTAAACTATTACGGAGCAGGCTGTTCTACAGACGCCAAGCGTAAGATTGTAGCTGACGCCATGCAGCAGATTTTTGTGAATGCCAAAATCAATATTGGTCACGATCTGATGGCTTCCTGCCGTGCATTGCTGGGCGATGAGGCTGGCTTTGCTGCAATTTTAGGTACAGGCACGAATTCATGCTTGTATGATGGAAAAGACATCACGTTGAACATTGATTCCCTGGGTTACTTTTTGGGTGATGAAGGAAGCGGCTGTTTCATCGGAAAACGCATTCTTTCTGACTATATGAAAGGCTATATGCCTAAAGGTCTTAGAGAGAGCTTTTATGACAACTTCGCCCTGACCAACGAGGACATATTTGACAATATTTACAACAGGCCTTTGCCTAACCGTTTCTGTGCAAGTTTTAGTAAGTTTTTATATGACTTCAAAGACAACTATGAAGACTATACCTACAGCACAGTGGATTATGCATTTACCGCATTTTTCGAAAACCTGGTAATCCATTATCCAAACTACAAAGATTATACGCTGAACTGCGTAGGATCAGTAGGTTATAGTTTCAGGGACATCCTAAGTGTGGTGGCCGACCGTTACGAAATGGGTGTAGGCAAGATCATACGTTCGCCTATAGATGACCTGGTTGATTACCATTTGAACATTGCCAACAAATAAGATTGAAGGCTATTTAAAAAAAAAGCTCCTGAATTGATTTCAGGAGTTTTTTTTTTTATGCGAATGTCTTGCTAAAACGAAATTTCCTTACCAAATAACTTGGCGTAACGTCTTTTGTCGAATTTGTATAAAGTGGCTGCCCTGAAAGATACACCCTGCTGTTTTTCATCCAGATCCTTCAATACGCCAAAACTGAGCATTTTCTTACGGAAGTTCCGCTTATCCAGCTTTTTATTGAGAATTACCTCATACACATTCTGCAACTGGGTGAGTGTAAATTTCTCCGGCAGCAGTTCAAAAGCAATCGGCTGGTGCTTGATCCGTCTTTTAATTTTCTCCAATCCTTTTTCAAAAATCTGCTGGTGGTCGAAGGCCAGCTTTGGAAGGTCTTTAACATTCCTCCAATACGCCTGTTTGGCATAGGTACTGATCGGCTTGACCGCTTTTTCACCACCTAAGCGCAGCAGCGCATAATAGGCGATACTCACCACCCTGCCCTGCGGGTGACGGTTTACATCTCCGAAAGTGTAATATTGTTCCATGTAGATGTTGCTCAGGCCCGTCAACTCATTTAAGATCCTGGCGGCAGACTGATCCAGGCTTTCACCTTCACCTACAATGTTGCCGGGTAAGGCCCACCAATCTTTAAAGGGCTCTTCGTTTCGCTCTATTAAAAGAATTTTCAGCTCTCCTTCATCAAATCCAAACACCACACAGTCAATCGAAAAAGTGGAATCAAACTTTGGTAAAACTTCTATCAAAATATTATTGGTTAATCGGGTTGCACTTATTTTGCTTGTCGTTATATTCGTCAAAAATAAGGCCTGAATTATAGCCCTATTTTTTCCATAAAGATAGATAACAATACGAATTTAGCAACTGCGTTAAAAAGAAACGGAAATGGCATCCGGAACACCTTATTAATTTTTTAAAAGCAAAGGCAAATAAATATACTTGCCGCCAAATTCGGGATGAAAATATAAAATAAATTACTTAGTGTAAAATATACACGCTATATTCGTATATATAATCATGAAACCAAATATCAAAAATATTGCAGTATTAACTTCAGGAGGGGATGCTCCTGGAATGAATGCCTGTATACGCGCTGTTGTAAGAACAGGAATATACAATGGCATCAATATGTTTGGGGTTTTGCAGGGGTACCAGGGATTAATTGACAACAACATTATCCCGATGGACGCAAGATCCGTAAGCAACATTATCCACCTGGGTGGTACAATTTTAAAAACAGCACGTTGCCTGGAGTTCAAAACAGAAGAGGGGCTTGACCTCGCTTTTGAGAACTTGAAAGCACGGGATATAGATGGCCTTGTCGTGATCGGTGGGGACGGAACTTTTACCGGAGCACAACGCTTTGCCAAAAAGCATGGGGTACGGGTAATGGGGGTACCGGGAACAATTGACAATGACCTTTATGGGTCGGACTTTACCCTGGGTTACGATACTGCGATCAACACCGTTATTGAAGCCATAGATAAAATCAGAGATACGGCAGATTCGCATGACCGGCTCTTTTTTATAGAGGTAATGGGAAGGGATTCAGGATGTATTGCACTGAGAAGTGCCATTGCAAGCGGAGCTGAGGCAGTGCTTCTTCCTGAAAAACAAACCAGTTTGGAAGAGTTGATTGCCCAGCTGGAATCAGGAGCGGTGACAAAAAAATCCTCTAGTATTGTGATTGTTTCAGAAGGCCATAAAGCCGGTGGTGCATACGACATTGCAAAAAAAGTTAAAGATCGTTTTGATCATTATGATACAAAAGTAACTATATTGGGCCACCTTCAACGAGGCGGTAGTCCGAGTAGTTTTGACCGGATCCTGGCCAGCAGATTGGGTTTTGCAGCGGTCAATGAGTTGCTAAAAGGTAATACCATGGAAATGGTCGGACTGAGGGGCAATGACATCAGGACAACCACCATTGAAGAGGCACTGAACAGGCATAGTTTCAAACTGGAAAGCGATTTATTAGAAATGACTAAAGTTTTGTCCATATAACAAATGATAGCGGTGGTATATAGTGGATCAAAGACAGCTTTCTGGAAGATAGCCAGGGACGGCAAGACCATTGCCGAGTGCAGTATGCCTGGCATCAATCCCTGTTTTAACGACCAGAAGTCTATTCTTCAGTTTCTGAACAAAAAAGCTACCCTGATCAATCACGCTGAAAGTATCAAAAAGATTTATGTTTTTGCTGCAGGTGCATCCTCTCCGGAACGCAGAAATGAACTTGCGGAAACACTCGGTATGTTTTTCAAGTATAGTAAGATCACGGTAAGGGACGACCTTTATGGTGCTGCCCTGTCGGCCTGCTACAACAACACCGGCATTGTAGGCATTTTAGGCAGCGGCGCCAACTGTTCCTATTTCGATGGAAAAACACCTGAGAAGAACAACTTTGGCCTAGGTTTTATCCTGGGAGATGAGGGTTCTGCCAATTATTTGGGCAAAATCCTGCTGACCAATTTCATACAGTCCAAACTACCGAAAGATCTGGAACAGAAGTTTGAGAGCAAATACAACCTGGACCGGACTCAGATCCTCGAGAGGGTGTATAAGAAACCAATGGCGCAACAGTTTTTAAGTTCATTCTTAGACTTTTTTATTGAAAACAGAGACCATAAATACATCCTGGATTTAATCAACCGGGCTTTTGAGATCTATTTTAAAACTTATTTACTGCCGACCATCAAACTGCATCCTGGAAAACAGGTTCATTTTGTGGGCATCGTGGCAGGAAACTTTCAAGAGCAGCTTCGGGAAACCGCTAAAAAGCATGGCTTTGAAATCACATCAATTACAAAAGAACCGATATATAATTTACTAAACTACTATTCGAATTAATACAAATTAAGATGAGCAAAATTGGAATAAACGGCTTTGGCCGTATCGGCAGACTGGTTTTTAGAGCTGCTTTGAAAAGAGGGTTAGACGTTGTAGCAATCAACGACCTTGTAGAGCCTGATTATATGGCCTATATGTTGAGATACGACTCTACTCATGGTAAGTTTGACGGCACTATCGCTGTTGAAAACGGAAATTTAGTGGTAAACGGTAAAACAATCCGTATTACTGCAGAAAGAGATCCGGCAAACTTAAAATGGAATGAAGTTGGCGTTGAAACTGTAATCGAGTCAACCGGCTTATTCTTAACTCAGGCTGATGCTGAGAAACACATTACTGCAGGTGCAAAAAGAGTTGTACTTTCTGCTCCGGCTAAAGATGATTCTATCCCTACGTATGTAATGGGTGTAAATCATGATCAATTGACTGCAGATCAGACTGTAGTTTCTAACGCTTCATGTACTACCAACTGTTTGGCGCCAATCGCTAAAGTATTGAATGACAACTGGGGCATTGCTGAAGGTTTGATGAGTACTGTTCACGCTGTGACTGCAACTCAAAAAACTGTTGATGGTCCTTCTGCGAAAGATTGGAGAGGTGGCCGTGGTGGTTTCTCTAACATCATCCCTTCTGCTACAGGTGCTGCTAAAGCGGTAACTAAGGTAATCCCTGCATTGAAAGGAAAATTGACTGGTATGGCTTTCCGTGTACCGGTAGCTGACGTTTCGGTAGTTGATTTAACTGTACGTTTGGAAAAACCTGCTACATATCAGGAAATTAAAGATGCTATGAAAGCTGCTTCAGAAGGCGCTTTGAAAGGTGTTTTGGGTTATACTGAAGATGAAGTTGTTTCTTCTGACTTTATCGGCGATGATCACGCATCTATTTTTGATGCAAATGCAGGTATCGCATTGAACGATAACTTCGTGAAAGTTGTTTCATGGTATGACAATGAGTGGGGTTATTCTTCAGCATTGGCTAAATTTGTAGAGTACTACTCGAACCTGAAATAAGCATTTCTTATTTAAATAAAAAAGGGATACCGCAAATGTGGTATCCCTTTTTTTGTATCGTCTGGTCTATAATTTCATCCGCTGGATGCGCACAGCATTCAGAATGGCCAAAAGCGCTACGCCTACATCTGCAATGACGGCCTCCCAGAGCGTAGCGATTCCACCTGCACCAAGGATCAATACCAGCACTTTAACGCCCATAGCCAGACCGATGTTCTGCCAGACCACACTTCTTGTTAACTTACCGATCCTGATGGCAGTCACAATTTTAGAAGGCTGATCGTTTTGGATCACGATGTCGGCCGTTTCAATAGTTGCATCGCTGCCCAGTCCACCCATGGCAATCCCTGCATCAGCCAGTGCGACAACAGGAGCATCATTTACCCCATCACCCACAAAGGCGATCCGCCTGCCCTCTGCCTTAAACGCTTCTACTTTTTCAACTTTGTTTTCAGGAAGCAGGGCACCAAAAGCCTGGTCGATACCTAGTGTTTTAGCAACCTGGTCAACCACACTTTGTTTGTCACCACTCAGCATTACTGTCCGGATATTCATGCTATGCAGGTCGCTTATGGTCTGCTGCGCATCATCTTTAATTTCATCTGCAATTGTGAGGTAGCCTGCATACCTGCCATCTATCGCTACTGCAACCAGGGTATCTGTATTTTCATCCAGGAGCTCATCATAGGCAATATTAAATTTTTTCAGCAGCAGTGTATTTCCGGCTAAAACAGACCGGCCATCTATCGTTCCTTTTAGCCCATGTCCAGGTACTTCTTCCACATCAGACACTGTGCTGTTTTTCAGGTCACCTGCATGTCGAACAATGGCCTGGGCGATCGGATGTGTAGATTTACTTTCCAGTACTGCAACCACCATGAGGAATTCGTTTTCATCAATACCTGTTGCTACTGCCTTTTGCACATTAAACACACCTTTAGTTAGCGTTCCTGTTTTGTCCATCACTACGGTATCCACTTTGGTCATTACATCCAGAAAGTTGGCGCCCTTAAACAGAATGCCGTTTTTAGAAGCCAAGCCTATCCCGCCGAAGTATCCCAGGGGGATAGAAATCACCAGGGCACAGGGACAGCTGATCACCAAAAATACCAATCCGCGATACAGCCAGTCTTTAAACATATAGTCTGACACGAAAGCAAACGGCAACGCCACCACCAGCAGGGCTAGTAAAAAGACAATTGGTGTATATACTTTCGCAAAGCGGGAAATGAATAACTGCGTCTGCGATTTCCGCGCTGTGGCGTCCTGCACCATTTCCAGTATTTTGCTCAGTTTACTGTCCTTAAAAGTAGCGGTTACTTCTACTTCGGTCAACTGCTGCAGATTGATCATGCCAGCCAGGACAACTTCAGCTTTTGCTTTATTGTCAGGCCTGCTTTCTCCCGTTAGTGCTGCGGTATTAAAAATTGCGCGGTCAGAGATCAGGACGCCATCAAGCGCCAGCTGCTCCCCAGGTTTAAGCTGGATCGTTTCGCCGATCCCGACTTCAGCTGGTTTTACACTTAGCACAGTCCCATTTCTCAGCACGTTTACACTTTCCGGTCTGATGTCAAGCAAAGCTTTGATGCTCCTTTTGGCATTGCTTACCGCTACATCCTGAAACCACTCTCCTATTGAATAAAATACCATCACCGCCACACCTTCACTGTAAGACCCTATGGCAAATGCGCCAATCGTAGCCACGCTCATCAGGAAAAATTCGTTAAAAAAGTCTAGCCTCAATGCCTTTCTATAAGCAAGCGCCAGTACATTGTAGCCCGATAACAGATAAGCAGGGATGAAAATACAAATCTGTATCAAGTTGTTAAACCGGATGTGGAAGCCATAGTCCAGCACCAGCATGACCAGCACTACCGCAAGGGCAGTCAGTAACGCCCAGTGCTGCAGCCAGCCAGCAGAACTGCCGTCACCGTGGTCATGATCGTGATCGTCGTGATCGTCATGCCCCACATGATCGTCATGGTCTTTATGGTCCTTATTCGACTGTCCAGCCAAAGGCTGTTCTTTTTCAGATGAACAGCAGTGCTGGTGTCTATTTTCTAATTTCATATCTGCACAATTTTCAGCAATACTATCCTGTTAATGGTCATGTTCTGACGGCCCCGATGCTTTAGATTGCAAATAGAATGCCCCCTTTATCACCATCTGCACATCAGCGGAGAGTTTTTCCAATGGTCTGATCTGGATATAGCCCAGCTCAGTAATCCCTGTGGTTACCTCCACCTTTCTGAAATGTACGGTTTTTTCTGTTTGGTGTTCTTCCTGCTGTTTTTGTTTTCCTTCTTCATCATTTACCACAAACACATAAGCCCTTCCACCAGTCCGCACCACCGCATCGACAGGCACGGCATCTACCAGATCTTTGCCCACAGCAATCAATCCGGTTACGTACATTCCCGGAATCAGATTCGCACCGGGTTTTTTAATAACCGCATGGACCACCACACCCTTGCTGTCGTTTTCAAAAGACTTGTTAATTCCCTGAATTTCTCCTTCAATCTGTTCATTTTTCTGATTGGTCAACTGAAAATCAACCTGTTGCCCCAGCTTGATCCTGGAAAGGTCTTTCTCAAAAACAATCAGATCGGCGTGGATTTTTGAATTGTCGACAATGTCCATAATTGATATACCCGGTTGTGCGTACGACCCGGTCTCTGCTACGATCTTGCCGATTGTCCCGTTGATCGGTGCCTTGACCGGCACCTGAAGGGTGATCTTTCCGGCTGAAACCTGTGTCAGCGAAATTCCGTACTGTAGCAACTGGCTTTCCAATGCCTTGATCCTGGCCTGCTCTGCGTTGTAATTGGCCTCGGCCAGTTGCTGTGCTTTTCCCGTTCCTGCATTAGCTGCCTTCAACAATTGCTGCCTGTTGTACTCTGCAGTAATATAGGTAAAACCACCCTTTGCGGTCAGGTACTCCTGCTGCAAACGGATCAGTTCCTGATTTTCAACAGTGACCAATACCTGTCCTTTTCTGACCTGCTGACCCTCGATCACATTGATCTTCCTGACGATACCGCCCGACAATACATTGATCTGCGCTGCATTTTGAGGCGGCACGGCCAACTGACCACTTACCTTTACCACATCCGTCAGGTTCTTTTTTTCCATCCTGCCAATCAGGATACCCACGGCCTTCAACTGCGCATCACTCATTTCGAGTCCGTCTTCATGCGCTTCATGCTCTTCTGCAGAACTCTCCTCTGCCTTTTCGCTGACCGATTTGCTACCAGTGTTATCGTTGCCACAAGCGGCGCACAACAGCAGCAGCATGGAATAAACCAGGCATCTAAATTTTATAGCTGTTAATTTCTTCATCTGAATTTTTTTAATCTGATTAATTCCCTTTTAAAAATTGCAATTGAATAACAGTGGCGTTCAACTGCTGCACCGTTTCCAGGTAATCGAGTTTCGTTTCCATAGCCAGGCCCATATTCTGGACAAACTCCATATAACCGACTTCACCGAGGTCATAAGATACCTGTGCGATGCGTATCTGCTCATCCGCCTGCTTTAAGCCGGTAACCGTATAATAATCCAGCATCTTGTTGTATTTTTGATACTTGCCCATTTCCTGCTGGTATTGAAGGGTCAATGCCCCTTTAGCCCGTAAGTAATCTGTTTCGGCCATTTGTACCGCCAATTTTTCATTCGCGATCTTTGCCCTTCCGGCTTTGTTGAACAAGGGAATACCGATACCCACCTGCACACCAGCAATGCGGGTACCAGGTGTATAATCCCGGTTCAGATTTGCCGGATCAAAGGACCGGATGACCCATTGCTGTCCATACCCGAGTGTAAAATCAGGCATTGCTTTGGCTTTTTCTACTCCTACCCTGGCTTTGGCCACCTCCACCTGTTGCGCATAACCACGAACCAGCAAGGTATCTGCGCCATCTGCAACTTCATTTGGCAACAGCACAGGCAGCCTTTTTTCTGAAGGAACAAACGATTCCTTTGTGTTGAGCAACTGCTGAAGGATCAACAACTGGTTCTGCATCTCCGTCTCCAATGCCTGTTTCATGGCCTGGACTTCATGGTATTTATTTCTCGCCGTGATCAGTTCCAGGTTTGACGTTTCTCCAGCCTTATAGCGCAGTTCTGACTTACTGATAAAATTTTTATAAATGCTGTCCTGCAGACTCAACACCCTGCGACTGTCCAAACTGAATACATAATTGTAATACGCCAGCCGGGTATCGCGAATAATTTCGGCTCGCGTATGATAACCGGATCCCGCGGTCAGCTCTGTTTGCGCTTTGAGCAATTTTTTCTGATTTTTATATAAACCAGGCCAGGCGAAACTTTGCGAAATGTTGATCGAGTTGTCATTACCACCGCCACTGCTCGGGTCTTGCGATAGATTTACATTTGTCTTTCCTGGATCAAAAGCGGTACTCTCCATTGCTTTAGATTGATCCAAAGCCAATCCGGCAGACTTCAATTGCAGGTTGTTTTGTAATGCCAACTTTACCGCATCATCTGCCGAGAGGCTCCTTGTCTGGGCATGAGCTGTGCTGTTGCCTGTGCCTATGATTCCCGTCAACAGCAAAAGGCCAACTACCAGTGGTTTCATCTTTATGTTGGTTTTAGTTTTGGTAAACAACACGTATAAGCAAGGCAGGACAAATAAGGTCAGTAAAGTAGCAGACAGTAGTCCCCCGATCACGACAGTAGCCAGGGGCTTTTGAACTTCCGCACCTGCACCGCCCGACAGCGCCATAGGCAAAAAGCCCAGCGAAGCGACAGCAGCGGTCATCAATACCGGCCTCAATCGCTGGCCTGTACCGAGCAGAACGCGTTGATTTACCTCTTCGATACCCTCTTCTTTGAGGTGATTGAAATAAGAGATCAGCACAATGCCATTGAGTACTGCCACCCCAAACAGCGCAATAAATCCGACACCTGCTGAAATACTGAAAGGCATATCCCGCAGCAGCAGCGCGAACACACCACCAATGGCCGACAAAGGCACGGCCGTAAATACCAGTACCGTTTGCAACGCAGATTTGAACGTAAAATACAGTAACCCAAGGATCAGTACCAGTGCCAGAGGTACGGCAACTGCAAGCCTGCTTTTCGCTTCCTTCAGGTTCTGAAACTGACCACCATAGGTGACATAATAGCCTGGTGGAAGTTTCAAGCGCCCATCCAGCAAAGCCGAGATTTCCGCAACCGTCCGCTCCACGTCTCTTCCTTTCACATTAAAGCCTACATAAATTCTCCTTTTGCCATCTTCTCTTGAGATCTGTGCCGGGGCTTCCTTCAGTTCCACTTTAGCGACCTGGTTTAGCGGCACTTTATTGCCTGAGGGCAATGGGATGTACAAATTCTCAATGTTGGCGATGTTTTCCCGGAGACCACGCTGCAGGCGCAGCACCATATCAAAACGTTTTTCACCTTCATATACGACGCCTGCTGTGTGACCTGCAAAAGCCGTCTTTAGAATGCCGTTGATCTCGCCGATGTTTAATCCATATTGCGCAATTTTATCCCGGTCGTACTCGACCATGACCTGTGGCAATCCGGTTACCTGCTCCACAAATGGTTCACTGACCCCTTCAACCGGAGCGATCAACTTTGCCACCTGCGCTGCCTGTTGTGTCAATATTTCCAGATCCTCACCGTAAATTTTAACGGCTACATCTTGCCGCACGCCCGTCATCAGTTCGTTAAAACGCATCTGCATGGGTTGGGTGATTTCTACATTTACACCGGGCAATACAGAAAGTGCTTCCTCCATCTTTTCGGACATTTCTTCTTTGGTATGTGCCGAGGTCCAGCTTTCTTTTGGTGTCATCGACACCATCATATCTCCCCGTTCCATCGGCATTGGATCTGTCGGAATCTCCGCACTGCCGATCCGTGTCACCACCTGTTTGACTTCCGGAAACTGCCGCTTTAAAATCCGTTCTGCTTTGCCGAAAGTTTCCACCACTTGTGAAAGGGAGGTGCCCTGTGACATCGAGATCTCTACAGTCAGGTCACCTTCTTCCAATTGTGGCAGAAATTCACCACCCATGCCTGAAAACACCCATAAAGTCAAGGCAAATAAGAGCAGTGCAGCAGACACGACCAGCTTTTTAAAGCGCAGCGTACGTTCGAGCATGGGTTGATATATCTTCCTCAAGCCCTCCATCAGCCGGTCAGAAAAATTTCTCTTGTGCACTGTGTGTTTACTTAGAAAAAGGGCACTTACCATTGGCACATAGGTTAGCGATAAGATAAATGCGCCAACAATGGCAAAAACAACGGTTTGCGCCATGGGCTTGAACATCTTGCCTTCAATTCCGACTAGCGATAACAGCGGAAGGTACACGATCAGGATGATGATTTCCCCAAATGCTGCACTGGATCTGATCTTTGATGAAGCCACATAAACTTCTTCGTCCATTTGTTCCTGATCCAGCAAGGGCTGTGTTTTAAATAACTTGCTTTCCGTCAGCCTGAAAATAATTGCTTCCACAATGATTACCGCGCCATCGACAATGAGCCCGAAGTCAATCGCGCCCAAACTCATCAGGTTACCCGATACACCAAATAAGCGCATCAATGCAAAGGCAAACAACATGGCTAAAGGAATGACAGAAGCTACGATGAGGCCTGCACGCCAGTTGCCCAGCAACAGCAGCAGCACAAAGATTACAATCAGCGCCCCCTCGATCAGATTCTTCTGCAC
Source organism: Bacteroidota bacterium (assembly GCA_040387995.1). Classification (GTDB taxonomy): domain Bacteria; phylum Bacteroidota; class Bacteroidia; order Sphingobacteriales; family Sphingobacteriaceae; genus Pedobacter. The sequence continues at coordinate 128,045 of JAZKCT010000014.1, read as the reverse complement.
GGTGCTGATCGACCGTCCTACCAGTTCAGTACGGTCAATAAATGGCTCAATCACTACGCCTTCAGGCAAAGATTTCTGGATCTGTACAATGCGTTCTTTCACATGGGCGATCACTTCGTTGAAATTCTCGCCTTTCAGCATCAGTACAATTCCGGCAACTACCTCACCGGTTCCGTTTCTGGTAACGGCGCCATAACGTGTCGCGCTGCCAAACTGTACGGTTCCCACATCCCTGATCAGTACAGGCACGCCACCTGCATTTTTCACTACAATTTTCTCTATATCATCCAGCGAACGCACTTGTCCGATGCCCCTGATGGCGTAAGCATTGCTCTGCTGTTCGATATACGAACCCCCGGTATTCTCGTTATTGTTTTCCAGGGCCGTATAAATCTGACTGATCGTCACATTGTTGGCATTCAGTTTTTCATTGTCCAGCGCAATCTCATACTGCTTTACGTAGCCGCCCCAGCCACTTACTTCAGCGATTCCTTTGGTGCCGGCCAACTGTGTCCGTACCACCCAATCCTGCAAAGTCCGCAGATCTGTAGCACTATACTTATCTTCATAACCTTTCCTGGTATGCAAAACATATTGGTAGATCTCGCCCAAACCGGTTGTAATGGGCGCCAGTGAAGGTTGGGCCAGTCCCTTCGGAATATTGGCCTCTGCCTCCTTTAACTGGGCAGCCACCTGTTGCCTGGCCCAATAAATATCGGCATCATCTTCAAACACAACAGTAATGACTGAGATGCCCGATCTGGAAATGGAGCGCCGCTCCAGCACCCGGGGTATGTTGGCCATGGCCAGTTCTATCGGCGCAGTGATGAACTGCTCGACCTCTTGTGTACCCAGACTCGGCGCCTGGGATATAATTTGTACCTGGTTGTTGGTGATGTCCGGTACGGCATCTATCGGCAGGTGCCTGACGGAATAGATTCCCCAGATCACGAGCGCAAGCACCATTAGGCCAATAACGAGTTTATTCTTTATCGAAAATCGAATGATTTGATCTAACATATCAACGCTTAAAATGAATGATATTATATACAAGTCGTTATTGCCAAAGCGCCTCCGTCGTCAGCGACGGGTAGCTTTGCATGAGTAATGCCGGCAATAACGAAGAAAAAGTATTATACCAGTTTTGGCGGTTGAAAGATAGGCAGGCTAACTTCCAGTGATTCAGCCCCGGAATACGGGATGTAAGAAAAATTGTTGATTTTAAAAGGAACAGCTGGTGACACGATCAATTTGACCACGACTGTACTTGCACAACAAGAGCAATGGCAAAAAGGAGTACATTCATCGGCATGTGCAGGCACATCCTGATGTCCGGCAGCAATCACTAAAGTCTGTTGAATTTCCTCCTGTTCACAGGCATCAGCACAGGGCACACAATTGAGTACCAGTACCACCAAAATGCAAATGAAAGAAAGGATTTTCATCATGTTACCTGTTAAATTATTTATGGTCGTCGTTTACCTCCAGCCAATGGCCGTCAGGATCCTTGAAATAGACTTGTTTGACGCCATCGACCCGATTGGTTACGGCTTGCTTCTCGCCTGCCCAATTCTCATAATCGATCTTCATGGCCTTTAGTTTTTTGGTAAAGTCATCGACAGAGGCTACACTAAAACAAAGGTGTTCATTCTTATCATGTGCTGAAGCGGCTTTAGCACCAGATATGATGTGCAGGTGACCAGCGGGGCCGATAGAAAACCAGGTATGACGGCCATCGTGAAAAGGCTCAGGAATGATTTCCAGGTCAAAAACATTTTTATAAAAATCTGTAGCTACCTGCAGGTCCAATACATAAACCGCTATATGGTTCAGTACCGCAGCAGCTTTCTTTTTTTCAGTTTGGGCCATCGCTTGTTGAAAGGGATTTAAAGTAATTCCTATGATTAGCACCAATACGCTCAAAGCTTGATTTTGCAGGCGGGAAAGATTTTTAAATACAGGAACCTTCATAAAATGATTTAATTTTTCCTGAGCAATATGGTCAAAATTCTTGGGATATCAGAACGCTTGTTGTCGTCAAAATACTCATCCAGTTCCACCAGCGACAAACCGTGCTTTTTACCTGCCTGGATAAAATCCGAAACATTGTGGTTAAAACAATCTACCACTGTTTGGTTACCTTCCTCATTGTCAAAGCGGGCCTTGGTGCCACTATATTGTTTAAACGGATGCAATTCACCGACATACACATAACCGCCGGAATTCAGTGATTTGGAGACCTCATTAAAAACATAGTCAAGGTTGTCAATGTGTTCCAGTACGAGACTGAAGGTGACGAGGTCATACAGACCATCCCTAAAGTTCCAGCGTGAGGTGATGTCGGCCTGCCTAAACTGCACCCTATTGGACGTAATCTTGTCCTTCGCGCGCGCCAGCATCTGGTCAGAAAGATCTACAGCAGTAATCAGCGCTGCCCGGTTGATCAGCCATTCCGTATTCTTTCCCGTTCCGCACCCGATCTCCAGAACCTTGTTGAAAGGAATGCTTGCCAGCGAAATCCTCAGCGCCAAACCTTCCAGGTCCCTTGTTTTATTGTCATTGGTATCGTATTGTGCAGCCCAGATGTTGTAAGCCTGTTTAGTGTTCATGCTGCAAAAATAATAAAAAATGTGCAGCCTTCATTATGCGGATTATATAGGGCTATAACCTGCGAAACAAGGCTGATTGAGACAAGGGGCAGATAACTCTGCTAAATTTGCTGGGTAATTGCGGTCGGGTGAAGATATGCGTTGGACTGAGACTCGCCTTTAACATCAAAGGGCAATACCAGGCTTTTGGCATCGCCCTTTGAGGCTTTATTGGGCTATAATTAATTCTATACCCCTAATCAGGAATATTGAAAGTCTTTTTGACCAACTCATAATTATCCAGATCCTTTGGTTTGATACCCGAGATCAGCGTGCCTCCCGGTATGATCACGTAGCGGTATTGCAGTAATGTAGACAGGGCAACACTATTTGAATTGTCGGTCGTGAAACGGGTAATGACGATTCGGTTAAACAAAGGCATAAAGTTGATTGTGTTGGTTTTCCCTCCGGCAAAGCTCGTATAAGGCAGGGGAAATACACCTCCTCCATAAGAGAGATAGACCAGCACTGTTCCCGAATTCAGGATCGACGTACTCAACGTTTTTGCTGTAATGTAACCTACCTTCATTTTAGAATTGTCGACCGTGGTATCGCTGAAAGCCTTGGCATACATCCAACCCGAATACATCACGTTTGAAGATCCGGCCGGTCCTTTCAGAGATACCCCTACACCCCATCCTGCTGCGAGTTTTGGTCCGTAGAGCGTATAACTTTCTTTGTCCAGGTAATAGTCGTTGGTGAGGCCCAGATCCGCTGCAGGTGTGCCGGAACCGTTCAGGATCTTATTGCCATTGGTACCGTTTGCACCGTCCTTGCCATCTGCCCCGTTGGCTCCATTGGCGCCGTTTTGGCCTGCAGGCCCTGTTAAGCCATTAGCGCCCAACATGGAGAAACCTGCTCCCCAGCTGCCATCTGCCTTTTTAGGACCATAGAATTTGCTGGTACTAAGATCCAGGTAAAAATCGCCCACTGCACCCGTAGATGGACCAGGTGCAGAATTGCCACTCAGCACCGTACTGCCGGCCGGACCAGGAACACCGGCAGGGCCTTGTCCTCCCTCTGGCCCGATTTGTTTTTCACAGGAATAAAAAATGGTCGTGCATAAGGTGATAACCAGGCACATAACTGTCAATTTTTTTGATGATTTCATAAAGGATGATTTTAATGTTTCTTCAAATTTGAACTTGTTTTTTCAATCCTTTTGCACCAATGCAATGAACAGGTAGTTTTGGTTAGTGAACAGGTAGAATTAATGAGGCAAGCAGATTGGCCAGTAGCATCAGGTCTACTTTCTTACTGCACCAAGGAACTGTGCGCTGAATCTGCTCCAATCCACTTTAGTGCAAATGTATCAGCTTGTGCTTCTTTTGTTTCATCCTTACAGGCGTATTCAATCCTTTCCAAAAAAATATCTTTCTTGCCGTGTAATAAAATGTGTCCTGTTTCGTGAAAAAAAGTGAACCAAAAAGTTTCGCATTCAGGATCTCTTCCGTTCAACTGAATCAAAGGGGTATCGTTTATCCAATGTGTGCTCCCGCTAATAGGCGCTTTTGACAAAGAAGAAGTAACAACGAGTTTTACGCCGCTTTGGAGACACAAATCCTGCAACTTATCAAATATATCTTTTGACTGAATTTTCATTAAAGATTTTATTGCTGGTAAAGATGCTTTAAAGTCCTTCTCAGAATATTCCCTTGCTTTTAAGGACGCGGCCTGTAGTTCTCCCTGACGTAGCCAGGCAGAAATTGCATAAGGTTCAGGGATATCGGCTAATGAAATTCTAAATGCAATCTTGAGTTGTTGGTTTAGATAATAATCCTCCCAGGCGAAGTGATTAGCAAAACCAAAAAATGAAAGCAATGCAACAGTTTTTTCATAATCTGTTCTGGCAGGCTGCAGCCATTCTTTTTTCATCATTTCATTTAGTGGAAATGCTTTAGCCCATTGCATCGCAGCCTTGATTACCGCTTCATATTTTTTTCGGGATATATATTCATCGTAACTACGTTGATGATTCATCCAAAAATGGACCGGAATTTTAGTCACACTTTCAAATTGCACAGCCATGTCAGGTGTAATGGAGCTTTCACCTTTTAATAGAGCAGTGATTGTTTTTTCTGGTTTACCGGTACGTAGCGCAAACTCTTTAGGCCCCATAGCCATTTCTTCCAGCTTCTCTGATAAAGTCACGCCCGGATGAGGCCTTGATTGTGGGAAATATTGATTTTCAGTCATTATTTTTTCTTATGATAGTCAACAATTTCAATTACTTCTACACCGATGATTTCCAACCAAACATATTGCCCATCTTTATTCGTAGGTATAGGTTTTTCAAAACTTGTAAAGATCAATCTGTATGGCTGATCTAAATCACAGGCCCATTGTCCCTTTCGGTTACCAGCCAGTTCATGATAATTTCCAGGAAGATTTTTGACATCTTCCAACGTAATGGCATCTTGCAATTGATTTAATCTTGTAATGATCTTAACAGCCCTAAGTTGTCCAAATTCTCTAAATAACTTCCTGTCACTATTAACCAGTTTCTGTAGTTTTTTATCTATAAAAGTAATCTTCACTGCAAATATAATTTATTTTAATTAACAGCAAGTGTTTACCAAATTATATCATCTGGTAGATACTTGCTGTCTAACCTGCATAACTTATACAACCTAGATTACATTACTATACGTCAGATCTATATTTATTTTTCGCAGTCGTTCAACGGATCTAACGTAGCCCCCGGATGGACCTTTCTTTATCAGCAGCATGGCAGGATTTTTTTGTAACTTCAGATGGTTATGAAGAAGATCTCTGTAATTGTTTTTCTAATGTTCTGTCTGACTTACTGTTCTGCACAGCAAAGAGCAGATTTCCGGTTGAAAATATCGTCTGATGGACATTCTTTTCAAAATGAAAACGGCGATCCTTTTTTCTGGCTGGGTGATACGGGTTGGCAGATGCTTGCCCGGCTGGATAAAAACGAGTTAGAACAATACCTGGAAAACCGCAGGCAAAAAGGTTTTAATGTGATCCAGGTTGTAGCACTGGACGACAGCACAGATCCGATCGGACCAAACCGTTATGGCGATAAGCCATTGATAGATAACGATCCGGATAGACCGAACGAAAAGTATTTTAGCGTGCTCGACTGGACCCTGAAACTGGCCCGGAAAAAAGGGTTGTACATCGGCCTGCTCCCAACCTGGGCAGGAAATGTGGTCAAACACTGGGGTACGCCAAAAGCGATGTTCAATGAGAAAAATGCCTATCGCTATGGCCTTTATCTGGGCAAGCGCTATAAAGATTATCCAAATGTGATCTGGATAACGGGCGGGGACCGGCCGGCTTTTAGTAGTACAGCCGACTGGCGGCCTTTGTGGCGGGCCATGATCAAGGGAATTCGGGAAGGCACTGAAGGAAGAGCCCTGATCACTTATCATCCGGCCGGAGAATCTTCCTCTACAGCATTTTGGAAGGATGAAAGCACATTGGATTTTAACATGATGCAATCCGGCCACCGGATACCGGATCTTCCGGTATGGTCCTGGGTGGAGCGGGATTTCAATCTGAAACCCGCCAAACCGATCCTAGATGGAGAACCAAATTATGAAGACCATCCGGTCAACTGGAAAAAAGAAAACGGCTACTTTGATGCTTATGAGGTACGAAAGCAGTTGTACCGCAGCATATTTAGCGGTGCCGCAGGCGTTACTTACGGGCACCATGCAGTTTGGCAGTTCTACAGCGCACGTGAACAACCCATTGCCTTTCCCGACCGTTACTGGCAGGAAGCATTGGACCGGCCTGGTGCTTTTCAGGCAGGGTATCTGGCTAAACTGATCTCTGGAAGGGTGATTGCCGGCATCTATCAGACGACCCGCATTTCAGCTCAAGATATGATCAAAGATGGTCAGGGTACGGGCGGTGCTTACATTGCTGCATGTCGGGATAAGCAAAATCTTTCTGGCATGGTTTACTTGCCAATTGGCAGGAAAATCGAAATCGACATTTCCTGGCTGTATCCTGAGATCAAAATGGCCTGGTTCAATCCCAGGAACGGTGTTCTGGTAAAAGGTTCCCGAATTACAAGAACAAAACCAACATACTCCTTTGAGCCCCCTACGCTTGGCGTTGGAAACGATTGGGTCCTTATCTTGCAAAATGCTGCCCTGCGCTAAAGAATAATGGCCCCGTTTCAGCTTCTCCCATAACTCCGATAGTGGATCTAAATTCTCAAACTCAAAATATCATGTATGGCATGCCGGGCTTCGGCAAACTGGAACTTAAATCCTGAATCCAGCAGACGTTTCGGCGCTACCCACCTGCTTTTTAAGACCAGCTCTGTTTCAGATCCGATGATCAGCATGCCTATTTCCAACAACCACTGCGGACTCGGCAATCCGAAGGGAATGCCATAGGCTTTTCTTAGTGTCTTCATAAACAGCCCGTTTTTGATTGCTATTGGTGCTGTGCAATTGAACACGCCTTCCAGCGCCGTATTTTCCAGCAGCCAAGCTGTGCTTCTGGCAACATCCTGCTCGTGAATCCAGGAAATATATTGTTCGCCGTCACCTTGCGGGCCACCCAGTCCGCACTTAACAAGGTTTAGTAGTCTTGGAAATACACTCTCATGCCTGCCTAATACAATTCCGATTCTAAGTGCAATCTTTCGGGTTTTCGGCGTTTCGGTTTCAAAGAAAGCGGCCTCCCACTGGCGGCAAACATCAATAGAAAATCCATAGCCCATCTCTCCGTTTTGTTCGTCCTGGGCATGGTCCTCCGCATGACGGTAAATCGTGGCAGAAGCTGCATTGATCCAAAGTTTTGGCGGGTTTTGCATCTGTACAACTACCCTGTTCAGCAACCTGGCAGGAACCGTCCTTGATGCTATGATCTCAGCTTTGTTCTTTTCATTATAGCGGCAGTTTACGTTTTTCCCACAAAGATTAACGAGCAGGTCTGCACCCCACAGGGCTTTTGTCCAGTCGCCCTCCGTTTTTCCATCCCAAACCACAGTACGGGTGTTTCCCTCAGCGACGGCTGCTTTTCTGCTCAGGATGATGACCTCCACTGCCAGATCTTTATAATATTTAGCCAGTACCTGACCAAGATACCCGTTGCCACCTGCAAGCACTATTTTTCTGTATTTCATGGGATTTAGATGAAAAGAATGATTAAAAGAAATACAATCCGGTACAACACCCAACTTAAAGTTGGAATAATGCCAAGCTTCAGCAAAGCCATCCTCCGGTAGTGTTCCAGAAACATAAGTCCTGCTACACCCAGGAAATAACCGGCGTAAAATAGCGCAGGCAGATCAAGGTGGTTTGCCAATAGCATTGCTGGCAATAACAACAATGCCCCAGCGAAAGAGATTGTCATCATGTTGCCCAGATATGTCCATTTTTGATCTTTGGCCAACAAACAGATCATAATGGCCTGCCAGACGATTTGTCCGCCACAAATCAAATATTCTCTATATTGGCCGCCAACTGGCATCAGTTCTTTGAGCAGTGGCACATAAGCAGTTAGGATACAACTTGCGGCAAACCAGGTAAAAGTCAAATAAGACAGCCGGTACCAGAGTTTGAAAGTCGGCTGCAGCACAGTGCTATCTTCAGCAATTGCAGCCGGAATGATCACCTTCCTGTTGTAAGAAATAAAAGCGTAGACTTTGGTCATGATCCAAATGAAGGGCTTGCAGGCGAAGAGCGTTTTGAATACCGGCATTGAGTTGCCCAGTACTTTGAACAAACTGTGAATGCCATAGGTTACCTCCCCTGATGTCCTGTCTACAAGCGCGATCTCGTTGACCGCACGCTGCTGGTCTATATAAGGACAAATCTCTGCAGGCATTTGCTGATAAGGCTGAACGCCTTGCTGTTCCAGCATTCCTGTTTTAGCGAATCCGCTGGTGTACAGTTTGCACATCGGGCAATCGGCATCGTATAGGATCATGTGGTTCTTTAAGCTTTTCATGACGTTGGGTATTTAGTTTGAACTTGCGAAGCCTGCACATCCATGCAGATTTCATAGCTCAAAGATAAAGCATATTTATCAAACTTTCAATACTTACTGAAAGTTTATTTTACAACAATTAGTTACCCGCCCTTCTCGACAGCTTGAATCTTCCTACCCTTCGTCATCCGAAAGTAATACATTTCTACCGCCACATCTGTTCAACAATTTCTATCGTTTATTGAACAGAAGCGCAGGAGAAGGGAAAGAATTAGCGAGGGTGAGTGAGGTTGATGTGCAGGGGAGTTGAGCGGGATAATAATGTGAGGTAGCGTGAGTTAAAATGCACCATGTGAGCTGGATTTTGTGGAGGGGGTTTTTAAACCGGGGGTCGATCAGGCTCCCGGTTTTTTTTTGCGGGTAAATTATCGAGCAACAATGACACTGGTCTCTGTTTTTACTATTGACCTCGTGTATTTTCAACGTCATTGGAACGTCCTTGGAACATGGTTGGAACGTCCTTGCAACATCCCATGGATGTTCCAACCATGCCTTGATGACGCTGTAAAATTGCTTCATGGATTGTACGTCCAGTCAGGATGGACGGACGCAATAGGAGTGTTGGAGCTATTAAAACACCTCCGCTAATATTTCGTAGGAACGCAGCCTCGCTTTATGGTCATAAATGTGTGAACTGACGATGATCTCATCAGCTTGTGTTTGCGCGATAAAGCTTTGCAGGTCCTGACTTATAGTGGCTTTGCTACCTACAAACGTGCAGGCCAGCATCTGACTCGCCTGAGCTTCTTCGTATTCGTCCCAAACATCTTCCATGTTGTCCACAGGAGGTTGCAGTAGTTTCCTTTTGCCGGTGACAATTCCTTTGAACAGCTGGTAAAGCGAGGTAACCAATCGCTCAGCTTCTGCATCAGTATCTGCAGCAACCACATTGACGCAGGCCATCACATAGGGCTGAGCCAGGTAGACAGAAGGTTTAAACTCTTCTCTGTAAATCCGGATCGCGGTGAGCAGCTGTGCCGGTGCGAAATGGCTGGCAAAGGCATAAGGCAGGCCCAAGGCAGCAGCCAGATGTGCACTGTCGGTACTCGAACCCAAAATCCAGATGGGAATATCGAGCCCCTCGCCAGGGATTGCCCTTACTGCGCTGCTCCTATTTTCGGAAGAGAAATATCTTTGTAATTTGAGAATGTCTTTCGGAAAATCATTGGCTCCGCTAAAACGCTCGCCTCTGATTGCCATGGCAGTGACCTGATCAGTACCGGGCGCACGACCAAGTCCGAGGTCTATGCGTCCGGGAAACAGGGATTCCAGCGTACCAAACTGTTCGGCTATAATAAGCGGTGAATGGTTGGGCAGCATGATACCGCCTGATCCTACCCGGATGGTTTTGGTATGACTCGCGATATGTCCGATCACTACCGAAGTAGCTGAACTGGCTACACTGATCATATTGTGGTGTTCGGCCAGCCAGTACCGGCTGAAGCCCCAATTTTCAGCATGTTGAGCCAGGTCAACACTGTTTTTAAAAGTATCTGCAGGTGTCTTGCCTTCTACAACGGTGGCTAAATCTAATACGGAGTATTTCATGTTCATATCTAAAAACACTTCAAAATTACATCCTGTTTGCAGGATTATTTGAAACCGAATGCGATATGACTTTATTCCTACCGAAATGTGATCCTAATCCGACCGTCCTGTCCACTGAGGCTACAGCTCAGCGTTTGGCTGCGTTACTTGCCAAGTTTGCCAATCAGTTCCTGCGCCTGCCCGTAACGGGTATTTTCCTGAGGAATTTTTTCCAGCCACAGGATGGCATCTTGTTTTTTATCTTCTTTTACAAAACTAAGTGCCACATAAAATGCCGCATCGTATTTGAATACCGAATCGCCCTGAAACAAATGCATGAGTAAAGTACGCGCTTCATAGGCCTGACCGGTTTCGATGAGTGTAATGGCGAAATAATAACTGAGCATCGGATTTTCCGGATTGGCGGAATACGCATTGAGCAGTACTTTCCTGGCGGCAGCAAAGTCCCCTTTATTGTACAGCTCGGCTGCCTTGCTGATCTGTGCCTGCTGGTCCGCACCTCTTTCGGCAACTGACATCTGTTTGCTGAAGGCATATTTTTCATAAAGTCCGCCCGACCATGGTGCCCAAACCAATACACCAATTAGCAGGACGGCAGCGATGCTTATGTATTTGAGGTAAGGTTTCATGACTACCACCTTTGCTGTTGGTGCGGTTTGCACCTGGTCCAGCGGGGATTGCTGCTGCTCTGTTTTAAAATACTGCTGGTTCAGTCCGGACAAAGTACCGGACATAGCCTGATCCTGAGTATCGGGCGCAATCTTTGCCTTTAAGGTTTGATGCACTTCTTTATAGTGTGCCAGCAAGTCCTGCAATTCCATATCATTTTGAAGCTGCGCTTCAAATGCTGTTGTTTCTTCTGTATCCAGATCACCCTCCTGGTAACGGGCCACGGCTGTTAGTTTATCCTCGTTCATTGTGCTTCTGTTTTTTCCGATTGAACCATTTTTATTAGAGAAGCCATGCATTCAGACTTCTTTTTGCGCAGGTAGCCATAGGTAACACCCAGGGTTTCGGCTACTTTTTCCTGTGCCTCACCCTTCATGCTCCAGGAAATGATCTCTTTACAACGCTCGCCCAATTTCTCAAAGGCGTTATAAAACAATTTCGACTGTGCTTCCTGCTTTTCCAGTTCATCTGCATTGGCAAATGTATCTTCTCCGATATGTAATAAATCCTCCTCGCTATTTGTTACCGGCAGAACAGATCTTTTTTTAATCTGGTTTAGCCATTTACGCTTGCAGATCAGTAAGAGGTAGGGCTCGAAGGGGCAACTGAGTTCCAGCGATTTGTATTTGCCCTGGCGGTAGATTTCCATCAAAGCCTCCTGAAAGATGTCTGCCGCATCGTCTTCACTCCCATTGTTAAAGGTGATCCAGGATTTGACTTTGCCGGCACATTTTTTATAAATCTCATTGATCACAGCGGTGTCATTGCCGACCAATCCGGTAATGTAACGCTGGTCAGCATGTGTGTTTTTGGCCATTGATTGCGTGCTAAAGGGGAAACGCTACTAATTTATAATATTTTTTGAAACAGGGGGGTAACAATTTTTCCATGCGGCTGATATCTATTCGAATCACATGAATGGCGGACGCTGAAAAGCCTGAAAAGAGTAAGCAAAATATATAGAATTGAACAACATGAAAACTTTAAACTTAAAATCAGCACTATTTATCGCAATGATCGCTTTAGGCGTAGCATGTAAAAAAGAAAACGAATCAGTAAAAGACAACACGGTCAACACCGCCAAAGAATTTATGACCAAGTTTGGCAGCCAGAAACAAGTGAAAGAGATCAATGCCTCCACGCTTCCTCAAACATTGACCTTTCTGGACGGCACGAAAATCGTATTTCCTGTCGGTTCCCTAACCAAAGGAGGCGTTCCGGTGACTGGAAATGTGAGCGTGGAAGTCTACGAAGTACTAAAAAGAAGCGCGGTACTGTTGTCGGGTACCAATACCAACCATTCTTCAGGAGCACCATTGGAGTCGGACGGATTTATCTTCATAGACGTCAAATCCGATGGCAGCAGCGTAGACCAAAACCTTGCGGTACCGATCAAAATATCGATCCCTACCAAGAAAACATCTGGCGTAACCCAGCTCTGGGTGGGTGTAGACCAGGACAATAAACCACTTGCAGAAGCGGCTGGTGCGCAAATGGCCTGGGCAGCGCCAAGAGCAGCTAATGGTGTAGGCGGCAAAGAAGTGGGTGTAACTGCGGCTAACTTTACTTTTGACTTTGGCAACCTGGGATGGATCAACTGTGATGTATTCTACAGCTATGCAAACCCTAAAACAACTGTAACTGTTGATATTGCCAACAATCCTGGCTCGTTGGCTTCCTTCCGCGGCTTTGGTGGAGAAACATTTGTGTTTTTCTGTGCAAAAGGCAGTAATGTGGCCGCCCAATTGTACACTCCAAATGGCATCAACGGTGTAAAAAGCTACGACAACATGATGCCAATCGGTGTAGAAGGCCGCATGCTCTCCTTCTCTATTAAAAACGGCAGATACTATTATGCATCGGTTGAAACCACCATTACCGCCAATCAAAACATTAGCCTGACCCTGGCAGAAACTACTGAATCAGCGGTGCAGGCGGCGATCAATAGTCTTGACAGTTACTAATCCTACCTTTTGAATAAACAAGCAGATAAAGCCCTTTCGAGGGCTTTATCCTTTTTGTGTTTTTATACGGTTTATCGCCGGTTTGTTGTATTTTTAAACTTATGATTGCCTGGTAAATCATCAACCAAATACATTCTTATGAAAAGAAATCTACGAGTATCGTTGCTGGCCTTAGTGGGAATTGGAATTTTGCAACTGCTTACCGGGCAAGGCGTTTATGCGCAAAAAAAGAAAAATGCGCTGAAAACAGGGACTGCTGTCGCTAGTAAGCCAGTCCTTGAAACGCTTCCAGAGGATACCGTTCCCGCCATCATCAATTATACAGAAGAACAAGGCTTGTTTAAATTCAGACCGGAACTGCGGGCCTTAAGGCCAATCGCGGGGGCACCTGAACCTTTCTATACTTATTTCTGGGAATTTGGCGACGGCGGATACTCTTTTGAAAAAGAACCCGAGCATGTTTTTCCTGATTCACTACTACATGATGTGCGGTTGTTTGCCACCAACAGTTATGATGACGGTAAACGCCCCCCTACCCGTCCCAAGCCCCTGAAACCAGGTAGCAGCAGGCCGGTTCTTGCTTCTCTGAATACTGCGCCTTCTTTTTTTAACAAGGGGGGCTCTATAGCACTAAAAACCAATTGCATGCCCAAACCGGGAGAGGACATGATGCTGCTGGTCGGCTATCAGAACAAAATGGAAAATGGACTGGCCAGTCTGGACGGTACACTCAGCATATTGTATAACGATCAGGAATTCTCAAAAGACAATTTTGAACTACTCGAAACACGGGTGTACCATGGTGAGCAGAAGACGGATTTTGTTAAAAATGCCACCTTCGCTGCATTGCAGCCGGCACTTTCTGAAGGAGACTTTTACAGCTATGCAACTGGTCCAGGCGATTCATTTGCCGGGCCTGCCGATATGGTAACTGCCGGCCAGCTTGTGCTCGACCCTGAAGCTACTGCGGCGATGAAAACAAAAATGCTGGATTTTAAGAGTGGTCAGAGCTGGAAATTTGCCAACTTGAAAGCCGGGGAACAAAGGGTGCTGTTCATGCAGTTTAAAACGACCCCTGACATGATTAGGGATACCAATGCAGTACTGCGGCTGACTGGACTATTTACGCCCAGCAATCCGCTTGTACCCATGGAAAGTTTTACCATAGAACTGCAGATCGTAGCTTCTCATGATCCGAATAAAATGATGATGAAGAACAGCAAAATGAATTTCCGGTTTACCGGCAAAAAAAGAAAGCTAACCTACAAAGTGCGGTTTCAAAACACCGGAAAAGGCCCGGCGAAAAAAGTAGATGTCGGCGTTGCGGTAGCTGAGGTACTGGACATGGCCTCTATTGAGATTTTGGATTCCAAACCCAAGCTGATGATGACAGATTCAGCCCGGTATGCGAACCAGAGTAGTTTGGATACAGTCCGCAAGCAGGATAGCATTCACTTTGTTTTTAAAAACATTTATCTGCCTGGTATGCAACAAAAGGGTGTGAAAGATGCAGATTCTACTATGGGGTTCATCGAATACAAGATCGGGTTCAAAGAAAAACCAAAAAAATTACCTTTCAAAAGTGGTGCGGCCATCGTGTTTGACAAGAATGAACCCATTTATACCAATCGGTCTACCGGCAGCTATAAAACCGGGCTTTCACCGGGTATCATCGCTGGTTATGGTTTTCCTTTTGAAAGCGGAAATACGCCTTTTAGCGGACAAAAGAACCTGACTTTCGGCGCTAGCATCGCGCCCTATGCACCACATCGGTACTACCTGCAGGGCGAATTGTATATGAGTTCCTATGCTGAAAAGGAGTACCTCATTAAACGCAGCCCGGGCGAGGGCAGGATTGTAGTGATTGATAATGCCAATGGTAAGCGGGAAGAGGCCCGGATTGATTATATCGACAGCAGCGCGGTCATTAAAGTATTGACAATTAACCTCGTGCCTTTGCAGTTGAGGCGTAACTTTAACAAATATTTTGGCTCAGGGATTGGTACTATGGTAGCTGCGAACCTGCACAAAGAATCCCTGCCTTCCAGAACTGGTATGCTCGAGTTGATCCAGTCGCCCGGTACAACCACTACCATCAAACAAACCTACGACAAAGTGAAGAGCGGTCTTGGCGATTTTCAGAATATATTGTTTGCAGATGTGCAACTGGGAAAAGTGCATGTTGGCCCGTCTATTGGATTCCGTTACCTTTTTACCTTGCAAGGTACGAGCAGCAGGATGATCAGTTACGTAACCTGGAAATTCTAGTAAAAAAACGCTTATTTTAGCTAAAATCATATCAATGAGAATGGCTAAATCCAGTTATTTTGTTTTCCTGTCCCTGCTTCTGCTCAGGCATGCTGTTACAGGACAAACAGCAGTACCGGAAAAAAAACTGGACAGTTTAAAACAAGGCAATAACCTGGCAGAGTGGCTATACACAAGGGTCGACTACAGTTACAATGCGCCTAAAGAAACCCTGCCATTTTTATTGGCAACCGAAAAACAGCTCTGGCGCAAACCTCAATCCCTATCAGAAAAAGAAGCCTGGTTAATCTTACTCAGTAATCTGGGCTACAATCAGCTCTATTCCGGAGACATCCTCGCTTCCATCAATTCCTATGAAAAGGCCTACAACTATTCGGTAAGTAACCGGCTCAATACCGATATTACGGACTACGTGTTAAAGCCCTGGGCCAATAATTATACACGACTTGGAGATTATGAAAAAGCATTGTTCATTCAGCAAAAAATACTGGATTTTGCCCTGAGGGACAGGGCATATGAGCAGGTTGCCTCAGCCTATAACAATATGGCAGTATCCTATCGTTCAGTCGGGGACTTCGGCAAAGCCGAAAAATCTATCGTTCTTGGCTTGAAAAATAGCAAACCGCAGGGTGCGATGGTAATTCTATTGAACAACACGCTGGCAGACATTCAAAAAGACAAGGGGGACCTGAACCTGGCCAATAAGACCGTTTTAGAAAACATCAGCCGGCAGCAACAGCATACGCCTGATTTTGAGACTGCTTATTGGTTGATGAGCAGTTATACCACGGCCGGGGACATTGCTTTTGGACAAAAAAGATATGCTGCTGCGCTGAAGTATTACCAGCAAAGCCTGAAGATTAACGAAAGGTATTATAAAGGCAACCGCATGCGGGAAAAGGCGTATCTGATTACTCAACTTGGCCGGATCAGCATAGCGGAAAACAAACCGCTCGAAGCACTGAAACTTTTTGACCAAAACCTACATGCGTTTGGCGTCATGAACAACAGCGGCAGGATTAGGGAAGACAGAATATTTGGAGACAACCGCATCATTGAAGTGTTTTACCAGAAAGCAGTAGCTTGCCTGAAACTGGACAGAGAAGACGAGGCGCTGGATAATATGCTCTGGTCACTGCGCTCGGCCGATAAGATCAGGTTTGAGTTGGCCGATGTAAAAACCAGACAGCGGTTTCAGGCAGAGAGCAAGCAAAGATCAGAAGAAGCAATCGCTATCGCTTTTAGCCTGCTGCAAAAAACAGGAAAATACCGGTATGCCCTGACGATTGGAAGTATTGCTGAGCAGAGTAAGGCCAGAACATTACTGGATGAAATCAGGCGTAATCAGCAGCGTATCACCCTGCGAAACAAAGACACGTTGTATGCTTACCGGCAAATTCTGGAGAAAGCCATCGCCTACAACGAAAAAGAAGGATTGCAACATCCAGGACAGGCATCATGCCCGGTAACCAGAAACGCAGACCTGAAGTTCAAAATGGAATCGGTAGATAAGCTACTGCGGGAAAAATATCCGGCAGCCGGAAACGGCTTATGGGCACAGGAGCCACTGGACCAGATTTTAAAAAGATTGCCGCCAGGTATTCGGCTGGTTGAGTATTTTTTTGGGGCAAAAGACATCTATGCGATCGTGATCAGCAACGGAAAGTTGACAAATATCCACAAGATAGAAAACGCTCTATTGGTCAGAAAAAGCATCGCAGCGTTTTCGCAAACGTATTATCACCATGGTCCGCAAGCCATGATGAATGAACCTAAACAATTCTTTAAAGCTGCTCATTCCATCTATGAAAAAGTCGTTGCAGGATTGGAACTGAAAAAGAAGGAGCGGGTGGTTATTATCCCTGATGAAGAACTTGGTTACCTTTCATTTGATGGTTTGCTAACTGACAGTAATTATACCTCATCGATCTCTGCCTGGCCATTCCTGATTAAAAAGCTTTCCATGTCCTATGCATTTTCATTAAGCACACTCGTAAGCCAATCAGTCAGCCGGTCACACGCCAATGGCTTCACAGGCTTTTTCATCAGTCACCAGGGTGCTGACAAACAATACATTCCTGCAGTAGAAAAAGAAGCGGAAGCCATTGAAAGTGCTGTATCGGGAAGGTTTTTTATGGATAAAGCCGCCAAAGTCAATGCGTTTTATGAGGCTTTTGAACAATCGGCCGTATTACACATCGGCACACATGCCTATCTGTCGGGTGCGCAACAGGAACCTACACTAGCACTGGATGATGATCAGATATTCCTATTTGAATTATCTGCCGGACAGCATGCACCTGCACTGGTGATGCTCAGCGCATGCCGCACAGCAGACGGTATGATGGCCGCTGGTGAAGGCATCATCAGTCTGAGCAGGGGTTTTGCGGCCATAGGTACACAGGGCACGATAGCTGGACTGTGGAATGTAAATGACGATGCCGCGTCAGCCATTACAGCCAGCTGTTATGCGCATCTACTGGATCAAACGCCAGTTAGCGAAGCGTTGCACCTGGCAAAACTGGATTGGCTGCTGAACAAACGCAATGCAGAACTGGAATACCTGCCCTATTATTGGGATGCCCTGATCTATATGGGGTATGACCAAAAAATAGCCCTTACACCTGCGCATAAGGGCTATTCGATATGGATCATCTCAGCGATCTTGTTAGGACTGCTGGGTTTTATTATTTGGTTTGCTTCAAGATTAAAGCGGCCAGCGGAGGTACATTGAGCACAAGAGAATATTCCCGGCCATGACATTCCTCTGCGTCAGGCTGTAAAGTACCTTGATTCAACTTGCCACTACCATAAAATTCATCAGCGTCTGTATTGAAAATCTCTTTCCATTTGGCTTTAAACGGCAGCCCTACCCTGTAGTTCTCCCGATAAACAGGGGTCAGGTTAAGGATGACAACTAAAGTGTCTTTAGCTTTGATGCCTTTCCTGATGTAAATGTAAATGGAGTTTTCGCCGTCATCCGCATTGATCCACTCAAATCCTTCACCTGAAAAACTATATTCATAAAGTGCAGGCTCTGATTTATAAAGCTTATTGATGGCCCTGACTGTTTTTTGCATACCCAGATGGGGTGGATGCTTCAACAGGTGCCAGTCCAATGAACTCTTAAAATCCCATTCATGGGTCTGTGCAAATTCATTGCCCATAAAAAGCAGCTTGGTACCCGGCTGGGTATACATATAAGCATATAATACCCTCAGGTTGGCAAACTTCTGCCATTCATCGCCTGGCATTTTATAAATCATTGATGACTTACCATGCACAACTTCATCATGAGAAAAAGGCAGCATGAAGTTTTCACTGAAGGCGTAAGTAAGACTGAAGGTCAGCTGGTGGTGGTGAAACTTGCGGTTGATGGGGTCATTTTTGAAATACTTTAAAGTATCGTTCATCCAGCCCATCATCCATTTCATACCAAAACCCAGACCACCGGCAAATACAGGTGTGGTAACCCCCGGATAGGTACTACTTTCTTCAGCTATCGTTTGTACGCCTTTAAAATTACCGTACACAGCTTCATTAAGGTCTTTCAGGAACAGGATAGCCCCCAGGTTTTCTCTGCCACCATATTCATTCGTAGCTGCCTCTTCTGCTTTTCTGGAAAAATCGAAATACAACATGGAAGCAACTGCATCTACCCTCAGTCCATCGGCGTGAAATTTATCCAGCCAATAGATTGCATTACTGATCAGGAAGGACCTGACTTCATTTCTATCGTAGTTGAAAATGTAAGACTTCCAGTCGGGATGAAAACCCTTCCGCATATCGGCATGCTCGTACAAATGCGTTCCGTCAAAATGATACAGGCCATGTGCATCACCCGGGAAATGAGAAGGTACCCAATCCAGTATGACTGCAATGTCATTTTTGTGCAGTTCTTCAATCAGGAACATCAATTCCTGAGGAGTTCCATGCCTGGAACTGGCAGCAAAATAACCTGTAATCTGATATCCCCAGGATGGATAGTAGGGATACTCCATAATTGGCATGAGCTCCACATGGGTAAAACCCATATCAAGAATATAAGGTATCAGGCTTACTGCGATTTCCTTGTAGGTCAGGATCCGCTTGGGTTCAGATGGATCACGTTGCCATGACCCCAAGTGCAACTCATAAACAGACATCGGTTTATTCAGCGCATTGAGTTTAGGACGTTTTGCCATCCAGGTCTTATCATTCCAGGTATAGTCGTTGTCCCAAACCATGGAAGCGGTTCTCGGCGGGCGCTCCCATCTTGTCGCATATGGATCTCCTTTTTCAATTTCCCTGCCGTCAAATGCTTTAATAGCATATTTATAAACCTCGCCCTTGGCAACGCCCGGAACGAAACCTTCCCAGATACCGGAAGAGTCCCAGCGTGGATTTAGCGGGTGTTCCGACCGGCTCCACTGGTTAAAATCGCCCATAACTCCTACCGTTTGCGCATTTGGCGCCCATACAGCGAAGTACGTACCTTCTACTCCATCGACCGTTAGCAGGTGTGCGCCAAACTTTTCATACAGCCGAAAATGCTTGCCGGCGATGAATAATGAGATATCAAAATCGCTGAATAAGCTATGGGCAAGCACTTCCATTAGTTATATATTTTAATAGTGGTGAAATTCTTATTGGATGCAAAGTGCAGGCAGTTTTTGTCGTCAAGTGTATAATCGCTGATGTCTTTGTCATCAATGGTGACGCGGCTTACCGTAAAAGGCAGGCCGACCACATTATATATGTACAACTCATAGTTGGGGGTATACAATCCTGTGCGGCTCTGTTCGATCACAAGCGAGCTTCCTGTACCTTTAACTGTAAATTTCTTCTCAGAATAGATGTCCTGTTCATACGCAAAGGTATCTCCATGGTCCTCATAAAGGAAAGAGTTTACTTCATAGTCGGCAAAGTAGACATTTAAAAGCACTTCCGTTACTTCTTTCTCGCCAACGTACTGCATCACCGGATATTCAGGAATGACAGAACCTGCCCTTACAAACAGCGGCATATGATCCAGTGGTGTAAGAATACTGTGTTCGCTTTCGCCGGTAAGCACTTCGAGCGTCCAGAAATTATACCATTTACCTTTAGGCAGGTACACCATACGTGACGCTGCGCCCTGTTCCAAAACCGGACATACCAATATTTTATCACCAAAGGTAAACTCGTCCTGACGGAAACTGGTGCTTGGATTTTCCTGTTCGAGCATAACCAGCGGACGCAGAATTGGGAACCCATAACGGTGATGCTCCCAGAATACAGAGTATAAGTATGGTAAAAGGCGGTATCTCAATTCAATATAAGACCTGTTAATGCTGGTGTAAGGTTCACCAAAACTCCATGGCTCTCTTTCTGCAGTATCGCCCGCAGAGTGTGCACGCATAAATGGCGAGAAGGTACCCAACTGTATCCAGCGGGTGAACAGTTCCGGATCGGGTTCTCCACTGAAACCACCTATATCTGTTCCGCAAAAAGGAACGCCGGAGATAGACATCCGCTGACACTGGATGTTTCCGATTTTAAGGTGCTCCCAGGTGGCCACGTTGTCACCGGTCCATACACAACCATAACGCTGCATACCAGCATAACCAGCCCGGGTAATGGTAAACGGACGTTTGTTGCGCATGAGTTTCTTCAGCCCGTCATAAGTAGAGCGAACCATCTGCATACCGTACACATTGTGCGCCTTGCGGTGGGAACCCCGGTAGCCATCAATATTATGTCTGACGTCATTGGGAAAAGTACCAGATCCAAAAACTGCAGGCTCGTTCATATCGTTCCATACACCCGCTACTCCGATTTCTACAAGTTCTTTGTACAGTCCGCCCCACCATTCGCGTACGGCCGGATTGGTAAAATCAGGAAACTGGCAACGGCCAGGCCAAACATGCCCCTCCATGAAGTAATCGTCACTGCGGCGGCAGAAGAAATTGTTTTCTTTACCTTCTTTGAACACCCAATAGTTATCATCTACTTTAATTCCCGGATCGATCATGACCACTGTTTTAAAGCCATCATTGGCCAATTCCTTAATCATCCGTTTGGGATCCGGGAAATGGCTTTTGTTCCAGGTAAAGCAACGGTAGCCATCCATATAATCTATGTCCAGATAAATGGCGTCGCAAGGGATGCTTCTTGATCTGAATCCCTCTGCGATTTCTTTGACCTTCTTTTCCGGATAATAGCTCCAGCGGCACTGGTGATAACCAAGAGCCCATTTTGGAGGCATAGGATGTGTACCTGTTAAAGTCTGGTATCGTTTAACCACATCCATCAGGTGTGGTCCGTGAATGTAATAGTATTGAAGCTCACCACCATCTGCCCAGAAGCTGGTCTTGGTGTTGTCTTCTCTGGCAAAATCAAAGTAAGAACGGAAGGTATTGTCGAAGAAAATACCATAGGCGGACTGTTGATGAACGCCGATGTAAAAAGGAATGGTGCGATAAAGCGGATCCTGGTCCCAGCCGAATGAGTATGCATCGGTGTTCCAGTTCTGGAATTTACGGCCACGAAGGTTCATGTTGCCCGATTTATCACCCAGGCCAAAAAAGTTTTCTTCAGTCTGGCATTTTTTGGTAGCATACACATAATAGCCGCCAAACTCTGTATTCTCTTCCCAATGCATCGGGGTGGCGTCTTCACTCATCACCATCTGGCTTTGGTTTTCAACGAAAGAAACAAAGAAGTCACTCTTCCTGATTCTACAAGTTACCGTATTGGTAGAAATTGCATAATATTCTTCCTGATCATCGAGTTTGAAGGTGGTCACCTTTTGATCCACCACAGGGACGGCATAAGAAAAGTCATCCAGAAAAACCCCGTGCGGAGCCAGCCTGACACGAATGATCTCATCACTAACTACCCTCACCTCTACACGGGCACTGCCGTCACCAAAAAAGAACCTGTTTCCATCCACTGCGACCTTTTGTACTGTACTCAGGTATTTTTTTACAATGGGCTTTAAATCAGTTACCGGATTGTTTAAATGCTGTATCGCCTCTTCCGTCTCCTCTGTACTTATATTATTTGTAATCTCCTTATCTGATTCGTTTATTTCTTCCATGAAAAATCGGTTTAAAATTTTTAGATGCTCGGTCAATTGTGTAATTGATACACTAAAGTGTTAAAATTTCCAGTAAATGACAAGCATTATTATGAGATAAACATAAAGGCACAAAAAAGGCCTCCGATAGTGATCGGAGGCCCTGATTAATCATTTATAAAAAGTTGGTTACGGATTGTAGGTTAAACCAACATAATACAATGCGCCAATGGAAGGATTACCAAAGGACGTGAAATAGTATTTGTTGAGAATGTTACTTCCGCCAACTTTCAGCATGGTTTTTACAGAAGGTATTTTCAGGTTGATCTGTGCGTCTGCTGTCCCAAAAGCAGGAACATTTCCGGAGGCAAAAGAAGAGGTCCAGTAAAATGCATCCTGCCAGCGATAATTGACATTGAAACCAACATTTTTGATGATTTCTTTGTTGCCCAGTCCGAGGTTATAACGAACGGTAGGTGTATTGAAGTCGTTGATGAAATTTACCGGCATGTCGCTTACTTTGTTGTAAGACACATTCCCGCTCAGGTTGTACCCAGCGATCAGGTAATCCAATCCAAGGGCCGCGCCATAAGTATTTACCTCACCATCAGCATTTACAGGCACACCGAATTTAGAAAATTTTGTACCGTTCAACTGATAAACTTCAACTGCGGTGATGAAGTTTTTATACGTGTTATAGTAAGCATACGCATCGACCAGAAAATTAGATCCCAGCAAGCCTTTATAGCCTACCTCATAAGCTTTTACACTCTCAGGGCGGACGCCTCGTGGATCAAAGGTATAGGCTTGCAATAAAGTTGGATTGGGTGTTCCAGTAGCCACAGATCCGAGGAATTCCCTGTAACTCACGTCAGTATATGGCCTATTTGACTGCAGACTATATTTATCAAGACTGGCTGGCAGACCACCCACTAACCGTTGTCTTCCGCCTGCCACTGAAAGATCAATATATTGATTCTGTGTAGTTGGATTGCGGTACCCTGTCTGATAGGAAACACGGATATTGTTGTTAGGTGCAACGGTAAAAACGGCTGAAACCCTCGGGGTAAAACGACCGTCGAAATTGGAACTCTTATCGTATCGCCCGGACACTGAGAGTTTCAATTTATCGTCCAACACCTTTTTGCCAACCTGGGCAAAGGCGCCATATTCATTGATGTCTATACCCTGGTCCAGGTCGTCAAATATGGTTCCGCCAGATCTCAGCTGATAAATACGGTATGAGCCACCAACCTGAACTTCCAGTGCGTTATTCAATGCCTCCGACAGGTTGTACATACCCTCATAATGATAAAGATTGGTTTTGTCATTGAACTTGGCACCATAGATTTTCTTGTCAAAATCAGTGCTGACAATGGTCGTATTGACAATTTTGGTTTTTGCATCCTCAAACTGTGGCGTTCCAGGAATCAAACGTCCCTGATCAGCCACGCCTCTTGCTGCATTGTGCGCGGCTTGGTCGTCCACACCCTGAGAGCGGGCATTGGAGTAAGCAAGGGCATATTGTGCAAACCAGCCCGAAGTCGCAGCTTCTCCTGCACGTGCTTCGCTTGGGCGATAACTCTCGTTGATGAAAGTACCAAGTATAGATGAGATGTAAGAATCACCCGAACGTTCTTGTGTGGTGTATCCCCTTACGAAAAAGTCTTTGCCTTTTAATTCCAGTTTGTACTGGCCAATGCTGAAGTTGCGCAATGAATAACGGTCTGTACCTGTATATACAGATGTTCCAGTACCCCAATTGATCTGGGCAATGGCTTCTATAGTAGGCGAGAACCGGTAATGGACTGAGCCTGATGTTTTCATCGACTGTGTGTTATAATCAACTAAATTTACTTCGTTGTAACCCGTACGGGAGACATCCCGGCTAGGGGTAGTACCTCTGTTCAAGCCATACAACAATCTAAAGAAAGGGGACAACTGGGGTACAGCCGGACGAAGGGCCGCAAAGGCAGGATTTGCGTTAATTACACCAATGATACCATTATAATCCAGTCCGGGAACGGCCAAAAGACTATTGAAAGCACCATATGCAGCTGGCTGTGAGGCAGCGAATCCGCTAGCTAAACTTCTGGAAACAGACAATAAGTTCGTATTGGTTTCGTCACCGTAAACATTCACGCCATCATAATTTGGATCGGTCTGTCTGTTGCCATCCGTAACAGCTCTTGATGCGCGATCAAAGTTTGAATAATTATCTGCCTGCCAGTCTTTAGCCTGAAGGAAGGAAAAAGTAGCCTTAAACGCGAATTTATTGTTCCATGCTTTGGCTACCCGCATATCAAATTGTTTGTATTCCTGGTTGCCGGTATTGTCATCACTCAAATGGTTGATCCCTGTTTTAAGCTGAAAATTCACCCCTTGATAATCAAATGGATTTTTTGAGGTCATCAGCATCGTTCCGTTGATACCACCTGCACCGTACAGTGCAGACGATGCACCAGGAAGTAATTCTACGTTGTCCAGATCCAGGTCATTGACACCAATGATATTGCCTACTGAAAAGTTCAGTCCTGGTGCCTGGTTGTCCATTCCGTCTACGAACTGATTAAACCGCGTGTTGCCATTGGAGTTAAAGCCCCTGGTATTGATCGATTTGAAAGTCAAACTCTGAGCGCTCGTCTCCACCCCTTTTAGATTACTTAAAGCATCATAAAATGAAGGTGCTGAAATTTCTCTCAGCGAGGCTGCGCCCAACCGCTCTACCGATACAGGCGATTCAAGGATACGTTCTGGAGTTCTCGAAGCTGAAATAACGACTTCCTGACCCAGGACTACCCCTGCTTCCAGTTCGAAATCAAGATTTGACGTGCTTGAAGTCACTTCTTTTTCCACAGAAATGTATCCCACGTAGCTAGCAACAACGACGAGGGGAGCTTTTTCTGTTGTGGTCAAAGAAAATTTACCTGTTGAATTGGTAGCAGTGGCTGTCGCCTTACCTTTGATTGTGATTCCGGCACCTGGTATTGCTTCTCCTGTGGATTTGTCCTTAACGGTACCACTAATAATTACGCTCTGTGCCTGCACCACTAATCCCGTGATACATAAAAAGATAAGCGTAAAGATGGTTTTAGTAAACATTTTGCTCATACGAAAATTTTTATATTTGATTAATATCTATATAAATCTAATACAAATTTTGGTTTATCCAAACTGAATTTTGGTTATTATTTAGCGCTCTAAATCCAATTTTCATTGCAATTGAGTTAAGTTTTATGTTAAATTGCAGATGAAAATACACAGCCAGTTGTTTGGTTGATGTGATGCGATTAAACAGGCCACGATGAATAAAACAAAAGCGCTTATTTGTGTTATTATCCCCATATTGTTAATTTATGCATTGAACACAAAATTTGGTGATACCCCTCCCCTTCTTAAGTTTTTAAACCCTTTTACTGGTTTTTGGCAAAATGCGGAGCGTTTAAGTGTAAACCCGAATCAGTCTATTGTTTTGAAGGGCACACGCGAAAAGATTGAAATTGTTTTCGACGACCGGATGATTCCCCACGTCTTTGCTCAAAATGACCATGACGCTTATTATGCACAGGGCTACGTAACTGCGATGCACAGGTTGTGGCAAATGGATTTTCAGACACGGTATGCTGCCGGAAGGCTTTGCGAGGTGGTGGGTAAAAAAGCGATTGAACTGGACAGATACCAGCGCAGAATGGGCATGGTTTATGGCGCCCAAAAATCTATGGATGGCATGATGGCTGACCCACAGGCCAAAGAAATGATATTTGCCTATACTGCAGGCATAAATGATTACATACATTCATTGTCTGGCGCAAAAATGCCTTTAGAATACAAACTGCTTGATTTTAAACCTGAAGACTGGACACCGCTGAAGTGCGCTTTGCTTTTAAAACAGATGTCGGCAGTACTCGCAATGGGCTCGGATGAATTTTATATGACCAACATCCGGAATAAATTTGGAAATGATGTCTTAAAAGATCTGTTTCCAGACTATCCTTTCAAAGAAGATCCGATCATACCAACAGGAACCAAATGGAATTTCAAACCACTGCCCCTTCCTGAAGCTCCTGCCGATCCGGGTAACATCACTGCAGGAAATATAAGAACAAAGGAAAAAGAAGAAGGCATAGGAAGCAACAACTGGGCACTCAGCGGCAGCAAGACCTTGTCGGGATTCCCGATTCTTGCCAATGACCCCCACCTCGATTTGTCGCTGCCTTCAATCTGGTATCAAATCCAATTGCACGCACCGGGCCTGAATGCCTATGGTGTATCGTTGCCTGGTGCTCCTGGAATTATCATAGGATTTAACGAAAAGATAGCCTGGGGAGTAACGAATGTCGCTGCCGATATTCTTGATTTTTATCAGATCAAATTTAAAGACAGCACCCATAGGAGTTATTGGTATAATAACCAGTGGAAAAACACGACCTTCCAAATCGAAAAAATTAAGATCAGGGGAGAAGCAGCAGAAAATGATACAGTATTCTATACCCACCATGGACCTGTAGTTTATCTGGAAAAGCCTAAAAGCTTTGCGAAATCGAATAACATTCCGGTCGGCAGTGCACTGCGCTGGATTGCCCATGATAAATCCAATGAACTCAAAACCTTTTACTTGCTGAACCGCGGTAAAAATTATAACGACTACCGCAAGGCCTTAACCTACTTCACCGCCCCTGCGCAAAATTTTATATTTGCCTCGGTAGACAATGACATCGCCATTACAGCGAATGGAAAATTTCCGCTGAAATGGAAGAACCAGGGTAAGTTCGTGATGGACGGCTCAGATCCCAAAAATGACTGGCAGGGCTGGATCCCCGCAGATCAGAATCCGACGGTAAAAAATCCACCGAGGGGCTTTGTCAGTTCAGCCAATCAGTCGTCCACTGACCAAACTTATCCTTACTACATCAACTGGGAGTTCAGTCCTTATGAGCGCGGCAAGAGGATAAATGACAGGCTAACAGTGATGACGAATGCAACGGCAGACAGTATCAGGCGCATGCAGACGGATAATTACAGCATACATGCACAGAACCTGCTCCCTTCTGCAATGAAATTGATTGATGAAGGCAAACTGAACGCAACACAGAAGGAAGGTTTTTCTATCGTTAAAAAATGGAATAAGTATTACGACGCCGAAGCTGTGGCCGCAAGTATTTTTGATCTTTGGACGAAGCGGCTACAATACGACATTTGGGACGATGATTTCACTGTTGCCAATATTCCAATGAAATATCCTTCAAGAGACCGCACTGTGCAACTTATTCTCAACGAGCCCGATTCTAAATGGATCGACAACGTAAATACCCCTGCTACGGAAACACTAAGCGATCTTGTCCTTGAATCATTTAAATTTGCGTGTGACAGCCTGGAAAAAAAATATGGTCCGATAGGCAAAGATTGGGAGTGGGCAAATCTAAAACACACCAATGTGCCACACCTGGCTAAAATACCTGGATTCGGATCGAAAACCCTGATGATTGGTGGCGGAAAAATGACGATCAACGCTTTGAGCGAAACCAATGGCCCTTCATGGAGAATGGTGATTGAACTCGGGAAATCGCCCAAAGGTCATGGCGTTTTTCCGGGCGGACAGTCCGGCAATCCCGGAAGCAAGTTTTATGATAACATGATTGATACCTGGGCAAACGGACAACTGTACGACCTCTTTTTAATGCAATCGCCTACTGATCCTTCGGCGCGAATAATATCCAAACTAAAAATCTCCAAAAAATAACCTATGGTGTTTATTGTAATTCTGATCGCTTCATTTTTATTGCAAATGGTTTTACCTTGGTGGATCATTGTTGTGATTTCATTTGTAACCTGCGGACTGATCGGCAAAACCGGTAAAATTGCCATGTGGTCGCCTTTTTTTGCAGTGCTGCTGCTTTGGACTGGAGTGGCTTTGTTTAAGAGTTTACCCAATGGAAATATCCTCGCCACGCGCGTTGCAGAAATGTTTGGGGTAAAATTGTGGTGGCTGGTACTTATGATTAGTTCAGTTCTTGGTGCTGTGGTTGCAGGGTTGAGCGGCTATTGTGGCTATCAGTTCAGAAAGGCAGTACTGTTCAAGAAAGCATCAGCCTAATTGAAGTTTTCTCCGTATTTTTGCGCTTGTGGAGCACCTTATCAACCGCATTTTCGCAATCAACGACCCTGCCCTGTTCGAAGAACTGGCACTGGAAGTTTTTAGGTTTCAGGCTGAGCGCTGTCTGGTCTATCAAAAATATATTGGTTTTCTTGGCATTCGACCGGAGCAGGTAAATCAGCTGGATCAAATCCCATACCTTCCTATTGAATTTTTTAAATCGCAGGAAGTTGTGAGCGACAGCAGGAAACCAGAAATCGTCTTCAGCAGTTCAGGAACGACAGGCATGACCCAAAGCAGGCATCTGGTAACCCGGCTGAACGTTTACGAACAAAGTTTCAAAAGGGCATTTGAACAATTTTATGGCAGTCCGAAAGACGTTTGTATATTGGCCTTACTCCCCTCGTATCTGGAGAGAGACGGATCTTCACTCATCTACATGGTAGATGCCCTGATGGATGAGAGTAAAAACGCAGATAGCGGCTATTTTCTACATGACCATGAGGACCTCTATCTGAAACTGATGAAGTTGCAGGCTGTGAAACAAAAAACAATTCTAATTGGTGTAACCTACGCCTTACTGGATTTCGTAGAAAAATACCATATAGACTTTCCGGAACTGATTGTAATGGAGACCGGTGGCATGAAAGGAAAGCGTAAGGAGATGGTAAGAGCGGAACTGCATGAACAGCTTCAAAAAGGATTTGGGATTACAACTATTCATAGTGAATATGGCATGACAGAACTGTTATCACAGGGTTATTCTAAAGGAGCAGGCATTTTTAACTGCCCACCATGGATGAGGATCTCACTTAGAGATACCAATGACCCTTTGAGTTCTGCCGGTAAAGGCAAGACTGGAGGAATCAATGTAATCGACCTGGCCAACATCAATTCTTGTTCGTTTCTTGCGACCCAGGATCTTGGACGTGTTTTTCATGATGGGTCCTTTGAAGTACTGGGACGTTTTGACAATGCGGACATCAGGGGCTGCAACTTGCTGGTCAACTAAAAGTCTTAATTCGCAATTAACAGGTAGTAGTTTCTACGGCCCTTTTGCACTATGATGTATTTGTTGTTAAGCAAATTAGCGACAGAATACAAATCTGAAGGAGATTTTAACTTTTCCTTATTAATAGCAACCCCACCACCCTGAATCAGTTTTTTTGCCTCACCTTTAGACGAAACAACACTTGTTTTTTCTGCTAAAAGTGTGGCAGCGTCTAGTCCTTGTTCGAGGTCTCTTTTTGAAATTTCAAACTGAGGTACACCTTCGAAAATTTCCATGACCTGTGTGTTATCTAGCGTGCTAAAGAATTCCAAAGAACCATTTCCAAATAAAAATTCAGAGGTTTTAATGGCTGTATCTAAAGCAGCGACAGAATGAGTTCTAACGGTGATGTCTTCAGCAAGTGCTTTTTGCAGTATCCTTAAGTGTGGTGCCAGATCGTGCTCAACCTCCAGGGCTTCAATTTCCTCCCGGGTTTTGAGGGTAAAGATCCTAATCCATTTTCTGGTGTCATCGTCAGAGGCATTTAACCAGAATTGATAGAATTTATAGGGAGAAGTTTTTTCGGGATCTAACCATACGGCGCCGCTTTCGGTTTTACCAAATTTAGTTCCATCTGCCTTTTTGATCAATTGTGTGGTCAATGCAAATGCAGTGCCCGCATCTTTTCTTCTGATCAGCTCAGTACCGGTCACGATATTCCCCCACTGGTCTGACCCGCCCATCTGTAAAAGGCAGTTGTGGTGTTTCCACAAGTAATAAAAATCATAACCCTGTATCAACTGGTAGCAAAATTCGGTGAATGACAGTCCTGAATCTCCTTCCAAACGACGTTTGACACTGTCCTTGGCCATCATATAATTTACCGTGATGTGCTTACCGATATCCCTGATGAAAGTAAATAGACTCATATCTTTAAACCAGTCTGCATTGTTAATCAGCACCGCACCATTTCCTGCTGCTTCAAAAGTTAAAAATCTGGTCAGTTGTTTTCTGAGTTGGTTGAGGTTGTGCTCCACCATATCTTCTGTCTGAAGATTTCGCTCTGCAGATTTACCAGATGGGTCTCCCACCATTCCTGTAGCACCACCAACGAGGGCGTAAGGCTTGTGTCCAGCCCGTTGAAAGTGAATCAGTGTCATGATCTGGGTGAGATGTCCAACATGTAAAGAATCTGCTGTCGGATCAAATCCAATATAACCAGAGGTCATTCCCTCGTTTAACTTTTCCTCGGTTCCAGGCATTATATCCTGCAGCATCCCTCTCCAACGTAATTCATCGACAAAATTGGTCATTCTTATATACTTTTGGCGCAAATATAGGAAAAGCTGTGGGATCAGGTAAATTCAACAGGGCTGAAAACGAGGGAAGCGGACAAAAATCGCTACTTTTAAAGCAATGAATTTCCTATCGCACTACTACTTTGACAAAAACAACCAAAATGAAAATATCATTATGGGGGTAGTTTTGCCTGATCTCGTAAAAAATGCACAGAAAGACCTCAACTTATATCCGCTTAAAGAAAAACAGCTTTTTGAACACGATGAGCAGGTTTATGACCTGTTGAAGGGTTGGCAGAGGCATATCCAAGTAGATGCAATATTTCATTCTTCTGAATTCTTTAAGGTACAAACGGGAGCACTAAAGCAAGAGTTATTGCCTGCGCTGGAGGGAAGTCCGGTAAAACCTTTTTTTCTGGCCCATATCGCCTTGGAATTACTCTTAGACCACTTGTTGATTGTTGATGCAAGGATTGATATTCATTCATTTTATGACCATTTATCGGCAGTAGAACCTAAAAAGCTGGATCAGTTTCTGATCAATTGCGATGTAACTGATACCCGGAACTTCTTCAGCTTTTTGAATGGCTTTATATCCGGAAAATATCTTTTGAGCTACCAAAAACTGGAAAACATAGCCTATGCCCTGAACCGGATATGTATGCGACTGTGGGACGATCCTTTTAGTCAGGAACAACTGGTTTTACTAACCCGTAGTCTGCATTCTTTTAAAGAAACCATCCATGAATCTTATTTTAGTGTTTTTGAAGAAATTGAATCGCAGTTGAAATCTACTGATTCACAAGTATTATAACCGCTAAAATAAATTGTTAAACTAAATTGGCAGAAATAGCTAATTTGTATATTCGCTAAATGTCACTATTTGATATCAAAGACAAAATGAATGCATTGGTTAAGGAGCTTAATCAACATACCTATAATTATTACGTATTGGCTATGCCCACTATAGCTGATTATGAATTTGACAAAAAGCTTGAAGAACTTCATCAACTTGAGCTGGAGCACCCGGAATTTGCAGATGCCAATTCACCCACGCAGAAAGTCGGCGGAGACATCACCAAGAACTTTGTCACAGTAAACCACAGGTGGCCTATGCTGTCACTGGGAAATACCTATAGTGAGGCTGACTTAAAAGACTTTGATGAAAGGGTCAGAAAAGCAATCGGGGATAGTTTTGAGTATGTATGTGAACTGAAATTTGATGGTCTATCCATCAGTTTGACCTATGAAAATTCCAAATTGGTGAGGGCAGTGACGCGTGGCGATGGCACAAAGGGAGATGATGTTACTGCGAATGTTAAAACAATCCATAGCATTCCGCATCAATTAACTCACAAAGGCGTGCCTCCTCTTTTTGAAATAAGGGGAGAAATCTTTATGCACAGAGCAGCATTTGAACGCCTGAATAAAGAACGCGAAGAGCTAGGTGAGGTAGCTTATGCCAATCCCAGAAATTTTGCAGCAGGGACGGTTAAAATGCAGGATTCAAAGGAAGTTGCCAGAAGAAGGCTTGACTGTTTTTTATATTCCTTAAATACAGATAAAAATTACTTTAAAACACATTGGGAAAGTCTGGACAATCTAAAAATATGGGGCTTCCAGGTCTGTGAGCATACCAGGGTCAGCAAGGATATCGAAGATGTACTTGGCTTTATAAAACATTGGGAAAATGCACGTTTCAAGCTGTCTTATGATATAGATGGAATCGTCATTAAAGTCAACAGCTACGCACAGCAACAGGAATTGGGTTTTACAGCAAAATCGCCAAGGTGGGCCATCTCCTATAAATACAAGGCACAGGAAGTGGAAACAATTCTGGAGCGTGTAACTTATCAGGTGGGCCGGACAGGGGCTGTTACTCCTGTAGCAAACCTTAAGCCCGTACTACTGGCAGGCACGACGGTAAAACGAGCGACATTGCACAATGCCAACGAAATTGACCGTCTGGACCTTCATATTGGTGACAGCGTTTTTGTTGAAAAGGGTGGCGAGATTATCCCGAAGATTATCAATGTAAATATAAATAAAAGAGATCCGGGAGCTAAAAAAGTAATTTATCCATCGCTGTGTCCGGAGTGTCATACCGAACTGATCAGGAAAGAAGGCGAAGTTGCTTTCTACTGTCCAAATGATGAAGGATGCCCACCTCAGATTGTTGGCAAAATCCAACATTTTATAGGTAGAAAGGCGATGAACATTGATGGCCTGGGAGATGAAACCATCGAAACCTTTTATAAAAAGGGACTTGTCAGACACATCAGTGACCTATACATTCTTCACGAAAAGGCCGACGAACTCAAAACTTTGGATCGGTTCGGGGAAAGATCTATAGAGAATATGCTGACAGGCATCACTCAATCTAAGCAAATGCCTTTCGAGAAAGTATTATTTGGTCTAGGAATAAGGTACGTTGGAGAAACAGTAGCAAGAAAACTAGCGGTTGGCATCAAAAACATAGATAGGCTCATTGCGGCTTCCATAGAGGAATTGGTGGCAATTGAAGAAATAGGACAGCGGATAGCAGAAAGCCTGCTGGAGTACTTCGGAGATGAGGCGCATCTCCGCCAAATTGAACTCCTAAAATTGCAGGGGTTACAGTTCGAAGTGTCCGAAAATGAAATAGCGCTGCAAAGTGATAAATTAACTGGAAAAACATTCGTAATTTCGGGCGTTTTTGAGAATTACAGCAGAGAGGAGCTTAAGGAACTGATCGAGAGCAATGGAGGTAAGATATTAAGCGGCATATCAGCAAAGCTAAACTATCTTCTGGCAGGAGACAACATGGGTCCATCAAAACTTGATAAGGCAAAAAAACTAAATATACCGCTGATTTCAGAAGGTGATTTATTTGAGATGTTGAAATAATAATTTAAGAATGAAAAAATTTCATGGAACGGGTGTAGCGTTAGTTACGCCATTTAATGCAGATGGATCGGTAGACTACGCAGGGCTGAAAAACCTGATCAACTACCTGATAGACGGGAATGTAGAATACCTGGTATCTCTGGGTACTACTGGCGAAGCTTCAACACTCAATAAGGACGAAAAGAAAAAGATATGGGAATTTACTGCTGAGATTAACGACAATCGCTTGCCTCTGGTTGCGGGTATCGGTGGTAATGACACTGTATCCATTGCCAATAGCGTTAAACAATTTGAATCTATTGGATACAGTGCAATTCTGTCGGCAAGCCCGTATTATAACAAACCTACGCAAGAAGGTATCTACCAGCATTATAAAATGATCAGCGAAAACAGTGATCTGCCGATCATGTTATACAATGTACCGGGCCGTACTGGTAGTAATGTAAGTGCCGAAACAACCTGCAAATTGGCGCATGATTACAAAAACATCATTGCGGTTAAAGAAGCATCCGGCAACTTCGATCAGTTCAATCAGATTATGAGGGATAAACCGGAAGATTTTCTCCTTATTTCTGGTGATGATCCTGTAGCAATGCCTATGATCTCACTGGGTGCTGTTGGTGTCATATCGGTTATCGGAAATGCTTTACCAAAGCAGCTATCTGAGATGATCAGGTTGTGTCTGAATGGTGACTTTGCAACAGCCTTGTCTTTGCACTTAGATTTGATTGAGTTTACAAGATTAATGTTTGCAGAGGGAAATCCTGCTGGTGCGAAAGCAGCATTAAAACACTTTGGGATTTGTGAGGAGCACTTGAGATTACCCCTGGTACAAGTCTCATCAGAACTAAGGACCAAAATAACAATTGAAGCCAAAAAAATAACTTCATAAATAAGGCGTCCCGATTACCGGGACGCCTTATCTTTAGAACAAAAAACAGGAACTACCCTTTATTTTTCGTTTCCTGAACTTCTAAACGAATTTCTTGTGCTAGACTTTTAAGGTCTTGCATTCCTTTTCGCAAACGTGTTCCAGCTGCACTGTTAGATTTGCTGTAGAATTTGTCTGCATCAGCCTCTAAAGAGGCAACAAGTTCTTTTACTTCATTAAATTTTTTCATCGCTAATTTACTCCTTTTAGGTTTTAAGGTTTTGATTAATACTCTCTTACTAAAGTAAGAGGATTAATTTAATAATAAAACTTTTAAAATAACAAAGCGTATGGGCAAAATCTTATTTTTTTCCACATAATTATGCTTTGTGAACAAATCATACTGCTGGCATTTAAGCAATATACCAGAAATGAAAAAAGGCCGCCTGGAATTCAGGCAGCCTTTCACAAATTGAATTAATTACTTTGCGGAGAATTGATTATCCTTATAGTATCCGTTCTGCAATTTCTCAGAAACCTCACTAAATGCATCTAAGGTGCGTTGCACATCTTCTAGTGAATGTACAGCCGTTGGAATAAGCCTCAATTCAATCAGGCCTTTTGGAATTACCGGATAAACAACGATAGAGCAAAAAATGCTGTAATTCTCTCTTAAATCCATTGTTAAAGCTGTGGCTTCCAAAAGTTCGCCTTTTAAAAACACAGGTGTAACCATAGTATCTGTGACACCTAGATCGAA
This sequence comes from Bacteroidota bacterium, assembly GCA_040387995.1. Taxonomy (GTDB): domain Bacteria; phylum Bacteroidota; class Bacteroidia; order Sphingobacteriales; family Sphingobacteriaceae; genus Pedobacter. Next base: position 93,030 of record JAZKCT010000014.1, on the reverse strand, counting down.
ACCCCGCTCTTTTAAGCCTGTTTGAAGTGCCGTGGCAATGGTCCAGAGTTTCTCCCGCAGCTCTGGATTATTCTTTAACAATTCAAGCCTTTTTAGCAAACCGATTACCATCGGCATGGGCAATGCTTTTGCAAAGGTTTGGGAACGCATATTATACCTAAAAAAATTGGTTATCTCTTCAGAAGAGGCCACGAATGCGCCTATTCCAGCCATTGATTTGGCAAAGGTGCCAAAATAAACGTCTACACCTTCAATGCAATCTTGCGCTTCATGAGTGCCGGCCCCTGTAGGACCCATTGTTCCAAAACCATGCGCATCATCTATCAGTAAACGGAAATTAAAATCTTTTTTTAATTCAATGAGTTCCTTTAGTTTTCCCTGGGCACCTGACATGCCGAATACACCTTCAGTAATAACCAAAATACCACCCCCGCTCTGTTCAACCAGCTTAGTGGCTCTTTCTAACTGTTTACGGGCACTTTCAATGTCATTGTGTTTGTAAACAAAGCGCTTACCCATGTGCAGGCGTAAACCGTCGATGATACAGGCATGTGATTCGCCATCATAGACAATTACATCATTTCTATCAACAAGACTATCTATTATAGAAACCATGCCTTGGTAGCCATAATTCAAAAGAAAGGCATCGGGCTTACCTACAAATGAAGCAAGCTCCTGCTCCAATTGTTCGTGATACTTAGAGTTGCCGGACATCATTCTCGCGCCCATAGGATAGGCCATACCAAACTTCGCCGCTCCTTCTTCGTCCGCTTTCCTGACTTCGGGGTGATTTGCCAGTCCCAGATAATTATTTAAACTCCATACTAAATGCGTTTTACCACGAAAATTCATATGCGGGGCAATCTCGCCCTCCAGCTTAGGAAATGAAAAATATCCGTGAGACCATTTCTGATGTTGCCCTATTGGGCCCATGTGCTTCGCTATTTTTTCAAAAATATCCAATGTTATATATATTAGGTTTTTTTATTTATTGCAAATTTAAGCTTTCGAGAGCTGATAAGCAATTAGTGAACTACTTCTCCTTTTTTTACAGCAAAAAGCCTTAGCAGAATTTACTAAGGCTTTTGTATTCAAACTGGAAAATAGTTAATCAACATTGTCATGTAAAAAAGAATTATTAGGCCTTATTTCTGTAGATCCGTCCTCGTCACTGCTGAGTGTAAATCTTGAGACTTGAGATTCAGAAGAATGCTGAACCTGTTGCAATTGCATTTGCTTACGCTTATAAGCCGGCTCGCTCTCCAATTCCTGCAAGCCATTACTGGTTCTTAACTTCATACTTAAATCCTTTAACCTAAGTATTCTTTCTTTCGATTTCTTCAGCTGGTCCTCTATAGAGTCATCGCTTTTGTCATCGTCAGCGCCAGCCACCAGTATGTCCTCTGCCTGAGGCTCGACATCATTATTAAAGACCGTCACAGGATTCTCAAAAACAAAATCTGTTTCAGCAACTTTTATTTCAAATTCAAAGCCCGAATCTTGTTTATTTTCCAGATCCACAGTTTCTGTCTCATCTATTAAAGTGTGTTTAATTAGTGCGTTTTCTGGCTCTTCGATTATTCTACCTCTGTTGGCATTAAAAAGATCTCCAAATAGATCAGATTGTTTAGTTCCTTCCTTAACTTTCAATGTTGGTTCATGAAAGCTGGTTTCATTTTTTTGAGGTACGATAAACGAATTCACCACTTCAACCGGTTTAACCAATGGCGCTTCTTCGGGTGTAAGTAAAGATATTTTCTTTACATTTTTTTTATCCTCTTCACGCTGCTCCTTGGTCTGAAAGCCAGTGGCAATGATGGTTACAGAGAGTTTATCCCCTAAATTTTCATCAATACAGTTACCCCAAATTAGATCTGCTGAAAGACCCGCTTTGTCTTGAATGTAATCGGTGATTATTGTCACCTCATCCATTGTCACTTCCCGCAAACCCGAACTGATGTTTAATAAAATATATCGGGCTCCTTCGATCTCATTGTCCTTAAGAAGAGGAGATGCCAAGGCACCTTCTACCGCGTTCAGCGCTCTGTTTTCTCCATCACAGGCAAAACTACCCATAATGGAAACCCCACTTTCCTTCATGACAGTACGCACATCCTTGAAATCCACATTTATGTAGCCGGGAACGGTTATTATTTCCGCTATACCTTTGGCTGCAGTAGTTAAAATATCATCTGCCTGTGCAAATGCAGAACCCAATGTCAGGTTACCAAAAATCTCACGTAATCTATCGTTGGAAATGACCAAATAAGAATCTACGTATTTTTTAAGTTCATCCAATCCGTCATTAGCTTGCATTTTACGCCTTTTTCCCTCAAAGGCAAATGGGGTCGTGATGATCGCTACCGTCAGAATGTCCAGTTCTTTCGCTGCTTTGGCAATAATGGGACTTGCACCAGTTCCGGTTCCGCCCCCCATTCCTGCTGTGATAAACAGCATCTTCGTGGTACTGCCCAGCATTTGCTTGATATCATCAATATTCTCTATGGCTGAATTTTTTCCCACTTCAGGGATAGAACCCGCACCCATTCCTTCCGTCAAACTAGCTCCCAATTGAACCTTATTTGGGATCGGACTGGATTCCAGTGCCTGAGCATCAGTATTACAGATAATGAAATCAACTCCTGTAATTCCCTGACGATACATATGGTTTACAGCATTACCACCACCGCCACCAACACCAATTACTTTGATAATTGATGACTTATCTTTTAACATTTCGAACTGCATATCTTTATGAATCAGTTATTTAAAAATTCGTTTTACCTGTTCATCTCTCTATGTAATATTAAGACTTTTTTAACAGGGCTTTTCCACAAGTGTTAATAATGTGGAAAAATCACAATTTGTTGAAAAATACTAAGGTTTTATATAATCCTCATCGCTCACGTTCATATCATCCTTGATGAAATCTTTAGTCTTAGCAAGAAGTTTATCAAACAACCCCCCACCCGAACGCTTCACTTTCTCTTTGTCTTTGGGTCTTTCTACAAAGACGCCTGGTTGCTTCATTTCTTCCAGCAATTCTTCCGCCTTTTGAATGCCCTTGATTAATAAACCCACACTGGTTGCATACATCGGACTTTTCAGGTCATCATATATGGTCTTAGGCATATCTTCATATTTAGACAAATGCTCATTTGGATATCCCACTCGGCAATCCAAACCAGTTACATACTCCACCAACTGAGAAAGGTGTTTTAGCAATGCTCCTCCTCCGGTTATGACCACGCCACCAATAAGTTTCTTCTCATAACCAGAAGATTTGATCTCATAATATACGTGCTCAATTATTTCTTCCATTCGCGCCTGAATTACGTATGCAAGATTTTTAACCGATATTTCCTTAGGTTCTCTGCCTCTCAATCCTGGTACGCAAATGATCTCATTTTCTTTGTTCTCCTCTGCAAGCGCTGAACCAAACCTGGTTTTTAACAATTCAGCCTGGTTTCGCATTACAGAACATCCTTCTCTAATATCTTCAGTCACGCTATTTCCACCGAATGGAATAACCGCTGTGTGCCTGATAATGCCTTCATGAAATATGGCAATATCAGTAGTACCGCCACCTATATCCACCAAGGCTACGCCAGCTTCTTTTTCTTCGTCACTCAACACCGATTCTGAAGAAGCAAGAGGTTCGAGAATGAGTTCCTGGGTCTGTAAGCCCGCATTTGTAACGCACCTCATGATATTTTTAACAGCCGTGACCTGACCTGAAATAATATGGAAATTTGCTTCCAGTCTCACCCCAGCCATACCAATCGGATCTTTGATTCCGGGCTCATTGTCTATGGTAAATTCCTGTGGCAGTACATGTATGATCTCCTCTCCGGGCGGCATCACCAGTTTAAACATATCATCGATCAACTTATCGATGTCTTTTTTGCCAATTTCGTTATTTAATTCTCTTCTCGTCAGAATACCCCTGTGTTGCAAGCTTTTGATGTGCTGACCAGCTATACCTACGTTAACAACGCGAATTTCCACGTTGGATTGCCCACTGGCGAGTTCGACGGCTTGTGAAATCCCTTGTACGGTCTTTTGAATATTTGAGACTACTCCCCTAGTTACACCAGCTGATTCTGCCTTCCCAATCCCCAATACTTCTATTTTCCCATGTTGCGTTCTTCTGCCCACAATCACGCAAATTTTAGTGGTACCAATGTCCAATCCAACAACGATTGGAGATTGAGTGGTTATTTTGTCTTTGCCCATAACTAAATTGATTTGTTGAGTTTAATATTTGTTTTTCTAGATATATCTTTATTAGCTGAATCCTGAGCTGATGATACTCCCGATTCAATATTCTGATTATTTTCTTTGTTTTCCACACCCAAAAGCAAAGAATCTACTTTCAATTTTTCGCAGATAATTTGATTGGTATATTTTATATTAATGGTTTTGTAAACATTCCATCCAACCTTAGGCATTGCCTGTTTATAGAAGGCCAACAAATTCCGCATTTTTATTTCAAGTGAATCGGCGCTCCCAAGTATGATTCTTTGATCACCAACCCTTGGAATGAGTTCGATATCATTCTTGTTGTTTACAAAAATCTGCTCAATCTGAGCATCCCATAAGCTGTCCTGTTTTATAAACAAAGCTGTCTCAAAAAGATCTTTTGCTGTTTTCGTAATCAATGTATCAACCTTACCACTAAAATGCTCTAGTATCCTACCGTTTGCAACCAGCACGTTTGCCGTAAAGTTTGGAGATACTGGCATTTTTAAACCGTTCTTATCGATGTAAAAATCCTGATCACTCGCATTTATAACTCTTAATATCGGTTGTCGTTGCTTTATTTCTACATGGATAATTCCGTCCATATCGGCATAAACTGTTGCAAAAGCGATGTAGGGATTGTTCTTAATATTCCGCTCTATTTTTTCCAGGTTTATCTCAGACAGTTTCAATCCTACCAAAGGTCCGTGACTCTGTTTCAACAATGAATTAATCTCTTCTCTCTCTATAAAATTATCGGCTCCTGGTATAAGTATTTTAACTTCGGAAACTGCAATCTTATGCTTTTTAATACTGATGAAACTCATAAGCACTACAGTCCCCGCCAGCCCAATCACCCAGGCGAAGCATTTAAAAATTAAAGCCCATTTCATTCGCTTAAGCATCTGTCAACAGGGTTTTAATAGGAACAATAAATGTATCAATATCGCCAGCACCAACAGTTAATAGCAACTCTGGATTTTTTATCTTTATTATTTTCAAAAGCTCATCTTTAGCACAAACGCACTTGTCTTGCATGTGTATCTTATCGAGCAATACACTGGAGTTAACACCTTCGATAGGCTGTTCACGCGCAGGGTAAATTTCAAGAAGGATGAGATCATCCGCAGTGCCTAATATTTCTGCAAATTCATTTAAAAAATCCTTCGTTCTGGAAAACAAATGTGGCTGAAAAATCACAGTGAGCTTTCTATTCGGGTATATCTGTCTTACTGCGTTGAAACACGCCTCTAGTTCCTTTGGATGATGAGCATAATCGTCTATATAAATATGATCCTCGGATTTAACAACGTATTCAAATCTTCTTTTTACGCCCTTAAAGTTTGCTATGGCTCTTTTTATAGCCTCTCCATCGATTCCTGTTTTTAGTGCTACAGCTATTGCAGCTACTGTATTTTCCACATTGTGGATACCGGGAAGCATCAGATTAACAGCATCGATCTGAGTTGATCCGTCAAAATAATCAAAGACAAAATTCGAACCTTCAACCCTGACATTTTTTGCATTTGAAGAAGGCCGATCACCTAAACCGTAGCTGAGTCCGTTAATAGGTAAACCATCTTTAACAAAAAGCGTTCCTCCCGGTTTAAGCTGGGCAGCAAACAGTTGAAAAGACAAACGCAATTGGGACGCATCGCCATAAATATCCAGATGATCAGCATCCATAGATGTAATCACTGAAATATCAGGATGAAGTGTCAAAAATGACCGGTCATATTCATCTGCTTCGATAACAACCACATTATTTTTTCCAATTAAAAAATTGCTGTTATAATTGGTCGCTATTCCACCTAAAAAAGCTGTGCAACCGAATCCGGTTTCAGTAAGAATGTGAGCAATTATGCTTGACGTAGTCGTTTTTCCATGTGTACCGGCAACAGCAATGCAGAATTGATCCTGGCTGATAATGCCAAGAACTTCCGAGCGCTTCCAAAGCTTGATACCCTGGTTCAGGAAATAATTGAATATCAGGCACTGCTTGGGAATTGCTGGTGTATAGACTACCAAAGACTTGTTAGAGTTTACCTGAAAGTGTTTTGGTATCTCTGACTCAAGATCTGTATAAGATATCGCAATGCCCTCTCCTTCCAGGGCTGTGGTTAAAACAGTTCTTGTTTTATCGTAGCCAGAAACCCTGCAACCCCTGTATAAAAAATAACGGGCAATTGCGCTCATTCCTATACCCCCAATGCCAATGAAATAAACTTGTTCTATGTTCTTCAGTTCCATCAACGATTTCCTCCCTTCATTCTGAGACCCATTATTTCCTTTGCGATTAGGTCATCTGCATCACTTAATGCCATTTTCCCTATATTTTCAGAAAGCACCTTTTTGCGCGTCTCATCTTTAATCAAAGCTATTGCTTCAGAAACCAGCACCTCTTCTGCAGCCTGATCGGCAATCAAGATTGCTGCATCATTCTTCACTAAGGCCAGTGCATTTTTTGTTTGATGGTCTTCCGCTACGTTTGGCGAAGGGACCAGGATGACGGGCTTTTTGATCAGGCAAAGTTCAGCAATCGTACCAGCTCCCGCCCTTGATATGATTACGTCCGCACTTGCATAAGCCATATCCATCTTATTCAAAAACTCCAGAATACATATGTTCGGGTGAAAATTATTCCCAAGTCGCTCAATAATACCTTTATAATAAAATTTACCTGTTTGCCATATCACCTGGATATCCTGCTTAATGAGTTCTGAAAGATGCTTTTCCAAACTTTTATTCAATGTACCAGCTCCCAAACTACCTCCTGTGACCAGTATCGTTTTCTTTAGGGGGTCAAGCTTCAACATTTCAGCACCAGCATGATGCTTACCAACAATATTTACTACGTCTTTTCTTACCGGATTCCCAGTTTTCAACAAGGTTGAAGCCGGAAAAAATTGATCCATGCCGTCAAAAGCAACGCAAACTTTCGCTGCCTTCCTGCCCAACCACTTATTGGTAATACCTGCATAAGAATTCTGCTCCTGGATCAGATAAGGGATTCCCTTTAATGACGCTGCAAATAACAATGGGCCTGAAGCATATCCGCCCACGCCAACTACCACGTCAGGTCTAAAAGAGTTGATCAGTCCGACTGACTTGATGACACTGCTCACCATTTTAAAAGGAAGACCAAGGTTCTTGGAAACAGATCCTCTCTGCATTCCCTGAATATCTAAACCCACAATTTTATAGCCGGCAGCAGGAACCTTTTCCATTTCCATTCTGCCTGCAGCACCCACAAACAATATTTCGCATTGGGGCTCTAATCTCCTCAAAGCATTCGCAATCGATATAGCAGGAAATATATGTCCTCCTGTACCGCCACCTGAAATAATTATCTTTGTTGGGTTCATATCTATAGTTTAAGCCATTACCGGTATTTCACCAACAATCACTTTTTTGTTATTGTCATATTCTTCTACATCTCTACTCACGCTCAATATTATTCCGAACGCAATGCTCGTGAACAACAATGATGTCCCACCCATACTAACCAATGGAAGCGGCACACCAGTTACAGGCCCTAATCCCACCGCAACAGCCATGTTGGCAAATGCCTGGATTGTCAAACTAAAACTTAAGCCTGCGGCAAGTAAGGCACCAAATGCCTTTGGCGCCCGGGTAACAATTTTTATGCATCTATACAACAGCACCAGGTATAAAACCATGACAACAATACCGCCTGCTGTGCCGTATTCCTCAATAATCATCGCAAAGACAAAATCAGAGTAAGGGTGCGGAAGGAAATTCTTTTCTATACTGTTACCGGGACCTTTCCCGAAAAAACCACCGGATGCCAGCGCAATTTTGGAGTGATCCGACTGGAATGTCTTATCAGAATGTTGTTTCTCAGGATGCATAAACGCATCGATCCTTGATTCCCATGTTTTCGATCGTGATCCACCCAGAAAAAACAAAAAAACCATCATCAAAAACCCTGCACCACATACAATTGCAATTTGTTTAATACTAATCCGTCCGATAATCAGCAGCAAAATACTCACACCAAACAACATTAGTCCGGTGGAAAGATTTGCATAGGCAATCAGACCGAACACCACAATAACTGAACTTATGATGGGCAAAAACGATTCCCTGACGTTCTTAATGTTCTCCTGCTTTTTCGTCAACATCCTGGCCAGAAACGTGATGAGTGCTAACTTAGCAAGGTCGGAAGTCTGAAAGGTCAAACCAATAACCGGCACCTGAACCCAACGGGCAGCTCCATTTATTTGACCGCTAAAAACCAATGTATATAGCAAAAGTGGAATTGTAATGATCATCAAAACCTTTGAAATACCCGCATAGTACCGGTAATCCAACAAATGGGCTACATAAATCATCGCAATACCAATCAAAACAAAAATAACATGCTTGGTAAGCAGCAATTTTTCAACTCCTATGCCCTTTTTAAAAGCCAAAGTACTGGTAGAGCTGTAAACAACCATTATGGAAATGAGCGACAATAAAATGATGATGAGCCAAATCCATCGATCGCCTTTCGTCTTGTCCAGAATTTTATCCATCAAAGTCATAGCTATAATTCCTTAACAGCAATTTTAAACTGGTTACCCCTATCCTCGTAGTTCTTAAATAAATCAAAACTTGCGCAAGCTGGCGACAACAAAACAGTATCGCCCTTTTTAGCTAAATGATACGCAACCTGCACAGCCTCACTTGCAGAAAAAGTATTAACAATCACGTCAACATCATCTTCAAAGGCCTGATGGATCCTCTTGTTGTCTTTACCCAGGCAGACTATCGCCTTAACTTTTTGACGAACCATATCTTTAAGCATCGCATAATCATTACCCTTATCCACACCTCCCATTATCAAGATCACTTCAGCACCAACACTTTCCAGCGCATACCAGGTCGAATTGACATTTGTAGCTTTCGAGTCGTTGATATAATCTACACCAGAAATCTTCGCCACATGCTCCAATCTATGGGCTATATTTTTGAAATCGCCCATACTCTCACGAATGGTTTCATTTCTGATGTCTAATACTTTTGCCACTATGCCAGAAGCCATAGAGTTATAAATATTGTGTTTGCCCTGAAGAGCTAGCTCGGTAATTGACATGATTAGTGGTTCGTTAAGGTTTATATTTATATGTATGCTGGCATTGTCAAGGTATGCTCCAGTTTCAATTCTATTCACTATTGAAAAGGGATACATACTGGGTACGATTTTATTTTTGCTGATTATTTTTTGAATTTCTTCATCATCAGCGCAAAAAATAAATACATCGTTCGCTGTCTGATTTCTTATGATCCGGCCTTTAGACGCCGCATAGTTCTCCAGTTTATAATCGTATCTGTCTAAATGATCCGGAGTGATGTTTAACAACACAGCTATATCTGCTCTAAAATCATACATGTCATCCAGCATAAAACTAGACAACTCCAGTACGAACCAGTCAAATTCTTCTGTAGCTACCAATGCGGCAAAACTGTTACCGATATTACCAGCCAATCCCACATTCAACCCTGCTTTTTTCAGGATATGATAGGTTAGCATCGTTGTCGTAGTTTTTCCATTGGAGCCGGTAATGCAAATTGTCTTTGCCTTGGTATACCTTTTTGCAAACTCAATTTCAGAGATCACCGGAATTCCTCTTTGCTTTATTTCCTTTATTATCGGTGCACTATCTGGTATACCAGGGCTTTTGATCACCTCAACAGCATCCAGTATTCTGGCTTCACTGTGCTTATTCTCTTCAAAATCTATTGCCAATGACTTAAGTCTGTCCTGAAAATGGCTTGCAATCGTTCCAAAATCAGACACAAACACATCAAAGCCTTGCTTTTTTGCAAGCATGGCTGCACCTACTCCACTCTCACCAGCACCTAAAATGGCTATTTTTTGCTGTTCCATCATCGCAGTTTTAAAGTGATTATGGTGATAATTGCCAGCAATATGCTAATGATCCAGAAACGGGTCACAATCTTAGCCTCGTGATAGCCCTTTTTCTGGTAATGGTGATGCAAAGGAGCCATCAGGAATATCCTTCTACCCTCACCAAATCGCTTTTTGGAATACTTGAAATAACTTATTTGAATAATAACTGAAAGGTTTTCAACGAGGAAAATTCCACAAAGAATCGGAATCAACAGCTCCTTCCTGATCATGATAGCAAAAGCTGCTATAATGCCCCCTATTGCCAAACTTCCTGTATCACCCATAAAAACCTGCGCCGGGTAGGAATTATACCACAGAAAACCGACGCATGCACCTACAAAGGCCCCTGCAAAAATCATCAACTCTCCGGAATTTGGTATATACATGATATTCAGATATTCAGCTATAACCGTGTTGCCGGAAACATAAGCCAGCAATCCCAATGTAATTCCAATAATTGCAGAGGTTCCAGTCGCTAATCCATCTATACCATCGGTGATATTAGCCCCATTGGAAACAGCAGTTACAATTGTAATTACAAACAATAGAAATACAAACACAGCATATTTTTCATACCCAGGACCTAGAAACTTAAGTACTTTTGCATAATCAAACTCGTTGTTTTTATAGAAAGGAACATTCGTTATGGTCGATTTAACATCCTGTGTATAATAAAAACCATCCCCTTTAGGCCTCAGCACCATTGGCGCTCTAGATTTCGAAATAGCTCCTTCATCCACAGTTTGCCTCACCACAATGTTTGGATTAAAATACATGGTCCAACCAATAATAAGTGCCAGACCCACTTGCCCAACTATTTTAAATCTCCCTGCGAGTCCCTCTTTATTTTTTCTAAAAACCTTGATGTAATCGTCAACAAAACCAATCACTCCCATCCAGATGGTCGTTACAATCATTAGAATTACATAAATATTGGACAGATTGGCGAGTAATAAAGTTGGAATTAAAATCCCCAGCAGAATCATGATTCCACCCATCGTCGGTGTTCCTTGTTTCTGCATTTGCCCTTCCAGGCCCAAATTTCTTACTGGCTCCCCAACCTGCATCTTCTGAAGATAGTCTATAATTCTTCGACCATAGACTGTAGTTACCACAAGCGAAATAATTACAGCAAGCGAGGTTCTGAAGGTGATATATTGAAACAACCTCAACCCCGGAAAGTCATAATGATGATTCAGATATTCGAATAAATAATATAACATTAGCTGATCAGGTTAAATTGTTTCCTTAATTCCTCTTTATCATCAAAATGGGTTCTAATTCCGCCAATCTCCTGATATTTTTCGTGTCCTTTCCCTGCGATAAGAATGATATCACCCGACTTCGCCAGGTGACAGGCAGTCTTAATGGCCTCTCTTCGATCCAATATGGCCAAAGTTTTTCTTTTGTTGGTAGGTGAGATTCCTTTTTCCATGTCATCGACGATGGCCTGCGGGTTTTCTGTTCTGGGGTTATCTGATGTCAAGATCACCTTATCACTCCAATCACTAGCCACCTGTGCCATAAGCGGTCTCTTGCTCTTATCCCTGTCACCGCCACAACCAATCACGGTTATGACTTGTTCATTTCCTTTTCGTATGCTTTGAATGGTACTTAAAACATTCTGTACTGCATCTGGCGTATGCGCATAGTCAATAATTCCAATCACTTGATCAGGAGAAACCACATAATCAAATCTGCCCTCCGCCCCACTAAGGTCGCTGAGTGCTGTCAGCACGGCAAACTGATCTTGTTCTAAAAGCGATGCCGTTCCATAAACGGCCAGTAAGTTATATGCGTTAAAAACGCCAATTAATTTAAAGAAAACCTCCGCCCCGTCGACATCAAGATGCAGGCCACTAAAGCTGTTCTCAACGATTCTCGCATTAAAGTCCGCCAATTGCTTAAGCGCATAAGTCTTCTTTGTAGCCTTGGTGTTTTGGAGCATGACAAGCCCATTTCTATCATCTTTATTTGTAAGTGCAAATGCAGTTTTGGGCAACGAATCAAAGAATCCTTTTTTGGCGCTCAGGTATTTATCGAATGTACCGTGGAAATCAAGATGATCGTGGGTAATGTTTGAAAAAACACCGCCGGAAAAATGTAAGCCTTTTATACGATGCTGAACAACTGCGTGAGAACTCACTTCCATAAAACAATAGGTGCAGCCCGCGTCGACCATATCTTTCAGCAAGCTATTTAGCGCTATTGGATTGGGGGTCGTGTGTGTCGCAACAATCACCTGGTCATTTATATGGTTCTGCACAGTGGACAACAATCCGGTTTTATAGCCTAGTCTTCTAAACAATTGGTACAGAAGTGTAGCTATCGTGGTTTTACCATTTGTCCCTGTAATACCTATCAATGACAATTGAGAAGAGGGGTTTCCATAAAAATTCCCGGCCATGGTTCCTAAAGCACTTGAACTATCGCCGACCACAATATAGCTTACCGCAGCGTCAATATCCAAAGGCAAGTCCTCGCAAATTACAACTGAAGCACCTTTTTCAATTGCAGTTGTGATATAATCGTGTCCATCTGATAGTGTACCGTTGATTGCAAAAAAGGCAAAGTCACTACGCACTGCACGTGAATCAAAAGCAAGCGCTTCCACCTCCCTGTTGGTTGACCCCACAAGACTGGTTATAGCTACCCCGTATAGTAATTCCTGTAACTGCATTTTATTGTAATTCAATTTGTACCAATAGTCCCTTACCAATCTTGCTGCCTGCTAGAATAGACTGACCTATAACTTCTCCACTCCCCTTTACCCGGGTTTTTAATCCGGCGTTACCAAGAATATAGAGCGCGTCCTTTAACCCCATTCCTTTTACATTTGGCATGATTCCTTTAGCCGTCTCAAATTCCTCATAAGAAATACCATTGTTGGTATCTACAGGATTGGACTTATCCGTTTTGGAAGCATATAAAGCCCTGATGCCGAAAGAGCCATAAATCTTTTTTACAACCTTGCTGTTACTGGATTTCGCTTCTGGATTCTGGGTATTGCCAACCAAATGGTTTTCCACTTTATCAAACATCTCTGCGTCTCTGGAATAAATCCGGTCGGCGATCTCTCTAAACGGGGGACCAGCTACAAGCGCAGCATAATACGCTCCTTTGGGTTCATTGATCACCACTATCAAGGAATACTTGGGTTTATCAGCAGGAAAATAACCACAGAAAGAACTTTGATATTGCTTTTTAGCATATCCATATTTACCGTCTGCAACCTGTGCCGTACCGGTTTTGCCCGCAATTTTATAAAATTTAGAAGCCAGACTTTTACCAGTACCTTCAGTGAACACGCCCTCCAACATGGACCTCAGCTTCCCTAAAGTTGCATCAGAGCAGATTTTCTCATTGATTACCCTGGCCTTAAATTGCTCAATCGGATTGCCCAGTTTCCTGATTTCCTTTACAAATATTGGAGCTACATATTTACCGTTGTTGGCCACGGCATTATAAAATGAAAGCATCTTCAACGGGGTGAGCATCATTTCATAACCATAAGCCATCTGAGGAAGTGTCATGTTTTTATTCCAGCTTTTATTATTTGGATTCTTCACATTTGGCTGAGCCTCTCCGGGAATCTGAAGGCCAAGTTTTTCATTTAAATGCCACCTGTATAAATGATCAGTAAATGCGGACTGGTCATTTCTATAGTGCGTATTGACCATTTGTGCAATAGCTGCGTTGGAGGACTCTTCAAATGCTTTTTTTACAGTTACTACCCCAATACTTCCATGTGAATCTTTAATCAATTTCCCAGGAACCTGATAGTTACCCGTTCCGATCATAGAATTTGTGTCCACTTTATTGTCTTCCAGCAAAGCCATATAGGATGCCAGCTTAAAAGTCGATCCAGGATCCTGGTTACCGGCAATCGCATAGTTGAATGTTTCTTTGTACTCGCCTTTAGCCACCTTCGTATAATTGGCAATCGCTCTGATTTCTCCGGTAGCAACCTCCATTAGAATAACAGCCCCATGATGCGCATCGCTGGCAATCAGCTGCTTTTCAAGCGCGCTCTGCGCCAAATCCTGCATGTTAATATCAATGGTAGAAATGATATCGGCACCTTCCTTCGGTGCAACTTCGGCCTCATCGTTCACCGGCATCCATATTCCGCCAGAGATTCTCTGCACGAGCCTTTTTCCCGTTTCACCATTAATATATTCTCCATAAGCGCCTTCCAGGCCAACACCATTGCTCACATTTTCATTTTTATAGCCAATCGTTCTGGCAGCAAGATATTTGAACGGCAGTATTCGTTTATTTTGCTGAACGGCAATCAAACCTCCTGTGTACTTTCCAACGTTAACTAAAGGAAATGAACGAATTGTCTTTAACTCCTGATAGCCGATTTTTCTTTTGATGAGCAAATATCGGACACTGTCGCGTCGGGCAGCGCGCAAGTAGCGTGAGTATTCCTTGGCTGACTTGTCTTTAAAAAATTTAGACAGACTGCTGGCCAGGGAGTCCACCTTACCGTAAAACAGCTTATCGTCTGCAATACCACCTGCCAGCATATCCATTCTCAGCTCATATTCAGGTATAGAAGTGGCCAACAGGCTGCCGTCTACAGAATAAATATTGCCACGTGCGGCCTCTACAGAGACGTACTTGGTGGAGAGACTGTCAGCCATGGCACGCCACTTATGCCCCTCCACAAACTGTACATCACAAAGTCTGACGAGCACCGCCACGGCAAGCAGTACTATCAGTCCAAAAGACATGTAGACACGGAGCAATATGTTTGTTCTAATACTCATTATTGATCAATGTTGACTATTAATTTTCTCGGCGGTTCCGTTAATTCTTTAATTCCCAGTGTATCGACTTTTTTAGCGACCTCCGTAAGCTTGCTTTTAAACATCAAATCCGCTTTAAGGGACTTATATTCCCAGCTCAACTCTTTAACTTCTTTGTTAAGCTGATCTATACTCCTGATATTCTTCAGCGCCATATGACTGTTTGCAATGTAAATCATAGACAATACAGAAAGAAAAATCAAAAAAGGAAGCATTTGAGTTGCGGTCTCTTTGGTAATTACCCCTTCAGTAAACAATTTCCTGAAGAATAAATTTTCAATTTGAGGCCCCTCTTTCTTCTTTACTTCGATTGGTTCATCGGCTTCAGATTCCTCATTCAGCTCAGCTCTAAATTTATTGTTCATGACCTTTCCCCCACCCTTAATTTGGCACTTCTCGCCCTGCTATTGAGTACCAGCTCATCATCCTCAGCAACCACAGCTTTTCTGGTAATCAGTTTGAATGGCTTTAATTCATTTCCAAAAAAATCTTTGTCCGCCTCTCCTTTTAATTTGCCCTTAGCCAAAAAATTCTTAACCGGCCTGTCTTCCAGCGAATGGTAGGACATGACAACCAAGCGACCGCCAACGCTCAAAACATCCGCAGCCTGTAGCAGAAAATTTTCAAGCACACCAATTTCATCGTTAACTTCAATTCTCAGGGCCTGGAAAACCTGGGCCATATATTTATTTTCTTTTCCTCTTGGTATATGTGCGGCAATCACCTGCTTAAAATCCGACAGTGTAGCTATTGGATGCTCCACCCTTCCGCGGACAATGCTACCAGCCAGTGATTTTGCATTTTTAACTTCTCCATAAATTCCAAAAATCTTATGGAGCTGGCTCTCGGTATAGGTATTCAAAATTTTGCTAGCAGTCAATTCGCCCTGCTGGGCCATCCTCATGTCCAGTTCAGACTCAAAGCGGGTCGAAAACCCTCTGTCAGGCTCATTAAACTGATGGGAAGACACACCCAAATCAGCCAAAATACCATCCACCTTTTTATAACCCAATAACCTGAGGTTATTTTTGAGGAAGGCAAAATTTTGGTCAACAAAATGAAATCTGGGATCGTCTATTTTATTTCTTTGCGCATCAGGATCCTGGTCAAACGCGATTAATACACCATCTTTATCAAGATGACGAAGGATCTCCCTGGAATGTCCACCGCCGCCAAAAGTAACATCTACATAAACGCCATCAGGCTTAATATCCAGACCATCAATGCAGGCTTGCAAAAGCACCGGAACATGATAATTATTCTCCATGGTCCCTCCTGTTTTTTCCACCCATCACTTCAGCAGCAAGCAAAGCAAAATCCGCAGGGTCCTGATCAAATAAGGCGTCATATGCCTTTTTAGACCACACTTCCACTTTATCGATCTGACAAGCAAGCACCAGCTCTGCATTCAGCTCGATACCCGCAGATTCCAGTAAGGATTTCGGCAAATTGACACGTCCGGCAGCATCCAGCGTAAGTTCTGTAGCACCCCGGGTAAAAAGACGGATAAATTCTCTGTTTTTTGGTTCGTAGGGATTCAATGTACTTAGATCAGCGACGATCTTTTCCCAGACTTTCTTCGGATAAATCACCAGATGCTTTTCAAAACCCCTATTGATCACAAGTCCCTCTTGCTCAACGTCGGGCAATTGCTTTTTCAGACTCGAAGGCACCATCAGGCGTCCCTTCGCATCTAATTTACAATCAAATTCTCCTAACAGTTGAACCATTTCTATATGCACACTTTTTATGTAGTGTAAAAATAGGTACTTCTACCACTTTTTACCACATTCTACCACAAAAAGTTTTCCACACATAAAATCAATCGCAAATTACCCATTTTTACCACAAACGGACCCGATTTCAAGGGTGGGAGATTGTGGTAAAATGAAACAGGCGTCCCAAAAAATGGAACGCCTGCCTTAATAATGAGTCAGTTGACTACTCATTTATAGCTTTCACACCAGGCAACTCTTTACCTTCCATATACTCAAGTAAAGCACCACCACCGGTAGACACATAACTCACTTTATCCTCCAAATTGAACTTCGCAATTGCAGCTGCAGAGTCACCCCCGCCAATCAAAGAAAATGCTTGATTTTCCTGTGTAGCGGCTACGACCGCATCTGCAATAGCACGGGTACCCTGCTCAAAATTGGCCATTTCAAATACACCCATCGGACCATTCCACAGCAATGTTTTTGAACCGGCAATTACTTCAGCAAATAAGGCTATTGTTTTTGGCCCGATATCCAAACCCATCCAATCCGCAGGAATCTGACCAGAATCAACGGTTCCTTTTTCTGCTTCATTATCAAATTTATCCGCAATCACCGTGTCAACAGGCAAAATCAAATTCACACCCTTGGCTTTTGCTTTGTCCAGCAACTCCAGGCAAAGCGCCATACGGTCTGCCTCTAAAAGAGAGGTTCCGATCTCACCACCCTGCGCTTTTGCGAAAGTATAGGCCATTCCTCCGCCAATGATCAGGTTATCTACCTTATCCAGCAAACTTTCTATTAATAGAATTTTATCAGAGACCTTCGCTCCACCCATAATGGCTGTAAACGGCTTTTCAGCGCCATGGTTAACTTTCTCGGCATTTTTTAATTCCTCTGCCATCAAATAACCAAAATATTTATCATTAGGGAAAAACTCGGCAACAATTGCTGTAGAAGCATGTGCCCTGTGCGCAGTCCCGAATGCATCATTTACATAAACATC
Organism: Bacteroidota bacterium; assembly: GCA_040387995.1. Taxonomy (GTDB): domain Bacteria; phylum Bacteroidota; class Bacteroidia; order Sphingobacteriales; family Sphingobacteriaceae; genus Pedobacter. The sequence continues at coordinate 75,333 of JAZKCT010000014.1, read as the reverse complement.
TCCCAAAGCGGCTAGCTTTTCAGCAAAATCACGGTCGCCCTTTTCTTCTTCTTTGTAAAAACGCAGGTTTTCAAGCAACAACACTTGTCCGGGAACCAGATTCTTTGCTTTGTCTTCCGCTTCCGTACCAATACAATCATCAGCAAATTTCACTTCCAGATCCAGCATCCTTGATAAATCGCCAAGGATATGCTTCAACGAATATTTATCTTCCGGACCACCTTTAGGCCTTCCAAGATGGGACATCAAGATCACACTTCCACCATCATTTAATATTTTGTTAATCGTAGGCAAAGCAGCGCGCATGCGCTTATCGTCAGTAATATTAAAATCCTTATCCAAAGGGACATTGAAGTCTACTCTGATTAAGGCCTTTTTGTCAGCAAAGTTGTATTGATCTATTGTTCTCATCTTTTATTTATTCTTGTTTGTTTGGATAGCATTGCGTCAAATATAAGAAGCATTAGCGGATGTCAGTATGGAAACGACAAAAATTATTAAACTAATGTCGATGCGCAATAATGCGCTCTACCAGGTCAACCAAACGCGTTGAATAACCAGATTCATTATCGTACCATCCGACCACCTTCACCAAATCACCAACTATTGAAGTGAGCCTGCTATCAAAAACGCAGGAGTGTTCATTGTCAATGACATCGACAGAAACAAGAGGGTCCTCGGTATATTCAAGAATTTTAGACATCTCATGTTCAGACGCCCTTTTAAACGCCTTATTAATTTCTTGTGTTGTGGTTTTCACCTTCAGAATGCAGGTAAAATCTGTCAGCGATCCGTTTAAAACAGGCACCCTGATTCCTGCACCCCCCAGCTTCCCATCCAAATGAGGAAAAATACTGGTCACCGCTTTTGCCGCACCGGTTGTTGTCGGAATAATGGAAGCTGATGCAGCTCTTGCCCTTCTCAGGTCCTTGTGAAGGGCATCATGCAAGTTCTGGTCACCCGTCATAGAATGAACAGTTGTAATATATCCATTGAGGATACCCCAATTGTCATCTAATATTTTCACCATTGGCGCCACATTATTGGTCGTGCAGGAGGCACTGGATAGCACGGGGCAACTTAGATCTGCCTGATCATCATTTACACCAAGAACAATCATCTGAACATCCTTGTCACCGCAGGGAGCTGAGATGAGCACTTGTTTGGCTCCTGCTGTCAAATGCTGCTCTGCGCCGATTCTGCTGGCAAATTTACCGGTAGATTCTAATACAAGGTCTATATTCAGTTCCGCCCAGGGAAGTTTCTTTGGATCAGGTTCATTGTAAACAGCAATTTTAACGCCGTTGATGATTAGATTACCCGCATCAAACGTTACATCTCCTTTAAATTTACCATGAACACTGTCATACTTGAATAGGTGTGCTAATGTTGCGGGATCGCCTAAATCATTGATAGCCAAAATATTTAAATTTCTACTGATGGCGGCACGCAAAAAATTACGCCCTATTCTCCCGAAGCCATTGATTGCAATCTTCATTTTACTCGTTTTGTTCCCTGCAAAAGTACCGATATTAAACTATCAACGATACGCCCTGCAAGGAAATGACCTTAACAATACTGTTTCAGTTTCACTATTTTTTTCATAAAAACCACCAACAATGGATTCGGTATTCGATGGTGAACTAGTATTTTATAATCATTAATTAAAGCCCCGATTCTATTTGAAACTGAACCATTGCTCATGCCGCCTGTCCTCATGCAGACAACCAACTTATTGACAAATATGGCTTTAATACGATTGCGGTACAATATCCGCAACAAAAAATCGTAGTCTCCGCAACTTCCAAAACCCTGCGAATAAACAATACCTGTCAATACAGATTTTTTCACATAAAAAGCAGGATGCGGTGGCATCCATCCTTTTTCAAGGCTGCCAGGACTGTACTGGCTTGACCTCCATTTTCTTACTATTTTTCCTTTATTATTTCTGGAAACAAAATTCAGGTGTCCATAAACAGCATCACAATGATATTTCTCGACATATTCAACCATATGCGAGATGACGGTATCGTCTGCAAGCAGATCATCGGCACCCAGAACACCAATAAGTTCTCCAGTCGCCATTGAAATTCCTTTATTCAATGCATCATAAACTCCAAGATCAGCTTCACTGACAAATCGGGTATGATGTGTTTTGTGCGTTTCGACAACATCCTGGGTACCATCATTCGATCCACCGTCGACAATAATGTGCTCCAAATCCATGTGGCCTTGTTCACTAACTGAAGTCATGCACTCCTGAATATAGCTTACGTTATTTAAAACTGCAGTGATTATTGTTACTCTCATTGAGATTAAATATATTTGCAGCAATGATAATAAAATACAAACAACAATACAAACAAAATTTATATGATAATAATAAAATCTTTGGAGAAAAATTCAAAATATTTATCATTAGTAATGAGGTCTAAATTTCTTTTCAAGAATTTGAATTTAATCCCAAAAATCTAACACTTGATCACACGGAGACAAACCACCAATTCTGGTAACCTTATTCAGCATGAGATTAGCTATGCAAAAATCGGCACCGCGATTTTCAGCCGATGGTACTGGCTGCTAGCGTCATTAATCCTTACTTTTTTAGTTGGAACAGTTTACCTGTACTACCGCGAGCCAATTTACTTAACAGCTGCATGTGCAAATATTGAAGACAGGCGTTCGGAACTCTCTGAACTGACTTCATTAAAAAATATTTATGACAGAAGTAACAAGGTTGAGTCAGAGAAATTCTTGATAAAATCAAGGACAGTGATGATGAAAGCACTCCACATCCTGCACCAGGATGTGTCATTTTTAAAAAGGGAAAAGTTCCGTTACGCAGAACTCTATCCTTTTCGGCCCTTATCCATTCAGGTAATCAAATGCACCAAATATGACGGAGCTGCAATTGAATATACACCCATTGACGACCGCAAATACAGCTTGTCTTTTCCTCACGGCAGCATCGAACATACCTCCATCTTCAGATACGGTCAATTGGTTTCCCTTCAGGACTATCAATTCATCATTCATAAACCTAGTGTAATCGGCAATCAGAAGTACCTTTTCAGATTTAACGACATCGAACAAAAACTGACAAGCATCCTCAAACGCCTCAGCATAGAGGAGACCCCGGCGACGAATATTCTAAGTTTAAAGTTCATTGATCATAACCCCTATTTTGCCAAAGACCTGTTAAATACGGTACTACGCGAGTACCTGAGTTTTGACAAGTCACAGCGCTCCTCATCGATCATGCAGACAGAACAATTCGTCAATTCATTATTGATAGAAATGTCGAATGCCGTCAGGGAGTCGGGAACTGATATAGAGACCTTCAAAACAAAGAATAAGGTTCTTAACATATCATCCAACATAGAGGCCACAACTCTTAGACTCGCTCAGCTGGAAACGCAAAAAAAAACACTGGACCTCAATACTGCCATGACCACCTCGTTTAAGGGGCAGCTCAAAAATCCAGATGATGACGGAATTCTGGAGATAGGTTTTCAAGAGTCCTACGAACCCGTTCTGAATACATTGATCATGAAATACAATGATGCCGTTGCAAGAAAAAAGGTTCTGTTGAAATCCTATACCTCGAAACTGGTCATTGTAAAAAACATAGAAGAAGAAATCAGAGCAACGGGTTTACTGATCAAAAAAACCACTGAGACCAGGATAAAGGACGACCGCTTAAAAATGGGGTTACTGAACAAAACGATTGATAGCATTCGCAGGAACATGGCTACACTGCCCGCCCTGGAACGTGAATTCGTAAAACTACAATCACAATTTGAGGTTGACAGAAAAATACATGAGTTCTTATCCGAAAAAAAACTGGAAGCTCAAATTTCGAGGGCCTCGATCACCCCTGCCGCCACAATTATTGACCACGCCTACCTACCTATGGAAATCACGGCACCAGTACCGGGAAATGTGTATACACTATGCGCAATCGCAGGCCTGGTTCTCAGCACACTACTATTTATTGCATCCCGTGTGCTAAACCCATATGTATACAACACAAAGATCATCGAAAATTATACTGAGGTACCCGTATTGGGTGTGATCAGAAAGTGCAGCCCAAAAACAGACACGGAAAAAGTTTCGATTCTGGATCAACCCAGATCTATTTTTTCAGAATCGATAAGATCTATTCGGACGGGTTTGAGCTTCATGGCCTCAGGAAAAAAGAATAAAATTATTTGTATCACGTCCGAAGCACCGGGAGAGGGCAAATCTTTTGTATCCCTCAACCTGGCGGCTTCGATAAATATGATGCAAAAAAAGGTCTTATTAATCGCGACCGATATGAGAAAATCACGCTTACATCAGTGTTTTGGATTGAGCAACGTGGATGGCTTAAGCAAGTATCTTTCCGGCCAATGCGATTTACATCAGATTATAAAAAAGACACAGATGGCCAACTTTGACTTCATTCCTTCCGGCCCTGTACCGCCAAATCCTTCAGAACTTCTGCTGCATCCGAGAATGGAATTATTACTTAATGGATTCCGGAACACTTACGATTTTATCATCCTGGATTCAGCACCGGTAGGCATTGTAGCAGATGGCAAACCACTGATCAATCTGTCAGACATTAACCTTTTTATATTGCGGTATGGTGTATCCAGACAAGAATCCATATTAAGCCCGGCAGCGCTGCAAAAGCAGTTTGGTCTATCCAACTTTGCCATCATTTTGAATGACTATGAGGATGATCGTTTCCGAAATGACCTTTATAACCAAATGCCCACTGCAAACCCTTATCACTATTCAAATCAGTCCTATGGTGAATACCATAAATACTTTTAATGATGAAAACCAACCAAAAAATCTTGTTTCTGGCCTTAAATATATTCGACTCTACTGGCGGGATCCAAAAAGTATGCAGAACAATAGCCAAAGTCGTCAACGACCTGCCCAATCGAAACAACCAGGTGCTTTCATTATTTGACAATTTACCAGATAGCAATTACACCACACCAGTTAAATTCAGGGGTTTCAATGGAAAAAGGCTACGCTTCACAATGCGTTCTATACTGGCCGGGCGAAAAACCTCCACAGTCATCATCAGTCATGTCCATCTGGTTGCCATCTCGGTTCTCATCAAGTTACTTAACACCCAATCGAGAATAATCATGATCGCACATGGAACAGAGGTATGGAGAAGTCTCCCTGTTTGGAAAAAATGGTTTATCCGGAAATACATGACGGTATGGACAGTGAGTGATTACACCAAAAACAGATTGCATAACCTGCACCGGATAACTCGAAATGTAAAAACAATACATAATTCGCTTGATCCCTTTTTTGAAATCCCCTCCAGCTTTCAAAAGCCAGGGTACCTGCTCAAGAAGTATAATTTAAATCCTGATCAGCCTGTCTTATTAACGATATGCCGGCAAAATAAACATGAACACGATAAGGGCTACAATGAGGTTATAAAAACAATACCTCGTCTGTTGGAAGATTTCCCAAACCTGCGTTACCTGCTTTGCGGTGCAATCGACGACGTGGAGAAGGGTAGAATAATGCGCATTGTGATCAAAAACAAACTGCAGCAGTACATTTCCCTGACTGGATTTATTGATCAACGGGAATTGACCGATCACTATCTCCTGGCAGATTCTTTTATACTGCCGAGTAAAAAAGAAGGTTTCGGCCTCGTATTTATTGAAGCTGCGGCCTGTGGATGTCAAATTATATCTGGAAACGCAGACGGGAGTGCCGAAGCCTTGCTTCAAGGCAAACTCGGAACGATGGTCAATCCTTCGAATCTTGAAGAGCTGTACAAAAGCATTCATGGAACGCTGCTGCAAAAGCAAACATTAAAGGACAAGAAAAACCTGCAAAGGCTAATCCTGCAAAGTTTTGGCTTTTCAAGCTACCAGAATAAAATTAAAGCAGCACTATCAACTTAATGATCGGGACACATGAAAAAAAGCGTTGAAAACTGGACCATCCAATCAAAGCAGCCGTTATTTGAACTTGGATTAAAAGACCTGTTCAACTACAGGTATTTGATTTATTCCATGGTGCGCAGGGACATTACAGCGCTGTACAAGCAAACCATATTGGGACCCATGTGGCTGCTCGTCCAGCCGGTGACAACAACGTTCCTATTTACTTTTGTCTTTGGCTCTATCGCTGGATTGCCATCGGACGGTGTTCCCCGTCCGCTATTTTATCTTTCAGGAATTATTACCTGGAATTATTTTACAGAGTGCCTGAACAGAACCTCTACTGTATTTAAAGACAATGCCGTGCTGTTTGGAAAAGTATATTTCCCAAGACTGACTGTCCCAATCAGCATTGTCATCTCACTCCTTGCCAGGCTTTCTATACAACTTGTCTTGCTTTGCGTTTATATCTTTATTTATTATCTGCACGGTTATCACCTTCATTTTTTCGGAGCAATCTTACTAATTCCGGTAGTCATCCTCCTCGCCGCTTTACAAGGAATGGGAATTGGCCTGACCATTAGCGCCTTAACCATCAAATATAGAGACCTTAGTATCTTACTTGGTTTTGCACTTCAGCTGTTGATGTACGCCACACCCATCATCTATCCCTTGTCCGCCGCTCCCGATCACATAAAATGGCTCATTAGCAGCAATCCTATGACGGCTGTAATAGAAACCTTTCGTTTTGCCCTCTTTGGGACAGGGAACCTGGACTGGCCAATGTTTCTGCAATCGGCATTAACCAGTGTACTGCTTTTGATAACCGGGCTTTTTGCATTCCAAAGGGCAGAAAAGAACTTCATAGATCACATTTAATCAGATGTCAAAAATCGCAATCCAAGCAACAAATATTTCTAAAATGTATTTTACAGGCGAGATAAGGACTGGAACCCTCAGCCGGGATTTTGAACGCTGGCTCGCGAAAATAAGGGGGAAAGAAGACCCATATTTGACCATAGACAGGTCGAATTCCAGGGTTCATTATCCAACCGACCCAGTCTTCTGGGCATTGAAAGACATCAATTTTGAAATTAATCAGGGTGACGTGATCGGGCTTGTTGGTGAAAACGGGGCAGGAAAAAGCACCTTATTAAAAATACTAAGCAGAATTACGCAACCAACGAGCGGATATATAACCGGAAATGGGCGTATCATCAGCCTACTGGAAATCGGATCTGGTTTTCATCCGGACCTGACTGGCAGACAAAACATCTACTTAAATGGCGGGATGCTGGGTATGCGTAAGACCGAGATCAGCGACCAGTTTGACGACATTCTTCAATTTGCCAATATGGAACAATTTATTGACACACCCGTAAAACGATACTCTTCCGGTATGTATACCCGTTTGGCTTTTTCAATCGCCTGTCACCTCTATTCAGACATCATCATTATTGATGAGATCCTTGCAGTAGGTGATTCAGCGTTTCAGCAAAGTTGTCTTGAGAAACTAAAATCACTAAGCGAACATGAAGGCAAAACCATCATCATGGTCAGCCACAACTTAGAAAATCTCAAAAAAATATGCAGCAGGGAAATTCAACTTTCTAAAGGCCGGATCTTATGTTAAAAAATACCCGGCTGGGCATTGTCTGCACCCATCCCACACAATATTACACCCCAGTTTTTAAGTTGTTGGCAACAGAAATTCACCTGATGGTCTTTTATACAGCTGGTTCCGCAGTCAATCACGACAGGGGCTTTGGACTAAACATTGAGTGGGACATCCCTCTGCTGCATGGCTACAATTATCATTTTTTAAACAACACAGCAAAAAATCCCGGAACCCACCACTTCTTTGGAATAATAACTCCGGATGCTATCCAAACGATTTGCGACTTCAATCCCGACTGCCTGATGATCTACGGATGGGCCTCTTATAGTCACTTCAGAATACTTCAGCACTTCAAGAAAAAAACGAAAATATTTTTCAGGGGAGATTCAACCTTACTGCAAAAGGATCGTATGATCAAACATATCATAAAGAAAATAGGTCTGAATTACTTGTATAGCGGTATTGATCATGCCCTCTATGTGGGAACTAACAACAAGAGCTATTTTAAAAAATTTGGTTTCCAGCGCAGCCAGCTTCATTTTATAAAGCACGCCGTTGACAATCAAAGATTTGCACTAAACACTCAAAACCCTTGCATCCGGACACAACTTCAGTTAAATCACAACGATCTGCTCATTTTATTTACCGGCAAATTTATACCACTCAAAAACACTGAACTGCTATTGCTTGCCTTCCAGCAATTGGACCTGCAAAATACAAAACTGCTCCTTGTTGGAGATGGCCCGCTCAGCGGACAATTGAAATCGAATTACCAGCACAAAGACATTCATTTTCTTCCCTTTCAAAATCAACAGATGATGCCATCTATTTATCAGGCATGTGATTTATTTTGCATGCCATCTAAAAGAGAGTCCTGGGGACTCGCCGTTAATGAGGCTATGGCTGCAGGAAAAGCCGTATTGGTTTCAGATCGTGTGGGCTCGGCAATTGATCTTGTGAAACCAGCTAATGGACTTGTTTTCCGAAATGAGGATTTGCAGGACCTCAAACGTCAACTAAAAACGCTCTGTACCTCCCGTGAGCAATTAAATATAATGGGGCAGTCATCCCTTTCAATAATCAGCTCCTGGAGTTTTGAAGTCCAAACCAAAAAAATCCTGGATGCACTATCTTCCTAACCGTTCTAAAAAAATAGTCCTCACGTTATATCTTCCATGGGTATTGGCTGAAATTGTAGCGTATGACCCGGTGATCTCCTATTTTGTCGCCTGGACAGGGTCTTTCTTTGTCTTTTATATCAGCATTTGGTCTCCGCTTAAATACATCGGCGGGGACCTGCCAGCGAACCAGCAAAGCATGCGGCCGGTTGTTTTGGTGCAATTAATATTTGCAGGTTTTATGTGTTGCACCTCGATATTTTATTTCCTAAACCACCTCTGTCCGGGCGGTATGGACAACCTGCATTCATGCATTTTCCTGCCAAATGACCAAACCTTTAGGATAGCAACTTGTCAGCGACTTTCTCTTTTGGCACACGCAGCCCTGACCACAGGAATTATATTTTTCACAAAAAAACTTCCCCAACTGCGGTATACGATCGGACTGGGCTTACCTAAACTGGTATTCAGGATTTGTCTATTCAGCAGTCTCACCGGCCTTGGCATCACTTTTTTCCCGGGCCTAATTCAATTGAGGCAGCCATTGCTTAACCTTGCATTTACATGCGCGGCCTACCTGTTTGTCCATGGCTTAAAAAATAAACGGCATCACATCGCTCTTTTGGCAGGAATTACCATTGCGATAAATATCACCATCTCTGCGACCAGCGGCTTTAAAGAAGCGCTGATTCTCAACTTTATACAGATCAGCTTCATTGCCTATCCCGTTTTCAAACGCACTGTAATTTTTCTTGCTGTGCCCTCGGTCTACGCGTTGCTTTTCCTACTCCCTACTTTCAATACCATCATCAGGAATCAATCCTGGATAAAGAAAAAACCAAAGGTAGAATCTGGGATTGAAGCATACAGCAGTTTTTTTGAAGAGGATGCGCAACAAAAGATCACGACCAACAACTGGGAATTCCTTACCACCAGGTTTAGCGAAATGGCCATGTTTAGCCAATACGTGCAACAAGTGCCGGACCGGTATCCTTACTATGGACTGCGGATTTTGGAGGATGCCTTCAGAGCGCTGATTCCCAGGATCCTCTGGCCTGACAAACCAAGCACCGAAAAAATTGCAATGGAGCGTGTATACAGAACTGGTGTCGTCAACAGGGCATCACCAGTGTCTGCCAAGACCAGGCCGGTAGTTGACGCCTATCTAAGCGGCGGATCAGCAGGTGTTCTTATCACTATGCTGATCTATGGAATTTTAGTCCAGGCCATTTGCAATACTGCCGAAGCCTTATTTGGAGGTTATCATCTTGGCTGCATGATCATTTTCAACAGCCTGTTCCAATCCTTATGGCGTGGAAATACTTTAGAGTTTATGCTCAACAATATCCTCTATGGTTACATCTTAATGCTGACCATCCACTGGATTTTAAAAAAAACACGTTTAATCATACCAAAAACGCAACATGACGATCATACACATTACACCTTCTTATAAGCCGGCCTTTATTTACGGGGGTACCATTTCCTCCATAGCACAGCTTTGCGAAGCACAACAAAGGTCGGGTCAAACGATAGAGGTACTCACCACGACTGCAAACGGGAAAGAGGAACTGTGGGTAGAAACTTCCCGCCCAACCCAAGTTGATGGGGTCAAAGTCACCTATTTTAGGCGCATTACGAAAGACCATACGCATCTTTCACCAGCTTTGTTAGGGTACCTCCACCAACTCGTCGCCAAACGGCCATCCGATACAATCATCCATATTCATTCGTGGTGGAACCTGACCTCCTTATTGTCCTGTCTCATCGCCAAACTGAAAAACATACCTGTGATCCTTTCTCCAAGGGGAATGCTTACCCCCTATTCTTTTTCAAACAGGCATGGCATTCTAAAATCATTCATTCATTTCTCTATCGGAAAAACCCTGTTACCCTACTGCTCCATTCATGCGACAAGCGAAAAAGAGCGTCAGGATATTTTAACCATCAATAAACAGCTAAATATTACCGTAATCCCAAACCTCATGACACCATTACCTCCCAATTTTGAACTCGTTACAGAAGACACAGCCCAAAGCCCTGTTTTCAAATTGTTGTTCTTCTCCAGAATTGAAGAAAAGAAAGGCCTGGAATTGCTTTTCGACGCGCTTTCAGCATGTAATTTCCCATGGACACTTACTATCGCCGGAACAGGCAAGCCCAGGTACGAAGAACGGCTAAAGAAAATGGCAGAAATGTTGGGCATTTTTTCTAAAATAAAATGGGTGGGCCGTATTGGAGACACCCATAAATACAATGTCTTACAGGAAAACGACTTATTGGTGTTGTTTTCATACAATGAAAACTTCGCAAACGCTGTCGGGGAAAGCCTTACGGTCGGTACCCCTGTCGCCATTTCCAGTCATGTAGGTCTCGCACCATTTGTGAGCAAACACAACCTGGGCTGGGTAGCAGACTTAAACCCGGATCAAATTTCTACTATTATTAAACAAGCCTATCACGAACAGGAGAAAAGAACCCGGATCCGGAACAATGCCCCGGCTATAATCAGTCAGCACTTCAGGGAAGGATTGATTCCCCAGTACTCCTCCATGTATCACTTTTCGTCATGACCAACCCTCAATTTTCGTTCCTGATCCTGACGTTAAACGAAGAACTAAATTTGCCCCGGCTATTGAATTCGATCCGTTCGCTTCAGGCAAAAACCTACGTTCTCGATTCCGGAAGCACGGACGGGACCTTGGAAATTTGCAAAATGCATGGCATCAACGTCAAATACCAGCCGTTCGAAAATCACCCTAAACAATGGGACATTGCGCTGCGGTCGTTCGATATCAAAACACCCTGGGTGATTTGTCTGGATGCAGACCAAAGGCTCTCAGCAGCACTACTTTCAAGATTATCGAACTTCAAAGACGAAGACCACCAGGATCTGAACGGGATTTATTTCAACAGGAAAAACTATTTCAAGGGCAAATGGATCAGGTTCGGAGGTTTTTATCCCAAGTATTTACTTAAGATGTTCAGGTATCGCAGCGGCTATTCTGACCTTACTGAGCATATGGACCACAGATTTCAAGTTCCCGGAAAAACCAGCATATGGAAAACGGCCCATCTCATCGAAGAAAATTTAAAGGAAAACCAGATCAGCTTTTGGATCACTAAGCACGATAGGTACAGCAGCTTACTGGCGGAGCAGGAACTCCGGAAAAAAGACAACATAAAAAGCACGTACATCAAGCCAAAACCCTGGCGTTCTCCCAATGAACGCAATGCCTGGTTAAAAAACATCTGGTGGCACATGCCGCTTTACATCAGACCCTTATTGTATTTCAGCTACCGGTTTATTTTCCGGATGGGTTTCCTGGATGGCAAAACAGGTGTTCTATTTCACTTTCTCCAGGGCTTTTGGTTCAGACTGATTGTTGACATGAAAATAGAGGAAATGGAAAACAAGCAGAGTAGCAGGGGTACAAAAATAAGCACCCATTTTATCTTCCGGTTCTTGCTATTGTTTTCCATACTGTATGCTTTTCATCTGGCCGTCATAGGATTGACTACGCCCGGGGGATTATACCTCACCTTTGCCGACCAGCACCTCAATTACATCGCCTCCTGGCGAGAATTTTGCATTTCCTCGACTACAAGTATCCTCGAGCAACTAGGCTATCAGACACAAACAAAATCAAACGGTCTGTCAGTCAAAGGCCATTCTGGTTTTAGGCTCATTTATTCCTGTCTCGGCTATGGCGTGATGAGTGCCTTTTCAGCTTTCGTCATGGTCTATCCGGCAAAATGGCATTCGAAAATCACCTTTCTAACATTGGGCCTGCTAATGATACAAATACTCAATATATGCAGATTGACAATGATTGCCTTATATTATACGTCGGGCAAATATTCCTTCGATCATCACTTGCTGTTCAACTGCCTGCTATATGGCTGCGTCGCGCTAACCATTTATTTTTTTGTAAACACCACATCACGCCAAAATGAAGGTTGAGCTAAAAAAAGATTTTGATAAAAAATGTTTTCGAATCGGAGCCTCGAAATTTAAACTTTGTTGCTGGTATTTGACCAATCTGATTGTCTTCAGAACTGGCTTAATCCCCTTTAGCAACATTCTTGTAGGCATCCTCCGGCTTTTTGGCGCAAAAATAGGAACTGACGTGCGCATTAAACCACACATCTATATCAAGTATCCCTGGAAATTAAGCGTTGGGAACCATTCCTGGCTTGCCGACTGCTATCTTGAAAATCTAGATCACATCAATATCGGTGAACATGTTTGTATCTCACAGTGTGCTATGTTGCTTACCGGCAATCACAACTATCGTTCTCCGGATTTCGCCCTGGTTACCAAGCCGATTACAATTGAAAACGGAGTATGGATCTGTGCCAATACCACCATCGGTCCGGGGGTAATTGCCAGAGCTGGTTCAATTTTACTGACGGGTTCGGTTGCTACATCTAATCTGAACCCCAATGTCATCTATCAGGGCAATCCGGCCAGGGCCAAACGTAAACGATATTAAAATTTCTCAGGGTAAACCAAAAATTCTAACTTGCAGTATAGAAAACAATTTTATCCGCTGATATGCCTGCATCAAACAAAGCCGCACTTGGCTTCATATTCCTAACCTTACTCATTGACGTGATGGGCTGGGGACTGATCATACCGGTTATGGCCGATCTAATCGCCCAGTTAAAAGGTATACCTGTCAATGAGGCCAGCACCTATGGTGCCTTACTGCTTTCGGCATTCGCAATCACCCAGTTCTTATTTTCCCCGGTGATCGGAAATTTAAGCGATCGTTTTGGCCGGCGGCCAGTACTCTTGTCTGCCCTGCTCGGCTTTGGTATCGATTATATCATATTGGCTTTGGCTCCGGCCTACAGCTGGTTATTTATCGGAAGGATCATAGCAGGCATAACAGGCGCAAGTTTTACCACAGCAACTGCCTATATCGCGGACATCAGTACGGATGAAACTTCAAGGGCCAAAAACTTCGGACTCATTGGCGCAGCATTCGGATTGGGCTTCGTACTCGGACCTGCACTTGGCGCCTTACTGGCCACCTGGGGAATCCGGGCACCGTTCTATGCCGCAGCAGCACTTTGTCTGCTCAACTGCATCTTTGGCTATTTCTTTTTACCTGAATCCTTAAGCAAAGAAAGCCGCAGGCCTTTTGAGTGGAAACGTGCGAATCCTTTTGGTTCACTTAAATTTCTCACCCGTCATCCGGAAATCGGCGGACTCGCTATTGGCTTTTTCCTGATCTATCTTGGCGCACAGGCGGTACAGGGCAACTGGAATTTCTTCACCATTTATCGTTTCAATTGGGATGAAAAAATGGTGGGCATCTCACTGGCTGTCGTTGGTGTATTGGTAGGGGCCGTACAAGCGGGACTGACCAGGGTGATCAACCCCAAAATCGGAAATGAAAAAAGCATTTACCTGGGACTAGCGCTATATGCATTGGGACTGATTCTATTCGCATTTGCCACAGAAGGCTGGATGATGTTTGCTTTTTTAATTCCTTATTGCCTGGGTGGTATCTGCGGACCATCCCTGCAGTCGATCATATCGGGACATGTGGAGGCAAACCAGCAGGGTGAACTTCAAGGTGCGCTGACGAGCTTAATGAGTCTTACGACGATCATCGGGCCGCTGATCATGAACAGCACCTTTAGTTACTTCACGAGCGACAAAGCACCTTTTCACCTCCCGGGAATTCATTTCCTGATCGGTGCAGCTTGTATGTTATTGAGTATTCTGATTACCTATCGGGTGCTCAGCAAAGAAAAGAAGCCGGTCTAAAACCCTATTCAGGTTGCAGGTTAATCGATTCCCAAAGCATGTCTTTGAGTTGAACCAAGCCTTTTTGCGCCACAGAAGAGATGAAGATAGCCGGAATGTTTTTAGGCAGATCGTTTTTCATTTCTGCCATCAGCTCCTCGTCCAGCATGTCCGACTTGGTAACAGCCAGTAAATGTGGCTTCTGCATCAGTTCAGAATTGTAATCTTTCAATTCAGATTTGAGGATTTCATATTCCTCAGCAATACTGCGTTGGGTATCTGCGGGAACCATAAACAGCAATACTGAATTACGTTCGATATGTCTCAAAAAACGAAAGCCTAAACCTTTACCCTTGGAAGCGCCTTCTATGATCCCCGGGATGTCAGCCATTACAAAAGACTTGCTATCGCGGTAGGAAACAATGCCCAGGTTAGGTACAATCGTCGTAAACGGATAATCCGCTATTTCAGGTTTTGCAGCAGAAAGCACAGATAAAAGGGTCGATTTTCCAGCATTGGGAAAACCCACCAGTCCAACATCTGCCAAAACCTTCAGCTCCAGCACCATCCATTCTTCTTTACCAGACTCACCTGGCTGCGCGAACCGTGGTGTCTGCAAAGTGGGTGTCTTAAAATGCCAGTTGCCCAGTCCCCCTCTTCCACCAGGCGTCAGGATTTTGGTTTCCCCGTCTTTGGTGATTTCAAACAGGACATTGCCGGTTTCAGCATCTTTGGCAATCGTACCCAAGGGTACATCCAGGATCTCATCTTTACCAGATTTACCGGTAGAAGTTGCGCTAGACCCCGGTGCTCCATCCGGAGCAATGATGTGTTTGCGGTATTTTAAATGAAGTAAAGTCCAGAATTGCGAATTACCCCGCAGGATAATGTGACCGCCCCTGCCACCATCTCCGCCATCCGGACCACCGGTAGCAGTCCTGATATCGCGGTGCAAGTGTGCGGAACCTGCCCCCCCTTTACCGGAGCGGCAGCATATTTTAACGTAATCTACAAAATTGGAACCTTGTGACATAATCTGATTTAGTACTGATCAACAACAGCACACAGATCGGCAAAAATAGCATCTATCTTACCAATACCGTTTACCTTACTCAATTTACCCTGCCCTTCATAGTATGGCAAAACATGAACAGTTTTGCTAAAGTATTCTTCAATTCTCTTCTGCAATTTATCCGCCTGGTCATCAACGCGGCCTGTTTCCAGTTGACGCTGTGCAATGCGCTTCGTCAACTCATCCTGGTCCACATCCAAAGCAATTACGCCTGCAATTGAACCATTTTTACTTTCCAAAAATGCATCCAGTGCTTCTGCCTGTGGAACAGTTCTCGGAAACCCATCAAAAATAAATCCTTTCGCCTCTGGATTTTTGTCCACCTCTTCCTCGAGCATTTCAATTGTAATGCCATCAGGAACCAGTTGTCCTTCAGCAATTAATGCACTTACTCTTTGACCTAGTGGAGATTGGTTTTTGATGTGGGCCCTAAAAAGGTCGCCGGTTGATATGTGAACCAATTGATACTTTTCAATCAATTTCTCTGATTGGGTGCCTTTGCCTGCACCCGGTGGGCCAAAGAGAACAAAATTCAGCATTCGGGTTGTCATTAAGTGTGAAAGATCAGTGTTATCTGGCACGGATCCAAATATAATTCGAGGCAGCAAATATAGGATTTTAATTGAGTTTCATCTCCAACAACTTCATAAAATATCCTCCAACCACGCTTCTCGCTCGAATCCCGGCGAATTTTTAATAAATTATAGAACCAGGGGGTTGATGACCGAAGCTGCCTTTTCCCCAACCGGTGTGTTCATCAGCCAGCGTTCCCGGTCATTGACCTGCCAGTTGTTTTTCGGTGCTGCTACCATCGCATCAGCATCCATATAAATCACCGTCATCACCTCGCGCATCAGCGGCGAACGGTTGCCCGGTGCACTGTGGATCGTATGTCCGTAATGGAAAGTCGCATCGCCCGCTTTCATCGTTTCCGAGAAATAGATTGGAAACTGCTGATCGGCTACATATTTTTCATATTCTGATTCAGATTCATCTGAGATCTCATAGTCAAACACCACTCCTTTGGTATGGGAACCGGTAGCGAAAGTCAGCATGCCCATATCCACATCAATATCCACCAAAGGCATCCACATCGTTACCGTATTCGGAGTATCCAAAGGCCAGTAGTACTGGTCCTGGTGCCAGGGTGTCGGTCCCCCGCCCGGCTCCTTAAACAAGGCCTGGTCGTGATAAATCCGTACATTTTTCACACCGAGTAAATCAGCAGCGATTTTACCCATCCTTTTGGCAAGGGTATAGGTTTTTACTACCTCATCCACTTCCCAAAGGTTCATGATCTGCAAAAAGGCCTTACCATAGGTATCCCGCTCTTCAAGATCGCGCTTTTCTGTATTGTACTGTTCTGCGGCATTGCATATCGCATCGCGGTAGACGGCCAACTCTGCTCCCTGCAGCACGCTGGGAATCAAAATGTGACCATTTTTTCTAAATTCAGCGGATTGCGCTCCAGTTATTTCCAGAGGTGTTTCCAGTTTGGGTAAGCTCAGTGTGGACATGGTTTCGATTATTCAGGTTTATATTTGGTAATGCCAATTACGGACATTACGTCAACTGTCGAAAGGAGTAAATTGGCCTTTTAATGGTTTTTTTTATCCATATACCAGACACAAGCACTAACTTTATGAAAATATGAACTAATCCTGATGATAAAAGCATCTTTTGAAGCCTTAAACCCCTATCACACCCATTCTTTTTTATACCGGCAGTTCAACGAATTTACGGCTCCCTATCATTTTCATCCCGAATACGAACTCACCCTAATCACAAAAGGCAGTGGCAACCGGTATGTGGGCAATCATATGGATGTCTATCAGGACGGCGACCTCGTGCTGCTCGGGTCTAACCTGCCCCACTGCTGGAAGAATGAGGCTTTAAAAGCAGGCGATCCGCCCGTAGGTTCTGTAGTGATCCAGTTTGGCGCAGAATTCCTGGGCGCTGGTTTCCTGGACCGGCCCGAACTCAGCAACATTGCCCAACTGCTGCAAAAAAGCAGTCAGGGTCTCCGGTTTACCGGAAAAACAGCCGCGGAAATACAGGCTCAAATGATCGGTATGGGAAAGGAAGAAAATGCGTTCAACAGGCTAATGGGGCTGCTCCAAATGCTGCAGTCACTTGCGCAGTCCAAAGAATACCTGCTGCTGGACCAGCATGGAGAGCATTTGCGGCAAACCGAGGGCAAGGCCGGACGGATTCATGCCGTGCTGGGTTATATCATCGACAACTACCAGCAAGAGATTCTGCTCGACGAAGCGGCAGCTGTCGTAAACATGACCAGCAATGCGTTCTGCAAGTACTACAAGAAAACGACGGGCAAGACTTTTATAGAAACCGTCACCGACTACCGCATCAATTATGCAATTCAGCAATTGGTCCATTCTGAAAAGTCCATATCTGACATCTGTTTCAGCAACGGCTTTGGGGACCTGTCCCATTTTTATAAACTGTTCAAAAGAAAGATGAAACTCAGTCCGCTCAAATACAGAAAAGAATTCCGAAAGGAACTATAACTTTTTCTGACGGATGACCTTAACCGTAAACTTGACCGGCTTTAATGGTACATCATTTTTATCGGTTGAAACGCCATTGATGGCATCTGCCACTTCCATGCCTTCGGTGATTTCACCAAATATGGTGTAATCTCCATCCAGGCGGGGTGTACCCCCTGTTTTTTTGTACAGCGCCCGGCGCATTTCTGGCATATTGACCTTTCTCTTTTCCTCCACAGCTTCCAGCTGCTCATCTGTCTGCGGTTTACCGGCCACAAAATAGATCTGGTTGAAATAAGATGCCTTATCCGGATTATCATCCCTTCCTGCACCTAAAGCACCTTTTTTGTGATACAAAGGGGGAATGATCTCGGCAGGAAGGCGTTTTGCACCCCACTCAGGATGTTGTTTTTCCTGGTTCAGGATGCTGTCATCCAGTTCACCGCCTTGGCTCACAAAATCTTTGATGACCCGGTTAAACAGCGCATCTTTATATACCCCCTTTTTTACGGCAGCAAGGAACATGTCCCTGTGTTTGGGCGTCGCATCGTAAAGCATCACGGTGATGTTGCCTAAACTGGTTTCAAAGCGTACATAAGTAGATTGGGCCTTCAGACTGAGGCCGCTAATCAGGAAAACAAAAGCAAGTAGAATTTTTTTCATAATCAGAGTAATTTATCAGGTGTGATTGGAAGCGACCTGATCCGCTTTCCTGTGGCATTAAACACGGCATTGGCTATGGCTGCTGCGATGCCAACGATTCCAACTTCACCGATCCCCTTTACGCCAAGGATATTGGGAATGGTATCGTTTTCATTGATAAACATGGCGTCGAGCTTACCCACATCCATATTGCTTGGCACATGGTAATCGGCAAAAGAGCGCGTGGCAAAATTGCCATACCTGGGATCAATGATGGATTCTTCGCTCAGGGCCATGCCGATCCCCCAGATGTTGCCGCCAATGATCTGCGAACGTGCCGTTTTCGGGTTCAGGATTTTACCTGCACCGGTGACGGCGAGGAAACGGGTCACTTTAACCATCCCTGTCGCCCGGTTGATCCGCACCTCCGCAAAATTAGCATTAAAACTGTGCACCGAATACTTTTCCGCACCAGCCGGAGGTTTGGCATCCGCCCGGGTCTCAAATTCTGAAATTTGTTCAGAGACCATCAATTGACCCGCCGTAGGCCGCACAAAGAATTGTTTGCCGGATTTGGCAATCAGTTCATTTGTAATTTTGATGCAGGCCTCGTTTACCGCATTGGAAAAACTGGCGGCGCCAACAGAGCCGACAGAACCCGCAGCTGGCGGTAAATCCGAATCACCAATATGGACGGTGATTTGTGCCAGAGGCAGGTCGAGTACATCAGCGGCAATTTGTGCCAGTATCGTATTTGTACCTGTGCCCAAATCGGATGCGGCAAGTTCAATAGTCGCCGTCACCAGCTGACCAGTGCGTTTCAGTTTCACAATCGCAGAACTTTCCCGCTGCCTGGCAGGATAGGTTCCGCAGGCTACACCATAGCCCACCAGGTCATTTCCAATCCGCGTTTTTCCTGGTACGGGATTGCGCTTCTCCCAGCCAAAGGCTTTTGCGCCTTCTTTCAGGCATTTCACTGTGGTCCTGGACGACCAGGGCTTGCCATTTGAAGGATCTTTTTCTGGCTCGTTTTTCAGACGGAGTTCAATCGGATCCATTCCCAATTGGTGGGCCAGTTCGTCCATTGCCGACTCCAGCGCAAAGCTCCCTGTCGATTTACCGGGCCCCCGGGTATAGGTAGGCAAGAGCACATGCATGGGCACCACACGGTAAGTGATCTTTAAATTTGGACTTTGGTACATCACCTTCGAACAATCGCCGCAAGGCTCGATATACTCACTGTCCATTGCCGTATGGGTAATGGTCTCGTGACTTAGGGACAACAGCTTGCCCTCCCTTGTGGCACCGAGACTTACCTTCTGCTGGTTTCTTTGGCGCAGGCCCACAGAATTGAACATCTGCTGCCGGGTCAGTGCCAGCTTTACCGGACGGCCTGCAACCTTAGCGGCAACAGCCGTCAATACCAGATTGGCCCATTGTCCGCCTTTCGAACCAAAGCCGCCGCCGATGTACGGGGAGACGATCCGCACATCTTCCGGTTTCATAAATAGCGTTGCCGCAGCCGATGTCTGTGCACCATTGATGATCTGAGATCCGTTGTACAGAATCAGTTTTTCCCCTTCCCAAACCGCTACTGTAGAATGCGGCTCCATGGGGTGATGGTGTTCTATTGGTGTTTCATACACGGCCTCTACCTTGACCGCCGCTTCGCTAAAAGCAGTGTTGGTGTCGCCGAGTATGAAATCGGCTTTTTCTTTGTCTTTCGGCATTTCCGGTTTGCCGGCCAACTGCTCAAAATCGGTACGCCCTTCTTTCTGATTGTAATCCACTTTGACCAGGTGTGCCGCCAGTGTAGCCTGCTCAAAAGTCTCCGCTACCACCACACCGATATGCTGACCATAGAACAAAATCTCCGGACCCTGCAGCAGTCCCCCGCCTCTCAATCCTCCTTTTACGTTCAACTTTGGTGCATTTTGATGCGTGATCACGGCCAGTACGCCCGGTGCTTTTTCCGCGGCAGAAGGGTCTATTTTGTCGATGTGACCAGATGCAATGGTACTCTTGAAGATCACCGCATAAGCCATCTTAGCGACAGGATAATCGGTCGCATAGGCAGCCTTGCCGGTTACT
Organism: Bacteroidota bacterium; assembly: GCA_040387995.1. Lineage (GTDB taxonomy): Bacteria > Bacteroidota > Bacteroidia > Sphingobacteriales > Sphingobacteriaceae > Pedobacter. The sequence goes on along the minus strand of JAZKCT010000014.1, from coordinate 54,615 downwards.
TTCAGAATCCCATCTATGCGGCTGATCGCCTTACCAATACTTTTATTTTTCTCGTCCATAATTGCGCTATACTAATGCGTAGGAGATTCTGTACCATTCAATGCCTGTTCCAATGCATGAACCAGGGTATTCCGACCCATTTCCACCTTAAATTTATTGTGTTCCAGCGGACGGGCTTCGTCCATTTCTGCAGCAGCTGCGGCCTTAAAATTCGCAAGATTCGCCATTTGGCCAATCAACGCTTTTTCGGCTTTTAAAGCCCGCCAGGGTTTATGCGCCACCCCACCCATAGCAATACGCACCGCAACGATCTTGTTGCCGGACAACTGTAAGCCCGCAGCTACCGACACCAGGGCAAAAGCATACGAGTTCCTGTCGCGCACTTTGAGATAAGCCGAATGCGCAGCAAAACTATTCCCCGGAATCTCAATGGAAGTAATGAGTTCACCTTGCTTCAGGTTATTGTCTTTTTGAGGTTCGTCACCGGGCAGGCGGTGAAAATCATCGATCGCAATACTCTGTGTTTTTCCTTCAGACTGCATCACCTTGATGGTTGCACCTAAGGCAGAGAGCGCAACTGCCATGTCTGAAGGATAAACCGCAATGCAGTTTTCCGACCAACCAAATATGGCATGCATCCTGTTGACCCCTTGCATGGCGGAACAACCGGTACCGGGCGATCTTTTGTTACAGGGCATGGCGGTATCGTAAAAATAACTGCATCGTGTTCGTTGCATCAGGTTGCCGCCATTGCTCGCCATATTCCTGATCTGCGCCGAGGCACCCGCCAGAATGGCCTTGCTCAGCAAGGGGAAATCTTTCCTGATCAGCGGATGATTGGCGGCATCTGTATTTTTACCCAGGGCACCTAACGAAATCCCCGCTGCCCCGAGCGTTCGGATGCTTGTTAAATCCAGTCGTGCAAGATCAATTAGCTCATCCGGCTGCGCCACATCCTCCTTCATCAAATCAATCAGGTTGGTACCACCCGCCAGGAAACTGGCCCCTGGATTTTTAGTCGCCAGAGCAATAGCCAATGAAGCACTGCCGGCATTTGTAAATTTAAATGGTCTCATAAGCTTCCGTTATATGCTATCCGGCGAAAAGCCAGTCCTGTTCTACTGATTTTCCGGTTTGGGCCTCTTTTATTGCTGCAACAATATTGGGATAAGCACCGCAGCGGCAAATATTGCCCGACATGCGTTCTGCAATTTCCTCATCTGAAAGCACAACAGGTTTTGGCGACTGCCGCACATCTTTGGTCACATGGCTGATTTGCCCGTCCTTTGCTTCTTTCATCAGCGCCACGGCAGAACAAATCTGTCCGGGTGTACAGAATCCACATTGAAAACCATCATGTTTTAAAAATGCAGTCTGCATGGGATTGAGCACATTGTCCTTTGCCAGTCCCTCAATGCTGATGACTGATTTACCTTCGCAGGTAGCCGCAAGGGTGAGACAGGATAGCACCCTTTTACCGTCCACAATGACGGTGCAGGCACCACACTGGCCGTGGTCGCAACCTTTCTTTGACCCCGTAAGTCCCAGTCTTTCGCGGAGGGTATCCAGCAGCGTCATCCTCGAATCAACAAGAACCTTTTTTGTTTGTGAATTGATTTTGAAACTGACCTGCACACCATTTTCTATGGCTTCCGGAATCAGATCTTCGATATAGTTCCCTTCCAGGGAGCGGGCAAACAATTGCTCCGCTCCAATGAGGTGACTGGCCAGCAAACCCGCGCTCGCCAGCCCCATCAATTTCATAAAATGCCGTCGGTTTAAGCCTGAACTGACAATCTCGTCCAATTCTTCGGGCATCAGGTCGCCAAAGAGTTTCTCCTCTTCCTCGGTTAGTTTGATCTTATTTGCACACATACGATTTAAACTATTGATTAGCAAAACAATACCATTGCTATCTATTTTAAAAACAGAACAACAGGGCATTAGTTTAAATAAATCAAAAAAGATACAATTTTATCTGTAAAGCCGAAGTGACGTTAAGGGTCTTATTGCGGCCTGTTATTGACGGGTTCAGTTAACGGGATGGTAAACCAAAAGGTACTGCCTTCTCCCGGCGTACTTTCTACGCCGATCCTGCCCTGATGCCGTGTTACGATTTCTGAGCAGATGTAAAGCCCCAGTCCCAGTCCGGTGTATTTGGCGCTTGAATAATCTGCACGCCAGTAGCGGTCGAACAAATGTGGAACCTGTTCGGCAGATATACCCGGTCCGGAATCCCGTACGGCAATTTTGGCGAAGCCAGCTTCTTTAGAGACGATCAGGTAAATTTCTTTCGATTCGGGTGCATACTTCACCGCATTGTTTACAAAATTGATGACCACCTGGTCGATCCGGTGTTCATCGGCATGAATGGATAGCTCCAGGTCTCCCTCCACGATCAGTTCATGCTTTCCATCCAGCCTGATGTGGTTGCAGCACAGTCCGAGCATACCAGCAATGTTAAACGTACTTTTTTCCAGCCGCAAATGCTCCTGGTTGTAACTGTGCATATTTAGCAGGTCGTCCAGCAGGGTATTGATCCGCGTCATGCTCCGCGTGGAAGATTCGATCAGCCTCGGCAGCAAATCACTTCCCGGCCTGTCTTTGATGCGGTCCATCAACTGCAGATTGGCCTTCAAAGTGGTAATGGGTGTTTTCAGTTCATGGCTCACGATGCCAAGAAATTCTTCCTTGGCCTTATTGGCTACTTCCAATTGGGCAATTTTACGCCGGAGTTCTACTTTATCTACCACTTGTCTGGCCAGGGTCTTCAGAGCAAGAACCTGCTCGGCCGACAAAACATGACTTTGCTGATCGAGAACGCAAAGTGTCCCTAATGCAAAGCCTTGTTCATTTACCAAAGAAACACCCGCATAGAATACAACTTTAGTAGGCCCTGTAACCATCGGGTTGTCCGCAAAGCGCTCATCCAGGGTGGCATCTGGCACGATCATAATTTCCTCCTGACCAGAAATGGCATGGGTACAAAACGACCACTCCCTTTTATTCTCAGTAAACCCCGTGCCATGGTGGGATTTGAACCATTGCCGGTCCTCATCTATGAAAGTGATCAGCGCTATTGGAATCTGGCAGATGACCGATGCCAGTGCGGTAAGCGCATCAAAGTCATGGTCTTCACCACTGTCCATGATTTGGTAAGATTGCAAAGCCGCTACCCGCTTCGCTTCATTAAGTTTATTTTCCAATGTCATTTCCCCGCTATTGCTGCTCAAAAAGCTACCCTTTAAAACTATAAAGGCCTAAGATACATTTTAACAAGGATTGTTTTTATATTTAACGCCAGATCACCCTCTAAAACGAATGAAAAAAAATCTTGCCTGCCTCGCGCTGTTCCTCCTGTTTCCAACTTTAATTTTTTGCAGGCAACAAGCCCTAAAAATCGAAAAATTGGAATGCGAATACCTTTCTGATCCGCCAGCCATTGACAGTCAGCATCCGGTGCTGAGCTGGCAACTGCTCTCCGCTCAAAACGGCAAACACCAGAAAGCTTATCAAGTCCTGGTGTCGGGTAGTCTGGCACTATTGCAACAAAATAAAGGCGATTACTGGGACAGTGGAAAAATAAACTCCAGCAATTCAACCCAGATCAGCTACGGCGGAAAAACTTTGATATCCAGATCAAAACTATACTGGAAAGTAAAGATCTGGGACGAAAAAAACAGGCCATCGGAATGGAGTCAACCAGCTTCCTGGTCTATGGGCCTGTTAAAACCCTCCGACTGGCAGGCAAAATGGATCGGGGCCTTCGAAAATCCTTATCCTGATTCCGCGATTACCTACCCCTCCCCCTTTTTCCGCAAAGAATTTACCAACACCAAAAAAATCAAACAGGCCAAAGTTTACCTCAGTGGGCTTGGCTTTTATGAACTTTTTCTGAATGGAAGGAAAATTGGCGATCAGGTGCTCGCCCCTGCTGTGACCAATTATGACAAAAGACCATTGAAGCATTTGCTTTATCCATACGACGATCAGTCTACCCAGCGCGTACTGTACAACAGTTTTGATGTCACAAAAGACCTTCTGGAAAAAACCAATGCCATAGGCATCCAGCTTGGCAACGGCTGGTACAACCAGCGGGACAGGAGGGTTGAAGGCGACATGTGGTACGACAGCCCGAGATTGATTTTTCAACTGGAAATACAATATACCGATGGCAGCAGCAAGACCATTTCATCAGATGACACGTGGAAAACAACCCAGGGGCCTTTGTTGCACGATGCCATTTTTACCGGGGAAAAATACGATGCCAGATTGGAACTCGGTGCATGGCACACCCCCGGTTATTCTGATGTCCAATGGAAAAAAGCAGCTTTTGTGCGCGCGCCTACTGGTAAACTACAACCACAACTTGCCCCTTTTGACAAGGTAACCAGAACACTCGTTCCGAAATTTGACGGCAAATTAAAAGATTCTATCTATAGCTACCATCTGGATGAAACCGTTGCCGGCTGGGCATCCATCAGCGTAAAGGGCAAAGCCGGAAGCCGGCTTAAAATCAGGTACATCAGCGAAGAAGGTGGCGACTACGGACAGTACGACACCTACATTTTGAAAGGAGAAGGGATTGAAAATTGGGAACCTAAGTTTACCTGGCATGCTTTCAGAAAAATAGAAGTGACCTCGAAAGACGTAGTTCTGATCCAAACTAGTTTGAAGGTAAAAGAAGTACATACCGATGTTCCGGCAAACGGCAGTTTCGAGTGCTCAAATCCTTTTCTCAATCTGATCAATTCAGCCTATATCAAAACTCAAAATGCCAATTTTCATGGCAGCATCAGCAGCGATTGTCCGCACCGGGAAAGACTGGGCTATACGGGCGACGGGCAGGCCATCGTTGAAAGTTCAATTTTCAGTTACGACATGCGTCAGTTTTACCGCAAGTGGTTGGACGATATGGACGATGCCAGGAATAAAAAGACCGGCTTCGTGACCCATACTGCGCCTTTTGGCGGCGGTGGTGGCGGCCCTGCCTGGGGATCGGCTTATGTGATTATGCCCTGGGCTTATTTTTCTTATTATGGCGATACTACGGTATTGGCCAGACATTATCCCGGCATGAAACAATGGGTGGAGTATCTGGAAACCAGGACCGACAAGAACGGATTGGTATCCAGGGAAGAGCCCAATGGCTGGTGCCTGGGAGAATGGTGTACACCTGCGGGGGTGCAGATTCCAGAGCCGCTGGTGAATACGGCTTACTTTTATCACGTGACCGATCTCCTTAAAAAAATAGCCAAGACTTTAGGTAAAAATGAAGATTACCTAAAATTTGATCAACTTTCTAAAGGAATTCAAACCGACTTCAACAAAGCCTATTACAATGCCTCCAAACACAGTTACTGGGAAGGCAGACAGGGTGCCGATGTATTTGCACTGGCACTAGGTTTAGTTCCACAGGAAAATTATGCCTCAGTATTTAACGCCTTACTGGCACACCTAAAAGAGATCAATTATCACTTTGACACCGGTATCCTTGGAACTCCATTGCTCATGAAGGTGCTCGCTCAAAATAACAGAAATGACATCGCCTATAAAATCATCAACCAAAAAGATTTTCCTGGTTTTGGTTATCTGCTTGATCCGAAAAACAGCACCCTGTGGGAAACCTGGGATGGTCAGGGTTCAAAAAGCCACCCAATGTTTGGCAGTGTTATCGAATGGTTTTATTCCAGTATCGGCGGCATCAAAGCGGATCCTAAAAGTGCGGGCATGAAACACCTCATTATTGAGCCTCAAATGATTGCGGACCTGAATTATTGCAAATCATCCTACAACAGCCCATTCGGAAAAATACGGTCGGAATGGAAAAGAGCCGACAATGGAAAATTGCAAATGCTCCTGGAGATACCAAAAAACAGTGCTGCAACTTTTGTCTTGCCCGAAGGTAAAACCAGGATCAAATACGATTCAGGAAAAGTTACCATGGCAAAAAAAATGACGGATAAATATGAGCTTGAGTTTACGTCAGGTATTTACGGGTTTGAAATCCTGTAAGATGACCAACTCCCCAAACCTTATGGAATTTACTTTTACCCAAATAATATTTATATTTGAAGGGAAGGCAATGAAAATAGTTTAAATCCCGAAATCTATAACACTTATACCCAATGAAAAAGTCTGCTACTGAAGGATTGACCAACGAACAACTCATTAAAAAGAAAGATCTACTGAAAGGTGTGGCGATCGGCTTTGGAATTATCTATCTCGTTGCAATCGGTATTCTGATATACATTTTTTCCACAAAAGGGTTTAAAAATGTTTCTGTAGCACTTATCCCTGTCTTCACATTTCCGTTAACCGTCCTTCCTTTGTTGATCAGTCTAAGTTCAGTGAATAAAGAACTTACATCCAGAAATCTTTAATCTGCATCTGGTATTTTATGAGACAAATTGTGTGAATTATGATACAGTTTGTGAAGTCGCAGCGCTTCAAACATCCTATTTTAGCAGATTAAACCTTTACTGATGAACCCGACCTCCCGATTGTTAATTGCAGCCTGTCTGGTGCAATTTTTACTGCCTGCCCATGCTCAAAATTCAAAGACTGAACCCTACAGTTTCAACCGTACCCCTTTGCAAAAAAATGTATATGTACAATTACCATTGGGCAGCATAAAAGCCAGAGGATGGTTGCTCCGGCAGTTGGAATTACAAAAAGACGGCTTCACAGGACATGCGGAAGAATTGTATCCCGGAAAGAATGACCTCGGAAAAGATGCTGACTGGCTGGGAGGCACAGGAAATAGTTGGGAGAAGGCCCCTTACTACCTGAAAGGTCTCGTCGCACTGGCCTACACTTTAGATGATCCGGAACTAAAACTAAAAGCTAAGAAATGGATTGAATATACCCTGCAAAATCAACAGGAAAACGGGCTCTTTGGTCCGCAAAAAATGAAAGACTGGTGGCCCAGGATGCCATTCATGTATGCGCTCCAAAGCTATTATGAAGCAACCAACGACCAGAGGGTAATCCCTTTTCTATCCAAATATTTTAAATACCAGCTGGCCAACCTGGACGCAGATCCTTTGAAAGAATGGGGCAAATCCAGAGCCGGAGATAATATAGAAATCGCATTGTGGGTTTATAATAAAACCGGTGAGCAGTTTTTGCTTGACCTGGCGAACAAACTGAAACAGCAGACCTATCCCTGGGCAGATATTTTTAATAAAAACCAGTTCGACGATTTTGGCAACGACTATCAGCCTAAGCATATGGTGAACGTGGCCCAGGCATTAAAATTCCCGCCCATTTATGCGCAAATAGATCCTTCAGCACAATATACCAATGCCATGCACAACGGGATCAACCACCTGTTGCACGATCACGGTCAGCCACATGGGATAGCCGCGGGCACAGAGCGATTGTCCGGGAAAAGTTCAGTACAGGGAGTGGAAACCTGTACCGTAGTAGAATGGATGCAAAGTTTAGAAACTGCGGCAAGGATTATCCATGACGCTGAAATTGGCGACAGGATTGAAATGGCGGCCTTCAATGCGCTACCGGCGCAATTTAGCAAAGACCTGAAAAATCATACCTATTATACCTTACCCAATCAGGTACAGAGTGTTCCCGGTCCGCATGGATTCAACCAGGATTACCACAACGGCATTGTACCCAGCCCCTATTCCGGATTTCCCTGCTGCAGGTACAACATGCACATGGGTTGGCCGTACTTCGTCAAAAACAGCTGGTCCGCAACCCCTGAAGGGGGTCTGGCCGTGATGGCCTACGGTCCGATGGAAGTCAATGCTTTGGTGGCCGGCAATACACGGATAAAAATCGAAGAGGAGACCAATTATCCCTTCGAAGAACAAATCCGCCTGCATATTTCTTTGGAAAAACCTATATCATTTCCAATGGTATTACGGATCCCATCCTGGTGCCTGAAACCGGAGGTTAAGGTCAACGGCAAATTGATTACTGGTGTGGCGGCCGGGAAATTGTTTACGCTAAACAGGCGCTGGAGCGATGGCGATAAAATTGTACTTGATTTCCCGATGCACCTTGCGACAAAGAAACAGGTGAACAATGCAGTAAGTATTGAGCGGGGGCCTCTATTATATGCCCTTAAAATTGAACAATTGGAGAAAAATGTGAAAGAATTTGATGTTAAGGGATTTGTAGAGACCGAGATCACGCCGGCTTCTGCCTGGAACTACGCCTTATTGCTGGATAATGCTCCTGAAAAAGCGATATCCGTGCTGAAGCGCGCGATGCCGGCAAACCCTTTCATTCAGGAAACTACCCCCATACAATTAAAAGTGAAGGCAAAAAAGATACCATCCTGGACTCTGGATTACAATAAAACCGCGGCTATGGATGTCCCGCTCAGTCCAGTAGCTTCGCGCGAAGTAACCGAGGAAATCACCCTAATCCCATTTGGTTCAGGGAGCCTTAGGGTAAGTATTTTTCCAACCCTGGGCAAGCCAAATTATGTCACGAAGAACTACAAACAAACCTTCGATGGCAACAATGCGGAAGGCCTGGTCATTTATGGTGGCGCATGGTATTATAAAGACAAGGCCATACACAGTGCGCCAAATGAGGACGGGCACTCCGGAGCTGGCACGAAAATTATTGCAACGGCAACTAAATTCTCTGATTTTGTCTATTCAGCCGACATCTCCGTCAACACCGCAGGCGATGCCGGATTGTTGTTCCGTGTGAGTGATCCGGCTATAGGATCCGAAGGATATAAGGGCTACTACCTAGGCTTGAACGCTGAAAAGGGACTTATAGAATTAGGCAAATCCAGTAACCACAAATGGATTGTAATCACTTCCGCTAAGTATCCCTTAAAGCTTGAAAAGACCTATCAACTTAAGATCAAAGCAGCGGGAGGTAAACTGAGCGTCTTTATAAATGGAGAAACCGCAGCTATTCTGACTGCTACTGACCACGAATTTAAACAAGGATCTATCGGGTTGAGAGCTTACAATGCATTGACAACGGTACACAATATAAAAGTTGATGCTCTATAAGCTTATTCCCCTCTTATCGCTCTTAGACGGTTTTGGATGAGTTGCAAATCAAGACCACTTGAGTTCCTGATAACCACCGAACTTACCTATGGTTGATATATCCTTGTTATATCTCTGTTATATCATTTAGTTATTTGATTGGATATGTCAACGATAGCTCAACGATAACACAGGGATAACAAAGAAGATGGTCAGTTATGGAATCATCCTCAATTGATTTGGGATTAATAGCGTGTTCTTTCAGAATGAGGGTAAGTTGGAAGCAGGACTAGCCTGCTTGTTGATCTTTTATTATCGTGTCCAGGGTCAACTTCAACTGATCGATAGGTATCGTTAAGTTACAACCTGGAGCCCCTTCGATAACGTTGTCTGAGTCAGGTTGCCCAAACAGATAATAATATTTTTGTCCCAGCGCTGCCGATAAATGCCAATAACACTGGTTGTGGTAAACTTTGTCTCTTCTAAACTCCAACACAGCTGTTTCTTTCTGCATGAAATAGGCGTTCGTTAACCCAGCGCCATGTAAAGCCACCAAAATTGAGGTGCTGTTTGCCAGTTTTATTTGCTGTTCAATGCTTAAATCTTCAAAATTAACCACTTCAAAATCGTATTCTTTTAATAAGGAGATAACCTGTTCTTCATTTAATACTTTACGATTAATTGCCTTACTACGGCTAATGTAAATTCTTCGGGTGGGGTTCGGACTGTTAGATAAGAGCGTTTTGCTTAACCTGCTCTGCACCTGATTCATCAACCCATCATGTACCCTACCGCTTACCACCACGGAAGTTATGAGTGTCAGATCAGGAACTTTAACAAATTTACCTGCACCTATCCACTCTATGCTTCGGGGGTTTAGATTGTGGTATTCTAATAATTTAACCCCCACATTTTTGACGTAAGGCGCATCAGGCAACAATAAGATGTAATTTTGCAATTCGGCAGCCAGCAGGATTAGTCTGGGTAAAAAATCATTTATCCAATGGTAGTGATTATTACTCCATTCATCAAAAGCCAGTAAGTATTTTTCATGCGTTACAAGCCGCCTCTTCGGTTTTATCAGTACTTTTTTGAGGTATCTGAACCAACCACGATTTCTAAAAATAGAAGGAGCTACTATGGATTCCTCAACCAGTTTATAGTTAGAATCATACAAATTACCGGAGAAATTTACGTAGCAGTTTTTAAATGTTAATAGCTCTGCGTTATCGGTATGATAAGAAAATTCAGGTTTGCAAAAATCCAGCTCTCCTTGATTGTAGTTTTCAGGAAGTTTTCTGTTAATCAATTGTGCTGGATATAAAAGCATGTGGGTCGTAATAGATATTGTTTTTGTGTGCAAAGGTAAGAATTAACGATATCTACTAGGAAAGATTGCAGAAACATTTCGCTTCCCGGAACCAGCGCAACTAAATAGTGATTGGGGGCTGGTGTTTAATTAGAGCAACAAGATAAGAAGGCCAGACAATTTAGAATATCTAATATTCAGCGTTTTTCAAGTACCACTTCGCCTGCGTAGGTGCCTGCAAGCTGAAGCAGATGACCTTGCTATATTTCAGCACAATTAACATATCCCCGGGGGTTCAATTTGGTTAGTACACGAAATATAAGAATAAATATTTAATTGATTCTTTTGGGATCATTCTCAGACCACGATAGCGTATAGAGGCTTGTACGACTAAAATCCATTTTCTCTGAAATACCCATTCGACACTTAATTGCAAAACCAATGCTGCGGAAACAGTTCAGCTGCCTTAAGACTCAAAATCTTTTTACTCCCTTTAGGGGAATTAAAACGATAGACTTCCAAATATTCAGCGCAGCTATTTTTACTAATCGAATCGCCTACCTTAACTCCAGAATCTACACGTATCATATAGTTCCAGAGGGTAATGTGATTATTTAAATCATCATAGAAGGACAGAACTCCAGATCCGCTGGTATCGATACTATTGATTTTGAAATTATATTTACCTTGAAATTCATGCCTGCATTGGAAGTAAGTGTTTATGAAAACACCTATTAGCACTACGGGAGGAATAAAAAACTTCCAATGCTTTTTCATAATACTAAAACTGTAATAAAGTTAGCAACTTAACGGCAAAGACTTTATTTTTTTTATCCTGCCGGGTAACGTACTCATTTAAAAAATACCCAAAGTTCAGCGACTCATTATATTGATTACCTGTAATATAATCTTCCAGTTGAAATTTAAGTTGCAACAGTTCACCATACATTTTCTGTATCGGACTGCGTGAGTTGAATTTTTCACTTCTGGCTTTCCAGAATTCGTTTTCCTCCCCTGTTTTCGCAGCATTGGGTTTCCCTTCAGACGGAAAAATGAAAGCATCCGCAAGTTCTTCTCCGGTGAACCTGGAAAAATCTGTATCCTGAATTTCGTTAAGATTTTTTTTCGTCTTCATAATATTCCTTTATTAATTTCAATGAATTATGGCCTTCACTCACTAAAAACAGCTTTGTTGATTCAAATCCATATATGGTAACATAATGCTGCATCTCCATGGTAAAAACCGCTCCATGCATTCCCATGAGTCATTTCAGCAATTTCCCGCATTCTTGTCAATCTACTTTTGCGAAAGCCGTGGTTTCGCAGTTTTTTTATTTTGCCATCCCTAATCTTAGAAGGGTCTTTGCCCCGATAAAGTTATGTAAGATCTAAATCACGAGGGTAATTGATGCACCCAAAAATTTGCAAACTGTTCAAATCGCTATTCTTTGTCACTGTCATTGCTTTTACCGGAACACTCCTTTTGAGCACCAAGCCCAGGGCGAAAAATTCCAGCATGTTGTCGATTTCAATCACGAGCCTGAATTCACTGCGGAACAGTAGCAAAAATCAAGGAAGCGTTTTACTCGCTGCAAAAAGAAATCCCGGAAATCAAGGCGTTCGAGGGTGGCAATGACCTTAAACCTAAAATCATATTAACAACGAATTAGGAGAAAAAAAAAGAGTTAGCTCTAAATTTAGAACTAACTCCAACCAAGTGCACTTGTAGGGATTCGAACCCCAAACCTTCTCATCCGTAGTGAGATGCTCTATCCAATTGAGCTACAAATGCATTTCCGTTTCGTTAACGGACTGCAAAAGTAACGCTTGAGATTGAAATAAGCAATTTTTTTCTAAAATTCCCACAATCATTACTTCAACATATTGAAAACTAACCTTCTATAACCTGCTTTAGGACCGCAAAATCAGGCATGTTGCCAGCATCTTCCAATACTTCGGTATGAATTATTGTACCCTGTTCATCGATGACAAATGCTGCGCGTTTTGAAACACCTTTCAGATTAAATACAAAATCTTCATAAAAAGCACCGTATGCTTTTGAAACATCCTTATTAAAATCAGAAAGCAATGGAAACTGGTAGGCCTGTTCTTCTTTGAACTTAGCCAGTGTAAACGGGGAATCTACTGAAATACCAACGACTTCGGCGTTCATACCGGTATAGTAACCAAAGCTGTCCCGCATGGTGCACAACTGGGCTGTGCAAACTCCTGTAAAAGCCATTGGGAAAAACTGGATGATTAATTTCTTACCCCTATAGTCTGATAATGTTACTTCTTTTAGTTCTGAACTGAACAATTTAAAATCCGGGGCCTGATCGCCAATTTGTAATGCCATATGCTGTCTGTTTTATTTCCAAATATAATTTGAGCCCTTCTAATATGAAAGCCAAAAAACAAAGATGATGTTTAGGAGATAAACTTAAGCCGCTTACCAACCTGCTTAAGCCATTCTCTAGCCATAAGTTCGTGTCCTGCAACGGTAGGATGAATGTGGTCCCAAATCCAATATTGTTCTGGTGCCCGCTTTAAGGCGCGGTCAAATACTTGCTGAAAAGGCAGAAACACCGCGTTATGCGCCAAAGCCAGTTTCTTTACTACTGCCGAACGTGCTGCAACATCAAGTTGTCTTCCAGTTCGCTCTTCATTTGCAGGGCTAAAAGGAAGTGTGAAAGGTTCTCCAAGAACAAATAATACATTTGGAAATTTAGACCTTGTCTGGTCGAGTAAGCTATTATAGATCTCCTCGTAAGCAGCGACAGAAACTCCAGCAGTCTTATCCTTTAAGTAAGAATCACTGTCGTTGATGCCTACCAAAATACTGAGTACATCAGGATTCAAATCAATCGTATCCTTTTGCCAGCGACCCGCCAAATCCGTGATTTTGTTTCCGCTTACACCCCTATTGATAAATTTCAAATTCCGTTCCGGAAAATCTGCGCCAAGTTTACTCGCTATACTATAGACATAGCCATGTCCCATGATGTGGTTGAGGTCCCATTCCGCCCGACCATGATTTCCGTCTGTAATTGAATCGCCCTGAAAAAGAAAAGTCAGTCCAGGTTTTTGCTGTTCTGATGTTTTGGCCGAATCGGACTCTTGCTCAAAAGCCATTAGCGCATTTGAAATTAACGAGCCGGTAAGCCCCAGTAAACCTGCTTTTCTGATAAAACTTCTTCTGTGATGCATCTTCAATTTTTATACAAACTTAGTATTATCCAGACGACAAATGCAGGACAACAAGGGCATAAACTTTATTTTTAATTTTTGTCCAATCCGCCAGGTACGATTGTCATTGGTATAAACACTATAATCACAACAACATGAAAAATAGAATCAATGTATTCGCAAAAGGAGGAAATGCACTTAAACCTTTATTTGGCCTCGGAGCTTATGTGAAACAATCCAAAATTGAAGCCACATTAAAAGAACTGATAGATGTGCGTGTTTCACAAATTAACCGCTGCGCCTACTGTCTTGATATGCACTGGAAAGATGCTCGTGCCCATGGAGAAACTGAACAAAGATTATATGGATTGAGCGCATGGGAGGAAGCACCCTATTATACAGAAAGAGAAAGGGCCGGCCTGACATGGGCAGAAGCTGTAACGGCATGTCAGGTATCAGATGTAGTTTATGAACTGGCGATTGCCCATTTTGATGAGGAGGAACTCATTGACCTGACCATGGCCGTGACCACGATAAACACCTGGAACAGGATCAACATATCCTTTCTAAATGCAGTAGGCACCTATAAGGTAGGCATGTTTGGATAAAAGGACGAGGATGGTAACCGACTGGTTTAGAAGCGTGCTTTTATTTGTTGGTCAATGAGCTGCAGGCCTTCCGGAAAGCTATGCGGAGCGTATCCAAGTTCCTTAATCGCTTTCTCAAGGATAAACCCAGTTTTTGCAGGTCTTCGCGCTGTCTGATTTAGACTTTGGGAACTGATCTCCTGAACAAGGCTTTTGTCAAGCGCCCAAAAATCTGCAACTTTATAGACCAGTTCGGCTACACTCATCATGTCCTTACCTGAAATGTTAAATACGCCATAGGCATCTTTCTCGACAGCCAGCAGGCAGCCATCTGCCAGATCTTCTGCCAGCGTTGGCATCCGCCACTGGTCGTTCACCACCTGGATTGGCGTTTTATTTTCCAGTGCATTCTTGGCCCACAGAACAATATTGCTCCTGCTCATATCACTGACGATTCCATACACCAAAATGGTGCGGATGATCGCCCATTTGCACTGGGTATTTTTGATAACTTCTTCCGCCTCCAGTTTGGTTTTTCCATAGTGACTGATCGGGCAGCCGGGTGCCAGTTCGCTATAGGGGCCATTGGCCCCATCAAATATAAAATCGGTTGATAAGTGAATGAACTGGATGTTGTGCAGCCTGGCCAGGTCCACCAGTGTTGAGACGGCTGTAACATTGAGCTTGTAGGCAAGCTCCGGTTGTGCCTCACTCGTGTCTACATTGGTCATCGCAGCGGTATGAATAATCGCATCCGGTTTGAAACGTTCTACAACCTCCTGGACCTGCTGCTGATCAAGCACATCCATTTCAGCATAAACATAACCTTCCGTAATGGGATATCTGTTTGCACCCCGGGAGGTAGCAATCAAAGCAAACTGCTTTGTGTGCAACATCCTTTCTGTAATTTTCTGCCCCAAAAGGCCATTACTACCAGTAACCAATATTCTTTTCATGAGCAATCCAGAGCGCTTTTTGCTATGCAATAATATCGATTAAAAAACTGTGGAAAAACTTTTTATTTATATATACAATTCTTGTTTAAAAATTTTAACTTTGCAAACCGAATTGTGGGCTTCTAAAAGGGCCTTTAACAAATTGATATTTATAATTTTACCCAAAACAATATATGCCTAACATTGGAAAAATAGCGCAGATTATAGGACCGGTAGTTGACGTGAGTTTTGCCGACGCAGATCATTTACCTCAAATTTTCTCTGCATTAGAGATTGAAAAAGAAAACGGACAAAAAGTCGTTTTAGAAGTTCAACAACATCTTGGTGAAGACCGTGTGCGTGCAATCGCAATGGACTCGACCGATGGTTTGGTTCGTGGAATGAATGCAGTGGACACCGGCGCTCCTATCAAAATGCCGATTGGAGATCAGATTAAAGGTCGCCTGTTCAATGTTGTTGGTGAAGCTATTGACGGTATAAGCGCAGTTGATAAAACTGGTGGAAAACCAATTCACAATGCGCCGCCAAGATTTGATGAATTATCTACTGAAACTGAAGTGCTTTTCACCGGGATCAAAGTAATCGATTTGTTGGAGCCTTATGCAAAAGGTGGTAAAATCGGACTGTTCGGTGGTGCTGGTGTTGGTAAGACCGTGTTGATCATGGAATTGGTAAACAACATCGCTAAAGCCTATGCTGGTCTTTCTGTATTTGCCGGTGTGGGTGAGCGTACACGTGAAGGTAATGACCTTTTACGTGAGTTTATCGAATCTGGTGTAATCAACTACGGTGAAGAATTCCTTCATTCCATGGAAAAAGGCGGCTGGGACCTGAAAACAGTTGATACTGAAAAATTAAAAGAATCAAAAGCGACATTGGTGTTTGGTCAGATGAATGAGCCTCCTGGTGCACGTGCACGTGTGGCCTTATCTGGTTTGACTGTTGCTGAATATTTCCGTGATGGTGACGGAGAAGGCGCTGGAAAAGACATCCTTTTCTTCGTGGACAACATCTTCCGTTTCACCCAGGCTGGATCTGAGGTATCGGCACTTCTTGGACGTATGCCATCTGCGGTAGGTTATCAACCAACTCTGGCAACAGAAATGGGTCTGATGCAAGAGCGGATTACTTCAACCAAACGTGGTTCAATTACTTCCGTACAAGCGGTTTACGTTCCTGCGGATGATTTAACTGACCCGGCTCCGGCTACTACCTTTGCCCACTTGGATGCAACTACAGTATTGTCACGTAAAATTGCCGAGTTAGGTATCTACCCTGCTGTGGATCCATTGGATTCTACTTCAAGGATTCTATCCCGTTCAATTTTGGGTGATGAGCATTATGATACCGCTCAACGCGTGAAAGAAACTTTGCAGCGCTATAAAGAACTTCAGGATATCATCGCCATCCTTGGTATGGACGAGCTTTCTGAAGAAGATAAACTGATCGTTTCACGCGCACGTCGTGTTCAGCGTTTCTTATCTCAACCTTTCCACGTTGCAGAGCAATTTACTGGTTTGAAAGGCGTATTGGTTGACATTAAAGATACCATCAAAGGATTTAACATGATCATGGATGGTGAAGTTGATGAATATCCGGAAGCTGCATTCAACCTGGTTGGAAGCATTGAGGAAGCCATTGAAAAAGGTAAAAAACTATTAGCTGAAGCAAATTAAGTATAAAGATTTGAGTATCAAGTATCAAGACCGGGTGCTTAATCAATCAGCATCCAGTCTTGATACTTGATACTTACTACTAAATACTCAAAATAAAACAATGACACTAGAAATATTAACTCCGGACAAAAAAGTTTTTGAAGGCGAAGTAACTGCAGTTACCGTACCTGGTACCATGGGTTCATTTCAGATCCTGAGAGACCATGCTCCGATCATTTCAACTTTGGAAGACGGGCCTGTGATTATTAAAAGTAACAAAGCTGACGAACAAACCTTTAATATCAAAGGTGGTGTGGTTGAAGTTTTAAAGAATAAAATTATTGTGCTGGCCGAAGGGGTAGCTTAATATTTATTTCAAACATATTAAAAAGGCCCTTTGAAAATTCAAAGGGCCTTTTTTGTTGGTATACCGCAGCATAAAAAGGAAACTTCTTGGATCTGGAAAAAATCACCATTCTCTTCGAAGACTGCTTTCCCTGAAGCTGCGCAACATGAAAAAAGGTCTCCTCTGAGCAGGTGATTTTTCCGGTCCGCACTTATGTGGAATGTAAAAAATAGCATCAAAGAAAATATGATCTTTATCAACTTTTAGGACCACTTTAAGCATTTTAGGAAGAAAATACAGAAAATTACAATGCTTGCATAAAACCTATACTGAATACCAATTTCATATTCGGTATAGTTGCGTCCACTTTAAGAAAGGTAAAAACTGATTATTAAGGAATTTAATACCAATAATATACAAATAATCAGAATTATATTTTTTTTCATTTATTTTACATCCTCTATTGATAGTTTAAAGTTCAACAGGTAAATTGGATTCTATAAAACAACTGTAATACAACCTAGTAAAAAAATAACAAGATAAACATGAACAAGTCATTCAGCGTCTTATTTAATGTCATTATTAATGTGATCCTTCTGCTGATTCTTCAGAAGAAAATGGCGCTGTAAGTGAATATTTAATACGAAATATACTAAGCGCCACCCAAAAGTGGCGCTTTTTTAATGAAACATTTAATACAGGATTACAAGAAACTAATATCAAATACCAGATGCAGTACTTCAATTCAACTACAGTACTTTACTTAAACGGCCGGTTTGAAAAAGCCAGCGACACGACAACCAGTCTATATGGTCAGTCGCTGCATTATGGTTATGCTGTATTTGATGGTTTGAGGGCCTATCATACCCACAATGGCACGCGTATTTTTAAAGCTCGTGAACATTTTGAAAGGTTAAAACACTCTGCCGAACTGGTTCACATCCCATTTAAATGGAACATTGATGACTTGATCAAAAAAACCTATAAGCTATTAGAATATAACAATCTAAAGAACGCCTACATCCGTCCCCTGATCTACTGTGCACCCAACATGTCACTCATCGCAGCAAAAGACGTATCCATTATGATCTGCGCTTTTGAGTGGGATCCTTACCTGGGTACCAAATTGCAAAGGGTGATGATTTCCAGTTATGAAAGACCTAATCCCAAATCTACCCCAATAGAGGCCAAAGTAAGCGGCAACTATGTCAATGCGATCCTGGCTACTACGGAGGCAAAGAGCAAAGGATTTGATGAGGCTTTGTTACTGGATGGTGATGGAAACATTTCTGAAGCACCAGGCGCCAATATTTTCATTGAAAAGAATGGCAAGTTGTATACGCCCCCAACAGGAAACATTCTTGCTGGTATTACCAGGGCGACCGTAATAGAACTTTGCCGGATACTGGACATCGAACTGATCGAAAAACACCTGAGATTAAAAGATTTGAAACATGCTGACAGCGCTTTCTTTTGCGGAACCGCTACAGAGATTGCAGGTATCGCCTCAGTTGACGAGTACAAGTTTCCGCTCAAATGGACAGACAGTGTCGGTGCCACCATACAGCGAACCTATAAAAGCCTTGTACTGGAGAAACAGCATTATGATGTCATCATTTAAACACCGGACCGATTAAAGAATAAAGAGCAAAATATAAAATAAACGAGCAAATTTTTAACACACACAGACCTACTATATTATATGTCACAATCACCAGAAATCAACCGTTACAGTAAAACTTTCACCCAAGATCCTACACAACCAGCAGCACAGGCCATGTTGTACGGGATTGGACTGACAAAAGCCGATATGGATAAAGCCCAGGTCGGTATTGCCAGCATGGGATATGATGGAAATACATGCAATATGCACCTGAACAGCCTGGCTCAGATCGTTAAGGACGGCGTCTGGAAAAATGACATGGTCGGTTTGACTTTTGGTACGATCGGCGTGAGTGACGGGATGTCCAATGGAACAGAAGGTATGCGTTATTCTTTAGTTTCCAGGGATGTGATCGCAGATTCTATTGAAACCATTTGTGGCGGTCAGTATTATGATGGCTTGATCACCATTCCGGGCTGTGACAAAAACATGCCAGGTTCGATCATGGCAATGGGGCGCTTGAACCGTCCTTCAATCATGGTTTACGGAGGAAGTATCCACTCGGGTCATTATAAAGGACAGGCCTTAAACATAGTCTCGGCTTTTGAGGCATTGGGACAAAAACTTGCCGGAAATTTAGAAGAAGAAGATTTTCAGGGCGTCATCAAAAATGCATGTCCCGGTGCTGGTGCATGTGGCGGTATGTATACGGCCAACACGATGGCTTCTGCGATTGAGGCTCTGGGTATGAGTTTGCCATACAGCTCCTCCTACCCTGCTACCAGTGAAGAAAAAAAGAATGAATGTCTGGAAGCTGGAAAGGCCATTCGGGTTTTACTGGAAAGAAATATATTGCCTTCAGACATCATGACAGAAAAGGCATTTCACAATGCGATCGTTCTGGTCATGGTGCTGGGCGGATCGACCAATGCGGTATTGCACCTGATTGCGATGTCCAAATCAGTTGGTTTGAACCTGACCCTGGCTGATTTCCAGAAAGTAAGCGACAACACGCCGGTGCTGGGTGATTTGAAACCGAGCGGAACTTACCTGATGGAAGACCTGCACAATATTGGCGGTGTACCTGCGGTATTGAAATATTTATTAAAAGTTGGCCTGATCCATGGCGACTGTCTGACCGTAACCGGAAAGACAATTGCTGAGAATGTAGCCGATGCGGTAGAACTGGATTTTGAGACACAGAAGATCATTTTCCCTGTAGAAAACCCAATCAAAGAAACCGGTCACCTGCAAATGCTGTACGGTAACCTGGCGACTTTAGGTGCAGTTGCGAAGATCAGCGGTAAAGAGGGCGAAAAATTTGTCGGTCCGGCCAGGGTATTCGACGGCGAGAAATCGCTAATGGCCGGAATCCAAAGCGGTAGAGTGAAAACCGGCGATGTGGTCGTGATCAGACAAGTAGGTCCGAAAGGTGCGCCTGGTATGCCGGAAATGCTGAAACCTACTTCGCTGATCATCGGTGCAGGTCTGGGCAAATCGGTGGCATTGATTACAGATGGACGCTTCTCCGGTGGCACGCACGGTTTCGTAGTGGGACACATTACCCCGGAAGCATGGGACGGCGGAAATATTGCACTGGTCCATGATGATGACATCATCACGATTGATGCCGTAAACAATTCGATCGATGTAGACCTGACAGAAGAACAACTCGCCAACAGGCGAGCGGTATGGACACAGTTGCCGCCACCCGTCAAAAGCGGCGTCCTTTATAAATACCTTAAACAAGTAAGCAATGCCAGTGAAGGCTGCGTTACTGATGCTTACACACATTAAACGAATCATCACACATTTTAATTTAAATACAATGGAAACAATACAAGCAGAAGCAAACACCTTGACCGAAACTAAAAAAACTGTAACGGTTTCAGGATCTGTGGCTTTATTGGAAGGATTAATCGCTGAAGGTACCGACACCGTATTTGGTTATCCAGGCGGCGCCATCATGCCGATCTATGATGCTTTATACGATTATCACGACAGATTGAAACATATTCTGGTGCGCCATGAACAAGGTGGAACGCATGCTGCACAAGGCTATGCCCGTACTTCGGGTAAGGTGGGTGTGGCATTTGCTACCAGCGGACCCGGTGCGACCAACCTGGTGACCGGCCTGGCTGATGCCCAGATCGACAGTACACCGATGGTATGCATCACCGGACAGGTATTTGCACATTTATTGGGTACCGATGCATTTCAGGAAACCGATGTGATCAACATTACGACTCCGGTGACAAAATGGAACTATCAGATCACCGATGCTACAGAAATTCCGAGTGTTTTGGCTAAGGCATTTTACATTGCCCGCAGTGGCAGACCAGGACCGGTATTGATCGACATCACCAAAAACGCGCAGTTGCAAATGTTCGAATATGAAGGTTATACACCTTGTGAGCATATCCGCAGTTACCGTCCGAAACCGTTGGTAAGAAAAGAATATATTGAGGAAGCTGCAAAGCTGATCAACTCGGCAAAAAAACCTTTCATCCTGTTTGGACAAGGGGTATTACTCGGCAGCGCTGAAGCGGAATTCAAAGCCTTTGTAGAGAAAAGTGGTATTCCTGCGGCATGGACGATACTGGGTGCCGGTGCCATTGCAACAGATCACCCATTAAATGTGGGGATGCTGGGCATGCATGGCAATTATGGTCCTAACGTGCAGACCAATGCCTGCGACGTCATGATCGCCATTGGAATGCGTTTTGATGACCGGGTAACCGGACGTCTGGACAAATATGCCAAACAGGCCAAAGTGATCCACCTGGATATTGATCCTGCTGAAATTGATAAAAATGTGAAAGCCGATGTTCCGGTTTGGGGCGATTGCAAGGAAACCTTGCCTTTGCTGACTGAACTGGTGGACGCAAAAAGCCATGATGCCTGGGTAGCAGAATTCAGGGCTTATGACAAGACTGAATACGAAACGGTAATCCACGATGAGCTGCACCCGGCCAGCGGTGAACTGACTATGGGTGAAGTGGTCAATAAGCTGAACGACCTGACTAAGGGAGAAGCGGTTATTGTTACCGACGTGGGTCAGCACCAGATGGTAGCCTGCCGTTATGCCCATTTCAAGCAGACCAGGAGTAACATCACCAGCGGTGGTCTGGGTACTATGGGATTTGGCCTGCCTGCAGCGATCGGTGCTAAATTTGGCACGCCTGACCGTACAGTAGTCGCCATAATCGGTGACGGAGGATTCCAGATGACCTGTCAGGAACTAGGTACCATCATGCAAAGTGGGATTGATGTGAAGATCATGATTCTGAACAATAGGTTCCTCGGTATGGTACGCCAGTGGCAGCAGCTGTTTAACGACAAGCGCTATTCTTTTGTAGACATCGCCAGCCCTGATTTTGTAAAGCTAGCCGATGCTTACGCCATCCCTGGTAAAAAAGTATCCGAACGCGAAGACCTGGAAGCTGCACTGGAAGAAATGCTGAACCACAAAGGTTCTTATTTGCTGGAAGTGATGGTGGCCAAGGAGAACAATGTGTTCCCGATGGTACCTCAGGGAAGTAGTGTAAGCGAAATCAGACTTAAATAATTTAGTTAATCATGAGCAATTCAAACGAAATAGAAACAAACGGCAAGCAGGAATTTACGATTACGGCCTATACGGAAAACCGTATCGGGATCCTAAATCGTATTGCCATCATCTTTTCCAGAAGAAAGATCAACATAGAAAGCCTGAATACTTCACCGTCGGAAATTGAGCACATCCACCGCTTCAATATCCTGATCCATGAGACAGAAGAAGTCGTGCGCAAACTTGCGCGACAGATCGAAAAACAGGTCGAAGTACTGAAAGTATATTACAATACGAATGAAGACATCATCTGGCAGGAAATGGCCTTGTACAAGGTACCTACAGATGTAATAGCAGAGAAAGTACTGGTAGAACGTCTTTTGCGTGAGAATGGCGCGAGAGCCGTAGTGATCAGAAAAGACTATACCGTATTTGAGGCCACCGGTCACAGAGAGGAAACCGATAAACTGATCGAAGTGCTGCAACCTTATGGCCTGATCGAATTTGTGAGAAGTGCAAGGGTGGCGATCATTAAGGACAGTGAAGGTTTTAACCGGAAGCTGAGGGAGTTTGAGCGCAGGCAACCGGGAGAAGATGTGGTCGAAAATGAGTTTTTGGACAAAGAAAAAAATGTATTCAGCATGTAAGCTGGCTGAACGCAATGGAACACTTATTTACCATCATCAGACAAACCAGGAAGAACTTCATTCATTTGATTGAAGGCGCTTCTATAGAGGAACTGAACAAAGTGCCGGCCGGTTTTAACAACACTATGATCTGGAATTTCGGGCATATCATAGTGAGCCAGCAATTGCTTTGCTATAAGCTGGCAGGTCTGGAAATAAAGATCAGTGATGCGCTGGTTCTGGAGTACCAGAAAGGCACAAAGCCGGAACGGTTTATTGACCAGGCTGAAGTTGAGGCTTTAAAGGACCTCATGCTGAACACGATAGACCTGCTGGAAAACGACCTGGAAGCCGGTGCTTTTGTAAATTACCACGGGTTTATGACCGCCTATGGAGTTGCATTGAACAGTACTGTTGATGCGATACGGTTTTTCCCGGTCCACGATGCCTTTCACTACGGATGTGCCTCGTCAATTAAAAAAGCAATTCAAATACTAAATAAAAATTAAACGAACCTTAATCAAAAAAGATAAAAACGATGTCAAATTATTTTAACACACTACCCCTTAGAGAAAAATTAAACCAGTTAGGTGTTTGCGACTTCATGGACAGTGGAGAATTTCTGGATGGCATAAACGCGCTGAAGGGAAAGAAACTAGTTATTGTTGGTTGCGGCGCACAAGGCCTTAATCAAGGTTTAAATTTAAGAGATAGTGGTTTAAATGTCGCCTATACTTTGCGCAAGGAAGCCATTGAAGGCAAAAGAGATTCCTGGAAAAATGCGACAGAAAACAATTTTACTGTAGGTACCTACGAAGAATTGATTCCCTCTGCAGATGTAGTGATCAACCTGACTCCGGATAAACAACATACTGCAGTAGTCAATGCCATCATGCCATTGATGAAAGAAGGCGCAACATTATTGTATTCACATGGTTTCAACATCGTTGAAGAAGGTATGCAAATCCGCAAGGATCTTACAGTAATCATGGTTGCTCCAAAATGTCCTGGTAGCGAAGTACGTGCAGAATATGTGAGGGGATTTGGTGTACCAACCTTGATCGCTGTTCACCCGGAAAATGATCCTGAAGGAAAAGGGCTTGCACAAGCTAAAGCTTATTGCGTTGGTACAGGCGGTCACCGTGCCGGTGTATTGAAATCATCTTTTGTGGCTGAAGTAAAATCCGATTTAATGGGTGAGCAGACTATCCTTTGCGGATTGTTGCAAACCGGCTCAATCTTGTCCTTCGATAAAATGATCGAAAAAGGTATTGATGCGGGTTATGCCTCGAAACTGGTCCAGTATGGCGTAGAAGTAATCACTGAGGCTTTGAAACAAGGTGGTATCACTGCCATGTTGGACAGACTAAGCAATGTGGCTAAAATCAAAGCTTTTGAAGTATCGGAAGAATTGAAAGACATCATGCGTCCTTTGTTCCAAAAACACCAGGATGATATCATGAGCGGTGAATTTAGCCGCATCATGATGGAAGACTGGGCTAACGGCGATAAAAACTTGTTGGCATGGCGTGCGGAAACTGGTGAAACTGCTTTTGAAAAAACACCTGCCGGTGATGTAAAAATTGGTGAACAGGAATATTTTGACAACTATACTTTGATGGTTGCTTTCGTAAGAGCAGGTGTAGAATTGGCTTTTGAAACTATGGTTCAGGCTGGTATTAAACCAGAATCTGCTTACTACGAGTCATTGCATGAAACGCCACTGATTGCCAATACCATTGCCCGTAAAAAATTATTCGAAATGAACCGTGTGATTTCTGATACTGCAGAATACGGTTGCTATTTGTTTGACCAGGCTTGTAAACCTTTATTGGCTGACTTTATGACCAGGGTAGATACTGACCTGGTTGGTAAAAACTTCAATGAAGGTAAAGATGGCGCGGTAGATAACAGAGCACTGATCGCTGTTAACGATGCGATCCGTTCACACCAGGTCGAGCAGATCGGTGCTGAATTGAGAAAAGCAATGACTGCTATGAAAACAATCAAAACGGTATAAAAAACAATGTCCAATCCCGTCGTCCATATCTCCAATCTGAATCTTAGGTACCGCCAAAAGCAGGTGCTGCAGGGTTTGGATTGGAGTATGCAACGCGGAGAAAACTGGTTGATTTGCGGCGAAAGCGGAAGCGGCAAAACTTCATTGGCCAAGGCCATCGCAGGCCAGATTCCTTTTAATGGTCGCATAGACCTGAATTTCAATCCCTCAAGTTTATTGCCTGCCGTGGCACACTATGTGGCGAACTGGTACCAGTTCAAAGATCTGGAGGGCCAATCTAATTTTTATTACCAACAGCGGTATAACAAACAAGCTACCGAAACTACGGCTACAGTTCGTGCAGAACTGGAAAATTATGGCCGTAAACAGCAGCTTTCCTTTACTAAGCTCTATCCAATTTTAGAGGCTTTAACCTACACCCCACTATTGGACGCAACGCTGATCCAATTATCGAGCGGCGAACACAAGAAACTACAACTGGTAAAAGCTTTGTGGTTGCAACCACAATTGCTGATCCTTGACCAGCCTTATAACGGATTGGATACTTTATCCAGACAAAACCTGAATAGCTTATTGGAGGAAATAACCCAGGAAGGCACACAACTGCTGTTGATCAGCAACGATGAAAACCTTCCCTCCTGCCTGGATCGTTATGCAAAGATCAGTCAGGGCAAATTGGTAGAGATTTCTCCTGAAGACCGTTTTGATGATCTGCCACAGACTGTTAGCAGGAATGTTCCAGAATTTTTAAGCGTTGCTCCTGCTACGTCATCTCAAGAAGTCATTAAAATGGTAGAGGTGAACATCAGTTATGGGGATAAGCACGTATTGAAAAACATCAGCTGGGAAGTAAAAGCCGGAGAAAAATGGTTGTTACAGGGCCACAATGGTTCTGGTAAATCAACTTTACTGAGCTTGATTACGGGTGATCATCCGCAGGCTTATGCCAATGATTTTTATTTGTTTGGCAATAAAAGAGGCAGCGGAGAAAGCATTTGGGAAATTAAAGAGCGTATCGGACTCATCTCACCAGAACTCCACTGGTATTTTGATGCTTCAGCTACGGTATGGCAGACTGTGGCTTCGGGCTTTTATGACAGTTCCGGTCTATTTTGCGAGCCGGGCTATACCAGGAAAGCGCAGACAGACGAACTGCTCGAGTTTTTCGGGCTGACCGCAGCCAAAAACATCCTGATGAATGAATTGCCGTTGGGCAAACAACGACTGGCTTTGCTGGCCAGAACGATCATCAAAAACCCCGAACTACTGATTCTGGACGAGCCTTGTCAGGGCTTAGACCAGCAGCAGACCATACATTTCAACAAACTGGTAGACGAACTGTGCAAAAAAGGGACTACATTGATTTATGTGGGCCATTTCGAATCACAGTTACCAGAATGCATAGAAAAGAGAATATTACTAGAAAACGGCCGCGTTAAAGCCGTTGAAACCATATTAGAAAACACTTACGATTATGTTACACGATCCAAATAGAGTTTATGTGTTTGACACCACCTTAAGAGATGGTGAACAAGTGCCAGGCTGCCAGTTGGCCACCCCGGAGAAAATAGAGATTGCCAGGGCGCTGGAAGCGCTCGGTGTGGACGTGATAGAGGCGGGTTTCCCGATCTCGAGTCCGGGCGACTTTCAAAGCGTGGTGGAACTGTCTAAAGCAGTAACTGAACCTATTATTTGTGCACTGACACGCGCCAACAAAGGGGACATTGACGCTGCAGTTGCTGCTTTGCAATACGCCAAACGTCCAAGGATCCATACCGGTATCGGTTCCTCCGATATGCACATCAAAACTAAATTCAACAGTACCCGGGAAGAGATTCTCGAAAGGGCTGTTGAAGCGGTAAAGTATGCCAAGAAATCGGTAGAGGACATTGAATTTTATGCAGAGGACGCAGGACGTGCAGACGTTCACTTTTTGGCCAAAATGATTGAGGCCGTGATTGCTGCCGGTGCTACCGTGGTGAATATTCCCGACACCAACGGGTACTGTTTACCTGATCAATACGGCAGCAAGATCAAATTCCTGAAAGAAAATGTGAAGAACATTGATCAGGCGATCATCTCCGTGCATTGTCATAATGACCTTGGCCTGGCAACTGCCAATTCAATAGCTGGTTTGCAAAACGGTGCCCGTCAGATAGAAGGCACCATCAATGGCATCGGCGAACGCGCAGGCAATACCTCTATTGAGGAAGTCGTCATGATCCTGAAGACACACCATGTATTGGGATTGCATACCAACATCAACACCAGGAACTTCTATGAACTGAGCCATATGGTCAGTTCGCAAATGCGCATGCCCGTGCAGCCAAACAAAGCGATCGTTGGCAGCAATGCCTTTGCGCACAGCTCAGGTATACACCAGGATGGTTTTCTGAAAAACAGGGAAAATTATGAGATTATCAGGCCTGAAGATGTGGGCTTTCCGAGTGCAAGTATCGTATTAACAGCACGCAGCGGCCGACACGCGTTAAAGTTTCACCTGGAGCGTTTAGGCTTCAACCTGAGCAAAGAAGAATTGGGAGAAGCCTACCACCGGTTCCTGACTTTGGCCGACACAAAAATAGACATTACAGACGAGGACCTTTTATCTATGATGGATAAACAGGTATTGGTAAAGAATTTATAACAAAATATAAAAAAATGAGCAAGACATTATTTGATAAGGTGTGGGATACCCACGTAGTACGTAAGATAGAAGGTGGCCCGGATGTGCTTTTTATTGACCGTCATCTTATTCACGAAGTGACCAGTCCTGTTGCCTTCTTAGGATTAAAAAGCAGGGGCATAACTGTTTTATACCCTGAGCGTACATTTGCTACAGCAGATCACAACACGCCTACCATTAACCAGCATTTGCCAGTTGCTGATCCGCTTTCGGCCAATCAGCTGCAAGCTTTAGAGTCCAACTCCAATGAGTATGGCATCAGTCACTGGGGATTGGGTCACCAAAAGAATGGTATTGTTCACGTAGTAGGCCCTGAATACGGCATTACCCAACCAGGAGCAACCATCGTTTGTGGTGATTCACATACGTCTACACATGGTGCTTTTGGCGCGATTGCCTTTGGTATCGGTACTTCCGAAGTGGAAATGGTGCTGTCTACCCAATGCATCATGCAACCTAAACCTAAAAAAATGCGCATCAATGTGAATGGCAAACTAGGTATAGGTGTAACACCTAAAGATGTAGCCCTGTTCATCATTTCGCAGTTGTCAACTTCTGGTGCAACGGGTTATTTTGTGGAATATGCAGGGGATGTTTTCGAAAACATGACCATGGAAGGCCGGATGACGGTATGCAACCTAAGTATTGAAATGGGTGCACGTGGTGGTATGATTGCTCCTGATGAGACAACTATTGAGTATGTAAAAGGACGCGAGTTTAGTCCCAAAGGAGAAGCATGGGATAAAGCCCTGGCATACTACAGAACCCTGAAAACTGATCCGGATGCGGTATTCGATAAGGAACTTACCTTTAATGGATCAACCATCGAACCGATGATTACTTATGGAACCAACCCTGGTATGGGTATGGGCATTTCGCAGGACATTCCTGATGCAGAACATGCAGAGGGCGGTGCTACCACCTATGCAAAATCATTGGGCTATATGGGCTTCTCTGAAGGTGAGTCAATGATCGGTAAGAAAGTGGATTTTGTTTTTGTGGGCAGTTGTACCAATGGACGGATTGAAGATTTCCGTGCCTTTACTTCTATTGTAAAAGGCAAACATAAAGCCGATGATGTAACGGTTTGGCTGGTTCCGGGATCACACATTGTAGAAACTCAAATTAAAGAAGAAGGTTTGCTGGATATCCTGAACGAAGCTGGTTTTACGTTGCGTCAACCAGGTTGCTCGGCTTGTCTGGCTATGAATGATGATAAGATTCCTGCTGGAAAATATGCGGTGAGCACATCAAACAGAAACTTTGAAGGCAGACAAGGCCCGGGTTCAAGAACCATGCTGGCCAGTCCGCTTGTTGCGGCCGCAGCTGCCGTTACCGGTGTGGTAACAGATCCAAGAACGTTAATTGAAGAATTGGTCTAACACAAAACAAAACATTAAAATGGCTTACGATAAATTTAATATATTAACCAGTACCGCGGTTCCGCTTCCTATCGAGAACGTGGATACAGATCAGCTCATCCCTGCGCGCTTTTTGAAAGCTACAGAGCGTGTTGGCTTTGGCGACAACCTTTTCCGCGACTGGAGATACAATCCTGACAACACCCCAAAAGCAGATTTCGTACTGAACAACCCGGTTTACAGTGGCAAAATATTGGTAGGTGGCAAGAACTTTGGTTCTGGTTCATCAAGAGAACACGCAGCCTGGGCCGTTTATGATTATGGGTTCCGTTGTGTGGTATCCAGCTTCTTCGCTGATATTTTTAGAAACAATTGCCTGAATATCGGCGTATTGCCGCTCCAGGTGAGCCCGGAATTTGCAGAGAAGATCTTCACGGCCATTTTTGCTGATCCAAATACAGAACTGGAAGTGAGCTTACCCGAGCAGACCATCACATTATTGGCAACTGGCGAAAAGGAAACTTTTGAGATCAGTCCCTACAAAAAAGACAACATGCTAAACGGTTTTGATGACATTGATTATCTGCAAAGCATCAAACCGGAAATTGAAGAATTTGCGCTACACCTTCCTATCTAATTATTAAGATCCTATACATGGAAAGAAGGAAAATAGAGATTATGGACACGACACTACGCGATGGGGAACAAACCTCGGGTGTGTCGTTTTCCATCTCAGAAAAGCTAACCATCACCCAGCTGCTGTTGGAAGAACTCCATGTAGACCGGGTTGAAATTGCATCTGCACGTGTATCTGAAGGAGAATTTCAGGCGGTAAAATCTATCCTGACCTGGGCTGAAACGCATGGCTATGCAGATCGGATTGAGGTGTTGTCGTTTGTTGATAATGGGGTATCGATCGATTGGATGGTCAACACTGGCGTTAAAGTACAGAATTTGCTGACCAAGGGTTCGCTCAACCATTTGACACACCAGCTGAAAAAAACACCAGAGCAACATTTTGCAGAGATCAAACATGTGATCGCTCTCGCGGTTGTAAACGGTATTTCTACCAATGTTTATCTGGAGGACTGGAGTAACGGCATGCGCAACTCACCTGACTATGTGATCCAGATGCTGGATTTCTTATCGGCACAACCCATCAAAAGAGTATTGCTGCCCGATACGCTGGGCATTTTGACCCCCGGCGAAACCTATAGGTTTATCCATAAGCTAATAGCCAAATATCCAGATCTGCATTTTGATTTTCATGCACATAACGATTATGATCTGGGTACGGCAAACGTACTGGAAGCAGTAAAAGCTGGCATCAGCGGATTGCACCTGACTGTAAATGGAATGGGTGAACGCGCTGGAAATGCAGCTATGGCCAGTGCTGTTGCCGTGATCAAGGACTTTGCACCAGAAGTGGAGATACAATTAAAAGAATCTTCGATTTATAAGGTCAGTAAGCTGGTAGAGACTTTCTCCGGGGTAAGAATCCCTTCCAACAAACCAATTGTCGGCGACCATGTATTTACCCAGACTGCAGGCATCCATGCAGATGGCGACAATAAAAACAACCTGTATTTCAATGACCTTTTACCAGAGCGGTTTGGCAGAAAACGCCAATACGCACTGGGAAAAACTTCCGGCAAGGCAAACATTGAAAAAAACCTGCAGGAATTAGGTCTAAAACTCAATGATGCAGACCTGAAGAAAGTAACCCAAAGGGTAATTGAGCTGGGCGATAAAAAAGAAACCGTAACCAAGGAAGATCTGCCTTACATTATTTCTGATGTGCTCGACAGCAGTCTCTACGAAGAAAAGGTTGTGGTAAAGTCATATGTACTGATGAACGCCATGGGCCTTCGCCCCTCTGCTACAATTTACGTTGTGATTGAAGGAGAAAAATTTGAAGAGAACGCACAGGGTGACGGACAGTTTGACGCCTTTATGAATGCCTTGACTAATGTGTACGCGAAAAAAGGAAGGACACTGCCTAAGTTGATTGACTACGCTGTAAGAATAGCTCCGGGCAGTAATTCTGATGCGCTCTGCGAAACCATCATTACCTGGGAAACGGATCAAAAAATATTCATCACCAGGGGATTGGATTCCGATCAGACGGTCTGCGCCATTAAGGCTACCCAAAAAATGCTGAACATTATTTAAGGCTGCGGCATTCTAAAAATGCTCCGCCTTGAACACAATAAAAAACTAATCTAAAAACACAAGTATAAAACATATGAAATTGAACATCGCCCTTTTAGCAGGAGACGGAATCGGACCTGAGGTCATCGATCAGGCTGTTAAAGTATCTGATGCTATTGCAAAGAAATTTAATCACGAGATCATCTGGACCTCTGCCCTAACAGGTGCTGCAGCGATTGATGCTGTTGGCGAGCCTTATCCGGATTCGACACATGAGGTTTGCATGGCTGCTGATGCCGTTTTGTTTGGTGCTATCGGACATCCGCGTTTTGACAATGATCCAAAAGCTACGGTCCGCCCGGAGCAAGGTTTATTGAAAATGCGCAAGAAACTCGGCTTATTTGCCAATGTTCGTCCAACATTTACTTTTCCTTCACTGATCGACAATTCTCCGCTGAAGAGAGAGCGCATTGAAGGTACGGACCTGATCATCCTGCGTGAACTGACAGGCGGGATCTATTTTGGTGAAAGAGGAAGAACTGACAATGGGAATACTGCATTTGACACCTGTACTTACACCAGGGCTGAAGTGCAGCGCCTGGCAAAACTTGGCTTTGAAATGGCCATGACCCGCAGCAAGAAACTGTGCTGTGTAGATAAAGCGAACGTTTTGGAAACTTCGCGTCTGTGGAGAGAAACCGTACAGGACATGGAAAAGGATTTCCCTGAAGTAACGGTAAGTTATGAGTTTGTTGACGCAGTAGCCATGCGTTTGGTACAATGGCCAAACTCTTATGATGTACTCATCACAGAAAACCTGTTTGGTGACATCCTGACTGACGAGGCTTCGGTTATCTCGGGCTCAATGGGATTAATGCCATCTGCTTCTATTGGCGTGCACACTTCTTTGTTTGAGCCAATCCACGGTTCTTATCCGCAGGCTGCAGGCAAAGACATTGCCAACCCGTTGGCTACCGTATTGTCTGCCGCTATGATGTTTGAAGATGCCTTCGGTTTGAAAGAAGAAGCAGAACTGATCAGAGAGGTGGTGAACAAATCTCTTGCAGAGGGTATCGTAACTGAAGACCTTTCAGGCAAAAACAAAGCTTATAAAACCAGCGAAGTAGGCGACTGGCTGGCTGCGAATATCTAATATCCACCGTCATCCCGACGAAGGAGGGATCTCTTGAACTGTATTTGAGAGAATGTCTGCTCCTTCCTCGGGATGACGTTAATAAATGACACGCTCCATACTTATTTGCCATCAAATGACTGAATCCCATTCTGAACCTGACTTCCATTCCAAACAGAGTTCACATCCTGAACTCGATTCCAAAGCGGCATCAGCGCGTCTCACAGGCATCGTCAAACATACCCCGCTGATCTACAATGCTAAATTATCTGAAAAATACGAGGCCGAAATCTACCTGAAACGGGAAGACATGCAGATTGTGCGTTCGTACAAATTGCGCGGTGCCTACAACATGATCAGTCAACTGAGTCCTGACGAACTACGACGGGGAATCGTCTGTGCCAGTGCAGGCAATCATGCACAAGGCGTTGCTTTTTCCTGTGATAAACTCGGTACAAAAGGTGTTATTTTCATGCCGGAAATTACGCCAAGACAAAAAGTAAAACAAACAGAAATGTTTGGCAATAACAGTGTAGAACTGGTGCTAGTGGGCGATACGTTTGATGATTGTCTGACCGAAGCTTTGATCTACACCAAGGCGCACAACATGACTTTCATCCCACCATTCGACAATTACAGCATCATCGAGGGACAAGGTACCGTTGGCGTAGAAATCTGGGAAGACCTGCCTGAAGTTGAAGTCGTCATCATGCCGGTCGGTGGTGGCGGGCTTGCGGCTGGAGCAGGAAGTTACCTGAAAGCTCAGAATCCTGACATCGTGCTCGTTGGCGTAGAACCTGAGGGGGCACCTTCCATGTTGAAGGCATTTGAGCATGGCGGACCCATCACGCTTCCTGAGATCAACCGCTTCGTGGACGGGGCTTCTGTAAAGCGGGTCGGGAAACTGACTTACGAACTCTGTACCGAATTATTGAAAGATGTCCTGCTGGTGCCTGAAGGGAAAATCTGTACCACGATCCTTAAACTTTACAACGAAGACGCCATTGTGGTGGAACCTGCCGGAGCACTGTCGGTAGCTGCACTTGATGCCTATAAGGACAACATCAAAGGAAAAAAGGTCGTATGCGTGATCAGTGGCGGAAACAATGACATCGAACGCATGCAGGAAATCAAAGAAAAGTCTTTATTGTACGAAGGCCTGAAGCATTATTTTATAGTGCGTTTCCCGCAACGCCCGGGTGCCCTGAAATTGTTCGTCAACCAGGTGCTTGGTCCGCATGATGACATCACCAGATTTGAGTTTATTAAGAAAACCAATAAAGAAAACGGACCTGCTTTAGTCGGGATTGAGTTAACAGATCCGGCTGATTACATGTCCCTGGTCCAGCGGATGAAGGAATTCAAGTTCGAAATAATAGAATTAAATAACGACCAGACATTATTTGAATATTTGGTTTAAAGAACCTTTTTAAAATTATTATTCCGCCTAAAAATAAACAATGCTTGCATAACATTTTAATTACAGAAGATAGAAAAGGACCCGCTCCCACTTAATGGCAGCAGATTTGCTTTACACCAAATCTAAACACACAAATCATGAAAAAGTTACTTTTATTACTACTCTGTACCGCCACGCTGGGTCTGGTGTCGTGCAAAAAAGACACCATTATCGAGGAGACTTCCAACAGGACAATCATCATCAACATCCAGCCTAACCAATGGACACCCTCGACAAATGGCAGAACCTTCACAGCTGAGATTAATATTCCTGAAATTGACGCCTTGAATGTTGACATAGAAGGGATTTTGGTTTATCTCGATCACCCTGTAAACAAGAGCAGCTATATACAATTGCCTTATACTTACGAAGGCGCCGCTTACAGCTACGAGCATTTTGATGGCGGCATTGCCGTCGATATTCAAAGATCCGCCTACGCGACAGAAAACCCTACGAAGCCGACTGTACCCATCAGATTGAAGGTGGTATTGATCCCTTCAAGAGATGTAACCTAGTTTATTCCTTAAAATACTACGAAAAGCCGATGTTCTTAACCAGATCACCGGCTTTGTTTTTGGTTTGAATCATGGAATTGCTACCTTTATTTCGGTATTTGGAAGCAAAGTTTTCCAGGTGGAAAGTACCGTTAACCCTATGTCACAAAAGAAAAACAATGTTAGCATCGAGGGTAACCTTGACGCCATTCAGACCATCATCTTCGCACATGGTTTCGGAACAGACCAAACCGCATGGGCAGACGTAAAAAAAGCTTTCTCATCAGACTACCGTTTGGTTTTATATGACAATGTTGGTGCTGGAAAGGCGGATCCAAACGCTTATAGTCCGATTAAATACAATACACTATCTACCTATGCAGATGACTTAATCGACATAGCAGAAGATTTGAAGCTCAAGGATGTCATTGTCATTGCGCATTCCGTAAGTTCCATGATCACACTGATCGCCGCAATCAAGCGTCCCGACTATTTTTCAAAACTAATCCTGATCGGGGCTTCTCCGAGATATCTAAATCAAGAAAGTACGGGCTATATCGGTGGCTTTACCCAAGAGGCACTGGACAATATGTATGCAACCATGACTACCAATTATTACGCCTGGGTAAGCGGTTTTTCTGCCATGGCCATGGGCAATCCGGAACAGCCAGAACTGGGTGAACGATTTGCAGCCACTCTGGGTGCCATCAGACCGGATATCGCATTATCTGTAGCCAAAGTAATCTTTGAATCGGATGTGCGTAAGGAATTAGGCAAGCTCGAGCATGAGGTTTTGTTGATACAGACTCAGGAGGATGTTGCCGTACCGCCGCCAGTCCCCCTGTACCTCAACGAACACATCCCAAACAGCAAATTGACATACGTTCAGGCAACAGGACATTTTCCGCACATTAGTGCCCCAGATGAAGTGATCCGTGCAGTTCAATCATTCTTGTAGATTTGACTGTGGAGCAGACACCCATCAACTGGAGCAAACAGGCGTTAAATTTTATCGCAGGTCTTGGCCTGGCGGACCGTTATGAAACCGCTACTTCAATTTTATTGCAGGGCCTGCACCTGCTTCAGGAGAGCTCAGGCTGTGATGAGGCATTTCTGGTCAAAAGAGAAGACAGTGTCACCTCCAGGATTTTCAAACCTGGCCCAGCCGATCAGGAAGTTAGCTATATAGATCCCAGCCTTTTAGCGCCTTTAGA
This sequence comes from Bacteroidota bacterium, assembly GCA_040387995.1. Lineage (GTDB taxonomy): Bacteria > Bacteroidota > Bacteroidia > Sphingobacteriales > Sphingobacteriaceae > Pedobacter. The sequence goes on along the minus strand of JAZKCT010000014.1, from coordinate 19,299 downwards.
GCATCGGGAAACGAGCTACCTCCAGATGTCTGATGCACAGACAAACCCTTCGGTATTAAAGTTGTTCCGCAAACCGGCATCATTGATCTTTCTTCCCTTACATCAAAATGACGTCAACTGCTGTTTCCTCTTAAGCTGGCAATCTCCTTTTCATTTTTCTGCTGATTTCAAAGAATTTATTGCTGCCTGTTTAAACCGGATCCATGAAAAAATAACACTCGCCAGCACCTATTATAACCTAGAAGAATTAAAAGTCCGGTTTAATTCCATATTGCAAACCGTTCCCGAGTCCATTGTTTTTATTGACGACAGCGGCAAAAATAGCTGGGTCAATGAACAGGCGGCGAAACTCTTTCACATCGCAGGTGGCAATGTCGAACCTGCACTGCTGGCCGATGCCATGCAAAAACTGCGTGCTTCGGCCAGCAACAAAGAGGAGATTTTCAAGCGCGGGATGGAGCTCTTTCAATCCAAAGATAAAAAAATCAAAGACTGGCAATGGATCTTCAACGAACCTGAATTTATGGTGCTGAATGTCTGCTGCACGCCCACTGTTTCCGAACACATCAGCGGCATGCTCTGGACCTTTGGCGATTGTTCCAATCAATATTTGTTCGACCAGCACCTTCGTGAACTGAATGTGCAGCTCGAAGAGAAAAGTCGTTTGGCAGATGAACAGAACAAGGCGAAATCAGAATTCCTGGCAAACATGAGTCACGAAATCCGCACACCCATGAACGGTGTGATCGGGATGACGAGCCTGTTACGCAACACGACACTTACCGAAGACCAGTTTGACTTCGTCGAGTCCATCAGGATCAGTGCAGATGCCTTGCTGGAAATCATCAACGAAATTCTCGATTTTTCTAAGATTGAGTCAGGCAAACTAGAACTGGAAGAACACCCTTTCTTCATCCATAAGATCATTGAAGAGACCTACGACCTGCTGGCCTTTAAAGCACACGAAAAGGACCTCGACCTGCTTTACAGCATTGATCCGGGAGTCCCACTTGAAGTAATCGGTGACATGACCCGGTTACGGCAGATTGTGGTAAACCTGGTAGGTAATGCCATTAAATTTACCGATACAGGCGAAATCCTGACCAGCATTCATCTGGCCTCCAAAAATACAGACCACTATGAACTCGAATTTTCTGTAAAAGACAGCGGGATCGGTATTCCGCAGGACAAGCTGCACAAGCTCTTCAATTCTTTCTCGCAGGTAGATTCCTCGACCACCCGTAAATATGGCGGTACCGGACTGGGATTGGCCATCAGTTCCCGTTTGGTAGACAAAATGAATGGCAGGATCTGGGTGGAGAGCGAGGTGAATGTCGGAACAACTTTTAAGTTTACCATTCTGATTAAAGCAAATGCCCAGGTAAAAGAATACAAGGCTGCAAATGCACAAAAAGACCTGATCGGCAGATCGGCATTGCTGATCGATGATAACCTCACCAATCTGCAGATCCTGAAAGGGCATTGCAGCAGATGGGGAATGCACGCCGATACCTTTGCCGATCCTATGGAAGGTTTCGCGGCTATGGACCAGCGTGGTTATGACATCATTATTATCGACATGATGATGCCCAAAATCAACGGCATAAATCTGGCCAAACAAATCCGGCAAAAACATGGGAACCAAATCCCGATGATTCTTTTTAGTTCTGTTGGCCATTTCCCTGCCAGCAATAAGGAGGATTTGAAAATGTTTGCCGCCGTGTTGGATAAGCCGATCAAGCCCGACTATTTTTACAAAACACTGCAGGATAAACTGAGCGATCAGGTTCCGGAAAAACCGGTTGTCGTTCAACCTGCCGTTGCGCAGAAGCCGGCAAGCAAAGACCAGGTCAGCATTCTCATTGCAGAAGACAACATCATCAACCAGAAGATCGTTGTCAACGCTTTTAAAAACATAGGCTATTCCTGTGATGTCGTGGCCAACGGCCTCGAAGTCTTGTCTTCTTTAGAGCGTCAGTCTTACAACATCGTCATGATGGATGTTCACATGCCTGAAATGGATGGCTTGCAGGCCACCAGAAAATCATAGAGATTTATGGCAAATCGAGACCGGTGATCATTGCCATGACAGCCGGGGCTTATGAGCAGGACAAGGAAGATTGCATAAAAGCAGGAATGGATGATTACATCACCAAGCCCTTTGATTTCAATGACCTGTACGACAAGTTCAACTATTGGAAGGGCAAAACGACCACGTAATTAAAGGCTCAGAAAATGACTTATAGAGGCTTGTACATAGTCGTCCTTTTTATGTTCCCCTCTATTGAGTTGGATCGCCCGAATCGTTACCCCGTTTCTTTCCAGCAGCAGTTCTTCATAAAAGCCTTTGTAATACACATCTTTTACTTCAAATCGTCTGCTGTTCCAGGAGCTTTTCAGTTCTACCCATTCCGGATAAAACACAGCTTGGCCTGTAAGGAGTTCGAGTCCTAATTTTTTTGCGTCCGCTACATTCAGCACCACAGCATTACCCAGTATCTGAGCGGTATAGATATGATCGGGATGGTGGTAGATGTGCTCCGGCCTCCCCTTTTGAAGCATTTTCCCTTCCTTAATGATGAGTAGTTCGTCCGATAAGAACAAACCATCTGCAGGATCATGAGACACCATAATGACCGTCACCCCGGTTTCAGCAGCTATGCGTTTAATATCGGCCCGCAACTGGTTTTTGAGCAGAGCGTCAACCTGACTAAAGGGCTCATCGAGCAGCAATACGGAGGTATCGCTTACCAAAGCCCTGGCTATGGCGACACGCTGTTGCTCTCCGCCGCTCAACTGGGTAATTTTTTTTGCACTAAGGTGTTCGATTCGCAGGTGTTTCATCATCTCCACCGTCTTTTCATGTTTGGATTTGACGTCTGTATTGGAAAGCATGGAGGCAATGTTGTCATACACCTTGGCATAGGTATTCAGGGAGAAATCCTGCGTTACCATTTTCATTTCCTTATGGCCGGGTATCAACTGCTCATCCGGACCCAATATCCGTTTGCCATTGAAAAGCACAGTACCTTCATCCACTTTCAGCAGCCCGTAAATACACTTAAGGAGCGTAGATTTTCCACTTCCACTTTCACCAATGATGGCTACAATACTTCCTTTTTTTATAGAAAAACTAATGTTCTGAACACCAGAAGCCTGTTCGGACTGGTACTGCTTGCTGAGGTTATTTACACTGATTATCGGATCTTCCACAGTTCAAATATAAAATAAAAGCAGCAGCAATATGGATTTGGACAATTGCTTTAACAAAAAATCCCGCGGTAAAATAACCGCGGGATCAGATTTTATTTGTGTGTGTGGTTTGTTAATCTTTCGAAGTCCTAATTTAAGCCAAGCGTGATTCCGAACGACATGTTCTTCAATCCTTTTTGGGGTGTACTTGCAAACATATCGTTCATATAATACTTGGCAAATATGCCCATGCTTCCGTATCCGATCCGCACGGTACCGCCGTAGCGGAAAGGTTCAAAATTATAATCGTCTTTAAATTTCTGCTTACCGCGTTCGTTGCTGATCTGCTTTACCTTACCGTTCAACAGGAAGCTAACTTCGGGGCCGATTACAAAGTAAAAGCGCTCACCATTGTCATTTTCTTTCGTGCGGAATTCAAAGTTGAGTGGAATGTGCACATAGCTATTTGAAAACCTATTTTTTGAGAATTTGATGCTATCCGTAATATAACTCAAAACATTATTATTTGGTTGCATGGTAATGTTCTTTTTCAAACGGATCATCGTCCAGTCAAAACCACCCGCGATATAGACTTTGAAATTAGAATTGAACCGGTAGCCCATCTGCAATACGTCAAAAGATACAGTGCTGGTTTTACTTGCCCTGTAATCCAGGAAGTCATTTGCTGGCGATAAGGTAAAACTGCCGTTGTCAATCAGCTTGGAAAAACCAAGATCAAAACGGGTTAGCGTGATTCCACCCACAAAACGGCCTTTATTATCTTTGGCGCGTTTCAGACTGTCTTTGGTAGACTTGTCATGATCGCTGATGCCCAGAGTCATGCTGAACTGTGAACCGCGTTTGGTTTTTGTAGTTACCTTAGTGGTAGTTGTCGTTGTAGTTACCGTGTCTAGTTCCTGTGCAGCGGCTTCCTGAGCGATAGCACCGGCAAGTCCGCTTACCATTAGTGCTGTGAATATCAGACGTTTCATATTTGTGTGTGTTATTTGTTTGATCTTTTACCAATTTTTATAATTCCCAGGTTCAGTGATACCAGCGAGGAGTTGTCGTCCTCATCGGTGTCGAACTGAACAATTTTGTTCTCTCTTTTGTCTACCCGGTTGACCACAAAGTTGACCAGGTCACCGACATTTCTAATTCCCCTGTGCTCCGGCTGAGGCGCTTCAGTAGCCACATTTGTAGTATTTTCAACTGGTATATCTGCGTTGGCATACACCACCTCTTTCACTGGCTCGGTTGTCTTCTGTGGTTCTGTTACAGCAGCAATCACTGTCTCTTGCGGTTGGTTATTAACAGGATGTCTAACCGACTCTTGTGGTTGCACGTCCACCAAACTATTTTTTATCTCTTCTTTGCTCAGCCTTGGAGCAATGACCAATGGTGTGCTTGCAGTAGCCAAAGTTCCATTAGATACCCCCGCAGCATCAGCAGAACTCCCACCTTCAACCGTAGCAGGTGCCACCACCACCGCCGCATTTTCTGCTGCCTGCAACCTAATTTTTTCTTCAGGTTTCGGTGCCAGCAGCGTGACGCCAAGCGTCACCAATACAACTGCCGCGGCGGACATCCAATATACTGGCATTCCTTTTTTACGTTTCGGTTCCAGTTCTACAGCGATCTGCTCCCAAAGACCGGGAGCAGGCTGGATCTCTGCATCCTCAAACTTGTCTTTAAACAACTGATCAAAATCTTTATCCTGCATGCGTTGCATAATTTATGCCCTCCATTTTTATAATCTCTTCTTTTAAGATCGCCCTTGCTCTCGACAACTGCGATTTACTGGCACCTTCTGAAATCCCTAATGTTTCGGCAATTTCCTTGTGCGAATACCCTTCTATAATGTACATGTTGAATACCATTCTGTATCCATCCGCCAACTTCTGGATCACCTTCATCAGGTCCTGCATCCCTAGTCTGCTAAAATCAAACCCGGTGGAGGGCTGGTCGTAAGCATCTTCAATGGGCACGATGTTCATGCTTTTCAAATTTCTTCTGTAGCTTTCAATGGCCGTATTTACCATAATCCGCCTCATCCAGCCTTCAAAAGAGCCATCTCCCCTGTATTCTTTTACTTTTTGAAAGACTTTCACATATCCCATCTGCAGCACATCCTCAGCTTCCATTCGATCTTTAGCGTAGCGCATGCAAATGGCCATCATCTTCGCTGCAGTCTGCTTATACAGCGCCTCCTGCAACTTTCGATTGCCGGCTTTGCAGCCTTCCATTAGTTCATCTATACTATATTGCGTCAATTTCATTGGTGTGTTTGTATAGAGTAGATGGCACAACCAAAAGAAAGGTTGCACGGCGTATAAAAAAAAATTGAAATATTTTATTTAGCAATCGTGTTTCTTCCGGTAGTGCTTGTACCACTTTACCCCTGCCATGATCACGACAGAAAACAAGATGAGTCCGATCAGGCCGTAAACCCAATCCACAGCACTTTTTAAGATCACCGTAAACACAATAGCGACCAGGAGGATCGTCGCCACTTCATTCCACAAGCGCAGCTTGAAGGAACTGATTTTGCATTTGCCGAGTTTCAATTGTTTCATGATGTTCTGGCAAATGAAATGATAGATCAGCAGCAGCACAACAAAACCCAGCTTCACATGAAACCAGGGCTGCTGTAAATAAAATGGACGGGTACACACCATCGTTACGCCTGCCGCTACGGTCAGTACCATGGCAGGCGTAGTGATGATGTTCCAGAGTTTTGCTTCTATCTTCTCGTATTCTTTCTGCAGGATTGTACGGTCCGGTTCAGGACGGCCTTCTGCTTCTGTATGGTAGATGAACAAACGTACACTATAAAACAATCCGGCCATCCAGCTTACAACGAAGATGATGTGGACAGATAGGACGTACAGGTAATATTGTTCCATCTTCAGACCTAGTATTTAAATTCTTTTACGACCTCGATCGCGTATTTCACGTTGTCAAACGGGATATCCGGCATGATGCCATGACCCAGGTTAAAAATAAAGCCATCTGTACCACGCATGCGTTCAAACAACCTTAGGATCTCTCTTTTGATCACCGGTTTATCGGCATACAGAATGTGCGGATCCAGGTTGCCCTGTACAGCAATACCTGCAGGCAGACTATTCTTGATGTTCAACAAATCAGCATTCCAGTCGATGGACACCACATCTGGCTGTGCAGTAGCCATAATAGGCGCAAATACCGAACTGCCTTTACAGAATGAAATCACCGGTATGTCTTTTCTGTTGAGCTTAGAGATGATCTCCTGGATGTAACGGTGAGAGAATTCCTGGTAATCGTTCCAGGACAATGCCAGGGCCCAGCTGTCAAAAATCTGCACAGCATTCACTCCCGCTGCAATCTGCAGGTTCAGGTAATCTGCCGTTACTTTAGCAATCTTAGCCAAAAGCTTGTGTGCCAGTTCCGGATGGTTGTGCATCAGCAGTTTGGTGGTTTTAAAATCTTTTGAAGAACCGCCCTCAACCAGGTAGCTCATCACGGTAAAAGGCGCACCCGCAAAACCGATCAGCGGAATGCTGCCGTTCAGGCGCTGCTGGATCACTTTGATCGCATCGGCTACATATTGCAACCGGTCCAGCACATCAATTTCCAACGCATCGATGTCCGCAGCGGTACGTACCGGATTGGCAAACTTAGGGCCTACACCTTGCGTAAAACTCAAGTCACCACCCATCGCCTCCCCTGTTACCAGGATATCAGAAAACAAAATAGCAGCATCTATACCCAAAAGATCTACCGGCAACATCGTCACATCAGCTGCAATCTCCGGGGTTTTGCACATTTCCAGGAAAGAATACTTGTTCTTAATCTCCCAGTACTGCGGCATAAAACGGCCTGCCTGGCGCATCATCCATACTGGCGGGCGTTCTGTCTGCTTTGAAAATGCTGCATCTAAAAATAAATTGTTCATCTAAAATCTAATTGGTTTTATAAGCGGTTCGCTTCTATCTCTATTTTGTGAATTATCTCTTGTGCTTTGGGGGTACTGGCCATTTCTTTTGCTTTGGCCACATAAGCCCTGCTCCGCTCGCCGTCTTTCTTGCGCAGGGCAAGGTTGGCGAGGTGGATCATGACAAAGGCCTTGTCATTTTTGCCGCCAAGCGGAAACCGGCTGGCGATCTGAAAATGATGCTCGGCTGCTTCATAATCTTCCTTTTTCAAAGCAATATTGGCTTTCATGAATTCATAATAGCCCCTGCGGTTGCGGGCCAGCCTGTCCGGATTGGGTACTTCCGCCAGCAATTCAGTTGCCCGTTCATGGTCTCCCTTTTGAAAATATTTAGAAGCCAGCACCACAGAACTGTGCTTAAAATGGCTCCACAATACAAAAGCAAAAAACAGCCCAGCCAATGCGGCCAGCTGTATCTGATCATAAAAAAGGCATGCAGCGGCGGCAACGATAAAGATTGCCATCAGTGCATACCTGCCCTTGGTATTGTACATTACTAATGTATATCCGTGAATTTATAGCCTACGCCTCTGATTGAATGGAAATACACCGGATTTTTCTGATCTGGTTCAAAATACTTGCGGAAGGTCAGAATGAAGTTGTCAATCGTACGCGTAGAAGGATACACATCATAGTTCCAAACCGTCTCTAGGATCTGCTCACGTGATACTGCTTCGTTCTTACGTTCGATCAGCAATTTCAGCAGCATGGTCTCTTTCTTGGTCAACGGTACGATCACACCATCATCCTGTTTCAGTTCAAATGAATTGAAATAAATGGTTTTATCGCCTATTTTGTAAGAGTTCAGTTCTTTCAGGTCATCTGCTTTCAGGCTGCGTTTTACCAGGATACCAACTCTCAGGATCAATTCTTCCAGATTAAATGGCTTCACCAGGTAATCATCAGCTCCTTTTTTTAGTCCAAGCACACGGTCTTCACTGGTATTTTTCGCCGTAAGGAACAAGATCGGAACCTCAGTGTTTTCCAAACGAATGGTCTCACAAACCTGGAAGCCGTCCATTTCAGGCAGCATCACATCCAGGATGATCAGGTTAAAACGTTCTTCTTTAAATACCTTAAGCGCGGTCTTGCCGTCTTTTACAGCGTGTACTTTATATCCTTCTAATTCAAGGTTTAATTTGATTGCGTCTAATAGATGGTCTTCATCCTCCACCAATAATATTCTTAATTTCTGTGGCATATCAGTTAAATGTTATTTCAAAAATTGCACCATGCGGTACGTTATCTTTCACGCTGATATCAGCGTCATGACTCTGTAGCACTTCCTTAACAATAAACAGGCCTAAACCGGTTCCTTTTGATTTTCTGACATTCTCATCACCAACACGGTAAAATTTATCGAAAATCAGCATCTTTTCCGTGTCAGGAATGCCCGGTCCTTTGTCAGTAACCCTTAAAAACGGATGTCCATCCTTATTTGTCAGTTCCACGCCTACTTCCGCACAGGGCCCTGAATATTTAACCGCATTTTCCACCAGATTGGTCACCACCGATGACAAAGCAAACTGGTCGCCCATTACTTTTACACCGGGTTTGATGGACGGACTGATGACCTGTTCGCAACCACAGGAGTGGATTTGCAGGCGGTCGGTGATCCTTGTGACCAGTTCAGATAGGTCAAATTCTTCCTTCGGAAAAGAATAAGACCTGTTTTCGATCTTCGTGGCCAGCAACATATTTTCCACCAGATCATCCAGTCTTTCAATGTCTTTCAGGGAATTGTTCAACAATGAAGTCTGCCTTGCTTTGTCCAGATCGCGCTTGACAATGGTCTGTAAAGACAATTTAATAGCCGCCAGAGGCGATTTCAACTCGTGCGTCACGGACAACAAAAAGTTTTGCTGCTGTTCTCTCAGCTTATCTTCCTTGCTGATCGCACGGTGCAAAAAGTAAGCACCCACACAGAGCAGAAACAAAAATACCGATCCCTCTCCCATCACCATGGCCATTCTGTCCCGTTCCAGTTTCACCACCAGGGTGCCCCAGGAAATTAGTTGTACCAGTGAGTACAGCAACAGGAAGTAAAATATAACGATCGACTTTTTCAAAATGCTTTGGTTAACTACCTCTAAATATACCGATTAATTATTTATTCCTGAATACGATATCCAGACTATCAAATATCGCCCTTTTTGCCTTTTCCAATTCAATTTTTGTATGCGCAGCAGAGACAAAACCTACCTCATAACCCGAAGGGCCAAGATAAATGCCCCTGTTCAACAGCTCCCGGTGCATCGATTTAAATTTTTCCATGCTGGCTGGATCGATGTCTTCTGCTGTTTGGATCTTGTCTTTATCCGTAAATGCAATCCAAAAAATAGAACCTACATGGAATACCTTCAGCTTATAATTTCTTGCTGTTGCAAAACGCTGGATGCTTTCCGCAAACTCTGTAGTCTTGGCATTCAGGTCTTTATAAAAACCGGAACGCAGCAGTTCCGTCAACTGGGCAATACCCGCAGCCATTGCAACCGGATTTCCAGACAATGTCCCGGCCTGGTAAACACCGCCATCCGGCGAAATATGTCCCATGATTTCGGCCGAAGCACCGTACATACCGACTGGCAATCCACCGCCTATAATTTTACCATAGGTAACTATGTCAGGCTTCACGCCATAATGTCCGGCCGCACCTTCAAAGCCCAGTCTGAACCCAGTGATCACCTCATCAAAAATGAGCAACGAACCATTTTCCTTACAGGCCTTTTCCAGAAACTGCACATATTCCAGGTCTTGCATCAGCAAACCATTGTTTGCCGGAACACCTTCAATGATCACCGCAGCCACCTGGTCTTTAAATTGTGCAAAAGCTTGTTCCAACGCAACTGTATCATTCAATGCAATTACTATTGTTTCTTCTGCAAAGGATTTAGGAACACCTGCTGAGGAAGTCTCTCCGAAAGTCACCAGTCCTGAACCGGCTTTCACTAATAACGAATCACTGTGTCCGTGGTAGCAACCCTCAAACTTGATGATCTTATCTCGATCCGTATACCCGCGAGCCAAACGAATGGCCGACATCACTGCTTCAGTACCTGAACTGGTGAAACGGATCTTCTCTACAAAGCGGTTGTTTTTAATGATCAGTTCAGCCAATTCGTTTTCCAATGCAGTCGGTGCGCCAAAACTCATCCCGTTCTGCATCACCTCCATCACCTTTTCCCTTACTTTGGCGTTGTTGTGCCCAAGGATCAATGGTCCCCAACTGCCACAAAAATCAATAAACTGGTTACCATCTGCATCCCAGACATAACAACCATCGCCTTTCTGGATAAAAAGTGGTGTACCGTATACCGACTTAAAAGCCCTCACCGGTGAATTTACGCCCCCCGGAAAATATTTCTTTGCTTTCTCGTACAGCTCTGCTGATTTCTCCCTAGAGATATCGGGTTTGCTTCCTGTGTTGACAGGTACTTCACCTTCATTTCCGGAAAACATCTTTTTTAATGACTCTAACATAATTACAACCAGTTCTTTTCTACAATATCTCTTATGTGGTAGGTCGTGATGATGCTTGCCCCCGCACGCGCAAAGGCATGCATGGTTTCCATCACTACTTTTTGTTCATCTATCCAGCCTTTTTCAGCGGCCGCTTTAATCATGGAGTACTCTCCGGATACATTATAACAGGCAATCGGCACATCAGTATGCTGTTTCAAATTGTGGATCACATCCAGGTAAGCCAAAGCTGGTTTCACCATCAGCACATCCGCACCCTCACTTTCATCCAGCAAGGCCTCTCTCAAAGCTTCCTGTCCATTTCTGAAATCCATCTGGTATGCTTTTCTGTCGCCCTTGCTCGGTGCGCAGTCTGCCGCCTCTCTAAAAGGGCCGTAATACGCTGAGGCAAATTTGGTGGCGTGACTCATGATTGCCGTATTGACAAAACCTGCGCCATCCAGCACGCTTCTTATTGCCCCTACCCGGCCGTCCATCATATCCGAGGGCGCCAGCATATCGGCACCTGCCTGTGCATGGGTTAGTCCCATCCTTGCAATCAGTTCTACTGTCTTATCGTTCTGCACATAGTCATTCTCCATAATGCCGCAATGTCCGTGGGTGGTATAAGAACATACACAAACATCCGTCACGATATACAGGTCTTCACCAAAGGTTTTCTTTAACAGGCGGATTGCCGATGGCACCAAAGAATGGTCATGATAAGCAGAATGCGCATCCTCACTTTTCTCGTCTCCTACGCCAAACAGCATGATCTTGTTTACACCCAGCTCCAATCCTTTCTCCACATCCCTGATTAGCGTGTCTTCCGAAAAATGACTGATTCCCGGCATAGCATCCAAAGCGTGTACTACGTTTTTTCCCGGAACCACAAAGTACGGGTAAATGAACATGTCTTTAGACAACCTGGTTTCAGCAATCATTTCCCTTACTACAGGGTTCTTCCTCAATCTACGTGGACGATGCACCATAACGATTCTATTTTATATCAATTCCGAATACAGCTTCGGCCAGGCCGATCTCATCCGGAGAATAAGGAAGGGCATACTTCACACCCATCTCATCAAATTTCTTACCAGTAGAATTGCCAATTGCGATCACCTGCTGACCAGGATCCAATAAGTTGTCCGCAAAATAAGCGTCAACATTACTCGGACTGGTAAAAATGAGCACATCTGCGTAGGTCTGATCGATGTCATCCTCCACTACGGTCTCATAAATCGGCAAATCAACTACTTTAGTATCTGCTTTAAGCAATTTCTGGATGCTTTGCAACGAATCCTGCGCGCGCGGGAACAAAACTGTTTTACCAGCTACCAGTTCAGCAAAAGCTTCCGCTACCTCATCAATGTCACCACTTTCCCCAACATAATCCGCAGGATGCCCGTGCTTGCGCAACTGGGCTTCAGAGCCCCTTCCTACCACGCCGAAATGTACTTTCTTAGACAATACCGGATTCAGTTTGAAGAAATACGCTACCGCATTTCTACTGCTGAAAAAGATCCAGTCAATATTCTTCAGATAGAACGGATCAAGTACATTCACAATCGGAAACGTTTTGATCAGTGAACGTCCTTCTATCGCTATGTCGTGTTTTTCTAATGCCTTTCTGAAATAATTGTTTTCGCCAATCTCTCTGGAGATGAATACCTTGGCAGGTTTTTTCCGATCATCAGAAAACTTAGCAACGATCTTTTCAGCCAGACCATCCAGACTATTTACCCTAAAAAATAAACGATCGGGAAAATGTTCGTCGGTTTCTGCTTTGGAAGTCCATACCTCATACTGACCGTTCTCCTTTTTACAATAACAACCCAAAGGCATGTGACAGCCGCCTTCAAAAAGGTTCAGAACTTTACGTTCTACAGCAATTTCTTCAGCTGTCTCTGTATGGTGGATCTGCTGCAATAAAGCCGCAAGCTCGGTATCATTATCCCTGATCTGTATCGCCAGCGCGCCTTGTGCAGGTGCAGGAACGATTTCCACGGGATCTATTACTTCTACATGAAATTCAGAAAGATCAATAGCCAGACGGTTTACACCTGCTTTGGCAATCATGATGGCATCATAATCTTCATCACGCAGCTTACCAATCCTGGTTGGGACATTGCCGCGAAGATCTTCGATGTTCAGGTCAGACCGCAATGCAAGCAGTTGGGCCTTTCGTCTGTTGGATGAAGTACCTACCATCGCCCCTGTCTTTAAAGACAATTTTTGGGTTACGTCCACACAGTCCTTGAGGATCAGCAGCAGCTCTGAAGGATCTTCACGCTCTGTCACAGCAGCAATGGTCAGGCCGGCCGGATGTACAGTAGGCAGATCTTTATGCGAATGTACCGCAATGTCAATCGTGCCGACCAAAAGCTCTTCCTCCAGTTCCTTGGTAAAAAAACCTTTGCCTTCCAGTTTATCCAGTCTTAAATTTAAAATCTTGTCGCCCTGCGTTTTGATGATTTTCAGATCGGCTTCGACGCCGATTTCCGCAAGTTTATCTTTAATGAAGTTGGCTTGCCATAAAGCCAGGTCGCTACCTCTCGTACCTATAGTAAGTCTTTTCACGCTGATGCTAATTTTTCCGCAAATCTAGCTATTCTTTACCAATATCTCTTTGGCCATCACCATAGGAACACTGATGTATTTCTTTTCCATGTAATTCATTACACGTTCCAGTACCAGTCTGGAATTTGCGTCCAGTCCATTGATTTCATCGGCAAAGACGCCATTGATTGCAGTATTCTTGATTTCTTTGATCTTCTGAGGCACAACACTCATCGCAATTTCAATCTCCCGCTGGCGCAAAACCAGTTCAAAATCTCTGATGTTTTCTTCAATGATGTGTTCCGCATTCACCAGTTCGTCATAGCGCTGCTGGATATTCTTACGGGCAATCTCCTTTAGAGATTCTATTTCTATAAAATGTACCGGAAAATTACTGACCACTTCAGGAGCGGTATCATTCGGTACAGCCAGATCCACGATTACCTTTTTACCCGTATCGCCATTCAGCAGCTTTTTATAGATAGCTTCAGTAATGATGGGCTCTGTTGCGCCCGTACAGGTGATGATGACATCAAAACCTTTATCGTAATTCTCTAATTCTGAGAGCGGATAGGCCGTTCCATTGAGGTTTTTAGCGAGAACCTCTGCATTTTCCAGTGTTCTGTTAAAAACGGAGAAGTTAGAGTATTTATGTTTTTTGAGGTATTGTGCAATGAGTTTGTTGGTTTCTCCGGCACCGATGATCAGCAATCTTGCTTCGCTGGAACACAGTTTCAGGTCACGGAGCTTGCGGTAAGCAAGGGAGACAATCGAGACTGGGTTTTTGGCGATATTGGTATGGGTATACACCTCTTTCGCTGTTTTCACGACACGGTTCATGATCATTCGCATGTAATCACCTGTAAAACCCGCTACTCTACACGCTTCATATGCCTTCCGGATTTGCGCCAGGATTTCTTTTTCACCCACCACCAGGCTCTCCAGCGAACAGGAGGTACGCAGCAAATGGTTGAAAGCTTCTGCCTGTTCATACACGGAAACCTTATCCACAAAGTCGTCCATATATTTTTCCGGCAGCCCCATATTGAGCACTGTCAGGAACTGGCGAATAAAATCTTTATCAACAATACTTGAAGAAGTGAATACAAATTCGACACGATTACACGTTCCTACATAGAATATTTCTTTTACGCCCAGCTCAGATTGGATATTCCTCAACCTGTCGTCCAGCGTCTGCTCACAGATCACCAACTTGCCCAGCGATTGCAGGTCAATGTGTTTGTGCGTGAAAGCAATAATCTTTAAATATTCCAAAATGAGTTATCCTGTTTATTTTTAGCGAAACAAAAGTAATAAGCAGCGGTTGTTCCACTGTCATTAGGCTGTAATTAAGAGCTATTTAGAAAGGTTTTAAATAAATACAACCGCGCTGTTTTCCTGCCAACATCTGCACTTAAATTTTGTTATATTGGCTAAACACCATTACAGCAGACACATATGACACAGAAACATCTGTTTACAAACGCAGGAGCTGAAGGAAAAGAGATCAGGGGCGATTATACTTATGACGATACAAAAACAATTAAAGGCACTATAATTTTCGTTCATGGCTTCAAAGGCTTTAAAGATTGGGGAACACACAACCTGGTGGCGAACTGGTTTGCCGAAAAAGGCTTCCGTTACCTGAAATTTAACCTGTCTCACAGCGGGGTTACGGAACAAAATCCAAATGATGTGACCGATATGGATGCCTTTGCTGCCAATACGGTCAGCATGGAACTTGCTGACACCAAAACCATATTGGATTATACAGCTGAAACGTTTACAGACAGCCCTCTTTATCTTCTCGGACACAGCCGCGGTGGCGGAATTGCCATTCTTACCGCAGCAAAAGACGAGCGGATCAGTAAACTGATTACCTGGGCTTCAATTGCTGATTTTGCCAGTCTCTGGAAAAAAGAACAGGAAAAGGAATGGATGCATACCGGAAGGATTTTTGTGGTCAATGCCCGAACCAAAGAAGAAATGCCTTTAAACAATACCTTGCTTTACGATTTTCGTCAGCACAAAGAAGCATTCGATTTGTTGAAAGCAGCAGATCAGGTCAAAGTACCCTGGCTGATTCTGCATGGCGATCAGGATGTAAATGTAGATTTTAGTGTGGCGCAGCAACTGGCCCAAAAGCAGATCAGCGCAAAAATCTGTAAAATAGAAGGCGCCAATCATGTGTTTGGCGCCTCCCATCCGTATACATCGGATCACTTACCTCTGCATTTGCAGCAGGTAGTTGAAAAAACATTGGATTTTATTTCACAGTAAAAGCTGCAGAGATATCACCCCAGGCCAACCAAACCTTACCGGCTTTGTCGATCGTGAAAGTCATTTTTTCTGCAAAGGCTTTGGCTTTTCCAGTCTTAACGGTTACACGGAGGGCATCGTCTGCTTCCTTGTATTCATAAGAACCCCATTGATTGGCAGTCTTGTTAAAGATCCAAACCCATTCAGTAGCGCCTGGAACAGAATGCAATGAATACTTACCTGCAGGCAGCGCTTTTCCGTCAATCGTAACGTCTTTGCTTACTTCAAATATCGTAGCCTCGTTAGCACCAGTACGCCACACTTTACCGTCAAATGGCGCAATTTCTTTACCTACAGTACGGCCCTTTACAGAAGGCTGGCTGTAATCGATGGTAATTGCAGTACCTGATTTTGTGGTTCCTTTCGCGATTGCAGGTGGACTTGGGCGTTTGCTTTTATCTTCCTTAGGCTTGTCCTGCGCTGAAACTGTTGCAGTGGCGAGGAAAGCCACGAACAGGGATAACAATACTTTTTTCATAATAAATTATTTTTTTATGCAAACTAAGATATAAAAATTATTGAGATAACACCAAACCAACCAGTGCCGCGAATAAAGTGTTTAGAAAATTTACCGCATCATTTCCCAGATATTTTTTCCGTTCGAAAACTGCGCCCAACACCGAATCCATCAAATTGCCCAATACCCCTGCGGCGACTACGATCAGCCCACTGGGCTGCCAGCCTGAGTACAACAGTGCAGCAACACAGGCACCGGCCAACCCGATCAGCGTACCTTCCAGGCTCACTACCCCGTCCATTCCCCGAACATCTTTTTTGAACGTCAGTACATGATAAAATCGTCTGCCGTATACCGTACCCAATTCTGAAGAAAGCGTATCAGCCAATGCCGAAGCCAGGCTACAAGTCAGCATCAACAGGTATAGATCCCGGTTTACCGGATCCGCCAAAGCTAAAACCGCCATTATAGTAGCTACTCCTCCATTGGCAAATACCTGTCCGGCATTGCGTTGCTGACCGGAACCGTGCATTTCGACAGCAAACCCCGCAAGGATCTTCGCTTTCAAGTGCTTTTGATGCGAAGTAGCCAATACACTGAGCACAAAAAAGGCGACCAACATTAGGATTCCCTTCTCACCTGCTCCCAGAAACACAATTATCCCGATTAGTCCCGCCAGCAAAGCAGCAGGCAAAGTCAGCTTTCTGGTCCTGACGCAAACCAGCATCATGACCAGCAAAAGCAAGAGCACAGGAATAAAATAAGGGGAGATAGAAAATAGTGCCATAGGCTGTAAAATTAACTTTTTTCAGTATTTTAAATCGCCGTAAGCCATCAATAAAAAAGACACGTCCAAAACCGAACGGTACTGAGTCCTAAACCCGATTAAAGCATACGAATTGAAAACAAACCTCCTAAAAGTCAAGACCATTCTTCTATCGCTCCTCATTTGCGGAGTAGCAACCGCACAAGTGCCCGATCAAAGCTGGTGGACTTTCTCCTATCCTGCTGGTAAGGCCATGAACAATAGTCTGTTGGACCTCAGGTACCTGAACGAATCTTTTGCAGGTAAAAACGGGTTCATCAAACTGAGTGCAGATGGAAACTCATTTGAAAACGGCAAAGGAAAGGAGATCCGCTTTTGGGCCTGCAATGGCGGCAGTCTGGCAAAAGACTTTGAAGATGCCAAATTAGATACCTTTGCCCGTTTTCTAGCCAAAATAGGAGTCAATATGATCCGCTATCATGGCGCAATCAATCCACGCGGCAAGAACACCAAGATAACGGATGTAGATACCGCTGAAGTAAGGAGCATCTGGCGCTGCGTTGCCGCCATGAAAAAACAGGGCATTTATACCGTGATCTCCCCATTCTGGCCGCACAATGGCCACATGGGCGGCTGGGTACCTGAGCAGTGGGGTATTGAAGGCTATTCGGGAAAGGACGACCTCTGGGCCGTGCTTTATTTCAACGAACGCTTGAAACAAGGTTACAAAAGCTGGGTAAAATACTTGTACAGCACGCCGAATCCCTATACTGGTAGGGCTTTGAAAGACGAGCCTGCAGTAGCCATCATCCAGATTGAAAACGAAGATGCCATCTTCTTCTGGACCATGGCGGCTATCAAACCCCAACTTGCCAAAATGGTGGGAAGCCAGTTTGCCATCTGGCTCAAAGAAAAATATGGCTCACTCGACGCGGCTAAAAGGCAATGGGGCAAAGCCTCCCACAAAGACGACGACTTTAAAAATGACCAGGTAGGTATTTTTCCCATCTACGAAATGACGATCGCCCAAAAAGGTGATCTGGCCAAAAGGCTTTTTGACCAAACCGAATTCTATGCCCGTAAGGAGCGTGCTTTTTACGACGAGATGGTCAGCTATTATCGAAACGACCTGGGTTGTAAGCAACTGGTCAACGGCAACAATTGGCGCACGGCCTCCCAAAGCCGTTTGCTTGATCTGGAACGTTGGAGCAACAGTGGTGCTCAAGTGATTGCGACAAACAAGTACTTCGATCCACAGCATAAAGGGCCTAATGATGGCTGGCGCATCGATCCCGGGGATTTTTATGGCGCACCTTCTGCGTTAAAACACCCGGAGGATCTACCCACCAACGTGAAACATGTGAGCGGCAGGCCCATGATGATCACGGAAAGTGCCTGGAACCTGCCCAACAAATACCAGACAGAAGGCGCATTGCTCGTCGCCGCCTACGGCGGACTAACCGGACTGGATGCTTTTTTCTGGTTTTGTCCGACGGCTTCGACTTATGTGGACAAACCCTATTTTGATTTCCTGAATATACAGGGCCAGCATCCCATGAATCGCTGGACCACATCCACCCCTGGTGAAATGGGAATGTTTCCCGCCAATGCCCTGATCCATAGAATGGGCTATGTGAAATCAGCGAAAGCTATCGCCGAGCAGCGGACGCTAAACAGCATGTTCAACCGCGAAGTCCCAAAGATTTTTGAAGAACAGGCATTTGATCCCAACCGCGACTTCGTGATAGTTAATCAAAAAAATGAAGGTAAACGTAGCCTCTCTCCTTTAACTTTCCTCATTGGTGGCGTATCGGCAAGTTATGGAACCAAAACCGACACCACATTGATTCTGGCCGATCTAAACAAATTGATCAACCTGCAAAACCAATCGGCCACCTCCATGACCGGCGAACAAAATCTCGACTATAAGAAAGGTATTTTCACTTTAAACACACCCAAAGCAAAAGCCGTTAGCGGATTCCTGAATACCCAAAAGAATTTCAATCTTGGGGATGTCGGCATTCAATCAGACAATGAATATGCTACAATCGAATTGGTGAGCATGGATGGTCAGAACCTCAATGTTTCCAAAAAGATGCTCCTCCAGATCGGCACCATTTTCAGGCCGAAAGGATGGAATGAGGAAGCGAGCACGCTCGACATAGAAGGTAAAAAAACAAACGGTTTTAAAATCACCAATACCGGAAAAATGCCCTGGAAAGGCATGCCCGCAAAAGGAAGCATCAGCTTGGTAAACAAGAAAATCAAAAAAGCAATTCAGCTTAATGCCGCCGGACAACAGATAAAAATTCTGCCATTGCAACTAAAAAATGGAAATCTGACTTTAAATTTTCCAGCAGATGCTTACTATATTTTGTTGTCCGAATAGTCCTGTTTAACTAAAGTACAAGACATCGGACTCCACCTTCGACTACCATTTTATGGGGCTTGGTATATCGTTGGACTCTTATAGGTACTTTCTTTGTCAATTGTTGGTCCGGAGACCTTTAGACACGAATCAAACACCTAGAATAGACCTAGCATACACCTATGTGTTTTAAGCCGTACTAC
>JAZKCT010000013.1:0-47769 GCA_040387995.1 Bacteroidota bacterium | reverse complement strand
GGGCACAAAAGTACAAAAATAAATAGACTTTTGAAAACCGATGATGAGATAAAATATTTACCCCCGCCCTAATCAATTGAAAAGCAAAAATGATGCTCAAAAGTACGAAAGAAACAGCAATATAGTATGCGCCATATTTAAGGGGCGACAATGCAAAGGCAATAACCAGCGGTATAAACACCAGCGACAGGTTAAAATAACTCAAATATAATATGGTTACGTATTCATTGACAGGTTTCTGAACATTAAAAAGATGTCCCAATAATCTTAAAATGACAATTTTGAAGATATATAGTACTATAATCAGGACAGAAATACTCATGTAGAACTGAAATCCCGTTCCCGGAAATGAAACGTGGTAAAACTGCGAAACCAGATAAAAGAACATGCCGGCCGTAAACCCAAACTGCAAAAACAGCAATAAAAAAGGCCAGGATGTAAAAAGGTTGTCCTCTTTATTTAAATTATTCAATACCCGGTTGCTGAAAAAAGACTGCACAATCGTTTGCAATTGCTTGGAAAAAGAGATTTTAACAATGCCAAAGACCACAAGCAGGAGAATGACCATGGCCGGTACCCAAACCTGGCCCTTGGGTACCGGCGACCCCAGCCTGTACCTGCTGATCTTCCTGGAGGAGTAATCTTTATACCTGTTGATCAGGTTTGATTTGCCATAAACATTTGCCTGAATGATGCTGTCCATGATCATGTGTTTATTAACCATTGAATCCGGGAAAAGCCAAGTATGTTTAATAATCGAATCGGTGACAAACTTCTGCCTGGCCTTAAAAGCTGCGTCCCGGGCTTTCCAGCGTGCGTAGTTCCTTGCTGCCGTTGCCGAATCCACCACCACATCAGCGATCTGGGCTCCGGCGGCACAAATGTTTAAGGAAAAAAACAGCGCGATAAGAAAAACAAGTCTTCTGGCATTCATCTCCGCAAACTTAGCTAAAATAAGCTATTTGCCGATGGCCCTGACCAGCATTTTGGTGATAATCTCATAACCACTGTTTGATGGATGTAAACCGTCGTAGGTCTTGTTTATTGCACCTTCCGGATAAGGGTATTCATCTTTAGCAGGATCAAATGGAACGTCTATAAAATCCGGCCAGCCGAAATTTCTATAAGCTCCGGTGACCGGATCTTTTAAGCGTTTGTATTTTACAAGATCTTTCAAGGCCAATCCTTTGGCATGGTAAAGGTCTACGACTTTGAACTTTTCGTAGACTCCGATCTGCTTTACAGCATCGGCAAACTGAGACAACGACTGTCCGTTCTTTTCTTTATAAGATCCCCAGGCGTTGTTTCTGGCATCATGCAGGTACACAAAGTCCACCCGTTGCATGGGTGTAATCAAAATAATCTTTGCTTCCGGGTTCAGTGCCCTCAGCTTATTGACAATGCTTCGAAACGCACCAAATACAGTTCCGTTGCCTTTATTTTCTGTATAATCCTCGAACGCTCCAAGTGGTTTGCCGCTCCACCAGTCGTTGGTACCCAGGAAAACAGAATAAACATCAGACTTAACCAGGCCCAGTTTTTCTATGTTTTCTGCAATGCCTATTGCCGTCCAGCCGTTGTGGCCCTGGTTGATGTATTTTAATCCTGAAATCCGCTCAGCTACCATGGTCATATACCCTTTGGTAATCCGGTTTCCAGTTTCATCCTGATGCTCGTTCATATAGGTAATGGAATCGCCTATAGCTGTCCATGTGCGCTCCTTCGGCACAAAAGAGGTCAGGACCAGCATTGCAAAAAACAGAAGTAATAACCTTTTCATATACTCAAATCTACAAAAGATATGCTTTAAAAAAGCAATCCATCATGGCCGGACTATCCAGCCATCATTTTGACACACTACAGTAAAATCCAGAAAATATATTTACTTTCACATTCAAATATAGATCATCTCCTTTATAAAAAGTGCATTGCCAATAGGGCAATGCTACGGTGAAGGATATGGACGACAGGGGGATGACTTAGCGCCGACTCTGGGACGACTCTGGATGACCTCCGGTCATATCTAAGATGTCTGCAAGTTATCCGGAAGTAAGAACATCGTCAACTAACTTGTAGAGGAGAAGAACGCTACAGGTAAATCGGAACCATCTGTCGCCAGTAATGCGGCCGGTGGGCGTTGCTGCCCCATATGTAAAACTGATTTGAAATTCCCTTGTTCCAGAGTATATTGCTAAATGTTTTATTGCCTGACAAAAAAGGATCCGTTTCCCCTACAGCCAGAATTACTTCCATATTGCGAATGGCATTTAAGAGGTAATTGTCATTCAGATTGGGGATGTATTGTTCTGGCATGTTTAAGTAAACGGTCTCATTGCGGTAGCCATCCATCAGGTCTTTAAAATCACCCGGAGCTTTAGTCAGGTCGTACCGACCGCTTATGCCGACAGACTTCTTAAATAACCAGGGATATTTCATCGCCAGGTTCAGGGCATGGTATGCACCCATACTGCAGCCTGCAGTCTCGATATACCCGCCGCCATTTTTCAGCCTGATCAATGGAATCACCTCATCAATGAGGTAACTTTCATACTGCAGATGCCTCGCCATTCTCGTCAATGGATCTGCCTCAAGGTTGTAAAAACTCTCCCGGTCTATGCTGTCTACACAAAAAAGCTGTAATTCACCCTTATCTATTTTTGACTTCAAGGCGTTTACTATGCCCCAATTCTCATAGTCATAAAACCTGGCCATCCGGGTTGGAAAAAAAAGCACCGCTTTTCCGCCATGTCCGAAGACCAGCAGCTCCATTTCGCGCTGCAACCTGTTGCTAAACCATTTGTGATACTCCCTGGTCATGTCTGTAAAAATGCGTTATGAATAATTTCCTTCCACAACTGATATCCTTGCGCGCTTAAATGCAATCCGTCCTCTGTATAGTATTCTGCTTTGGGCTGTCCGCTTTTGTCCAGCATTTTTTTGAACACATCAATGAACTTCCAGTTATTCTGACATTTGATGATCTCCCCTTCGATCAGATTATTGGTATACATGAATTTGTCGGCCATATGCCAGCGGCTTAGACTGGGTTTGAGGGAAATAAAATAGCAGGGCATATCCCCAAATCTTAGCGTGGCTTTCACCATCATCTGCTGAAAAAAAATAAAAATTTCTTCAGGATTACGGCCATCACCCAAATCATTATCGCCTGCGTACACAATCAATGCTCCAGGATTAAAACCGGTCATGATCCGTTCGAAAAACCAGACACAAGCCGCAAGGGTTGATCCGCCAAAACCGAGGTTTGCCACCTTCCTATCTTTAAAATCCAGTTCAAGGCTATGCCATAGCCGAACCGATGAACTGCCATAAAAAATGAGCTCAGGATCATGTGCTTCATTTGTGTGGTTGGCTTCAAGCTGCCTGACATCATTTTCATACCAATACATATTACAAAGCTTTACAAGCTAAAGATAACAGGTTGTTTAGCTCCTCCGGCATATTTTATATTAAGTTTTTACGTGTTAAAACACTAAAGTGTAAGAAATATTCATCCACCATTTTATGCCAGCTAAACCGGGCCAAGGTAAAATCTATAATCTCCTGTCTGGTCAATTGCAATTCCGGCTTTTCAATAAGCTGGTTTAAGGTCAAAACCCAGGAGGCAATGTGCCCGGGAGGCAACAAAGTCCCGTTTCTTTTGTCAATAATAGCATCCGTGATGCCACCGCTCGCCGCAGCAAATACATTTGCACCATGCACACAAGCCTCCAGGCAAACCAGCCCAAAGCCTTCCATGTCACCGTCCACCTCAATATTGGGCATCAAAAAAGCATCCGCTATCCTTAAAATATCGTTAACTTCCTGTTGTGGCAATTTCCCTAACCGAATCACCCGAGCAGCTCCCCGCTTTCCTGTGCACAATTTTCTGAGATTCGCCTCATCACTGGCTGCACCCAAAAAGAGTTCAATGCGATTTCTAAGAAAAGCAGGCAGACAGCCCAACAGGCGAGTAGTAGCACTCCTGCTGTTCTGTACCGGACCGATCAGCAGGAGCACAAAGTTCTCATGCAACAAAGGCATAACCTTTTCGACAAACCAGGAAAACCCCTTGCGTCTTACGGGCCTGCCCATAACAACGAGTATGTTTTTACCGCGAACATCGGCCTGGTATTTTTCAGAAAGCAGCACCTCTGTTGCAGCACGCCCGGCATTAAGGCCAATAGCGCTTTCGACACCGTTATTCACTACCACAATCTTCTCTGCAGCGATTCCGCGCTGCCGGCAAGCTTTTGCGGTAGCATTACTTACAGCAAAGATCAGGTCAAAATCGTTAAACTTTGGAAAAATCCATTTCTGATAAATGAACCCCGGAAATACCACATCAAGGCCATGAAGCGTCACGGTTCTTTTTATATTGCCATATCCCCGATGGAGCAGGCTCAGCGCTCCCGGAAGACCATCGTTAAAATGAATTACAGAGATCCCAGGGTTGTCTTTAATGACCTTTCTGATCCTTTTGCCCAGCTGACTAAAAAATCTAAACCTGCCTTCTTCTCCATCGTAAACAACGCGGTGAATTTTGGTTATCCGGCTCATGCCGTTGATCAATTCATAACTCTGCTTTTCCATGCCACCTGTTGCCGGCGGATATTTATGGCTTACAAATAATATTTCCATGTCAGCGTTCATCTGTGGCCGCTTGTTTTTTAAACATCAGAAGATAGATACCAATGGCAAAGGCGATCCAGAACAACTGCCTCGCTCTGCGAAGTATGGATGCCGTCACCCAAATCTCCTCCCCCTGGATCCCAATGGCCAGGAGCATGATCTTGTTTCCATATTCCTCCACCCCCAGTTGCCCGGGAATAAATGCGGCCGCAGCTTTAAACAAAACGACGCCCAAATCCACCACCAATGCCTGGATCACACTGACCTTTAGCCCCAAAAATTTCAAGATCAGATAAAACTCCAGTCCCCCGAAAAGCCAGTGCAGCAAAGCAAAAAAGCAGGAAATGAACAGCATTCTTTTGTTTGCCTTCAGCATCAGCGGCAGTTCTTGCAGCAGCTCCACACCCTTGATTTTCAGTCTTCGCCAATTGGCCAGCAGAAAGGGAGGCCAGCCCGATTTCATTCCTTTGTCCAACACTTGTGCCCCTATCGCCGGTTCATGGACCGCAAGCGTCAAAACTGTGGTGGCAAACAACAGCAGCTGGCTGACTACCATCACCCCTCTGGAGAAAAGCATAGACCAAACAATGTTTTTTTGGGGAATCCCATATTTGCTCAGCATGACTGCTTTCAGTGCATCCCCACCAATGACGCTGGCAGGGTTCAGCATGGCCACCGTTTCTCCCACATGGCGGATTAGAAACAACCTGCCCGTAGCAATATACTTTGCATGTTCACCCAGCGTATATTGCCAGCTGATTGTAGCGAAAAGATAGGCAATAAAGGTGCTCAGCAGCAACAGCAAAAATTTAGATCCGGTCTGCCGGATCAATTTGGTCACCACTTCCAGATCTGTGCTCTTCAGAAAAAAAACCAGGGAGACCAGCAGGCAAATCGTAAAGACAATGACCAGCGCTTTTTTCATAGTTCAATCAGACCGTCAGCAACTTAATTTTACCGGACAGACTGGCGAGCTCGTCGAAATACCTGGTTGCGAGCTGCTCCCAACTCAGGCGGTTGCTATAAGCGAGGCCTTCGGCTGTGAACCTTGCCCTCAACGGGGCATCATCCAGCAGCGCCAAAATCTTGTTGACGTAATCCGCCTCGTTAAAAGGATCGCATTTGAATCCGTTCCTTCCCTGGTCGACAAAATCCGCAGAACCTCCCCCATCGGCGATCACACAGGGCAATCCTGAAGCCATTGCCTCCAGCACGACATTGCCATAGGTTTCCGAAACGGACGTAAACAAGAACAAACTGGCACTGGCATATAATATGGCCAGCACTTCGTGATCAACCTTACCCGTAAAAACAGCCTGTTTCATCTTTGCCTTACAAGCTTTCAGGGCGGTGCCCTCGCCGGCAATCAAAAAGTTCACCTGCAGACCCAAATCCTGAATCCTGTCATAAATCCGGAAAAGTGTTTCGAGATTCTTCTCCCAGACCAGACGGCTGGCGAAGATAATTGTTGGGTGGTCGTTACCGGTAAGCTTCTTCAGTAGCCTGGCGTCCGACTTCTCCGGCGAAAAAAGCGCCGTATCGACTCCCCTTTTCCAGATCTCCATGCGCTTTCTTTTTACACCCATTGTCACCAGTTCCTCCAGGATACTTTCGGCAGGGACGTAAACCTTGTCGCAGTGGTTATAAAAGGCCTTTTGGGTACCTGCTATCGCTTGTTTGACCTTCCCGATCAAAAATGGCGCATACTTAAAGTAATAATCAATATAGGAGATGAAATGGGTATGGTAGATAGAAATCACCGGAATATCCCGATTATTCGCATATTTAAGCGCATAAGCCCCGAGCAGCGAGGGTGTGGCGATGTGTATAACGGCGGGATCAAATTCTGTAAGTCTTTTCTTCAGTTCCTTTTTAGCGAGTCCCGGCAGGGCCATTGTATAATTGGTGTTCAAAGGCAAATGAACGGTAGGGATTTGAATAGATTCATTGCCACTGATCGAATCCGGTCCTGCTCCGCAGATGAATAAAAAATCGAACCGCTTCTGGTCGATCCTGTTGATCAACTGGAACATCGTCCGCGAAGCCCCGTCGAAATCTTCAATCAGTATTTCTGCAAAAAAGGCAACTTTTATTCGCTTCATATCTCTCAAATCTACCGCAGCCATGGGAATCTCCCTACTGAAAACAATCATTTAATGAAATGTTAATGGTTTCTTTTTTTACCACCAAGTCAATAGGTATACCCGTCGTCCTGCATGCTGATTTATTAATACAGCATTAACGCCAGCGTGGTTTTCAGCAGCGTAATTTGCGGGGGGATATACACCAGTTTCAGCAGAGACAAGAATCAGGTTCAAATCACATCTAAAGCTTAATCATGAGCAAGTACAATTTAAAGGCTGGCATTGTGTTCCTTATGCTGATATCGTTTACTTTGCGGCTCTATGGCGATCAGCGGCCTGCTACTGTGAAAAATGCGAAAACAGACAGCACGGCCTATACCAGGATTAAAAAGTTGCTGGATATCGCCTTACAACATCACGACGCACATTCCATTGCGATTTGCTATCAGCAAATCGGCGACATATTTCTAAAGGAAGGTGTATTGCCGCAAGCCCTTGAATACTATTATAAGGCACAGGCGCTTTTGCAGGAGCACAAAGACCCTTCTCTGTTTACAGATAACCTGAATAAAATAGGAAGGGTTTACTTCAAGAATTCGAGAAACAAGATGGCCATGGCCAATTTCAGACAGGCGGCTGCCCTCTCCTCCAAGGAGCGCTATTCTCTGGGTACAGCTGAAGCAAACAAATACATTGCCCTCATCTTTGAAAAAACCGGACAGCACGACAGCGCATACAGGTACCAGGAACTGGCTCTTCGGTCTTACCAGCAATTGCACAACAAGGAACAGGTGGCCTTTACTTATGCAAAAATAGGGGGAATCTATGAAGATGAAGGGCGCTACGATGAAGCACTTTCCTATTTTTTTAAAGCCCTCGGCCTGTACAAAGCAGCTGCGAACAACGGACAGGCCGGTCTGCTGAACAACATTGGTGATACGTACCGGAAAATGCACAACTATAAGGATGCCTTAGCTTATAGCAAACAGGCAGAAAGGTTAGCAATCCTTCTCGGCGATCAGCAACAGATCAGCAGTGCACACCGGGATCTCGCAAAAATCTACGAAATGACGGGACGGTTCGACAGTGCTTATTATTATAGTGAAAAAGCCAGAGTCGCCTACGCCAAAAGCTTCAACAACGACAATGACAAAAAGATCAACCTGCTGCAAACGCTTTTCAATGTACAACAGAAAAACAATGAAATTGCCCGCCTGGAAAGTGAAAAACGGCTGGATCACATCCTGAGTATTTCCCTTGCTTCCATTGTATTACTAGCCGCCTTCCTCGGCTTTAGTGTCATCAGCCGCCAGCGCCTCAAAAACAAAAACGAAAAGATGATTTACAAAGGCAGAAACGAAACAATGAAACTGGAACTGGCGAACAGGCAATTGCAGGAGGAAAGCCTGAAAAACAAACTGGAACTTCAAAGTAAAGAGCTCACCAGCCATACGCTCTTGATTATCCAAAAAAATCAATTTATAGATGGGCTGAAGCAAAAGGTGGCAAAGCTGATCAAGGACGACAAGCGGGATCAAAGAAAAGAATTGAAGCAGTTGATTGGCCTGATTGATGAAAACAGTGATCAGGACAAAAACTGGGAGGATTTTAGGTCCATCTATGAAAATGTGCACGAAAACTTCTTTGACGGATTGAAGCAACACGCCGAATCGCTCACGGCCACTGATCTTCGTTTTCTGGCTTTATTAAAAATGAATATGGATCCTGCAGATATCGCCACGATGCTGGGCATATCGCAGAGCAGCTTGCGCACTGCCCGTTACCGGGTCAAGAAAAAACTACAGTTATCAGAAAGTGAGAGCCTCTCCGCCTTTATCCATAAAATTTAACCTTTTCCAATGAATTTACAATCTCTTAATACAAACTTAATGGCCGTAAATAACATAATAAAACGCTATTAATCAAATAGATATAAGTCATGTAGCTCATTTGTAGACGGTTTATGAGGTCCTGTAGCTGTTTGGTAACGGGCAAAGATTTGCCGGTAAATTTTAAGCCCTAATCTTTGCCGCCGATTCAAAAATCAAACAAACAAATCTTTAGACACACTTATTTTTTTAGGACCAATCATGAAAAAACTATTACTTCCCTTAGCCCTGTTACTGCTCCCTTTTCTGGGTTTTGCGCAGGTATTAATTACGGGCAGGATCATCGACGAGAGTAAGCTCAGCTTGCCGGGTGCTACGATCAAACTACAGGAACTATCACGAAGTACGACTTCTGATCAAAACGGAAATTACAGTCTGGTGGATGTTCCTGCGGGCAGCTACAACCTCCTTGTGGGCTATATCGGTTACACGCCCTTCAAACAAAAAATCACGATTAAAAAAGGGGAGAATTTAAAGCTTGACATTACCATGGTGCTGCATAAAGACAATGCCTTGCAGACGGTCGTGGTCACAGGAAATACCAGCGCTACCTTAAAAGCATTGAACCAGCAAAAAAACTCCGACCGCATCGTAAATGTCATCTCGGCCGATCAGGTAGGCCGTTTTCCTGATCCCAATATTGGAGATGCGCTCAAACGCGTACCCGGCATTTACGTGCAAATGGATCAGGGAGAAGCATCCTTGGTTAGCATCAGAGGTACCGATCCTTCTAAAAGCACCATCAACATCAACGGGTCCAACATCGCCGGTACCGGCGAAAACCGTGCGGTAGGGATTAGCGCAATCCCTGCTGATATGGTGCAGTCGGTAGAGGTTACGAAAGCCATCACGCCTGACATGGATGGTGATGCCATTGGCGGGGTAGTCAACCTGATCACCAGAAAAGCACCCTATGCACGACTGTTTTCCCTCACAGGCGGCTCGGGCTATAGCGACATCGTGCAAAAACCGGCCTACAATGCAAACATGGTGTACGGCGACCGCTTCGGAAAAACCAAGAAACTGGGGATTATGGCATCCGGCTCCTTTTACCAGCAGTTCCTGGGATCTGACGATCACCAGACCACCTGGGAAGATGTGAAATGGGTCAACCAGCAAACTTACTTTATGCCTCGTTTCCTGAATATGGTGCAAAATAACCTGGAACGTATCAGACAGAGCTATACGATGGGCCTTGATTATAAATTCAACGCCCGGAATACGGTTTCCATGACTGGTATCTACAACAAATACAACGACTGGCGGACCATTTCCACACTAAAAGTTGATGATCTTGGCGCGGAGTATCCCAAAAACTGGCAGCGTGCTGCCGGCTGGGAAGGTGTAGGCAAAAAGATCACAGACGCCAATGGCGATTACATCGATGATGTATCCAAACAGCCCTACCTCAACGTCAACAACGACCCAAAAAATCCGGTATATCAACCCGAACTGGAGCGTCATATCGAAGGTGGACTCAACAACAGGAACGCCAGTCAGACCATCCAGAAGATCATGAACCTGGGTATGGAAGGTGAACATTTGCTTGGTAAGGTAAAACTGAACTGGAAGGGCTCCTTTCTGAAAAACGTAACGGATAAACCGGACGTGATTGAGCTCGAACTGGAAAGTGAAAATGAAAAAAGCGTGCAAATGGACTACAATGATCCAAGGTTTATCAAAGCGGATCATGGTTTTGAAATAGAAAATATCCTGAGCAGCATGGTGGCCAAACCGTCCAACAGAACAGACTCTGCCGATACCTGGTATATGGACAATTATACGGGTACGGACAAGCGTGCAAACACGAAACAATACCTCGCTCAGGTTGACCTTTCCATACCTTTAGCTACGGGCAAATTTGCCAATACTTTAAAGTTTGGCGCCAAATACCGCGGCCTGGACCTGAGCAATCAGACTACCAGAAGGGTACGCTGGACTCCTCAGATCGACCCTGCCCTTCGCGCACAATATGAGGCGGAACTGGCAGCTGGGCGTAAACCAAAACTGGCCGATTACATTGGCTGGAAGCCTTTCTGGACCGGCTTTGCCAACAACTCCACGAACATCAGCAACACACTGAACATCAATTCTGATTATAACGTAGGAAACGCAGGTTCTTCTGCCTGGATCTCCAATACCAACAAAAGCTATTACGGGGATACAGAAGATTTTATGTTGAACAAAGTCTACCAGGACGTATTGGGCAACAACTACACTGGCGATGAGGCCGTCACCGCAGGTTACCTCATGAGTACCCAGAACATTGGCGACAAACTATCGCTGATCTTCGGAGGACGTGTGGAGAACAGCGTGGTCAAATACGAAGGCTACAATTACAACGTCAGGGCAGATTTCATCCCGGCGAAACAGCTGACCAGATCAGACTTCCTCAACTTTATGCCGGCCTTTCTGGCCAGATATGCGCCTAATAAAGACATGGTCTACCGTTTCGCATTCACCAGAACAATATCCAGACCAGACTACAAAGACATCTCCCCATACATCAATGTCAACGTAAAAGATAAACTGATCAAACAGGGTAATTCCGACATCAAGCCTACCTTGTCCAACAACCTGGATCTTTTGGGAGAATGGTATACAGGCAATACAGGGCTAATCTCTGCCGGTGTTTATTTTAAAAACATTACCAAGTACAGGATTCTTTCCAGAGACCTGGTCCCATTTAGCGAAGTAGAAAGTGCTGTAGAATCGCCAGAGTCTTTACTGGCACAAGGCGCAAACCCAACCACGGTAGCCTCCTACAAAACGGACTACGACAAATTAAAAGCGGCCAACGGAAACCTGGAGCGCACCATGCCGGGCAATGGTGGTACCGCCAACATCGTCGGTACTGAATTTGCGTTCCAAAGAGGGCTGAGCTTTTTACCGGGCCTGCTGCGCAACCTGACGGTCTATTCCAATTACACGCACAACTTTATCTTCGTGAAAAAGGGAGCGCCAAAACTTCCGGGTACTGCCAAAGACATCCTCAACTTATCACTGGCCTACGAAGTGAAGCGCTTCAACGCAAGGGTGTCTTACAACAACACCTCTTCATTCATCACGATCCTGGGCACGACCAACAAAGGGGATGTGTTTTATGACAAGGCCAATTATTTGGATGCGAACATCAACTTTTTCATCACCCCGCGCTTGTCCATCTACGGCTCGGCCAATAACCTGCTGAACCAGGATCAGCGGCGCTACCAGTACCAGGAACAGTACACCTATTCTTCCCTGTACACTGGCGCTACCGCTACCCTGGGTTTAAAATTAAACGTATATTAATACCACCGGGCCGGCCCAACCGCCGGCCCTTAAAAAAGAACTGTGAAAACGAAGATTGTCCTGCTTTTAAGTCTGCTTACCGGTCTCCTGGTGTTTTCATCCGGCATTCAATTCCGGAAGGATGATATCGGTGCGGCGGCGGCGGTCGACTACTTTTCAACGCAGGTCAATCCTTTTGTCCAGTCCTCTGCCGACTTACTAAAGGCCATTCAGGCGATCACTCAGGATTCTGCAAGTGTCATCCCCGCCCGCAAAGCGTTGCTCGAGTGCAGGCTGCGTTATAAAAGCATTTCCTTTTTTACCTCCTATTTTTTTCCCAGCGAAACGCGCATGTACAATGCGGCACCCAAATATGAGGTAGAAGAGCCCGAATTGGAACTCGTGGAGCCGATGGGTCTGCAACAGATTGAAGCACTTTTGTTTGAGGACCATGTCTATGAACGTAAACCGGACCTGATTGACCAGGCGGAAGCATTCAACAGCTCGGTGGCGGACTTAAAAACCCTGTTGTATCAATTCAGCGCCAGCGACCGTCAGGTCCTGGAAAGTGTACGCATCGAACTGATCCGCATCATGACCTTATACATCAGTGGCTACGATGCGCCCTTGCTAAAAAGCGGGATCAGCGAAACACTGGAGAGCAGCAAGAGTATGGAAAAGATACTGCTTCCCTATATCGAACAAGATGTGGCTCAAAGCAAACGCTTCTCAGAGATGCTGCGCAGTTCCATTGCTTATCTGCAGCTACATCAGGAATTCGACACATTCGACCGCATGGAATATCTCCGGAAGTATGCATTGCCTTTTCAGGAGGAGCTTGGGCAATTGATCAAAAGACAAGATCTGGAGCTCAACACCAGCGCCTATCTGAATTACCGAGCACGCCACCTTTACAGTCCTGATTTTCTTCAATCCTGGGATTCCATTGCCCCGGCCAAGCGGAAAGCCCTTGCGCTATTGGGCCGGCAGTTGTTTTTTGAGAAGAGCCTCTCTGGAAATCTTCAGGTCAGCTGTGCTTCCTGCCATCGTCCGGAACAATTTTTTTCTGATGGAAAGGTCAAAAGCGCTTCACTGGTCAGGGATACCGTCCTCCGTAGAAACACCCCTTCCCTGCTGTATGCAGGTTTTCAACACAGCCAATTCTGGGACGGCAGGTCTAAAACCATGGTGGCACAAATCAAAGATGTCTTGTTCAATCCCCTTGAAATGGGTAGCAGCAAAGCATCGGTGTATAAGCAGATTAGTAATAACCCGCAGTACAGTAAAGCGCTGAATAGTTTATTCCCTCAATCCAAGGGCCCGGATCAACTGCTGGATTATATCGCTTTGGCCATTACTGCATTTGTCAGCGACTTAAACCCCTTCAATTCTCCGTTCGACAACTACATGGCCGGCAATAATAAAGCCATGAGCAGCGGGCAGATCAAGGGCTTCAACCTGTTTATGGGCAAAGCGCAATGTGGCACCTGTCATTTCGCACCCTATTTCAATTCGCTGGTTCCGCCCTTTTACGACATCTCGGAACTGGAAATTCTAGGTACCACCAAAGATGACACGTTCAGCAAACCGCAGTATGACGAAGATCCGGGCCGCTTTGACCTCTACAAAATCCGGTTCTACAAACAGGCATTCAAAACACCAACAGTCAGGAATACAGAGAAAACCGGTCCATATATGCACAATGGTGCATTCCAGAGCCTGGAAAGTGTGCTCGAATTTTACAACAAAGGGGGCGCTGCCGGACTTGGACTCTCTACACCTGAGCAAACGCTGTCTTCCAGACCCTTAAACCTAAGCAAGGAAGAGAGCGACCAAATTATTCAATTCATCAAATCATTAACAGACACGGCTTACGCCCAAAACATTAAACCCAGTAAATAATCACATGAGAACGATCAAACTAGTAGCGTTATTCTTATCAGCACTGCCATCCTTGCTTTATGCCCAGAATGTTGCTGCACCCAAAACAACTGCCAAACCAAAGGAGAGTGCCTTCCAGGCTGAACTGATCAGGGGGCCTTACCTTCAGATGGCTACGCCCAACAGCATGACGGTCCGCTGGAGAACCAACGTATATGACCGCAGCAAGGTGAGTTATGGTTTGTCTCCCGGCAAACTGGACATGCAGGCTACCGATTCCACCCTCATTTCCGAGCACATCGTGAAGCTATCGGGCCTGAAGCCGCTGACCAAATACTATTATGCCATTGGCAACCTGAGCGCAAACATCATCCAGGGCGATGAGAACAACTATTTCTATACCCTGCCTGAAAAAGGAAGTGAAACCCTCATCCGCGTGGCCGGCTTTGGCGATTGCGGAAACAATTCCATCAACCAGCGTAAAGTGAGGGATGAGGTGGTGAAGTATTTGGGCAACAACTACCTGAATGCCTGGATCCTGATGGGCGACAACGCCTACTCAGATGGTACTGATGCGGAGTTTCAAGCCAAATTCTTCAACAACTACCAGGGGACCTTGCTCAATAAATACCCTTTGTTTCCGGTTCCGGGCAATCATGACTACCATGATTTTCAGTCGGCCTCAGTGACCGACCAATTCAAAATCGCTTACTTCCAGAACTTCTCCGTCCCTACCCTTGGCGAAGCTGGTGGTACACCGTCCAACACCAAATCGTACTATTCTTATGACATTGGCAATGTACATTTCCTGGCATTGGATTCTTATGGGCCCGACAATAAAGGACAGCACATTTACGACCAAATGGGCGAACAGGCAGAATGGGTAAAGAAAGATTTGCAGGCCAATGACAACAAGAAATGGGTTGTGGCTTA
This sequence comes from Bacteroidota bacterium, assembly GCA_040387995.1. Lineage (GTDB taxonomy): Bacteria > Bacteroidota > Bacteroidia > Sphingobacteriales > Sphingobacteriaceae > Pedobacter. The sequence goes on along the minus strand of JAZKCT010000013.1, from coordinate 33,083 downwards.
CTGGCACCACCCGCCTTATACCATGGGCTCTCATGATTCTGACAAAGAAACCCTACTCGTTAAAATAAGGGAGAATTTCATTAAAACACTGGAAGACAATGGCGTCGACCTCATCCTTTGCGGACACAGTCACGTGTATGAACGTTCCAAACTAATGAAAGGGTATTTCGGAAAAGAGGCAGACTTCAACGCAGAAAAACACAACCTCAGTAGCTCAACTGCCCTGTACGACGGCAGCAAGAACTCAGCACCTTACCTGAAAAGCAAAACAAATACCAGTGGCACAGTCTATGTCGTAAGCGGATCGGCAGGTGCACAAGGCGGACACAAAGAAACCTGGCCACACAATGCCATGTACTATTCCAACAATGAGGTTGGCGGTGCTGTGATGCTTGAAATACAGGGCAACCAGCTGGATCTGAAATGGATCTGTGCCGATGGCAAGATTGGCGATCATTTCACTATGATGAAGGATGTCAGCAAAGCGGACGAAAAACTGTTAAAACAAGACAAAAAACTCAAATAAGCATATAGCCGGTAGCGGAAAACACGCTTCGCTACCGGCTATTTCTTATTTTTTCTTCAAACCAAATGCCCGGAGTATTTTCAGGTAGAGTGCATTGTTTGGATAAGTTCCAATGAAATTAGCGGCTCCGGGTCCATAAGCAAATACAGGCACCATGATATTGGTATGGTCATCCGTACTAAAATTACCCCGCACCATTCCTTTTTTATAGGACGCGTCTAAGAGCGACAATCCCCCAGTCTCATGATCCGCTGTCACGATAACCAGCGTCTCCCCATCCTGATCTGCAAATTTAACTGCTTCACCAACCAGTCTGTCAAAATCATGTTGCTCAGTAACGGCAAAAGGAAGGTCATTCGCATGACCCCCATGATCTATCTGCGCACCTTCGGCCATGATAAAGAAACCTGCTTTATTTACATCAAGCAATTCAATCGTTTTTAACAAGGAGATCTTCAACATTTCGCCACGGCCATCGAGTTTACGCCTGGTTACCGAGTCATCCAGCAAAACCAGCTGCCTGCCGGATTTTGCCGCGGAAAACTGCTCCAGACTTTCTGAGTATTGATACCCTTTTTTTGTTAATCTGTCCATCAGACTAACATCCTTATTTTCAGTGAAACTTTTTCTCCTGGAGCCGACCAGGATGTCAACATGGCTGTTGGCCAGGTCAGCTGCTATTTCCTGCGACAGGGAACGCTCGTTCTGGTGGGCATAAAATGCCGCCGGCGTAGCATCGGTAATGTCCCCGCTGCTGATCACACCCGTCTTAATACCATACCCGGCTAAAGTATCAGGAAGTGCAATTAAAGCTTTTCCATTAGTGTCTACCCCGATATAGCGGTTAATGGTCTTCTGTCCACTAGCCATGGCGGTTGCTCCCGCAGCGGAATCCGTAAAATCTGAATTGACCGCTTCCGTTCTCGACAGTCCGATGTATTTTAAATTCATCAGGTTGGACAGCCCAAAATTGGTACTCAGGCCCGCCTGTATCTGGGCCAATCCCATTCCGTCACCGATCAGCAGGATCACATTTTTAACCTTTCCGGTGCCCCCGTCATTTTTATAGCTGGGCTGGTAGGGCTGGTAAGGCTTGGGATTCACATATTCCAGCTTGTCCCTCGTACTGTAAAATTCCTGGAGTTTTACTGGATGGTCTGTACCGATCCAATCTGCCCTAAGGTGCTCCAGTTCCTTCCAGGTATTCGGGTTGTCTTTCGTCCCCCAGAAACGGAATGGTTTCCTAAGGGCATGAGCTTGATCGACAAGGGCTTTAAGTTTTTCAAAGTCTGCAGGGGTCGGTGTTCCTTTACCGTTCCACACCGTATAACCAGCCAGATTGTCGCTGATCATTCCAATCCTGGCAAGTTGTTCCTCGCTGTACACCTTCCCAGGCCGACCGTCAAAAGAGATATAAGCTGGATAGTCTTTAAATTTTTCAGGTGCCGGCATATCGCCGCTGATTACAATCCGGACGGCATTCTTATTTACCGAAGGATCAAATACAGACAGGTAAGGCTTGAGTTGTCTGATCAGCTCCGCCAAAACCACCTGATGGTTTTCCTTGATATCAATCACCAGTTGCATTTTTTTACTGGAATCCGCATAAATATGCCCTTTGTTTTTCGCGAATGCTTTAGCAATCGGGCTCAGATACAGTTTGTTCAGGTCTTTTTCAGGATCCGTGTCCTGTTCGTTATGCGCCACCAGTAGTTTACCGTCGCGAAAAAATACGTCAGCTTCAACAGAACCCATACCTGCATGGTAGGCCAGGAAAAAAGGGAAGTTCTGGTTATAGTCATTGTGACTGTGCCCGGAATTTTCATTGGGCTTTTGTTGCGCTGCTGCGGATATACCCAAGCCCAGGCAAAAGAATAAAAACAGATATTTCATGTACAAATATGTAAGATTCAAATCACCGGTATTCTATAGGTTACATTATGATTTTGTTAAGTATCCGCAGTTAACATCAGCTTAACATGCAGTTTATACCTTTAGATTTTCTTATTGACTCTTAATGTAAGCATGATCAAAGCCTGCTCCACCTTGTTAATCTTTCTGCTCTATGGGCACGCTTGGGGACAAACCAGCAAGCTGAACTTGTCTCCCGCTACCGAGCAACTCATCAAAAACAATCCGGATGCGGCCTTCGTCCAGATCAAACGTGATTTAAATGAAGCGCTGGCGCAGAATAACCAGGTTGCGGCAGCCAGGTGTTATGAGCAAATCGGTGAATTGTTCTACGGACAGGCGGCCTACTCGCAAGCATTGGTGAATTATTACAAAGCCGATGTCATTTACAGAAAAGAGGAACAGTTTGAATTACTTGCAGGCAATCTGAACAAGATCGGCAAAACGTATTTTTACAACCGTCAGTACCAGGTAGCGCTCAAAACCTTCCGGCAGGCGCTGGATGGTTACAAAAAGCTTGGCAATCCCAACGGCATAGCAGATTCCTATGGCTTTATCGGACAGACCTACGAAAAAAAGGAGGACCACCAGCAAGCGTTTAAATTCCAGAAGCTCGCTTTGCTGGAGTTCAAAAAAAGTGACCATCAAACAGGCATTGCCAAAATCTACGAGAACCTGGGCAGCATTTATGAGGACCGCCTGCAGCTGGACTCTGCGTTGAAATATTTTACCCTTGCGCTGGACCTGAACAGCAGGACCGGTAATAAGATGGCGCAGATTGAGATTGTGAATAACATGGGTGATGTCTACCGCAAGACCAACAGGTTGAAAGCCGCACTTGACAATACAAAAAAGGCAGCCGCTATGGCCAAAAGCATGAATGAACCCTACCAGCTGGCCAGCGCTTACCGGGATCTTTCCAAGACTTTCGATCTGATGAAAAAACACGACAGCGCGTATCATTACAGCGAAGCGGGTAGGGATATCTTCATGGAAATCTTTTCCCAGGACAATAAAAAACAACTGGCGCTTTTACAAACATTGTTCGAAACGGAACAGAAAGACAATGCCATCCTCCAATTTGAAAAGGACAAAAGGATCAATACCGTGCTGACCATCGGGGCTGTGACCATTACATTGCTGGTGGTTCTGCTGGGCAGCAGCATCATCAGTCGCCAGCGCTTAAAACTCAGGAATGGGGAAGTCCAGAAGAAAGCTATGGAGGCCAATCTGGAACTGAAGAGCAAGGAACTGACCAGTCACACCCTGCACCTGATCCAAAAAAACCAGCTGCTCGAAGAGCTGAAATCCCGCCTCGGCGAAATGATTCGGGACGATAAACGGGACCAGCGCAAGGAGCTCAAACAGGTCATCAGCCTGATTACCATCAACAGCAACCAGGAAAAAAACTGGGACGATTTCAGAATTGTTTTCGAGCGTGTCCATGAAAATTTCTTTGAAAGCTTAAAGAAACACAGCACCGCGCTGAGCCCTTCAGATCTCCGCCTGGTCGCCCTCTTAAAAATGAACCTCAGTACGGCGGACATCTCTACGATGCTGGCCATTTCGCCCGACAGTTTGCGGGTCTCCCGCTACCGGCTGCGTAAAAAGCTCAACCTGTCTGAGGGAGAAAGTTTGAGTGCTTTTATCCAGAGACTCTAGTTCAAGCGGCTGTGCACCTAAGGTAATGCTGCCTTAACACAAACTTAATGGCGTAAATAAAATTTATAAATACATGAATACCAGTATTTTAATCTAAATATATCCCAGCTGTATGCCTTTTGTTAACGCCAATTCCAGCCCTGTATACCTTTTGTAACGCCATAAAATTCATTCCCGTTTCCGGTTAACCAACCTTTGCTGGCAAGAAATAAACAAACCATATTTTATGAAACTTAAGATGTTACTTTTCGGGATTTCATTCCTTTTGCTCAGCACAGTTGCACTGGCGCAACGGGGAATCTTAAAGGGAAGGATCACCGATCAAAAAAGTAAAGAACCCTTGACCGGCGCCACAGTCGTCGTCACCGGAACCAGCAATGCCGCAGCCAGCAATCTGAGTGGCGAGTACCAGTTTTACGTCAACTCCGGCCGCGTTAGTCTTACGGTCCGCTACCTGGGCTACGCCGACACCACCTTATCGGTCGATGTAAAAAGCAATGAATTAAAGGTGTTGAACATTGCCCTATCGGGCAGGCAGCGGAACCTGAACAATGTGGTCATTACGGGTTACACCCAGGGACAGGCCAAAGCGCTGAACCAACAAAAAAACGCAGATAACATTAAAAACATTGTGGCGGCCGATCAAATTGGCCGTTTCCCTGACCCCAATGCTGCTGAAGCATTGCAGCGTGTACCAGGGATCAATATTGAGCGCGACCAGGGTGAAGGCCGGTATGTTTCTGTAAGGGGACTGGCGCCGCAGTTTACCAATACCAGCGTCAACGGTGAACAAATCCCCTCTCCGGAAGCAGATGTGCGTTTTGTAGCGCTTGATGCCATCCCCTCAGACCAGCTGGCTTCGATCGAAGTGAGCAAAGCGCTGACCCCGGATATGGATGGCGATGCGATTGGGGGTTCGATCAACCTGATTACCAGGATGGCCCAAAGCAGAAAAGCCGAAATCAGTGGTTCCTTCGGTGGGGGCTACAACAACCTCATGGGCAAACCCAACCTGCAGGGGCAACTGCAATACGGACAACGTTTGGGCAAGGACGAGAAATTTGGCGTATTGTTCAATGGTAACTATTACCACAATGACCTCGGCTCTGACAATTACGAAAGAGCAGTGGAGGACAATGAGATGGAACTGAGGGATTATGCCCTGACCAGGACGCGCCTGGGTTTGAGCTCTTCGCTGGATTACAAGTTCAACAGTCACCATGAAATCTATTTCAAAGGACTTTATTCGAGGTTCACGGACCGGGAACAACGCAACAGGCATGTATTTAAACCAGGTGATGAGGAAATTGAAAAACTAAAAAAGGACCGTTTCGAATCCCAGTCTGTGCTTTCCTTAAATGCGGGTGCCAAACACACTTTTAAAACCCTGTTTCTGGACTATGAAGTACAATACAGTTACGGCGAACAGGATACCCCATACGACAACGAAGCTGCTTTTATAGCAGGCTTGCCGAGTACGCTGGACTTCAGCGACAGCAAGTTCCCGAAATTTCAGGCCGAAGGGTATACCGACAATTCGCAGTATGAGTTTGACGAGATCGGCTACGGAAAAACCAGGGCCAAGGACAAAAACCTGACGGCAAAATTCAACCTGGGGATACCTTACAAGATCGGGGAGAACGATGGACTGATCAAATTTGGCGCTAAAGCAAGGTCTAAAGACAAAACCTATTCAATTCAGCAAAATACTTTTGCCAACCTTGGTGGCGTACCCAATCTGGACCAGTTTGAGGGAAAATCCCTGAAAGACGAATTCCTGAAGGGCCGTTATGATTTGGGCATACCGATGAGCCTCAATAAACTGATGACTTATTTCAATGCAAACCCAGGACAGTTTGAGCTCCAGGTAGAAGACAAAGCAATCGACGAGGCACTGGAAGCTTTTACGGCAACAGAAGATGTTCTAGCCGGATACCTGATGGGCAGACAACAATTCAAAAAACTGATGCTATTGGCAGGTGTGCGGTACGAACGCACCAAAGTCCGCTACAATTCCAGCGATGTTGTTATTAATGAAAATGGCGACCTCGAAAAAATCGTCCCAATTTCAGGTAGCAGCAATTATGATTTTGTACTTCCGCAGTTTCACCTCAAATATGAACTGACACCACTGAGTAACATCCGGGCTGCATTGACCTGGTCTTACGCAAGGCCTAACTTTTCAGAAATCATCCCGGCTCAGGAGATCAACCGTGAAGACGGCGAGGCATCCTCAGGAAACCCTTTCCTTAAGCCCGTTAGCGCCATCAACTATGACCTGATGTACGAGCATTATTTCGGCTCAGTCGGTATTGTGTCGGCAGGCTTGTTTCACAAACAACTGGACGATTTCATCTACCGCAGAATCCTTTTCAACTCTCCATATCCGTTAACGGGCACGCCAACGGCGACCGGCATCAATGTGACTCAGGCCCAAAACGGAAACAATGCCCGGGTCAGCGGACTGGAGCTTGCTTTCCAGCGCAGGCTGACGTTCATCCCCGTACTGAAAGATTTCAGCGTCTACCTGAATTATACGTATACGCAATCTAAAGCAGAAATCCAGAGCAGAACGGCTGATTCAGGGAATGCCAATATTACGGAAGAGATCAGATTGCCGGGACAGTCAGAACACGTAGGTAACGCCTCGCTTGCCTATGAAGGCAAAAGATTTTCGCTGAGAACCTCGTTGAACTTCAACGGCAATTTCCTGTCAGAAGTGGGCGGCACCAAGGCAGAAGATACCTTTGTGAAACACAGGATGCAGCTGGATGCCAGTGGTAGTGTCAGCATCACCAACCGCATCAGGTTCTTTGCAGAACTGCTCAACATCAGCAATCAGCCCTTAGAAGTCTACCAGGGCAATAAGACCCAGACCATCCAGCGCGAATTTTATTCGTTCTGGTCACGCTTTGGCATCAAGTTCAATTTATAAGGCACCCAAATCAAAGAAATGAAAACATTAACCTATATAGTTTTGGCTGTGCTGTTGCTCTCAGCCTGCGAAAAAAAGAACGACGACCTGGTTACGCCATTGGTCGAACAAGACTTTCCTCAGATTCTGATATTGGCCGACGAAGGTGACGGGGAACTCGAAGATGAAGATAAGTTCAGTTTCAAGATCACGCTCGCCGATCGCATCGATCCGGAGGGAGAGGAATTGGGCGGAAAAGTGGTTCCCCTCAATGCAGATGTAACTGTCCACTTTGAAGTGAAGGACTTCAAAGGCTTCAATAGCCTGTCAGATTACATCCTGGACGCCGGTGCATTTTATGAAATTGACGATTGTACCACCTCGGAGGACAAGGACATTGACCTGAAACTGGTTTTCAATAAAACAACCGGCAAAGGAACCGTCACTTTCCCCAAAGGCGTAGCGGAAATCGAAATTGAGTTCGAAACCGATGAAGACCGCTTTGATGACAAAATATTCAACACCAATGACCGCAAACTGGAGATCAGACTGACATCAGTTGACGCAAACGGACAAAAGGTGGTGGTCAATGATCAAAACACCTTCGAATACAAAGTGCTGGATGACGATGGAATCTATGGCGAATATGAACTGGATATCGACGACCAGGAACAAATTCAAAACTACATCCAGCTTTTCGGCCTGATCAATGAAGACGTCAAGGCATTAAAAGCAGCAGACATTGAAGAAATCAAAGTTGAATTCCAGTACGGTGAATTTAAGGCCATTGTCGTGCTCAAAGAAACCGAAAAAGTAGAAGAATGCGGAGAGGTGGAAACGGTAAACAAAGAAATTGAAATCGAAGGAGATTTTGAGGATCTGGAAGACGATAAGTTGGCCGGTGACCTGGAAATAGCTGGAGATGTAGAACTCGACAACGGCCAGGAAAAGGAATTCAGCTATAAAGGAGGTTTCAAATTGCTGAACAAAAAGCTGGAACTCACCCTCGGGGGCGAATTTGATGACAAGGAAACAAAGAAGATCACACTGATCCTTCATAAATAATTTTTAGTTTTAATACATTCTGGAAAAATGAACCGATACAAGATATTTAGTTTAGCAATAGCAGCCATGGCCTTCGTGTCATGTCAAAATACGGGCGGTAACGCGGGCGATGGCATCATCAAACCTTTGTACACCACAGAACCTGTACAGTTTGACACCGATGATCCTGCCATCTGGATCAACCCGGCAGATTCTTCCCAATCACTGATCATTGGTACCGATAAAGACGAAAATGGCGGACTCTATGTGTTCGACCTCAAAGGGAAAATCATCAAAAGCAAAACCATAACTGGTCTCAAAAGACCTGACAACGTAGACATTGCTTATGGGATGATCCTGGGCGGCAAAAAAGTCGATATTGCAGTGGTCACTGAAAGAATGACCCACAAGCTCAGGATTTATTCCCTGCCCGACATGAAACCGGTAGACAACGGGGGGATTCCTGTTTACGAAGGGGAAACCGGAGTCATGTTCAGAGACCTGATGGGCATTGCCATGTATACCGATGCCAAAGGCCAGATCTATGCGATCCCCGGTAGGAAAACGGGCCCGGTGGATGGTACTTATCTTTGGCAGTACCTGCTGGAAGATGATGGCAGTGGCAACATCAAAGCAACGCTCAAAAGAAAATTCGGAAACTACAGTGGTAAAAAAGAAATCGAGGCCATAGCTGTCGACAATGAGCTGGGCTATGTCTATTACTCCGATGAACAGTTCGGGGTGCGCAAGTATTATGCAGATCCGGCAAAGGGAAATCAGGAACTGGCCGTTTTTGCCAAAGAAGGATATACTGAAGATCATGAGGGTATCAGTATCTATAAAACGACAGACTCAACAGGCTATATCCTGGTATCTGATCAAAGTGCCAACCAGTTTAAGGTCTACAGTCGTGAGGGTGATAAAAATGCGAATGACCATCCACTGATTACATCCATTAAAACTTCGACCAATCAAAGTGATGGTTCTGATATTTATTCCAAGCCGCTCAACGGCGACTTCAAACACGGGATTTTTGTTGCTATGAGCGACAACAAAACTTTCCAGCTTTACAGGTGGGAAGATATGGCCGGAAAGCTGTTAAAGATTAACCAATAAGTGTGCTGGCAGTAACCAGGAACGTAAGTGCTTCGGGTCAACAACGTAAAAGGTTCGGGTAAAGGTACCCTTTATCCGAACCTTTCACGTTCCAGTTATGTTTCTGACGTGTTCCTGCCCTTGAAAAGTCCTTTTGAAGCTTACTACCAAGTCAAGCAAAGTTACTGGTGCTCCCGTATTGCTAGGCAAATGCTCCCGCTATGAACCCGCCCGTTAAACGTCCATTCTACACACTTCAATCTATTCAAATTCGAGGTTGTTATATCCCTTGAATGAAGAAAGTATGAATTTACACCGTTTGAAGGCTTGACGGGCGGGTTCATTCTGCCTTCATCTTCAACCCGTGACGAATTGTCACGGGTTGAAGATGAAGGCAGCGGATGGTAAAATGAGGCTCACCGATGTAGCTGATACCGAACAAATGCTGAGGCTAATTCAATCTGTTCCTTCACCCAAAGCTGAACCATTTAAGCTGTGGCTGGCAAAGGTTGGCTATGAGCGGATACAGGAAATTGAAAATCCTGAACTGGCGCAAACGCGTATGATCGAGACCCACAGAGCGAAAGGATATAGTGATGCCTGGATTGACAAAAGGGTAAGGGGGATTGCAGTGCGTGACGAACTGACCGGGGAATGGAAGGAACGTGGTGTAAAAGAAGGCCTTGAATATGGCATATTGACGGCTGAAATCAGCAAGGCAACATTTGATGTGATCCCCTCGGAGCATAAGCAACTGAAAGGGCTAACTAAGCCGGCAGATAATTTACGGGACCATATGACGGATTTGGAACTCATATTTACGATGCTTGGCGAGGCCTCTATAACGGAAATAGCAAAGGCACAGGATGCGCAGGGGTTTATGGAAAACAAAAATGCTGCGGTTCAAGGTGGTAATGTTGCGGGAAACGCAAGGAAAGAGCTGGAACAAAAGTCTGGAAAAAAAGTGCTAAGTAAATCAAATTTTAAAACGCTTCCGGAATCAGAATCCAGAAAATTAAAATAAAAATTACGAAAAGTTAAGCGATTGAGCAGCTGTATCAGTTGCGCACTTCCTCAATCGCCTTGATATCGCGGAGTTACCGGCAACGAAAGTGACGCTAAATAAATTCAGACACATCTGAGCCGTAGATGTCTTTAAACAACTTATTGAAATATCCGGGGGTTTTGAACCCGGAGGCCAGCGACACTTCTGTTATGGTACGGAATTTACCACTTTTCAGTGCCTCCTTGGCCAATTGCAGGCGAATGATCCGGATGTAGCGATTCGGCGTTAAACCCACCGTTGTTTTGATTCTCCTGAACAATTGCCGCTCACTAATGGCCATTTCATTGCTCAGCATGGAGATGGTAATGTCGAAATGTCCTGTGTATTTTCTGATGAGCCCTTCAAGTTTGGACAGCCAGACCTGGTCGGCATGAGAGATCTTCGGATTGTAATGAATTTGCTCTTTGTCTTCTTTTCCATTGTCCTCACTGTCTGAAGCGGCAAGAATATCTGAAATCCTCCGGTATTCTTCCAGCTTCTTCCTGTGCGTAATGTCTTTAGCTACCCCGAAAATCAATTCTTTCCCCTCTATTTGCACGGAAGTCCAGGTCAGCCAGACGATCTCTCCGGTCTTGGTCCGATACCGGTTGTCGAAATTTCTCAGCGCACTTCCGGCGATAACATTTCTCCTGCTCGTTGAAGTGATTCCCCGGTCTTCCTCGTGTACAAAAGAATCTATAGGGTTAGCGAGCAGTTCTTCTTTGGTGTAACCGAGCACGTCAGATACCGCAGCATTAATTCTTTTGAAATAACCATCAAATCCGGCAATACACAGAAGATCGGGAGATGATTCAAAGAATATCTCCAAATTAGATAATTCATCCATAAATAAGAAAATCCCTATAAAGTTCTGTTGCGGAACTTCGTTTTTCTGTGGATAAAGATAGTAATGATAATCGCTTATCACTTGCGAAAAAGGCGGAAACTTGTTAAAAAACGCCTATTTATCCACATTTACGTCAGTTCTGTTAAGACTTATGTCAGTTTTGTTTTACTTACTTTTAAGAACTTTACACCACAAGGTAAGATCATTTCGGGATAATAATGTATCTGAACTTAAATAACTTTTTCTTTAACATAACCTTTAATGACCATAAATCAAACGCCTCCGGCTACATCAAAAACCCGATCATGCAAGTCATGTCATAATCTGGATTTACAGATTATACCAAGACATCGCTTCGTGAAAGTTTTTTTTGGTTGGTTACCGTTGCGACATTTTATATGTTATAGTTGTTTGCGTAAACAATACCAATTATTAAACTGATTTTATGTAATAAAAATTAACCGCTCATCAATCACCCCTACACAGATTTTTTTACCAGAGATCCTGCTATCCGGAAAGCTTTACGCTATAAGGATATGAAATACGCTATGTGCGTTTTTAAATTTTGGCTGATTATAAATTATAACTATGCAAAATAAATTTATACGTCTTTTACTTACCTCGCTTCTCACACTTGGCCTGCACACGATATTGTTTGCAGCCGATCCAACGCCGAGACCTATTACGATGTGCTCTGAAGCCACCATCATTATTAAAGGAGATCCGCTTACCCTGCCTCCCACCAGCTATTTGTGGGAGTCTTACCGCAATGGAGCCTGGGTTGGCGCTCCGGGTGTTAACAACGGTTTGGACTACCTGGCTTCTTCTTTGAGCAATCCGGGAACGCTGAACGTGGCCTTCACACTCAGACGGCGAACGGTGACACTGGGTATTCTTGTGGACTACGACTCCTACTATTTCGTAACAGTCCAGCCAATTCTGCCTGTCACCAACAATGTGATCACCACACCTTCGTTGACTGTTTTTTGCGCTTCAGGAGATCCTGCTACAATTACCGGCACGACACCTTCAAGTGGTGCAGCTGCTTTTATTTACCAGTGGCAGAGTTCCAGCGACAATGTGACTTTCAAAAACATCGACGGAGCTTATGCCAGGGATTATACCCCTGAAAAAATAACGGCCACGACCTATCTGCGGAGGGTTGCGATATCAGATGGATGCGGACTGAATTCTTTTAGCAATACCGTTAAACTAACCGTCGAACCGGCATTGTCCGGCAACATCATTAAACCGCCAACTGTTGCCGTGCTTTGTTCCAACGGCGATCCGGCAGCTGTAACCGGCGCTGCTCCTTCGGGAGGATCCGGCACCTATCTCTATAAGTGGCAAAGGTCTACAGACAACATCACTTTTACCGATATCCCAGGCGAGACCGGGCAGGATTATAATCCGCCTGCTTTGGCTGTTACGACCTATTTCAGGCGCTCGGCTTCATCTGCTCCTTGCAACGTTCCTTTGATGAGTAATGTGGTGACCATCCAGGTCATGTCAGAACTGATTGTTCCTGAGTTTAACAGCGCTACTGTTACCATCTGTTCGGGAAACGGCACCCCTCTTTCAGTCAAGAATCCCATTACCGGCATTACGTATACCTGGTATGATTCTCCTGCAAGAACCAAAGTTTTGTTCGTTGGGCCGACCTATCTGACTGATGTACTCACTGCCAGCAAAACCTATTATGTCGCTAGTGATAACGGCACCTGCTCCAGCGTTTCCCTGGGTACGATCCAGGTTAGTGTTTCGCCCCTGCCCAGCTCTAATGTAGTGGCCAATGATGGAAAAGCAAGCACTTGTAGTGGCTCAACTGCTGTTTTCAGCGTGGCTACGCCAAATCCTGACTTTACCTATAATTGGTATGCCATCGCAAAAGGCGGCACAAAACTTGGCTCGGGCAGCACCTGGACTACACCTGCGGTAACGGTGACCACTACTTTTTATCTCGAGGTGCTGAACAAAGAAGGTTGTGCTTCTGCAGCAAGACAGCCAGTTGAAGTAACGGTAATGCCAATCCTGCAGGCTCCTGTGGTTTCTATTGAAAGCACCACGCAACACAGCATTACGTTTAAATGGAATGCGGTAACCGGCGCTGTTGGTTATAAGGTAAGTATAGACAACGGTGCCACCTATATCACCCCCAGTTCAGGAAGCAATGGCTTGACGCATACGGTCAGCGGACTGCATGGCAGCGAACTGGTAACGATCCAGGTGAAGGCTACCGGAACTTTGAGTTGCCAGGAAGGGGACCATTCAGGCCCCGTAACCGGTGAGACTGTGAAGGAATTTGATGACATCTATGTTCCGAATGCTTTTACACCCAACGGGGACGGCAAAAATGATGTGGTCTATGTCCGCAGCCAGACCGTTAAAACCCTGACGTTTTACATCTACAGTCAATGGGGAGAGCAGCTTTTTTACAGCCCGAATATTACACTGGGTTGGGATGGCACTTTCAAAGGCAACAACCAGCCGGTAGGCGTATATGTCTACTCCGTAAAGGCGATCATGAACAATGGACGTGAAGTGAATAAAAAAGGAACAATTACACTAATCCGATGAAAGAATCTATAATATCTGTTTTTATACTGCTATTGTTGGTGAGTGCGAACAAGGCCAAGGCTCAGATCGACCCCCATTTTTCACAATATTATGCCTACCCCCTCTGGCTGAACCCGGCTTTGACGGGTGTGGTTGACGGAGAAGCACGGATAACGGGCAACTTCCGGGACCAGTGGACGGGAATAAGCGACAACTACAAAACTGCTGCGGTTTCTGCGGATTTCCGCCAGACCGACAAAATTGCGCTTGGCGTAAACGTTTTTAATCAGCAAGCCGGAACGGCAGGCTACAACTACCTGTCTGCCTACGGTTCATTTGCTTACCAGGTACCCATTTCGTCAAACAGTTACCATAAACTGAACCTTGGTGTTCAGGCCGGGGTCATCAACCGCAGCTTTGACATCAGTAAACTGCAAATGGATGACCAGTACAACACCTCTACAGGATTTGATCCCAACATGGCGACCTCCGAAAATTTCGCCAGCACAGGCGGGACGGCTTTTGATGCGAATGCCGGTATATTCTATTACGACGGTACGCCAACAGGCAAAGTCAATTTATTTGGCGGGCTTAGTATTGCCCACCTGGCCAGGAGCAAAGATCCTTTTACTTCTGATGGCATAAGCAGTAAAATGCCCGTCCGCTATAACATCCACGGCGGCGCGCGCATTAGTGCGACCGGATTCCTGGACATTACCCCCCACCTCATTTACATCCGTCAGCAAAACAGCCAGATCAAGGCTGCAGGGGTAAATTTTGAGTTCAACCTCAAAACGGATTACAGCCTGATGCTGGGCGGAATGTACCGGACCAATGATGCGGCAATCGGAAACGTGGCCTTTTATGCAAAAAACCTGATTATAGGCCTCAGTTATGACTACACAACTTCTACACTGCAAAAAAACGCCAGTGTACGCGGCGGTTATGAGCTCTCGGTCAGCTATATATTTAAACGGAAATTATCAGGCAGGGATGATAAATGTCCAAGACTTTAAGGAAACGCTATGAAAACCTATATACTTATTTTGTTCCTCTGTCTGGCCCAGGCTGCTACAGCCCAGAACAAAACCTTTAAAGCAAGGGCTGAAAAAGCTTTCGCTGAAAAAGATTATGTAACGGCAGCTTATTATTACGACAAAGCCCTCCAGAACGGGGCAATGACCTCACAGGGAAAAATCCCTTATTTCTCAGTAAAACAGGGCACCGACAGTGTAGCAGTAACTGAGGTTCGCTACAAACTTGCGGAATCTTACCGCCTCTATCAGAATTATGCCCAGGCAGAAGGTTTGTACAAAAAAGTACTTGACGCCTATGAATCTACTTATCCAATGGCCAGGTTATGGTACGGCGTCTGTCTGCGCTGCAACAACCAGCTGGAGGAAGCAGCAAGCCAATTGCAGCTGTTCGTTAATTCCAACAAGGCCAATAAACAATATGCTACGCTTGGCAGCAATGAGTTGAAGGACTGCTTATTTGCCCAGCAACAAAATAAAACGGTCAGCACGACTACTGTTGTCAAACTGGAAGACGCTTTTAGCCGCGAGGAAAATGATTTTGCAGTAAATGTAAACGGCGGCAAATACTGGTTTACAGCAACCTCTGAATCTGCCAAAAACAAATACCTGAACCAGATTTTTGTAAGTGATCAGGACAGCATGTCTAAAACAAAACAGGTGGGTTTCAGTTCGGATAGCAAGGTCCCGGTTCATTTTGGTACCCCTTCCCTGGATTCTACAGGTCAGAAAATGTACCTCACCAGTTGGTTTAAAGAGGGTGAAAAACTGACTGCAGGTGTTTACATCAGCAGAAATACCGGCGGACAATGGTCTGCGCCGCAAAAGCTGAACAACTATGTAAATAGTGGTGGATCGAATGCCATGCAACCTTTTGTGACGCCTGATGGCAAGCAGCTCTATTTTATATCCAATAGAACAGGCGGTATTGGCGGGAATGACATTTGGCTGAGCGACCTTGACAACAAAGGGATGCCGATCAATGCAGTCAACCTGGGTAGCGGGATTAACACGGCTGCAGATGAAAACACGCCTTTTTATCACCCAAAGACGAAAAGACTGGTCTTCAGTTCTAAAGGTTATGTCGGAATGGGAAATTTTGACCTTTACGAAAGCACCAATAAAGCAGATGGCAGCTGGACTACCCCACACAATCTGGGACAGCCTTACAACTCTACGAAAGACGACCTCTATTACTTCCTCGATGATAAAGAAGAACAAACAGCGTATATCAGTTCAGACAGGGAATCTGAATGCTGCCTGAACCTCTTTAAAGTACATTTTGTAAAACCACCACCCGAGTCTGCCCTGTTTGTAGGTACGGTTACAGACTGCGCTACGAACGGCCCTTTGGCTGGTGTTAAGGTAGATCTGATTAATTCAAAATCCAACCAGAAAGTCAGCTACATTACCAACCAGGCAGGTCAGTATCAGTTTAAAATAGGACTCAACCAAGCCTATCAACTCCGCTTAGAAAAAGATGGATATTTTGCAAAGGTGATCGCTGTGGCTCCATTTGCGTCTTTCAAAAAAGATACGCTTGACAATGGCAACACTTGTCTGCAGATGTTTGTGGTGGACAAACCGATTGTCATTGAAAACGTCTTGTATGACTTCAATAAGGCCATATTGAAACCTGAATCGCTGATCGTTTTGGATGGTCTGGTTACGGTATTGAATGACAACCCAAAAATTAAAATTGAATTGAGTGCGCATACGGATTCTGTAGGATCTGACAAGTACAACAACAAACTGTCGCTGCAACGTGCCCAATCTTGTGTGGACTACATCATTTCAAGGGGAATATCTGACTTTAGGATCTCTGCAAAAGGGTACGGAGAAACCCGTCCTGTAGCGCCTAATAGTCTGCCCAATGGAAAAGACAACAAGGACGGACGCCGCTTGAACAGGAGAACGGAGTTTAAGGTGGTCAGTGTGAACTAATTCTCAGGCCTTCTGACTTCTTTTGAAGTCGGAAGGCGACTGACCGTATTTGTTTTTGAATACCGTAGAGAAGTAAGTTGGCGACGAGATGCCGACCATATACGTGATTTCCGAAATTGAGTACGCTTCATTCAGCAGGTAATACTTTGCCTTTTTGAGTCGCCTGTTGAGGATATAATCGCTAACGGTGCAATTCAGCAGGGCTTTAACTTTACGATAGAGCTGCACTCTGGATATCCCAATGGCGCCGGCCAGGTCGTCTACACTAAACTGCTCATTGCCCATGTGTTGTTCCACCAAACCTGCAAAATCATTCAGAAACTTCTTATCAATGAGGTTGACCCCTGGTTTCTTAGCCCCTTCGTGAGAAACATCACTGATGTAATGCGCTTTGAGCATGGCCCGGTTCCGGATCAGATTTTCAACGCTGGTCCTTAAGTAGTCAAAATTGAAGGGTTTGGTGAGGTACAGGTCCGCGAGGCTGGCCATTCCACTGATTTGCTGGTCTATGCTCCCTTGTGCTGTCAGCAAAATCACCGGGATGTGTGACGTACGAATGTCGCTTTTGAGCGTGGCCGTAAGTGCCCTGCCTGTCATGCCGGGCAGCACGACATCAGAAATGATCAGGTCGGGTACCTTTTCGTAGGCCGCTGTCAGTCCGTCAGTTCCGGTAGCTGCAACAAACACCTCATATTCCCCCTCAAATTTACGTTCCAGATAGGCCAGTAAGTCTGGATTGTCTTCAATGATCAGCACAGAATATTCCTTCAGGTGCTCGAATACATTTTCCTTCTTTTCGTTTTCCGGCCGTTCCAGATCGACTGTATAAATCCTCAGTTCGTCGTACAACTGTACGCTTCCCTGCTGCTGCTGGGTTTTTTCTTCGTCTGTAAAATGAGCATCTCCTTTCAGTAAAGTCACCTCAAACGAAGTACCCTTCCCTTTTTCGCTTTTTGCGGTAATCGAACCGTGGTTCAAAAGCAGCAGCTCCCGGGACAAGGAAAGTCCCAGTCCCGATCCCCGGCTGTAATTGACATCAGACTGGTAAAACTGGTCGAATATCGGCTTCAACTCAGCCTCGCTCATGCCTACTCCGGTGTCCGCCACCTCAATGCGAACTTCCTGCTCAGCGCCACTGATGGTCACATACACCCTTCCCTGATCACTGGTGAATTTGAGCGCATTGCTCAGTAAATTGAACAATACCTTGTCGAGCATATTGATGTCAAACCATACCAAGGGAAGATGATCTTTGATG
Source organism: Bacteroidota bacterium (assembly GCA_040387995.1). Lineage (GTDB taxonomy): Bacteria > Bacteroidota > Bacteroidia > Sphingobacteriales > Sphingobacteriaceae > Pedobacter. The sequence continues at coordinate 15,247 of JAZKCT010000013.1, read as the reverse complement.
ATCATCCGAAGGTCAATGTTGCGCTTCAGTGCATTGTGTTGAAAGCTATCCAGGATTTCGTTTACAAAGGCAGCCAGGTTATTGGCTGTGGCATGTACCTTATATTTTTTGTGCTCTATTTTCCTGTAGTCCATCAACTGGTTCACCAAACGGAGCAGTCTGTATACATTTTTATGGATTAAATTCAGATCCCTGCCTGCCGCAGTCATGATCTTTGAATCTTTTAGCAAATCCTCCAATGGTGACAAGATCAATGTCAGCGGGGTTCTGAATTCATGGGAAATATTGGTGAAGAAATTGAGTTTTGCTTCCGTAGCGGCTTCTGCTTTTTCAGATAGCTCTATCAACTGGTTTCGCTGGTCAAGAATCTCCGAGTTCTTAGATTCCAGGCTTTTATTGATCTTCCTGTTTTCTAATAAGGCATGAAAAGCGAGTCCACCGAACACCACCGCCAGAACAAGGGTGATGACAATGAAATTAAGCACAAACCGCTGGTTGTTGTAGATCTTGAGCTGGTCCGCAATTAAAGTCTGCTGACGGACGATGTCATTCTGCTGACTTTTGATTCTGGTCCACTGCAGTTTCATCAGTTGCACATTGCTGCTGTCAATCACCACCGTCTGCAAAATATTTTCTTTCGAAAAGGGCATTTTCCCAAGGATTTTCACCGCAATATTGATGGCTTCTTTGCCGCCAGTAGGATAAAGCACACTCGCAGTGATGGTCTGACGATCTACGAGGTCCAGGCCTCCACCATCGCCCGGTAATGCATCTACACCGACAACCTTAATGCTGTTGCCCAGACCTAGCTTCCGCAGTATCCCCCTTGCCCTGGCGGCCATCACATCATTTTGGGCGAAGATGGCATCAATGTCTACCAATTCTTTCTGGTGCTTCAAAAGCGCTCTTTCTGTGTTCGGGCCGAGCCAGTCGCCGTAAAGCTGGGCGGAGACCCGGATGTCGGGATGGCTGCGCAAGGCATCTATAAATCCACGGTCACGCGCTATAGCCGGAGAAGAGCCGGGCAAACCCATAATCTCCAACACTTTTCCTTTTCCATTTAAGCTATTGGCGAGGTACTCCCCTGCTATTTTTCCTACCTGGTAGTTTTCGGCGCCCACATAGGCCGTGTATTGTGAAGAGGCAGTTTTGCGGTCGATGACGATTACCGGGATGCCCTTCCCATAAGCTTCCTCAACCACAGCTGTCAAGGGCTGGGCTTCGTTTGGGGAGATGATCAACAGATCTATTCCCCCGGCCAACATGTTTCTCACTTGGGCTATTTGTTGTTTGCTGCTGCTATTGGCGTCGGCATAAACCAGTTTAATACCGGGCCGCAAAGACAATTCCATTTTCATTTCATCCAGCATGGTCTTACGCCAAAGGTCGGAACCAACACATTGGGAAAAGCCGATGGTATATTGCCGGGTTTCCTTTTTACCGGTGCAGGAAAACAGCAGAAGGATCAGTGAAAAGAAATGGATTGATTTAATTGTCATAGCAGAAATACCTGGCCAGGACATTAAAGCTAGGCATTATAAACTTCTTTTTAAAATGCCCCCGCAGGGCTGCAGTTCAGGCAGGTAACCAAACCTAACACATCAGGTAACATAACCTAAACCGGGTTTTTAGACGGTCTTTTTAAAATCATTAACTTATTGAAAAACAACGATATGTACGATTTTCAATTTTTTAAAGAGTTTGGTATCATTCCTATAGCGGGCGTAGGACCGGAACACTAATTTGCGACTTGTAACCATTTATAAACTTTAAAACATGAGAAACAATTCTGTTTTTGTTTGGGCCATCGTTGTCGCACTGGGCGGTTTCCTCTTCGGATTTGACACCGCCGTCATATCAGGCGCAGAGAAATCCATTCAGCAATACTGGAACCTAAGCGTGTTTGAGCACGGGCTCACCATTTCCATCGCGCTGATCGGCACAGTGATCGGGTCGCTATTGGGCTCGAGACCTTCTGACCGGTTCGGGCGCAAGAATACCCTGTATTTTGTTGCCATCGCCTATCTGCTGTCTTCTTTGGGAACTGCAATGGCCGATAATTGGTCGGTCTTCCTGGTGTTCCGGTTTCTGGGCGGACTTGGTGTCGGTGCTTCTTCAGTGACGGCCCCAATCTACATTTCTGAAATTTCCCCGGCAGACCGGCGGGGAAGGCTTGTGGGGCTGTTTCAGTTCAATGTTGTGCTAGGCATCCTGATCTCCTATTTGTCCAATTATTTAATCAGTCAGGGTGGTGCATCTTCCTGGCGATGGATGCTCGGTATACAGGCTGTCCCTTCGCTGGCATTTTTAATCCTGATCCGTTTTATACCGGAAAGTCCCCGATGGCTGATCTTAAAGAAAGGCGCTAAAGAGAAAGCGATGGAGATCCTCAAGATCATCAATCCTTTGAACTATAGAGAAGAGGCGGCAGCCATACAGGCCTCGGGTGAACAGCAACAAAACCCGCAGCATAAAAACAATTCGCTTTTTTCAGGACAATATAGTAAACCGGTCGTACTGGCCATTCTCTTTGCTTTTTTCAACCAGGTATCGGGCATCAATGCCATCATTTACTATGCCCCGAGGATCTTTGAAATGGCCGGGCTCGGGGCCCACTCCTCCTTATTGTCTACCGTGGGCATCGGCCTGATCAATTTTGCGTTTACTTTGCTGGCACTTAATTTCATTGACAAAGTAGGCCGAAGGGTTTTGATGCTGATCGGGTCGGCTGGGCTGATTGTCTCTTTGTTTTTGGTTGCCTTTACCTTCTACAGTGAACAGTTTAGCGGTATGGCGATCCCCATATACATTATGGTGTTCATTGCTTTTTTTGCCTTTTCCCAGGGCGCTGTCATTTGGGTCTTCATTTCAGAGATCTTTCCAAACCAGGTACGTGCAAAGGGACAAACGCTGGGCAGCTCCACCCACTGGATCATGGCGGCAGCAATTGCTTTTTGTTTCCCCTATCTCGCAGAGACTTTCGGAGGGGCGGTGACTTTTACTTTTTTTGGGGTCATGATGGTGTTGCAACTGATATTCGTATGGCGCTTTATGCCTGAGACGAAAGGGAAGTCACTGGAGCAATTAGAAAATAACATTGTTTTACATTAAATTCATATATTATGAAAGATGAAACGTATCCTAATGTAACTGCAGTTTGCTTCGGTGAAATTTTGTGGGATGTGCTCCCCGATGGTCCGCAGCCTGGTGGCGCACCGTTCAACGTGGCATACCACCTCCACAAGCTGGGTGTGGCACCCGGGGTGGTCAGCCGTATCGGCAATGACGAAAACGGCCGTAAACTGGAAGGGTTGTTGACCAAATGGGGCTTGCAGACTACCCTGCTGCAGGTGGACGAACAGCATGAAACCAGTCAGGTGCTGGCCAGAATGAACAATGGAAATGAAGTCAGCTATGAAATCGTTGCGCCCGTTGCCTGGGATTTTATCCAAATCACAGATCAGTTGCTGGCAGGGATCAAATCTGCGAAATACCTCATTTATGGCAGTCTCGCATCCAGGAATGAGGTCACGAAAAACACCTTATATCAATTGCTGGACAGCACCGAAGCGGTAAAAGTATTTGACATCAACCTGAGACCTCCTTTTATCAGCAGGCCCCTGCTGGAGGTATTGTTACAAAAAGCAGATATCGTGAAATTTAACGAGGCAGAGCTGGACATTGTGCAGTCCATGTTCAATGGAAAATATGGTACAGAAGCCGAAAAGGTGCGGTTTGTAATGGAACGCTTCCAGACCTCCGGTATCATTGTCACCAAAGGAGAGTTTGGCGCCTCTTATTACACAAATGAGCAAGCCTACCACACCTGGGGAAACGAAGTAAAAGTCAAGGACACTATAGGTAGCGGTGATTCCTTTCTGGCCACTTTCATCGCCAGTCAGCATCAGGGCCTCAGTCCCTCAGATTCCCTGCAGAACGCAGTCGCCATGGGTGGATTTATCGCCACTAAAAAAGGAGGCTGTCCAGAGTATGAGCTCACTGAATACAAACATTTTAAAAACCAGATATTTAAATCTTAACACACAATGAAAATCAATTTAAAAACCCGCATCACAGGCGTTGTCCTGCTCTGTTGCAGTATGTCTCTTTTTGCCGCTGACATCAGCATTAAGGTGACTAAAAAATACCTGAATTTCCCAATTTCTCAGCGCACAGACCGGGGCATCATGACATTTGAGATCGGCGGCAAGCAGGAACGTAGTTTCCGCATCAGGCTGGCCGGTAACGAACCGGAATATTGGGTGTTTGCCGACATGACTGCTTATAAAGGAAAAACCATTAAGATCAGTTATGATGGCGATGGCGCGGGACTGAGTAAAATCTATCAGGACGACAAAATAGCGGGACAGGACTCACTTTACCAGGAGCATAACCGCCCGCAATTTCACTTTACAACCAGAAGAGGTTGGGTTAATGATCCAAACGGACTGGTGTTTTATGAGGGAGAATACCATCTTTTTTACCAGCACAATCCCTATGAAAGAGAATGGGAAAATATGTCCTGGGGCCACGCGGTAAGTAAAGATCTGGTGCACTGGGAAGAATTGGCTGTAGCGTTACACCCGGACAAACTGGGCACCATGTTTTCAGGCTCTGCCGTGATTGATTACGACAACACATCAGGTTTCGGAAAGCCGGGAAAGCCGGCAATGGTCGCATTGTATACTGCGGACAACCCGGACAAGCAGATCCAATGTGTCGCTTATAGCCTGGACAAAGGCCGTACCTGGTCCAAATATGCCGGCAACCCGGTCATTGACTCCAAAGAAAAATGGAACAGCAAAGACACCCGTGATCCAAGGGTATTCTGGTACAAACCCGGCAAGCACTGGATAATGGTACTCAACGAGCGTGACGGCCATTCGATCTACACTTCCAAAAACCTGAAAGAATGGACTTTTGAAAGCCACGTTAACGGATTCTGGGAATGCCCTGATCTATTTGAATTGGCTATAGACGGTGATAAAAACAATACCAAATGGGTGATGTATGGCGCGTCCAACACCTATATGATCGGCTCGTTTGACGGGAAAACATTTAAGCCGGAGACCGGAAAATTCGTCAATGTAACCGGTACTATTTATGCAGCACAAACCTATACCAACATCCCTGAAAGTGATGGAAGAAGAATCCAGATCGGTTGGGGCCGGGTGCAACAACCCGGAATGGCCTTCAACAACATGATGCTGATGCCAACTGTACTTACTTTACGTTCGACAAAAAATGGCGTCAGGATGTTTAGCGAACCGGTAAAAGAGACGGAACAGCTGTTTCAAAAGGCCCAGCAATGGACTGATCTAAAAACGGATGACGCCAATAAAAAGTTAAAAGAATTTTACAACGCGGACCGGTTCAGGATTAAAACAACCATCAAGCTATGGAACGCCACCAGTTCAGGTTTCAATCTGTTTGGCCAGCGTATTTTAGACTACGACATGAACTTCAACACGCTGAACGGCGTATTCTATTCACCAACAGACATCGACAAAATGGAGATTACTGCTGACATTTATGTAGACAGAACCTCTATTGAAGTCTTTATCGATGGCGGGGCTTATTCTTACTCTATGGAACGGAAACCATTTTCTGACAATAAAGAAGGCCTGCATTTCTGGGGCAGTAACCTGGACATCAAAAATCTCGAAATATATACGGTGAAGTCCATCTGGAAATAGCGTACATAAAAAAGGCGTTAATCCTTTTGGGTTAACGCCTTTTTTTAAATTAAATGGCTTACTTAATTGCCAGTGCTTTATCAATCATAAATACCAGTGTTTTACGGTGAGCTACAGTTTGCTCATCATTTCCGGTCATTGATCCGGCCAACTTGGTTTTGATGTTAGATAGTGTAGACAACGCAGCGGCTTTACTCGCGTTGTCATAACCAGCCGGAGCGGCTGTAATGCCAATTGCCGCTTTTACAAATTCTGTCTGCAGGTTCTGACGGAAAGGATTCACATCCTTACCCAAGTCCGCATCAAAAATATCTCCCGTCAGGTCATTCATCACTGAAGCTACCGAATAGGTATTGCCGTATAAACTGCTGTTGCTGATCCGGGCCATTGTATTTGGATGAAGGATTTGTGCCAGTGTACTCAGTTGCAGTGACATGAAACTGTTCAAAGGTTTGATGTCTTCATTGTTTCCAAAAAATCCAAACCCACGGCGTTGCAGTTGCAGGTAAGGAAACAAGGATTTATCGGCATCAAAAGCATCCGGAGCAAAAATGTATTTGCTAAGCAGTGCCAGGGATTTTTTCTGATAATCTACCGGTACTGGTGTAAAAGGTGCCGTTGTTGTCTTTTGTCCAACGAAACTGCGGTCTACATACACCCCACCGATGAATCTGCTCAAAGCGGAAGCCATGCTGGCACGCTGTCCGTTCAATTGCTGATAACGTGAGCGCAGTTCCTGATAACTCTGGTTCGGTTTGCTGAACCGGTCTTTCAGTTTCGGCATCATGGTATTGATCAGCTTGAAACGGTCTTCACCATACGTAACCATGTCATTGGTCTGGTCGTTTACGTTGACCCTCGGATCAATACCCCCACCCGGACTACGCATATCATCGGCATCATTACCAAAAGCAAGTTGGGGATCTGTGCTCCTGCTCAGGATTTTATCCAGGCCTTTCGCTTCTTCCGCTTCGCTGAATGGTGTATATCCGTATTCAATAGCCCACCAGTCGTAAGGACCTGTCTTAGTGGTATAGTAATCCCCTTGTTTACTCCTGTCGCTGCTCACATTAATCGCCGGATAGTCCATCACAGAACCTTGCAGACCAATTTTATGGGTCAGTTTGGTATCGTTCATTTCTTTAGGGCTCAGCATCTGGCTGGCCTTCATGTTGTGGTTCAGACCAAGGGTATGTCCCATTTCATGCAGGATCAGGTAATATAAAAATTGTTTGTGCATTTCGCGTACAGACGCAGCTCTTACCGATTCCGGAGCATCAGCATCAAGGGCCTCGATGGCAGTAAGACCAGCCTGGTATTGCAGACTCAGTTCCTGTGCCATCATGCAAGTAGCCATGTGCTTTTTGTCAAAGCCATGCTGGTGCTGAGGGGCCGCAGCGGCGACAGGATTTTCCCATGGTAGTGAAACAGCTGCATTGCCGCCATTGTACAGGTCATCCAATACAGGTGTACCTGCGCCAGACTTCCATTCTACCGTAATATCTGCACCGAGGATCTGCCCGGTAAGCGGGTTGAAAAAGCTTGGGCCGATTGCACCATAGGATGGATAAGCAGAAGAGACCCATCTGATCACATTGTAAGAAATATCAGCAGGATCCCATTTCGCATCGTCTGGCATCTGCTTCATGACTACTGCATTTTTGAAGCCTGCTTTTTCAAAAGCCTCGTTCCATTTCTCCCCGGCCTCTTTGATGATTGCACGGTATTCTACGGGTGTGGTGTTCTCAATCCAGAAGGTAATTGGCTCTACAGGCTCGCTCAATTTCGCTGAGGGATCTTTTTTCTTCAGATACCAGCGACTAATGAAATCTTTATATGGCGTCGGGGATACGGAAGTAAGGTCATCTACCTCAGCACCAAAGTAACCTACCCTTGGGTCGTCACGGCGTGCACGGAAATCGTTATTAGGCACTTCCAAAAAGGAATGCTGCATCTTCACCCTGACATACCTTGCATCGGTAATGTCTTTGCCGCCGCCGTTCATTGGCATCGGATTGTCATAAGCCAGGTCCACTACTACATCAGTGTTTTTCGGAAAAGAGCGGATTTTATCGTATTTGGTTTTTGAAGGATTGAGACTGCCCAGGTTAAACATCGCACCCGGCGGCATACCCGGAGCAGGCGTCGGTTTCACAGGGTCCAGTTTATCGCCCATAAAGAGGCCGTCAACGCTTACCAGATAACCGGTCTTATCTTCCACTGAGAATTTATCACTGAAGAAAACCGCATCAGAAACGTCTACATTCGCCGCTTTGCTTACTGCATTGTTCTTGTCGTAGTAGAAGTTGGTGTTTTTCTGCAGGAATTCGATTTTGTCGTCACTTTTCTGAATCTGGAAAAGCATGGTCGAGCGAATCATGTTCTGGTTCAGGAACAGGGTAGTCGGGCCGCCCATCGAAAAGCTCTGGTAAATAAAATTTTTGCCGAGTTGTTCTTTGGTGATGTACATCTGCAGACTACCGGTCACGGTATCCCGGTACAATCTAAACAGTCCATCGATCTGTTTGCTGGATTTAATCTTGTCGGCAAGTGTGGTTTTGGCAGGAGTTGCCTTTTTAATGGAGTCGAGTACTACTTTTTTTACAGAGTCGACTACAGAAACGGGCTTCTTTTTCTCCTGAGCTACCACTCCCGATGCAATTAGCAGCGAGAGGGAGAGTAAAATGGTGCGTTTGGTCATGATAAAAAGTTATTTTCAATAAAAATATAAAACTTTCCCCATAATCTGCACTTACCTTTGCCAAATGTCAGGCATCTACATCCATATACCATTCTGCAAGCAGGCTTGCAGCTATTGCGATTTTCACTTTACAACTTCTCTGAAGTATGTGGATGAAATGACCGATGCCATTTGCCAGGAAATTACAAAGAAAAAAAACAGGATTACAGACCAGGTAGGCACCATCTATTTTGGTGGCGGCACGCCTTCTGTATTGCCCAATAAACATTTTGAAAAAATATTCAACACGATCAACAGACATTTTTCTGTGGCACAGGATGCCGAGATTACCATAGAGGCCAATCCGGACGACCTTGATGCAAAACGGATCAGCGAAATGAAGCAACTGCCGGTCAACCGCTTCAGCATTGGTATTCAATCTTTTTTTGAGGAAGACCTGATCTGGATGAACAGGGCGCATAATGTGAATGAGGCCGAAAACTGCATCAAAAGAAGTCAGGATGCAGGCTTTGAAAACCTGAGTATAGACCTCATTTATGGTTACCCATTGCTTACGGATAGCAAATGGCTGCGCAACATCAACCAGGCTGTCAGCTTTGAAATTCCACATATTTCTGCCTATTCGATGACGGTGGAACCAAGGACTGCACTTGCCAGTGCCATAAAAAAAGGCAAACAAGTACCCATTAACGATGAGCAGAGCGCCTCGCAGTTCCTCAGCCTGATCGAAAAGTTGGGCGAGAGCGGGTACCAGCACTATGAAATCTCCAATTTCAGTAAGCCCGGCCAGCATGCCGTCCACAACACCAACTACTGGAGAGGCGTGCCGTACCTGGGTATCGGTCCCTCGGCACATGGCTTTGACGGACAGACGCGGTACCTGAACATGGCGAACAACGCAGCCTATCTTAGCAAACTGGAAGCAGGCCAGTTGGCAGAAACCATTGAAGAACTTAGCCTTTACGACAGGTTCAACGAGTACATCATGACTTCCCTGAGAACGATGTGGGGCACTGAGCTCCAAAAACTGGAACTGGATTTCGGCAAACTCTTTTTAGCTGACACCCTTAAAAACATCCAGCCATTTATAGCAAGAAACTGGCTGGTCAACAGAGACGGCTACCTGATATTAACTATGGACGGCAAACTTTTCGCAGACTACATTGCCTCTGAACTATTTTTGTCTGAAGATGAACACCGTTAAAACTACAAACAATGAAAAATAAAGTCGTATGGATCACAGGAGCCTCATCTGGCATTGGGGAAGCGCTGGTTTATGCCTATAATCAAGCAGGCGCCAGGCTGATCATTTCATCCCGCAACCGGGACGAATTGTACCGAGTAAAAATGAACTGCAAAAATCCTGTTGGTATTCATGTCCTGCCGGTCGACCTTGAGAATACTGCGGCATTGCCACAAAAAGCAGCAGATGCCATCCGGATTTTCGGGCATATAGATATCCTGATCAACAGTGGGGGGATCAGTCAGCGTGCCCTGGCTATGAACACCAGTCTGGAAACTGAGCAGCGGCTGATGAATACCAACTTTTGGGGTACAGTGGTACTTAGTAAAGCGGTCGTGGCGAAAATGATCGATACCGGAGGTGGAAGCATTGTTTGTATCAGCAGTCTGACAGGAAAATTCGGCACCCGGCTCCGCTCGGCCTACGCCGCATCCAAACATGCCCTGCATGGATATTTCGATTCGCTGCGCTCTGAAGTGTACGACAAAAACATCAACATCACGATCATCTGTCCAGGATTTATCAAGACGCAAGTTTCTATCAATGCCCTGACCGGTGACGGCAAACCTCAGGGCAGCATGGACGCGGCCCAGGAAAATGGACTGTCTGCAGAAGAATGCGCAAGGCAGATTGTCACCGCAGTAGCACAACAAAAAGAAGAGGTCTACATTGGTGGCAAGGAAGTCAGAGGAGTCTGGTTCAAGCGGTTCTTCCCCTTACGCTTTTCCAAATACATGCGTACCGCAAAAGTGACACGCTGAGCTATTGCGTTTTGTGGAAATTTCCTATATTCATTTAACCAAACACAAACACACAAAATGAATACAAAAAGAACCACAATGGTTCTGCTGTTGCTTCAGTTGACGTATGGGCTGATCTGCCATGCACACGCTGAAACGAATGCAGAACCTGCAACCATCAGCATCCCGATAGGCGGGAATGCCTGGTTAAACAAAAACTCAAAAGCACAGATCAACGAACAGGGAATTGCCAACTGGCGCCTGACCAGCGACGTCATTTCAGTTTACTTCAGGGCGGAAGCCGAAGGAGATGCCGAGCTTGCCCTGAGAATCAATGTTCCCGAAGGAAAAAGCAAACTTAGCATCACAGCAGAAGGAACTACATTCACCAAGGAAGTCAACAACCTGGGCTCGGCAATCGTAAAAATAGGGACTTTCAGCATCAAACGACCGGGATACATTAAGGTTGAACTCAAAGGACTGAGCAGAACAGGAGATGTCTTCGCTGAAATATCAGACTTGATTGTCAAAGGAAATCCTGTTGCAGGCAACGCCGCCTATGTAAAAAACAACGATGGCAATTTTTTCTACTGGGGACACCGCGGGCCCTCTGTACACCTCAACTACCAGATTCCCGGTACCAGTCAAAATATTGCCTGGTTTTACAATGAAATCCAGGTTCCTGAAGGCGAAGACAAACAGGGCTCTTATTATATGGCAAATGGGTTCAGCAATGGTTACTTCGGCATGCAGGTCAACTCCCCTACCGAACGGAGGATCTTGTTTTCAATTTGGAGCCCATTTCAGACGGACGATCCTAAATCTGTGCCCGACAGCATGAAGGTGATTTTACTCAAAAAAGGAAAAAACACAAGGGCAGGCGAATTTGGCAATGAAGGCTCTGGCGGACAAAGCTATGTCGTTTACCCATGGAAAGCCGGAAAAACATATGCTTTCCTGACAAGGGCGCAGCCCAACGCATCTAAAAGAACTACAGTTTATACGGCCTACTTTAAAGAAGAGGGGCAACAGGACTGGCAACTGGTAGCCAGTTTTGAAAGGCCGCAGTCCGGAACCTATTTAAAAGGACTCCATTCCTTCCTGGAGAATTTTGATCCCGGCACCGGAGACGAATCCAGGCTTGCAAAATACAAAAACCAGTGGGTGGCGGATGCATCGGGCAACTGGCATGAAATCATTGAAGCCACATTTTCTGCAGACAATACGGCCAGGATAAATTATAGAAAAGACTATTCGGGTGGTACAGACGGTGATGCCTTCTTCTTAAAAAACTGCGGCTTTTTTAATGACTTTACCCCCATTAAGACGGCACTGAACAGAAAAAAATCCGGAAAAGCGCATCCGGCGATTGACTTTTCCAAACTTCCTTAACAAGGCACAGGGACTGGCGATGCGTCCAGTCCTACGCCATTACACCGATTGTTTTCCCGCTCCAGTCGGGAAACAATATTTTATCATTGTGGATACCTAGGTGCCTATCCGCGACTTCGCTAAATACACTTCTGAAATCTGTGGTAACAGCCAGGTCTCTGCCGTCTTCCAGGTTCTCTACTGTAAGTGGGTTCACCAGTCCGTGCACCCGCCCGCCGCTCACACCCTTACCTAAAATAAAATTACAAGAACCCCTGCCATGATCGGTACCGCCGGTGCCGTTCTGTTTCACCGTACGTCCAAATTCGGTCATTGTCATCACGGTGACGTCGTCCTGCAGGGTTCCCATGTCTGTCCAAAAGGCCATCATGCTTTCACTTAGGTCATTTACATTGCGGGCAAAAATGCCCGTTTCTCTCCCCTGGTTGAAATGCGTGTCCCAGCCACCCGATTCTGCAAATGCGACCTCCATTCCGACATCCATTTTGATCAGTTGTGCAATCTGCTTGAGCGAATTGCCCAACGAAGAGTTGGGATATACTGCACCCGCTGCAGGTTTGTAGTTTCGGACATCTGTTTTCTGTAGCATCTTGATCGCATCAAAACTCTCTTTTCCGGTTTCTTTAAGCAATCCGGATGAAGTCTGGTCGTATAAATCTTCAAAGCTTTTAGCCGCCATGTTGGCCCCTTTCAGGTTTCCCTTCATCTGGATGTTAAAATCCTGCAGGTTACTGATCGCCACAGCCGGATTGTCGCCATAAAAAGACCTGGGCAGGGAGGAAGTCAAACTGACGCCCTGAAAAGGGGTAGCCGCATCATGTCCCAGTAAACCGACCGCACGGTTCAGCCAGCCACTTTCTGTCCCTTTTTTAAAGGGCGTACCAGATTCCATAAAATCCTGTGCATCAAAATGCGACCGCGTATTATTGGGCGAGCCAATTCCATGTACAATCCCCAGACGCTGATCTCTGAATACCTGCTCAAATGCCTGCATGGCAGGATGCAGGCCGAAACGTCCGTCAAGATCTATTAGGGGCTTGTTGTTGCCACCTTTTGCGGCGGACATAAACAAGGCAGGCCTGGCTTCCTTGAGGTAAGTATCCGTAAAGGGCGTAACAGCCATTAGCCCGTCCATAGCTCCCCGCTGGAAGATACAGACCATAATCTTCCGCCGTTTAAACAAGTCTAAAGGCCTAGTACTGGCGGCTGCATCCATCAGAAAGCCGGGAACACCACCCATGCCGATTCCAAATAAGGCGAGTCCGCCTGCTTTAATAAATCCTCTTCTTGAAGTCATGATTGCTATTTTAGGTACTACTTACGTTGAAATTCAGGTGAACCGATAATGACGCCGACAACCTGCGCCAACATGTTATTGTTCCCACTGCTTTCCTGAACGGTTGGGGCATTATTTTCCTTCATATCCATATTCGACTGAACAGCAGGAGCTTTTGACGCAGCCCTGGCCACTTTGGCGGTGAGCTCAGGATCATTGAGCATCGGCTTAAGCCGTTCAATGGTCCTGGCCAGGTCACGTTCCGGCATCAGCAGTTTGCTGTAAGTCCGCAACGCCGCTTCGGCACTTTCCGGTTCATGATTGCCATTCAGCGCCAGCAGGTTTATTTTCAGTCCGGGAATCCGCTGCGAAGCCATTGCCAGACCAAAATTCATCCTGTTTAGCAAAGACCCCGTATTGATCCAGTACTGCCCTCTGTCCGGAAATCCGGTCGGGGCCTGGTAATAATACATTTTCTGTCCCATTTTATTGATCCAGCTGTACAATTGATAAGGCTGGGTAATCTTTGCATCCAGTGCTCTTACCGCACTGATGGCCAGTTCAAAAGGCGATTTGGTTTTCTCCCTGAGCGAAGCCTTACTCCAGAATTCCGGCGCCATGACCATGGTGTTCAGTACCGCTTTGATGTCTCCATCTGTATTCAAAAAAGTTTTGGTCATCTTTTCTACCAGCTTGCCGTCAGGCTGGTCATTCACGAACCGTATCGCCAGTTTCTTCGAAATAAATTTAGCTGTAGAAGCATGATGCGCCAGCATATTCAGCAGCTCTGCACCTTCCTGATATCCTCCGTTTGCAGCAAACTTCCTGCTCAGCACCGTCTTTTCCTGGTTGTCGTGGCGCGCAGGCACAAACAGAAAATCACCATCTCTTACAAATCCCCTTTTTTCCAGATTTCCTTCACCGGCCCTTTCGATGATCTTCCTGTAGATCGCACCATAGCCGCCATCTTCACCCAGAGGTGCTACAGTCCAGCCGGTCAACACCCTTGCCGCCTGTGTTACATCGCTTTGCGTATAACCGCCATCCACACCCAAAGTATGAAGTTCCATTACCTCACGGGCGTAGTTTTCATTTAGCCCGCCCTGTTTCTTGCGCTGTTTGATCTTTTCTTTAAGCGGACCATCCATCGCCATGCCGTTCATTGTCGCGGCCGCTGGCTGTGATTGTCCGGAACTGCTGAAATTATCCAGATAAATCAACATGGCAGGTGATTTGGCCGTCGCCATCAGCAACGTGCTGAATTTACCGGTTACATTTGGCCGGATGACATCTCTTTCGAAAGCAGGAACATAGGCAGCGCACTGGTTCTTGGTGAGAGAGACATTAAAATGGTTGAACCAAAAATCCGTCAGCAACTCGTGCAACTGGTTGTCGGTATAAGCAGCCCTGAGCATTTTCTGGCTGATGAACTGACGGAGCAAGTCCTGCTCTTGCCCATACCCTTTTTGCGTCCTATACTCCTGCAGCTGTTTTCTGTAAGCTTTTTGATCTCCTTTTCCCACCGAATCCTTATCGATAAAACCATCTTTGATGGCCATGCGCAATACCTTCGGCTGTCTTGGATATTTGTCCTCTACCTCTGCATTGCTCAGGTTGATGTCCTTGTAAGGCTCCAGCAGCGCAATCAGTTCATCATCATTTTGATCGCCGTCGAGCTGGTGTTTGAACCACTTTTCCAGACCCATTTTAACTACCGCGTCAACATCGCCGTTTCTTGCACCATAGGTAAACCGGCTTAACAGATGTGCAGCAGCCTGTCGTTCAGTAAGCCCTGCCTGCTGGTAAGGAAAGACCAGTTTGGCGGAAGAATGTCCGTTTTGATAGGATGAAAATAAAAATACACTGCAAAAAAGAAGCGCAAATGAAACGATCACTCTTAGGGATGCCTTCATGGTAGTCAGGTGTTTTGTTTACTTATGACAGCTGAAATCCAAAAAAGATTAATGGGACATCTGATTAAGTTATTCGAAAAATTGCAGCACCTCGCCGGCCTTTTCTCCTACAAGGGTAATCAGACATTGGTCAATGGCCATCAATTTCGCATAATGGTCTCCCGCTACGGCAAAAACAAATACATCCCTGTCTCCGGCGATTATTCCGGACTGCAAAATCAATTGACTCAAACCGGCATAATTTTCCCGGTTCTCCACTTTGCCCTGATAAAAAAAACAATTTCTC
>JAZKCT010000012.1:0-89534 GCA_040387995.1 Bacteroidota bacterium | reverse complement strand
AACTAAGTTAAAAAAAGTTAAATAGGCCTGAGAATACAATAAATTATATCTTTGCGCATGATAAAATCAATGACAGGCTATGGCCTGGCCGCTACTGACCACAATAACGTGAAGTTTGCCGTAGAAATCAAATCTTTAAATAGCAAGTTCCTTGAGCTAAATTTAAAACTACCGAGGGCATTTTCTGATAAAGAGTTGTTCCTGCGCAACATCTGTAGTAAGGAGATTGAACGCGGAAAAGTAAGCGTATCGATCAACATTGAAAAAGGGGAAGAAAGCCTGAAAGGCGCAACCATCAACGCCGCTCTACTCAGCAAATACTACAAACAACTGGAAGAAATTAACCTTCACCTTGGTGCAAATTCCAGCAATCTCCTGCAGGCTGCATTAAATTTTCCTGAAGTGATCTGTTATACCGATGAAGAAGTAAATGAGCAGGATTGGGAAGTGCTGAATGGTACATTCAACAAGGCTTTGAATAATTTTAATGAGTTCCGTCATACAGAAGGTGCTGTGTTAAAAGCTGACCTTGAATTAAGAATCCGCAATATCTTACAGTTTTTTTCTGAGGTTGAGGTGCTGGAACCCCTGAGAATTCCTCAGATCCGTAGCAGGTTGAACCAGTTTCTGGAAGATAATATCGGAAAGATCAATGTTGACCAGAACAGACTGGAGCAGGAATTGATCTATTATATTGACAAACTGGATATCACTGAAGAGAAAATCCGCCTCAAGAGCCATTGCGATTATTTTACGGAAACGCTGAAAAGCAAGGATGCCAACGGTAAAAAACTGGGTTTTATCTCACAGGAAATTGGCCGGGAGATCAATACAATGGGCGCAAAAGCCAATGATGCGCAGATCCAGCAATTGGTGGTCGGAATGAAAGAGGAACTCGAAAAGATCAAAGAACAATTACTAAACGTTTTGTAGCCAAGGCCTTCAAAACAACAATACGATAAATGAAACAAGGTAAACTCATTATATTTTCAGCGCCTTCAGGAGCCGGGAAAACTACCATCGTAAAGCACTTGCTGACCAAATTCCCGTCGCTGTGCTTTTCTATTTCCGCTACTACACGTGAGTCGCGTGGTGACGAACAAAATGAAAAAGACTACTATTTTATTTCCAAAGCTGATTTCCTGCACCGTGTGGCACGACAAGAGTTTGTGGAATTTGAAGAAGTATACAATGGCACTTTTTATGGGACTTTAAGATCTGAAATAGAGCGCATTTGGGACAACGACCAGCATGTGATCTTTGACATTGATGTGGAGGGTGGTCTACGCTTGAAACGCAAATATGAAGAGGATGCGCTGGCTATCTTTGTACAGCCGCCTTCTCTGGAGGTCCTGAAAGAAAGATTGAGCGGACGCGGCACAGACAGCCCCGAAAAACTGCAGGAGCGTTTTATAAAGGCTGAAAAAGAGTTGAATTACGCCGATAAATTTGATGTGGTCCTCAGGAATTACGATCTGGCTACTGCTTGCGCAGAAGCAGAGCAGCTCATTGGCAATTTTCTAAATAAGTAGCATTCCGGATGAAGACAGGATTATTCTTCGGTTCATTTAATCCCATTCATACTGGCCACCTGGTCATCGCCAATTACATGGCAAGTTTTACCGGGCTCAAAGAAGTTTGGCTGGTGGTATCACCTCACAACCCGCTGAAGAACAGGGCTGGTCTGGGCAATATGTATGACCGGCTGGAGATGGCCAAGCTTGCAACTGAAAACGCAGACCAGATCAAAGTCAGTGACATTGAATTTGGTCTGCCTCAACCCTCTTATACCATAGATACGCTGGCTTATCTCAAAGAAAAATATCCCGGTAAGGAATTCGTACTGATCATGGGAGCAGATAATTTATCCTCTTTTAAAAAGTGGAAGAACTACGAGGTCTTGTTAAAAAATTACGAGATCTATGTCTACCCAAGACCCGGCGTAGACCTGAACGAGTGGGAAGCACATCCCTCTATCACCATCACCGCAACACCTCAAATGGACATTTCCTCCACCTTTATCCGAAAGGCAATAGCGGAAAGTAAAAACGTCCAATATTTTGTTCCCGATTGTGTATTGAGCTTCATAGAAAGCAAAAACATGTACCGTTAACTTGTTCTGTAGATTAGGAAGATCGTCGGTTTTTTATGTAAGTCTATCCGCTCCTTTTTCCACTGTCCGATCGTCAGGGTTTTAATGTATTCCTCTTCCGCGGTAATGTTACTGGCTACACAAAGCAAAGTCTGTGGTTGTGCATTCTTCAGAATGTCCTCAAATAAATGATTGTTCCGGAATGGGGTTTCTATAAATAATTGCGTTTGTTTTTCCCGTTGTGCAAGTTGCTCCAGTTCCTTGATCCGCTTTCCCCGTTCCACTTTATCGATTGGGAGGTACCCGTGGAAAGTAAAACTCTGTCCGTTAAACCCGGAAGCCATCAGGGCAAGCAAAATTGAACTTGGCCCCACCAATGGCACTACCTTAATTCCCCTTTTATGGGCTTCTGCTACGATCTCAGCACCGGGATCTGCTATTCCCGGACATCCCGCCTCACTCATCAGGCCAACATCTGTACCGGTCATCAATTCCTTAAAAAACGGCACCAGGGAATTGCCACGCTTATGTTTTCCGTAATCGTGTACAGTCAGTTCACTTTGAGATGTTTTTATTCCTGCTTCTTTTAAGAATTTTCTGGCAGTTTTTTCGTTCTCTACGATATAAGTCCTGATCGCGTTGACGGTGTCCCCTAAAAATACAGTAAATGATTTATTGGCTGCGTTTTCAGTCAGCGGAACCGGAATGAGAAAAAGTGTACCTGTTTGCATATTTTTAATTTATCTACAAAAGAAGAAAATATTTACTGCAATCGGGACTTCACTCAAATTTAATTATGGAATCCGCAGAAGTTTTGCATCCTGTAATTAAATCATGTCGGATGACACACATGAAGGCAAGGAGTCCCGTAAAATATAATAGGTGTAAAACACACACTTAGACTAATAAAATTGGGTTGTAGGCTATAATTGAAATGTAATATTTTAAAAACAGATTAAACTTTTGAGTGGGATTGGAACTCAAATTGCTATATTAAAGATCGTTAGGTAAATTAAACACACACACAATGAAAAACTTGATCAAATTACCGGCTATTGTGCTGGGGCTACTGCTCCTGCTAACCGGAACCACACAGCGGGTCATGGCACAAGATGAGGACATTTCGCTGCAATCTTTTTACGATGAACTTTCGCCCTACGGAACCTGGATCCAGGATCCACAGTATGGCTACGTATGGCGTCCCGATGCAGATCAGGGCGAATTCAGGCCTTATTACACCAACGGGAAATGGGCAATGACGGAGTACGGAAATACATGGGTTTCAAATTATGATTGGGGATGGGCTCCTTTCCACTATGGAAGATGGGTATACAACCGTTACAACCAATGGGTCTGGATTCCTGATACCACATGGGGACCAGCCTGGGTAAGCTGGAGAAGTGGTGGCGGCTATTACGGATGGGCGCCTATGGGTCCGGGCATGAATGTGAGCGTGAGCTTCAATATCCCTTCTTTATGGTGGGTATTCGTACCGCAAAGAAATATCTACTATGACAGCTTCCCACGTTATTATTCACGCAGGAACGTGGTGATCATCAACAACACAACGATCATTAACAATACGTATGTGCGGAACAGGAATACCTATTACAGTGGCCCAAGGGCTGATGAGATCAGACGTTATACGGGTCGCGATGTGAACGTATACAGTGTGAACAGAAGCAGCAGACCAGGCAGGAGCGGCATCAATGGTGGCAAAATAGATATCTATAGTCCAAGACCTGGACGCGGTTCATCCAACGCCAATGCTGCACCAAGAGATGCGGTTAGAGGAGAAGGTTATGCATCTGCAAGGCCTGAGAGGAGCAGCTATAATGATCGTGGCGGGTATCAAAGGAATGCTGGCGACAATGGCAATGTTAGGAATGAGAGCAACCGGACAGAAAACACAAGGCCGGACCGCTCAGTGCCAGAAAGGGTTACGAGAGACCGCGACAACCAGCAGCAAGTGGGTCAGCGTGAACAAAATGGTGCATTTGCCGACAGACCAGAGCGTCTGCAAAGGGCAGATCAACCGGCACGTGTCGATCAACCCGTTAGGACAGAGCAACCTGTAAGGGCAGATCAACCAACCCGTACAGAGCAGCCGGTGCGGGTGGAAAGACCGGAGCGCGCAACACGTCCTGAAAGACAAGAACCTGTGCAGCGTCCGGAAACGCAACAACGTCAGGAGCAGCCAAGGCAGCAACCTATTCAGCGTCAGGAGGCTCCTCCACAACGCCAGGAAAGAGTTCAGCAAGCTCCACCTCAGCAATCAAGAGGTTCATCTGAAAGCCGTGGTTCATCCGGCGGCGGAAGAGAAAGCTCAGGAAGATCTTCGAGAGGCGGAAGGGGTTAATACTTCAGCAAAACACATAAAAAGAACCGGCTCAATAAGGCCGGTTTTTTTATTTATCTTTGCACCCTTTCATTCAATTATGATTCATCCGGAAATAGAAAAAAGAAAAACGTTCGCCATCATCAGTCACCCTGATGCTGGTAAAACAACATTGACCGAAAAGTTTCTGTTGTTTGGCGGGGCCATCAACACCGCAGGCGCTGTGAAGCGCAACAAGGCCAACCAGAGCAATACTTCCGACTTTATGGAGATTGAAAAGCAGCGGGGAATCTCTGTAGCCACTTCTGTAATGGGCTTTGAATATAGTGATAAACGCATCAACATTCTTGATACCCCCGGCCACAAGGACTTCGCTGAGGACACTTATAGAACACTTTCGGCGGTAGACAGTGTAATTCTGGTGGTAGATTGTGTGAAAGGTGTAGAGGAACAAACTGAAAAGCTGATGTCCGTATGCCGGATGAGGAATACGCCGGTAATCATCTTTATCAATAAGATGGACCGTGAGGGTAAGGATGCCTTTGACCTGCTCGATGAAATTGAAAACAAGTTGAACATTAGTTTATGCCCATTGTCATGGCCTATTGGTCAGGGACATACTTTCAAAGGGGTATATAGCATTTACAACAAACACCTGAACCTTTTCGAACCGGACAAATCCAAGATCAGTGCGCCAGTGATCGAAGTGAGCGACCTGAATGATGCCGGTCTGACTGAATTCCTTAAGCCCAAAGAACTGGAGGGGTTAAAAAGTGACCTGGAGCTTGTGAATGGAGTATATGGAGATTTGGACAAAGACCTTTATACGGATGGCTTACTTGCCCCGGTATTTTTTGGCAGCGCCATTAATAATTTCGGGATTAAGGAACTATTGGACACCTTCATCAATATTGCCCCGAGCCCTCGAAGCCGAGAAGCGGAACAACGGGAAGTCGCCGTAGAAGAAAAGAACTTCTCGGGATTTGTATTTAAAATCCATGCTAACCTCGACCCGAAACACCGCGACAGGATTGCCTTTTTAAGGGTTTGCTCCGGTAAGTTCGAGCGCAATAAATTTTATTACCATACCCGTCAGGACAAGAAACTCAAGTTCTCAAACCCAATGGACTTCATGGCAAATGAAAAAAGCATTGTAGAAGAAGCATGGCCAGGTGATGTGGTCGGTTTGTACGATAGCGGTAATTTCAAAATCGGCGACACACTGACTGAAGGAGAAAAATTGCAATTTAAGGGCATTCCAAGCTTCTCTCCTGAGATATTTAAGGAACTGGAGAACAGAGATCCCCTTAAAACCAAACAACTGGAAAAAGGCATACAACAGCTTACTGAAGAGGGCGTAGCGCAATTGTTCATCATGCAACCCGGAAACCGCAAGGTGGTCGGGGCTGTAGGCGAACTTCAGTTTGAAGTAATCGCTTTCCGCTTAGAGCATGAATATGGCGCTAAAGCGGCTTTCAGGATGCTGACATACACGCGTTCCAACTGGGTAACATCAAAAGACAAGACCAAACTGGCTGAGTTCCTGAAAAGAAAGCAACAGCACATTGGTGAGGACAAAGATGGCAATGCGGTTTTCCTGGCAGACAACGAATTTATGATCAACATGACCATGCGGGACTATCCGGATATCGAGTTCCATAAAACCTCAGAGTTTAAATAACCTAAACCAGTAATTTCCGTATCGCTGTATGGGTCTTTTCAAACCTGAACTGCGACAATACTTCTGTCATCAAACCGGAAATTTCCTCATTGCAAAGATTGCCGATACTACCTTCATGCGTGTGGTGAACTTCTGCTCCAGGCTCAAAAGTACCATTGTCAATGCTGTCCCCTACGATCTTATAAGCTTCTCTAAAAGGTGTTCCTTTTAGAGCCAGATCATTGACAACCTCTACGCTAAACAGATATGCGTATTTCTTATCCTTCAAAATGCCGTCTTTGACGCTGATGTTTTGCAGCATAAAGGTGGTCATCTCCAGGCACTCATTCAGAGAAGTGATGGCCGGAAATAAGTTCTCTTTCAGCAATTGCAAATCCCTGTGGTAACCAGAAGGCAGATTGGTGATCATCATGGCAATTTCATTCGGCAGTGCCTGGATTTTATTACAGCGGGAACGGATCAGTTCAAACACATCCGGATTCTTTTTATGTGGCATAATGCTGGATCCGGTAGTCAGCTCATCTGGAAAGCTGATGAAACCAAAATTCTGATTGATAAACAAACACACGTCCATTGCCATTTTAGCGAGCGTAGCCGCAACAGAAGACATCGCCTGACCCAATATCCGCTCTGTCTTGCCCCTCCCCATTTGTGCATATACGACATTGTAGTTTAGCGACTCAAAGCCGAGCAACTGTGTTGTCATGGTTCTGTTCAGTGGAAATGAAGAACCATACCCGGCGGCAGAACCCAGTGGGTTTTTATTGCAAACTTTATACGCCGCAAGCATGAGTTCCATATCGTCTACCAGGCTCTCTGCATAGGCGCCAAACCAAAGCCCAAAAGAAGAGGGCATGGCGATCTGCAAGTGGGTATATCCGGGAAGCAATTTATCTTTATGCGTATTGCTCAAAGCAATCAGCTGGTCAAACAATACCGAAGTGTTGCCTACAAGCTCTTCAATGCAACTTCTAAAAAACAATTTCAGGTCAACCAGGACCTGGTCATTACGTGACCGGCCGCTGTGAATCTTTTTTCCGGCATCGCCAATTCGCTGGGTAAGCAACCACTCCACCTGCGAGTGTACGTCTTCTACGGTATCCTCGATCACAAAATCTCCAGCCTCAATCTCGGCATAAATATTTTTGAGTTCCTTTTGTACCGCAACCAGATCCTCCGCGGTCAACAGTCCGATGCTTTCAAGCATTTCTACATGTGCCAGGGAACCGAGTACGTCAAAAGCAGCCATCTGCAAGTCCAGTTCACGGTCCTTGCCCACGGTAAAAGTCTCTATGTCTTTATTTACGTTTACGTTTTTTTGCCAGATCTTCATGCTGCAAAAATACAATAATTACTTAGAGTACGAGGGCGATGTTAAATCTCGATAATCATGGGATGGTCGCTGAGTGTTAGGGTCACGGCATTTGAATTCTTCAGCGTACTGACAGGCGAAGCACTCAACGTGGGATCATAGATCTCCGCCGATGACAATGCTTTCTCAAAGTTAATCTTTATCTCATCTGCCCCGCTCACTTTTTCAGACCAAACCACTAAAGCAAAACGGCCATTACTTTTTTGCAGCAACAGGTGGTGAGCAGTTTCAGGCAGTTTGGCGATCGAATAACTCAATTTCCCGGATTTATTTGCGGAGACATTAGACTGATCGCCCGGCGAATCTGCCAGAATAGCGGTCATATTGTGCATATACAGTGCAGACTTTCTCGGCGTATAATCTGGTTTGTAAAATCCAAAAGTCTGATTTCCTGCTTCATCAGACCGGTCACGTAATAGATAAAGTGCGGTATAACTCCAACCCCGGGCAAACTGGGCGAGATAAAGGTTCAAAAACATCCGCGCTTGCTTTTCTTCGGTAAGTTCTCCGCCAATTGTAGCTCCGGTCTCGGTAGTCACTCTGGGAAGGTTTTCAAGTGCAGCACCCTGATAACCTTTAAATTTAGCCTTCCAGGTCATCCCGTAATTGCCATTCAGTCCATCCACCTTACACAACGGCCCCGGATCAGCGGCATTCCAGGTCTGATTATCGTACAACCCGGGATGTGAAGGGTGCATGAAATAATTGTGGCAATTGGCAAAATCGGCATACTTTGTGCCTTCGGGCATGGTAGTCTCTACTCCTTTGGGTATCTCAAGGTATTGCAAGCCGGTATTGTCGGTCTGCGCGCCATTTTCACTCAGACTCCAGACTGGGTATTTTTTCAGCGCCTCGTCTTTTTTGACCGCAGCGTAGAGGTCGCGCTGCACTTTGGCCACGGCCAGCCAGCTCAGCTCTTTACCACCTTTTTCATCCTGGTAAGTAATGCCCCAGTTGTTGGGTTCGTTCAGCCCCTCTAAAGCCAGCAGGGCACCGGCACCGGCCAATTCCCGGCCACCGTTCAGTAACTTTGGTATGTCCGTCCCGCCGCTGAGCAGTCCGTAGCTAAAGCGAACACCTGCCTGTTGATGAACAGCGATCAAGTCAGCTATAGGTACACCACCCTCGTAGCCCGACCGGATCCAGCGTATGCCAAGGTATTTTGTAATTTCTATGGTTTTTTTAAGTGATTCTCCACGTGTGGAGATGGCAGAATTGACTCCGATACTGTTCAGAAAATCTGAAGCACGATGCGCGGTAACGGGTTCAATTTTACTTACTTGTTCATTAAGACTGAACGGTTTGAATCCAATTAATCCAGCAACAGAGAGTAATCCAATGCAAATGATCGCAATTGATTTAGTTTGGCGTTTCATATGGTGTTTAAATACTAACGCTAAAATCGCACATTTCTTTTAAAACATGCTCCCCGATTACCCTTTTACTTTAATAACCGGCTCCAGCATCTTGATATACAGCTCAATTCCCTCTGCAATCTCATCAACATAAACATACTCATCTGCCATATGCGACCGCGCTGAATCCCCTGGCCCTACTTTTACCGAAGGGATGCTCAATAAGGCCTGGTCGGAAGTTGTCGGGGAACCATAAGTGGTTCTACCAAGGGCAATCCCTGCCTGAACCAATGGATGTTCCTTGTCAATTGAGGACGGCTTTAGCCGGATCGACCGCGGTTTTACTTCACAGTCGACATGTGAACGGATAATCTTCAGTACTTCTTCGTTCGCATACGCATCAGTGACACGCACATCTACCGTAAACAGGCAGGTGGCGGGCACTACATTGTGCTGTGAACCTGCATTGATGATCGTTACTGTCATTTTTAGCGGTCCAAACACTTCCGAAACCTTGGAGAAACGATAATTTCGGAACCATTCTATGTCTTTTAATGCTTTATAAATGGCATTGTCACCCTCTTCACGTGCCGCATGCCCAGCCTTACCAGTCGAAGTGCAATCCAATACCAGCAACCCTCTTTCTGCAATCGCCAGGTTCATTTGTGTGGGCTCGCCCACAATCGCAAATTCCAGTTCGCCAAGATCCGGCAACACCAGTTCTAAACCATTATTTCCGGAGATTTCTTCTTCCGCAGTAGTTGCCAGACAGACATTATAGCTTAGGTCTTCCTGGTCATAGAAGTAAAGAAAGGTGGCTATCAGCGATACCAGGCATCCTCCTGCATCATTGCTGCCCAATCCATATAGTTTGCCATCTTCAACCGCAGCATCGTAAGGATCGCGCGTATAGCCCGAATTTGGCTTTACGGTATCGTGGTGTGAGTTTAACAGCACGGTCGGTTTAGCAGCGTCGAAATGCTGGTTGTATGCCCAGATATTATTGAGCTTTCTATATGTTTTTATACCTCGCTCCTGCAAAAACTGCTCAATCGCATCCCCGGTCTTGTCTTCTTCCTTACTGAATGATTGTATCCGGATCAGTTGTTTTAACAATTCCAGGCTGTCGTTTTGCAGTTTTGCTATCATATCTTGTTCTTTTATATCCCTGCTAAAGGTATTGTTCAGTTTTATGTTGCTTGGTTTACAGCGGTTATTCTTTGGTGTACAATGCGCCGGCTTTGACTGCCGACAGCTTTATGCCTTTGATCAAAGAGGAACTAAAACCATTGTGTTCCATTTCGTTCAGCCCTGCTATGGTGCATCCCTTAGGCGAGGTCACTTTATCTATTTCCTGTTCCGGGTGTGACTGCATTTGCAACAGCAGATCTGCAGCGCCTTTGGCTGTCTGAACTGCCATTTTCAAAGCTTCATCGGCATGAAAACCAATCTCTACTCCACCCTGTGAGGCAGCTCTGATCGCCCTTAAAAAAAAGGCAATACCACAGGCACATAAGGCTGTAGCTGAGGTCATCAGGTCTTCATTGATTTTCGATGCGGAGCCTACGGTCTCAAACATCCGGATCACCTCTTCTACATTTTCTTTAGATGCATTGTCTGTCGCTACACAGGTCATTGACTGACCAATCGCAATCGCTGTATTTGGCATCGCCCGGATCACTTCTACCTGCTCACCCAACTTGCTTCTGATGTCGGCACAGCTTACTCCTGAGGCGACAGAGATGAAAACTTGCTTACCTGGATCCACAACAGGCCTGATCTGGTCCAGCAATTGGTTCAACTGCTGCGGCAATACCGCCAAAACGACAAGATCCGCCCCTGCAACAACCGCAGCATTATCTGTACTGGTTATAAAACCCTGATCGGCCAGCGCACTTAGGTTTGCAACGTTACGCCTCGTCAGACTGATCTGTCCGGGAGCAGCATAGTTTGCTTTTACAAGGCCCTTCGCCAGGGAAATCCCTATATTCCCACTTCCTAATATGGCAATGCTGCCTTTAAAATGATTCATATCTATTTGATTAACCGGGTTCCGAAATTTTGTTCGTCAATAAGAGAAAGCTCATCTGCTTTACCAATATAAACCGCATTTACGCCGCTTTTTATCGCTTCGAATGCATTGTGCAGTTTGGGGATCATACCGCCCGACACAATACCGGCTGCTTTCAATCCGTCAAACTCGCCCATCCTGATCTCTGGCACCAAAGAGTTATCGTCATCCACATCTTTCATTACTCCTCTTTTCTCAAAGCAATAGATCAATGAAGTCTCATATAAACCCGACATGGCCACTGCTACCGCCGAGGCAATGGTATCGGCATTGGTGTTTAGCAATTGCGAATCGCCGTCGTGCGTAATGGCACAAAGTACCGGCACCATTCCTGCCTTCAATAAACTGTCCAAACCGACTGATGAAACTGATGTATCAGACAGGTCTCCAACAAAACCGTAGTCAATCTCTTTTACCGGTCGTTTTACCGCCTTGATGATGTTGCCATCAGCACCGGTCAGACCGATGGCATTGCTGCCTTTGGCTTGCAACTGTGCGACAATGTTCTTATTAATCAGCCCTGCATAAACCATCGTAACGATCCTTAGGGTCTCAATATCCGTAATCCGCCTTCCTTCTACCATTTTTGCCTGCACCCCAAGCGAATCGCCAAGTTCAGTCGCAATTTTACCTCCGCCATGGATCAGGATCTTATCTCCGGGAAGGGCAGTAAAATCCAGCAGGAACTGGTGTAGCTTTTCTGAATTATCAATAACGTTGCCGCCAATCTTGATGACGTTTAAATGCCCTTTATTCATATCTGTCATTAATCTAAGCCTTTTCTGAACTTTGCGTAATAATTGACAATACCTTGCACTTCAGTCTCCCGAAGGGATGGATCAGCCCAAAAATAGTAATTGCCAATAACCTTCTTTTCCGGTTTTAAATCACCGACACAGAACTGGTGCACTGCGCCAACTAGTTTGCCGTTTCTGAACAAAATCCTGAGCCTGTCATTTGGTGAAGGATCATCCAGGTTGTTTTCATATAAGAAAAGGCAGTTGTAACCAAAAAACTTTCCTTCCTTGAACCGGTATTTGGCCAATGAGGCCTTAATTGTTTTTTCTGAAACGGATTTTCTGCTGATCAGTTCCCAAAGTGTGTATTCCGGAAAATCTTTAGCGTTGAGCTGGTCAAGACCCACATAACCACTAAATAGAAACGAACGGTTCCTGAAAGGTATCAGCTGCTTTGCAGCATGCAGTTTCCCTACCGGATGAGCATAAGCTGCATCGCTATATAAGGTAGCCGGAAGCTTTTTAGGATCCTTGACAAAGCATTCAAGGTTCACGCGAACAGCTTTACCTTCCTGAGCGGCCAGGTAAACCACTGCACCTTTAGACAGTTCAAAACTCCTTTTGGCGGCACTGTTGTCAAAGACCTTGACATTGGTCGTCAAAGCCACCTTTCCGTCTGTCCTCTGGCAAAAAGCAGAAAAGCAAGTACTGATAAGCATACAAATAACAACTGCCTGTTTGATCATAAACCCTGGGTTAACCCGACTAAGATAAGCTTTCCAGCATTTGTTTCAATACCGCCTGTGCTGCCCATAGCCTGTTGCCCGCCTCATGGATCACCAGCGAGTTAGGCCCGTCCAGTATTTCGGAAGAAAGTTCCAGGTCACGGCGCACTGGCAAACAGTGCATTACCTTTGCATCATTGGTACCCTTCAATTTTTCGTTGTTCAGCATCCAGCCTTCCGGGTAAGTCAGCACTTTACCGTATTCTTTATAGCTAGACCAATTTTTTACATACACATAATCTGCTCCGCTCAGTGCTTCGTCCAGGTTGTGGGTGATGGATGCACCTGGTGTGAAGTCCTCTGACAACTCATATCCTTTCGGCTGCGCAATGGTAAAATCGATCATGTCGTCTTGCTGTGCTTTACACATCCATTCCGCAAAGGAATTGGGTACCGCCTGCGGCAATGCTTTGATATGCGGCGCCCAGGCCAACACGACTTTAGGCTTGCCTTTTCCTTTCCAGGTTTCCTTGATGGTCACCAGGTCAGCCAGGCTTTGCAAAGGATGCCGTGTAGCACTTTCCAGGCTTACAACCGGAACGTTACAGTATTTGATGAACTTCGTGAAAAAATCTTCATTGTAATCTTCCTCCCGGTTGATCAGTTTCGGAAACGAACGTAGTCCCAAAATATCGCAGTACTGGCCCATTACTGCCGCTGCTTCGCGGATGTGCTCTACTGTTGTCCCGTTCATGACCACCCCGTCCTGTGTTTCCAATGCCCAGCCTTCTTTGTCCAGGTTCATCACCATGACACTCATACCGAGGTTCATGGCTGCCTTCTGGGTACTGAGTCGTGTCCGCAGACTAGGGTTCAGGAATACCAGACCAAGGGTCTTGTGTTTGCCGAGTTCGGACAGGGAATAAGGGTTTTCCTTCAGGGCCAGCGCATCTTTCAGCAGCTGGCGGATGTCTTGTACATCGTGTACGGAAGTGAATTGGTTCATCCTTTTAAAGCAATTTTAAATTCGTTAAGGAAATGATCGGCCTGTTCTTTGTTTAGGTTCAGGGCCGGCAACAGCCTGATTACATTAGGCTTGGCTTCACCGGTAAATATATGATGCTTAAACAGCAAGTCTTTTTTCACATTTGGCAGCGATTCCGGAAGTTCTATCCCAATCATCAATCCACGTCCCCTTACTTCTTTTACGCCCTCTATTTTCTTCAATTCTTCAATCAGGTAACTACCCACCATTTCGGCGTTCTGCATCAGCTGGTCCTGGTCCATGATCTCCAACACGGCCAGCGCCGCAGCACAGGCCAGGTGATTGCCTCCAAAAGTGGTGCCCAGCATGCCATGCCATGGCTTGAACTTAGGTGAAATGGAAATTCCCGCTACCGGAAAGCCATTCCCCATACCTTTAGCCATTGTGTAGACATCTGCTTCTACCCCGGCGTAGTCGTGGGAATAAAAAAGTCCCGTCCTGCCATAACCACACTGCACGCTATCTGCAATGTACACGGCATTATACTGGTCACAAAGTGAACGGATCTGCTGGAGGAAACTCACCGAAGCTTCCTTAATGCCACCCACTCCTTGTATGCCTTCGATGATCACTGCACAGATTTCGGACCCGTATTCCGCAAACGCAGCAGACAAGGCCGCTTCATCGTTATGCGGCAAAAAGACAATATTGTCTGTTTCGTTGACCGGCGCAATGATTTTTGGATTGTCAGTAGCCGATACCGCAAGGGAAGTCCTTCCATGAAATGCACCCTTAAAGGAGATGACTTTCTTCCTGCCATTGTAGAAAGAAGCAAGCTTCAGGGCATTTTCATTGGCTTCTGCGCCAGAATTACACAAAAACAAATGGTAATCTTTCTTTCCGGATACTTTTCCCAGTTTTTCGGCCAGTTCGACCTGCAATGGAATCAATACGGAATTGGAATAAAAGCCAACTTTGTTCAATTGTGTGGTCAGGCGCTCCACATAATGGGGATGTGTATGACCGATAGAGATCACAGCATGCCCACCGTAAAGGTCCAGGTAGGCTTGTCCATTGGCATCCCAAACGGTACTGCCAGATGCTTTGGTAATTTCTATGTTGTTTAAAGGGTATACGTCGAATAAATTCATGATGTTAAATGTTGTATTGTAAAAGATTGAATAGTTTGTTTTGTTCCCGTCATCAGGAAGGTTTAACCGTCATCCCGACGATAGGAGGGATCTCTTGAACTACTCCTAAGCAAGAGATCTCTCCCTATAGGTCAGGATGACGATAGCATTAAAAGCAACAGCGTTCAATTAAAACGCCGCTGCCTTTAGCCGTAAGCCTTCGCTTTCAGGCAAACCAAACATGAGGTTCATGTTTTGTACCGCCTGTCCGCTGGCACCTTTCAACAAATTATCTATCATACTTACCACAAACAACTTCGAGCCATGCTTCTCTACATGTACCAGCCCTTTATTGGTATTCACGACCTGTTTCAGGTCAATATTTTTCTTGCTCACATGTGTAAAAACATGCTCCGAATAGTAATCATCATAAATGCGCTGCGCCTCTTCTCCCGTCAGGTCACTCTCTACATAAATTGCAGCAAGGATTCCCCTGGTAAAGTCTCCACGCTGTGGAATGAAATTCATAGCATTGTCAAAATCAGGCGCCAGTTGTTTCAGGCTCTCGCCAATTTCATTCAGGTGCTGGTGCTCAAATGCCTTATAAACGGATAGGTTGTTGTTTCTCCAGCTAAAATGTGAGGTGGCGGACAAACTCTGCCCTGCCCCGGTAGATCCGGTTGTCGCATTGATGTGCACCTCGTTTTTTAACAGGCCCTTTGCAGCAAGCGGCAATAAGCCCAACTGGATACAAGTAGCAAAACAGCCCGGATTGGCAATATAGCTGGCCGTTTTAATTTGCTCACGGTTCAGTTCCGGCAACCCATATACCCATTTATTTCCTGCATTGACCCTTAACCTAAAATCCTGGCTCAGGTCAATGATCTTAATGCCTTGTTCAATCGGGTTTCCATCCAAAAACTTCTTTGCATCGCCATGTCCTACACATAAAAATAAGACATCAATAGCTGATGACAGTTCTCCGGCGAACCTCAAATCGGTATCACCGAAAAGGTCCGTATGTACATCAGAGATCAGGTTGCCGGCATTGCTGCTGCTGTGTACAAATACAATCTCCACTGAAGGATGGTTGATCAGCAAACGGAGCATTTCACCTCCTGTATATCCTGCGCCTCCGACTATCCCTGCCCTAACCTTCATGATTGTTTACTTTATGCCAGATCATCACCTGGTTACCAAAAATTTTCGAAAAGCCTTTTACATCTTCTCCGCTCCAGGCATTGTTCATTTCTCCGTAACTGCCGAACTTATTGCTCATCAGGTCATGTGCCGACTCAATGCCAATAATATTGAAGCGATACGGCAGCAATTCTACAAATACCTTCCCGCTTACTACTTTTTGGGTGTCTGTCAGGAAGGCTTCTATATTGCGCATAATCGGGTCGTGAAACTGGCCTTCGTGCAACCAGTTGCCATAAAAAGAGGACAACTGTTCTTTCCAGGACAACTGCCACTTGGTCAGTGTATGTTTTTCTAAGGTATGGTGTGCTTTGATGATAACCATCGGTGCGGCTGCTTCAAAACCCACACGGCCTTTGATGCCGATAATGGTATCGCCCACATGAATATCCCTGCCCACACCATATGGCTGCGCTATGGCTTGTAATTTTTGAATGGCTCTTACCGGTTCAAAAACTTCCCCGTCAACTGCAATCAACTCTCCTTTTTCAAAGACCAGTTCCAGCTTACGCGGTTCAGTTTCTGTAATCTGTGTCGGCCAGGCCTCTTCAGGAAGGGTCTCATTGGAAGTCAGGGTCTCTTTTCCGCCAACTGAAGTGCCCCATAAACCCTTATTGATGGAATACCTTGCTTTTTCTGCACTATATTCTACCCCGCGTGCTGCGAGATATCCTATTTCCGCTTCGCGGGACAATTTCAGGTCCCTGATCGGGGTGATGATCTCCACCCCCGGAATGATGATGTTAAAGATCATGTCGAAACGCACCTGGTCATTTCCAGCTCCGGTGCTGCCATGCGCTACATAATCTGCACCAATCTTTTTTACATAGTTGGCAATCGCTGTAGCCTGGCTAACACGCTCTGCACTCACAGAAAGCGGGTAAGTTGCATTTTTCAGCACGTTACCATAAATCAGGTACTTAATACAGCTTTCGTAATAGTTTGCCGTTTCATCAACCACTGCATGAGAAGCAACGCCAAGGGCGTAGGCACGCTTTTCTATTTCCTGCAACTCCTGTTCTGAAAAACCCCCGGTATTTACAATCACCGAGTGTACTTCCAGGTCACGGTCCTGAGCCAGGTAAATACAGCAAAATGAGGTATCCAAACCTCCGCTAAAAGCTAAAACTACTTTCTTCTTCATTGATAACAGCTATTTAAATAAAACAGTAAACAATAACAACAGGGATTTCAGGCCCTTACTTTGGGGTTTTGACTTCAGCACCAGCTTTTGCTTGATGCTCATGAAGCGCTCATATAGGGTTGGGTTCTTGTGCAGTTCTTCGGCAAACTTTTTAGCGGCGTCATGCTTCTGCTCCACAGGATCGTACAGCATAGCGGTACACATGCAGTTCTTGCGCTCTTTCATTTTGAGAATCTCAAAATTCACGCAGCTCTGACAGCCTTTCCAAAACTCCTCGTCTTGGGTAAGCTCAGAATACGTTACCGGCTCATAACCCAAATCTGAATTGATCTTCATGACGGCCAGGCCGGTTGTCAGACCAAATATCTTTGCTTTAGGATATTTTTGTCTCGAAAGTTCAAATATCTTATGTTTAATGGCATTCGCCAGTCCTGCCTTACGGTATTTAGGACTTACAATCAGACCCGAATTGGCCACAAACTGACCATGGCTCCAGGTTTCGATGTAACAAAAGCCGGCCCAGGTGCCATCTTTATGAAAAGCAATTACCGCTTTTCCGTCGACCATTTTTCCTGCTACATAGTCAGAAGAGCGTTTGGCGATACCTGTGCCGCGTGCTTTTGCCGATTCTGACATTTCCTCACAGATTTCTTCTGCAAAGACACGATGTTCAGGAAGTGCTACCAGCACTATAAAATCGTTTATATTCATTAATATGATAACGAAAAAATATACATGTTCTGATTAATTGTTTTTTGAGAGGCAATCCTCTGTGGAAAATTACTGAGTTGAATCAGCTATTTACTCAAATGCGTGGCGTATAGGTTTGCCGGTCCGTGATCACAGAATAGATGGGTCGCAAGCGCTCAACAAACAAACTTCTGGAAGCGATTTTCTTCGCTTCTACCTTAGAAAGTTTATGTAGGTTATACGTCTTCATTTTTCTGTTTGCAAATGTTCTTTAAAAGTTGAGGCGCAAAGGTTTAAATAAATATCGAGTTGTGCAATACGTTTTTAATTTTTTTACATTTTCCGGTAGATTATATTCATCAAATCCCTTATCGGATTTCTATATATTTACGTACACAACAATGAGACCAATTATGATTCTGAACCTGAAAAAGCTTTTGCTTAGCACCTGTCTGCTGTTTGCCTGTCATGCCTTTGCTCAAGACCTTAAGCTGGCGCGGGAAACCTTAAACATGCTTACTTCAAAGGAATTCCGGGGACGGGGGTATACACACAACGGCATGGCCAAAGCGGCCGATTTTATTGCCGGAGAATTTTTGTCTTACGGACTCAAACCGATGGACGGCAAGGATTTTAAACAGGGCTTCTCTCTTTCGGTGAATACTTTTCCCGGAAAGATGAAAGTTAAGGTCAACGGCAAACAACTCATTCCAGGCAAGGATTTTATAGTCTTGCCTGAAAGCATTGGCAACAAGGCCAAAGGTCAGCTTCAACAAAAAGACAGCGTCACCTTTGTGGATCCGGTCAACCGCATCCTATTGAAAATTAAAGACAAACTCACCTGGTCTGTAGCCCAACAGGTGCAGGACTATACCGGAATTGAAGTCGACAAAAAGGCATTTACAGATCTGCCAAAAGCCGTCGAGATCGACATCGAAAATGAGTTTGTTCCGGAATTTAATGCCTCAAATATCTGCGCAATGGTAAAAGGCACCAGCAAACCAGACTCTCTGATTGTGATATCTGCCCATTACGATCACCTTGGTGAAATGGGCAGCGAAACTTTCTTCCCTGGCGCTAATGATAATGGAAGCGGCATTTCTTTTCTATTGGGCCTGGCCAGATATTATGCCGCACATCCCCAGCCTTACAGTGTCGCATTTATTTGCTTTGCTGCCGAAGAAGCAGGGCTGGTTGGCTCTAAATATTTTACAGAAAATCCCCTGATCCCATTAGACCGGATCAGGTTTTTGATCAATGTCGACATGGTGGGGACTGGAGAAACCGGCATTACTGTGGTGAATGCGACCCTCCATCAACAAGAATTTGCGCTGCTCAATCAGATCAATGACGCTGAAAAATACCTGGTCAAGATCAATTCGAGGGGCAAAGCCGCCAATAGCGATCACTATTTTTTCACTGAAAAAGGAGTCCCCGCCTTTTTTATCTATACACAAGGCGGCATCAGTGCCTATCATGATGTATATGACATTGCAGCAACACTGCCCTTTACGGAGTATAATGATCTTTTCAAGATATTTGTGGCGTTCAACAGGAAGCTCATGGGGTTATAAACAAATCCATCACCTGCTTGTTAGTTCGTTAAAACCTTATATATGTCGATATTATTTTCTCCGCTTATCATAAAAAATACAACTTTAAGAAACAGGATTGCCGTTTCCCCCATGTGCCAATATTCCGCTGATGAAGGCTTTGCCGAGGACTGGCACCTGGTTCATTTAGGCAGCAGGGCAATCGGCGGTGCCGGTCTTGTGTTACTCGAGGCAAGCGCCGTATCTCCTGAGGGAAGGATCTCTGAAGATGATCTTGGCATTTGGAGTGACGATCATATACCCATGCTCGAACGCATTACCAGTTTCCTTCATGAACATGGCGCCGCTTCCGGAATCCAGTTGGCCCATGCTGGCAGAAAGGCCAGTACAAGCGCCCCTTGGAAAGGTGGAAAATCAATAAAGGAACAGGATGGCGGTTGGAAAACTCTAGCGCCTAGTGCCCTGCCCTTTCATGAAGGAGATGACGCTCCGCTCGCATTAGACCAGGTTGGCATTGATAAAATTAAATCTGACTTTAAGTCGGCCGCCAAAAGAGCACTTAAGGCTGGTTTTCAAATTATAGAGCTTCATGCCGCACATGGATACCTTTTGCATCAATTTCTTTCTCCTTTGAGCAACCTGCGCAACGATGAATACGGCGGCAGTTTTGAAAACAGAACGAGGTTGCTGCTTGAAATCATCAGCAGCGTACAGGAAACCTGGCCTGCCGAGAACCCTTTGTTTGTCAGGATCTCCGCTACAGATTGGGTAGAAGGGGGCTGGTCTCCGGAAGAGTCCGTCCTGCTGTCAGGAATTTTAAAAGTTCAGGGTGTCGACCTGATTGACTGTTCATCCGGCGGATTGTCTCCGGCTCAGAAGATCCCGTTTTTTGCAGGTTATCAGGTGCCATTTTCGGAAGCCGTTAAAACACAAACGGGAATTCTGACTGCTGCAGTGGGACTGATCACCGAAGCCAAACAAGCAGAAGAGATCATTCATGAAGGAAAGGCCGATTTGGTATTATTGGCCAGGGAGTTGCTGAGAGACCCTTATTTTCCTTTGCATGCCGCAGCAGAGTTGGGTGCAGATGTAAAATGGCCGGTACAGTATGAACGCGCCAAGCCCAGAAAATAAATATTTTCATGCTATTGGAAACCAAGCCTGCTCTTTTCACGTAACTACTAATATACATCTCCGAAAACATTCAGATCTACCTCTGAAAAACAAAGATCTACTTATGATACCGGCGGCCCTCCTCATCAGCGGGCCGCTTTTTTAGGTTTTCATTTTTTAGGTTAGTTTAAACCAAATTCCTTTAATTTCGTTGTATCATAAAATAACAAGCATATGTTCGACAAGTTAATGGCAGCTCAACAAAAAGCTGATGAAATAAAAAAGAGGCTCGATACGATCTCGGTTTACGGGGAAGTAGAAGGCGGTAAAATTCGTGTCACCGCAACAGCCAATAAATTACTGACCGCAATCGCGATCGATGAAGATTTCTACAAACAGGCAGATAAAGAAGAGCTGGAAGAGTTGCTGCTTACCGCGGTAAACAAAGCGCTGAACCAGGCTGAGCAGGTAAGTGCAGCTGAAATGCAGAATATGACGAAAGATATGTTCGGCGGACTTGGCGGCATGTTTGGACAATAAACAGCATAGATATGAAATTCACGTATTACGGCCAGTCTTGTTTCTCCATTGAGGCAGACGGCAAAAAATTCCTTTTTGATCCCTTCATCAGCCACAATCCCTTGGCGAAGCACATCGACATCAGCACAATAAAGGCAGACTACATCCTGGTCAGTCACGGACATGGTGACCATGTAGGTGACCTGGTCACGATTGCCAATCAAACCAATGCTCAGGTAATTGCCATGGTAGAAGTCGCTGCATGGGCC
Source organism: Bacteroidota bacterium (assembly GCA_040387995.1). Classification (GTDB taxonomy): domain Bacteria; phylum Bacteroidota; class Bacteroidia; order Sphingobacteriales; family Sphingobacteriaceae; genus Pedobacter. The sequence goes on along the minus strand of JAZKCT010000012.1, from coordinate 68,560 downwards.
ACCAAACAAGGCGTTAAAAACGTCACCGATATCAATTTCGGCAAAGCAAAGTTTGATTTCGGAACCCTGCGCACCGTATGGGCCGTACACAGCAGCGCAAACCCAGACGAAAGCTATGGTGGTAATCCTGTAGGATACGTACTCGAACTGGAAGGAAAGACCATTTACTTCGCTGGTGATACCGCGCTTACTCTTGAAATGAAGCTGCTCGCTGACTTATACAAATTGGATTATGCCATTCTTCCAATCGGCGGACATTATACGATGGATGTAGACGATGCACTCATCGCTACCAAATATCTGGAATGCAGTCAGGTGATTGGCGTTCATTACAATACCTTTCCGCCTATCCAAATCGACACGGAGGAAGCTGTAGCGAAGTTTAAAAGGGAAAACAAAACGCTTCTACTACCTGACATCGGCGAAACAATTGAATTGTAGTGAGGTCTACCTGTGGCTTAATTTTCAAATCTTGAAATAAGCTTATGGCATTAAAGCCTTCTTGTTACTGAATAAAGTATGCATTACTGCTCGAAGGCTCAAAAACCTTAGGCGCGCTGAAGGGCGCGCAAAGATTTTACATGCCTTTTCGCAGAACGCATACTTTATTCTGGCATAATGCAAAACCTAGCCCGTCCAGGAATTGGCATCTTGCACAAAAAACAATGATATATTGTGAGACGACATGTAAAAATCTTTGCGCGCCCTTCAGCGCGCCTAAGGTTTTTGAGTCGGCGAACAGTATATCATTGTTTTTTTTAGTATTAAACTAAAATACAGCGCTGAGCAACTTAATGCGCTGCCAGCCAGTTTGCTCCTTCCCCAATCTCTACTTCTATCGGCACCGTCGTTTTAATTGCGGTCTTCATCCGGTGCGCAATAATAGCTTTCATAGCCTCAACCTCCGTTTTCAAAACGTCAAACACCAACTCATCATGTACCTGCATCGTCATCTTAGATTGCAGCCCCTGCGCTTGTATGTCCTTATGGATGTTGATCATTGCCACTTTGATCATATCAGCAGCTGAACCCTGAATCGGCGCATTGATCGCATTTCGCTCTGCAAAACCCCTTACAGTCTGATTCGCGGAATTGATATCTCTCAAATAGCGTCTTCTGCCCAGAATGGTCTCGACGAAGCCGTTCTCACGGGCAAAGTTCATGGTATCCGACATGTACTTCTTAATTCCCGGATATTGCGCAAAATAATTTTCTATAATCTCCGCCGCTTCCTTACGGGGAATGCCCAGGCTTTGCGACAAACCAAAGGCAGATTGACCGTAGATGATCCCAAAGTTCACAGCCTTGGCATTGCGGCGCTGCGTGCCATCTACTTCTTCGATAGAGATGCCATAGACTTTAGCCGCAGTGGCCGTATGAATATCCAAGCCTTTGCTAAAAGCATCCAGCATATTTTCCTCTTTACTGATGTCCGCAATGATGCGGAGTTCAATTTGCGAATAATCCGCTGACAAAAGAATGTGGTCTTCATCCCTGGCAATAAATGCCTTACGCACCTCACGGCCTCTTTCTGTACGGATGGGGATATTTTGCAGGTTGGGGTTATTCGAACTTAGCCTTCCGGTTGCTGCAACAGCCTGGTTGTAACTGGTATGTACCCGACCGGTCTTCGGGTTGACCATCAAGGGCAATGCATCTACATAAGTAGATTTTAGCTTCTGCAACTGGCGAAAATCCAGTATATCCTGTACCACATCGCTTTTGGACGCTAAAGCCAGCAATACATCTTCGCCTGTCTGGTACTGACCCGTCTTGGTCTTCTTGGCTTTAGGATCGAGACAAAGTTTATCAAACAAAACTTCTCCAAGCTGCTTCGGTGAAGCCAGGTTAAACTTAACACCGCATTTATCATACACACTTTGCTCGAACTTCCGGATGTCGATTTCCAGTTCCTTCGAGTAGTTGATCAAAGTATCGATGTCGATGCGCACTCCTTCTTTTTCAATATCTGCAAGGACGTAAATCAATGGATTTTCCACCTCTCTGGCCAGAGTTTCCGCGTTTAGTTCTTTGAGCATCGGCCTGAACTTCTCGGCCAGCTGCAAGGTCACATCGGCATCCTCCGCAGCATAATCCACTACTTTCTCTACCGGCACATCCCGCATATTGCCCTGACCTTTCCCCTTGGCGCCAATTAATGTGGTAATCGAAATGGGCGAATAATTCAGGTAATTCTCAGACAACACATCCATTCCGTGCCGCGTATCGGGATCAATCAGGTAATGGGCCAGCATGGTGTCAAACAAAACGCCTTTAATCGACACTCCATGCCATTTCAGTACCAGCATGTCATATTTGATGTTCTGCCCTATTTTACCAATGTTTTCATTTTCCCAAACCGGCCTGAATTCATCGAGGATCACCTGCGCGGCAACCCTGTCTTCCGGAACAGGGATATAATATCCCTCACCAGCCTTGATGCAGAAAGACAAACCCACCAAATCGGCCATGTTTGCGTCAGTTCCGGTGGTTTCTGTATCGAAAGAAATGCTTTCCTGTTGCAACAGCAGGGCAACCAGTGCCGCACGTTGCTCGGCTGTATCTATCAGTTTATAATCATGTTCAGTATTGGCGATGGTTTTAGCCTCTGATGGTTCAAACATTTCCGGGGTAGCCACGAAAACCTTCGATTCCTGAACAGGCGCTTCTAAAGGTTGTCCGAACAGGTCGGTTTGCTGACCGGCCACGATTTTCGCGTCATTTACGTTAAACCCATCTCCAAATACCCGCTTGCCAATGGTCCTGAATTCCAGTTCGGCAAAGAGGGGCTCCAGCAGCTCGCGACTCGGCTCTTCCAGCAACAGCGCCTGTTCATCAAATTCTACCGGCACATCCAGGATGATGGTCGCCAGTTTTTTAGAAATGATGCCTTGTTGGGCGTACATCTCGACATTCTCGCGTTGCTTGCCCTTCAGTTCATGTGAATTGGCGATGATATTCTCTACCGATCCGTATTGTTTGATCAGCAGTTTGGCTGTTTTTTCTCCAATGCCCGGAATGCCCGGAATATTGTCTACCGCATCGCCCCAAAGTCCGAGGATATCGATCACCTGTTCTACCCTTTCGATGTCCCATTTGCCCAGGATCTCTTTAACACCGAGCACCTCCATGTCATTGCCCATACGGGCGGGTTTGTAAATGAAGATATTATCGGATACCAGCTGACCAAAATCTTTGTCCGGCGTCATGCAATACACCTGGAAACCCTGGCGTTCTCCTTCTTTGGCCATGGTGCCGATGATGTCATCTGCCTCAAAACCGTCTTTGGTGATTACCGGGATCTTAAAGCCTTCGATCATTTGAAAGACATAGGGCAGTGCAGTAGCCAGATCCTCCGGCATGGCTTCTCTGTGGGCTTTATAACCTACAAAATCGGTATGCCTTTCTGTCGGTGCATCGGTATCAAAGACTACCGCAATATGGCTTGGCTTTTCCTTTTTAAGCACTTCAAGCAGGGTATTGGCAAAACCCATTACCGCTGAAGTATTGATGCCTGTAGAGGTAAAACGGGGTGCTTTACTTAGTGCGAAATGAGCGCGGTAAATGAGCGCCATGCCGTCAAGAAGGAAGAGTTTTTTCATCGGTTCTATAAATTGTAACTCCGATAAAGGTAATAATTGTTTTCCCAGAGATAACAAACAACAATTAATTTCCGTTATTTGACCTATATGAAATTGGCAGGAACATTTATCGCTGTATTGGCGCTGGCTTTAAGCGCTTTCACGGCTATTGCACAGGATATTGTGGTGATCAAAGAAGGTGATTTTATCCGGGGAACGATCAAAGCGACCAACTTTGCTTCTGTAATCTTAAAAAATGACGACGAGAGCATCGTGCAGTACGAGGCTAAAAATATTAAGGAATTTGTATGGAATGGCGAGACCTATGTGAGCAAACCAATCCTGATCAATAAGCGCATGGAATTCCGGTTTTTCAGGTTATTGGAGTCAGGCACGGTGAACTTATATTCCATCGGTGGCAATACCATGGCTGCGGAGCCTGTTCAGAAAAGAGCCAAGGCCAAACCTTCGTTTTCCGTCGGTGGCGGAACCGGCGGCATGGGTGGCGGCGTAGGGATTTCTATTGGTGGCGGACGTAATGCTGGTGCCGAGCAACCTAAAATCATCATGCCCACTACCTTATTCATCGAAAAATTAGGCACGGGACCACTAATGGAAATTCTGGTTGAAGGTCCTGCAGCAGAGGGCAAAGCCCAGCACGTCAAAAATGTCCTGCTTCAAAAAATGACGGGTAATGAGGAACTGAGCAGCAAAATTAATACGGCAGAAGTGTTGGACGCCAAAACTGTCCGCGCGCTCGTCATCGACTACAATACTATAACCGCCAAAAAATAACCGCTACCTACTGATGCAGCCAATTTTATGGTCGTTGACCATGCCGGTGGCCTGCATGTGTGCGTAACAAATGGTAGTGCCAAAAAACTTAAAGCCCCGTTTTTTCATGTCTTTACTAATGGCATCTGAGATCTCTGTCCGGGCAGGAACATCACCCATACCCTTCACCTGATTCACGATGGGTTGCCTGTTGGGCAAAAAACCCCATATGTAATCGGAAAAAGAGCCAAATTCTTTTTGGATGCCAATGAACAGCTTCGCATTGTTAATGGCTGAATTGACCTTCAACTTGTTCCTGATGATTCCTGTATCATTCATGAGCCGTTCCACATCTGCTTCATCAAAACCTGCCACTTTTTTCACGTCAAAATCAGCAAATGCTTTTCTATAGCCCTCCCTCCTTCTCAGAATGGTGATCCAGCTCAGGCCCGCCTGCGCGCCTTCGAGGATCAGGAATTCAAATAAGGTCTTGTCGTCATACACCGGCTTTCCCCATTCTTCATCGTGGTATTTGACATAGAGCGGGTCCGTGCCGCACCAATCACATCTAATTAGCTCTGTCATACGCTGGCCTCCAATTTGTTATAGTTCCTGAAGCGGATCCCAAAACACCTGTTTAAAATTCTGAACTTTGTCATTTTTCACCACCACACCCTCTTGCTCCAGCAATTCCTGCATCAGTTCCGGCGGGAAAAAACGAAATTTTCCCGTTAGCAATCCACTGCTGTTCACCACCCGGTGAGCGGGCACCGGCGGATGTGCCCCGGGCACATTGGCCATGGCATAGCCCACCATCCTTGCAGATCCTCCCGAGCCCAGGCTTCTGGCAATGGCGCCATAACTGGTCACCCTCCCTTTGGGGATAAGTCTAGCGACTTCAAATACCTGGTCGTAGAAAGATTGTTCCATCAGTCAAATGAAAATTGGATGTAATTGATGTTCTTATCGTGCTTCAAATAGATTCTTTCATAATGGGTCTTAATGGCCAATACCTGGTCGGCAAACTCTGATTGGTACAGTTGATCGGTGTTTTTATGGAAGACCAGGTTCAGCTCCTTTACCGTTTCAACGGTATATTGGTAAAGCCCGTCGTTGTCTGTCTTCAGGTTAATCCTTCCGCCTGGTTTCAAAAAAGTCTTGTACTTATTCAGAAATCCCGGATAGGTCAACCTTTTCTTCTCCCTGCTCTCCTGTGGCTGAGGGTCCGGAAAGGTAATCCAGATCTCATCAATTTCATTTTCTCCAAAATAATCTACAATATCTTCGATCTGGATACGCAGGAATGCAAGATTGGGAATGCCCTCGTCCATACCGGTACGGGCTCCTCTCCAGATGCGGTTGCCTTTCAGGTCTACGCCTATAAAGTTTTTGGCGGGAAACATTTTCGCCAGGCCAACCGAGTATTCCCCTTTGCCACAGGCAAGTTCCAGGACTACGGGGTTGCTGTTTTTAAAATGCTGTTCTGCCCATTTTCCTTTCAATGCCTTGCCCTCCTCCAACTGGTATACATTTGGAAAAGTATCTATTTCCGCAAACTTTCTTAATTTGTCTTTGCCCACGCTTGTAAATTTTATACAAACTTAGATAAAAACTACGGAAGTCAATTTCGTACTTTTGCAAATTAATACACACCGAAATTGGAAAAGAACGCAAAAATATACGTAGCCGGGCACCGGGGAATGGTGGGATCGGCAATTTACCGCAAACTGGTTAAGGAAGGGTATACCAACCTGATCACCAGGACTTCTGCGGAGCTCGACCTTCGCGACCAGCAGGCCGTAGCCAATTTTTTCGCTTCCGAAAAACCGGATTATGTATTTCTTGCTGCTGCCAAAGTAGGTGGTATCATCGCCAATAATACCTATAGAGCTGATTTTCTCTATGAAAACCTCTGCATCCAAAACAATGTGATTCACCAATCTTATCTAAATGGCGTCAAAAAGCTGATGTTCCTGGGTTCCAGCTGCATCTACCCCAAACTCGCACCACAGCCTTTAAAGGAGGATTACCTGCTAACCGGCCTTTTAGAAGAAACCAATGAGCCTTATGCCATTGCCAAAATTGCGGGAATAAAAATGGCAGATGCTTATCGTGCGCAATACGACTGCAACTTTATATCCGTAATGCCCACCAACTTGTATGGCTATAACGACAATTACCATCCACAAAATTCACACGTATTGCCTGCATTGATCCGTAAATTTCATGAAGCAAAGACCAACGGAACACCCGAAGTGGTGATCTGGGGTTCTGGCGCTCCGATGCGTGAATTCCTTTTTGCTGATGATTTGGCCAATGCCTGCTTTTTCCTGATGCAGGAATACAATGAGGCTGGACTGGTCAATGTTGGGACAGGCGAAGACCTGACCATTAAAGATCTTGCACTGCTGATCAAAAAAGTAATAGGTTATGATGGCGAACTGACTTTCGACAGCAGCAAACCGGATGGCACACCGCGCAAGTTGATGGATGTTTCCAAACTGCATTCCTTCGGCTGGAAGCACACCATTGAACTCGAAGAAGGCATCAAACTGGCTTATCAGGATTTTCTGGATAAGCATAGCTAAAATTGATATATTTGCTAAAGAAAATAAACTTTAGCTATATGACCTTAGTCCAACTGGAATACATTGTCGCTGTAGATACCTACAGGAGCTTTGTCGGTGCTGCAGAAAAGTGTTTCGTCACTCAGCCAACACTGAGCATGCAGATTCAAAAACTGGAAGAAATGCTGAATGTAAAGCTGTTTGACCGCAGCAAACAGCCCATTGTACCTACTGAAATCGGTGCGCAGATCATCCAGCAGGCCCGTGTCGTATTACAAGAGAGCCACAAGATCAAAGAGATCATCAACAACCAGCAGCAGGAGATCAGTGGGGAATTAAAGGTCGGCATCATTCCAACCATTGCGCCGTATTTATTACCCAAAGTTATCGCGGCCATGATGGAAAACTACCCGGACCTGAAACTACTGATCTGGGAATACACGACCGAAGACATCATCCATCATTTAAAAACAGGGATACTAGACTGCGGCATCCTGGCTACTCCTTTGGCCGATAATGCGATTGACGAGATGCCCATGTACTATGAAAATTTTGTAACCTATATCAGCAAGAACAGCAAGCTTTACAAGAAAAAAACGGTTGATGCCGATGACCTGGAGGACGAGAACATTTGGCTGCTCAACGAAGGCCATTGCATGCGTTCGCAGGTATTGAACATTTGCCGCTCCACCAAGCACAACCGTCTGCAGGGACTTACTTACAATACCGGAAGCGTAGAAACCCTGATCCGCATGGTAGACCTGAACAACGGCGCAACCTTGTTACCGGAACTGGCCATCGAAGAACTGAGCCAGAAACAGCTCAGTAAGGTGCGCTATTTTAAATCGCCTGAACCCGTCAGAGAGATCAGCATGGTTACGCATAAAAACTTCATCAAGCGGAGAATGCTCAACGCTTTAAAGGAAGAAATCCTAAACGTCATCCCGAAAAGCATGAAACAAAAAAAGAAAAAGGACATCATCGGCATTTAAACCTTGTCGCATTTGCCCCCCGTTTTTGTCTGAATGGCACAACAACAATTTACAATATTGATCATAAATTTGTATCAGTCGATCATTAAATCTTGTTAACCCTGAATATTAACCTGCAAACAAAATTATGGAAACCTTAGAAATGAACCCGCTCAATCGCAAACCCTCCAAAGCAATACTCACCACAGGCTGGGTCATCAGTGGTCTTTGCATCTTATTTTTAGTTATTGATGCAGTGATGAAAATCATTAAAGACATCCATTCCATCGAGGGATCGGTGCAGCTGGGCTGGCCAGAGCAGCAAGTTCAAAGTATTGGCGTAGTATTGTTGATTTCTACCATCCTCTATGTCTTTCCACGGACGGCCCTGATTGGCGCCATTTTGCTCACAGGATACCTGGGCGGCGCAATCGCGATCATGGTTCGTGCAGGCCAACCCTTATACTTTGCGCTGATCTTCGGCATTTTACTTTGGATAGGGCTTTACCTGCGTGATGAGCGGATCCGTACTTTAGTCAGATAATTAAAACAGAGAAGGCCGGATGTTCCGGCCTTCTCTGTTTTAATTATCTGACTACTTCGCTAACTGAAATTCTACTCTTCTGTTCAGCGCCCTGCCTGATTCTGTATCGTTAGATGCTTTAGGCTGGGTAGCCCCAAAGCCCTTAATGGTCAGGTTCGAGCCACTGATTCCTGCATTTTCCAGATAGGATTTAACAGAGTTGGCCCGGTCAACCGACAATGACATGTTGTGTGCAGCAGAACCTTCCACAGAGGAATGTCCGTTCAGGATAAACTTTACTGAAGGATCTTTTTTCATCTCCCTTGCAATCTGGTCCAGCACATCGAATGATGCAGTTTTTAATACCCCTGAATCAAATTCAAACTGTACGTTTTTAAAATTATAATTCGGTTTTTCGACCGCAGCTGGCGCCTCTTGTTTTTCGGGAACAGGGGCTGGCTCAGGTTCTTCTTTCTTCTCTACGACAGGCTCAGCCTTTGCCTCTACCGGAGGTGTCGGCTTGGCTGCTGGCTTTCTGGTTTTGCAGGCTTGCAGCGAAATGCCAAGCAGCCCGATAAGGATGAATAATAATGGGTTCTTTAAGATTTTCATTTGTGTTTTTTTAGTTGTTATAAACCTACGAATTATCCATTTATACCCGCAACATTAACTTAATGATATTACAGAAAATGAACAGAACTCACAACCAAAACGAAACAATAGCAGAAATAGTGCATAAAAACGCTTGCTATCGATTTCAAATTGATAATCAAGGAGTTTTCGGAGTCATTGTCAAGGACAGGAACACGACAGAAACGGGAAAGAAACGTAAAAGCTTCGGATAAAGGGTACCTGCACCCGAAGCCTTTACGTTCTAAAGGCGTAGTTGATACGTTGTTGCCCATAAGGAAAACGGTCTTAGCAAAATAGTATCAGATCAATGCCTCAAATCAGCGGGTAATCTCTTGAAGACGGCGCATAGAAGATTTCAGATCCGGATACAATTGTTTGTAGATATTAAAGTTATCCAAATAAAGCTGATGGTTTTTTAGGTCAGGCCGTATAACGGTCTTCTCCTCAGCTGCTGCCGCAGTGATTTCTATTCCAATAGCTTTCATTGCCAGATAGGCCGCCCCCATGGCGGAAGCGTCTTCTGTTTGCAGTAAGACAAGTTCTTTTCCGGTAATGTCCGACAACACCTGCATCCAGACACGTGAATGTACAAATCCACCACTTACATGGATCTGGTTGATGGTTGTGGTATGCTCGCTTACTGCATCCAGCACATCTTTTAGCGCATAACAAACACCCTCCAGCACAGCTCTTGCCAGGTGCGACTGACCATGATGGAGCCTTAGACCAAAAAAAGTCCCGCAACTGGAGGCGTCCCAAATCGGTGCGCGCTCTCCGCTGAGGTACGGGAGAAAGAGCAAGCCTTCACTTCCAGGCTTTATTTTGTCGATTTGCGCAAACAAGGTATCGTAATCCAAAGCCGAAACTGCGGGCTTATCCAGGATGTTCTTGAGCAGCCACTGCAAAGTAACCCCGCCATTGTTAACCGGCCCTCCGCAGATGTAAGTTTCTTCATCCAAAAGGTAACTAAAAGTCATCGCATCGCTAAAAATTGGGCGCTTACTTGCCACCCTGACCGCCCCACTGGTGCCGATCGTCAAGGCTGCGGTGCCGGGCGCTATTGCGGCCGTACCCAGATTGGCGAGACAGCCGTCACTGGCCCCGATCACAAAAGGGATTTCATCAAGCGCTGACAAAGCTGATGCGGCAGGAGCAAGTCCTTTACGCAGGTAACTGGTGCGCACAGGCCTGGAAAGTCGCTCAGGAAGTACTTTTGCCAACCCAAGAGCTTCCGTATCCCAATCCAGATTGATAATGTTAAACAGGCCCGTAGAAGAGGCGATAGAATGGTCGATCTCATAAGCATCAAACAGCCGGAACCAAATGTATTCTTTAATGGAAATGAATTTGAAGGCTTTGTTGAATATTTCCTGTTGGTGGTCATGCAACCAGATCAGCTTGCACAGGGGCGACATGGCATGTATGGGCGTCCCGGTGGACCTATATATACGCATTCCAGCTTCGGTAGCCCTGAGTTGCTCGCCGATCTCCGCACTGCGGGCATCTGCCCAGGTCATCATCGGTGCCAGCGGAATGCCCTGCTGGTCTACGGCAATCAGACTGTGCATCGCACTACTTAAACTTACGGATTCTGGCAAAGAGCCCTGCTGATCGATCACCTGAAGGATGCACTGCACAAATGCTTTCCAAATGAGCTCAGGATCCTGCTCACTATAACCAGCCTGGGTAGAAAGGGTGGGATAATGCTGTTGCGCAGAGGACAATGGCTGATGATCGAGACCAACCGCCACCGCTTTTGTGCTGCCCGTGCCGATGTCTATGCCGAGGATGTATTTCATACACTAAAGTAAAACTATAAATACATTTACCGTAGATTTATGGGACAAACCATATATTGATCTGCACTAAAACATTTGAAACCAATGAAAAAAACCATTTTATTACTTTTAACCTTAGTCTTGTCTGTAAACTACTTAAATGCTGCAGGATTTGCAGCCAGCAGGGACTTCTACCAAATCAAGGTTTACCATTTTAAAAACGAAGAGCAGCTAAAAACTGTGGAGGGCTTCCTGAAACAGGCTTACCTGCCTGCATTGCACAGGAAGGGAATTGCCAAAGTCGGCGTTTTTAAACCCGTTCCTTCCAGCAGCGATAGCCAGCTAACGGAAAATGTAGTCTATGTTTTTATCCCCTTCTCTTCTTATAAAGCATTCGCAGAACTGGAAAAATCGCTTGAAAAAGACCAGAAATATCAGGAAGACGGTAAAGAATACCTGGACGCCACAATTGCCGGGCCGGCCTATGAAAGGATGGAAACGATCTTGTTGAATGCCTTTACAGGCAGTACCCATTTCAACCTGCCAAAGCTGACCGGTCCGATGAAGGACAGGATTTATGAGTTGCGCAGTTATGAGGGGCCTTCAGAAAAATTATACTGGAATAAAGTAGCCATGTTCAACAAGGGTGATGAGATCGGTCTGTTTAAAAGATTAAATTTCAATGCCGTGTTTTATGGAGAAGTAGTTGCAGGCAGCAGAATGCCGAACCTGATGTACCTAACCACCTTTGAAAATAAGGCCGATCGTGATGAACACTGGAAAGCATTTTCCGCAGATGATTACTGGAAAAAATTATCCGCCATGCCGGAGTACAAAAACAATGTCTCCAAAAATGACACCCGGCTTTTATACCCGGTCGATTATTCAGATATCTGAGTTAGTCGAGATCCGGTTAGTAAATGCGGATCCATAAAAAAGGCCCTGCAGGAATGATACCTTCAGGGCCTTTTCAATAAATATAATTGCTAGTTACGCTTTTTTGAAACGCTCAGCAACAGCATCCCAGTTCACTACATTCCAGAAAGCTGCAATGTAATCAGGGCGCCTGTTTTGGTATTTTAAGTAGTAAGCATGTTCCCAAACATCCATTCCTAAGATCGGTGTTCCTTTTACTTCAGCTACATCCATCAATGGATTGTCCTGATTAGGGGTAGAGGAAACGATTAGTTTTTTGTCAGCACCAACGCTTAACCAGGCCCATCCTGATCCGAAACGTGTAGCACCAGCTTCAGCAAACTTGGTTTTGAAATCTGCAAAAGAACCAAAAGCAGCATTGATTGCTTCAGCCAGTTCGCCTTTAGGCTCGCCACCTTTGTTTGGGCCAATTACTTCCCAAAATAAAGAGTGGTTATAGTGTCCACCACCGTTATTTCTAACTGCAGGAGGGAATTTTGAAATGTTTTTAACAATTTCCTCGATGCCCTGCCCAGCTTCAGGTTTACCTTCCAGAGCCTTGTTTAAATTGGTAACATAAGCCTGGTGGTGTTTACCATGGTGGATTTCCATAGTCTGTTTATCGATATGCGGTTCTAATGCATCGGTTGCGTATGGTAACGCAGGTAATTCAAAAGCCATATTAAAGTATTTAAGGTTAAAATATTATTTATTAATGCGCAACCAGTGTCTTTTTCCACTGCGTTGCCGCCACTGCATGACAAATATAACATTCGGTAGTTAAGTTTTGTTCAACAGTTTGTCAACTTTAACCTCTTTTGTCGAGGAAGAAGTTTTTCATCAAACCGGCACACTCTTCTGAAAGCACGCCACCCTTCAAAACGGTCTTGGGATGGAGGAGATTGACGCCTTTGGAAGTGAATCCTCTTTTTGGTTCCGGCGCACCGTACACGAGTCTGCTGATTTGGGTCCAATAACTGGCTCCTGCACACATCACACAAGGCTCGATGGTTACATAGAGGGTACAATCTTTCAGATATTTACCGCCCAGTGTTTGGGAAGCTGCTGTGAATGCCTGCATTTCTGCATGAGCCGTAACATCGTTTAACTGTTCGGTCAGGTTATGTCCACGGCCAACAATCCTGCCATTAGCCACTACAATTGCCCCGATTGGAATTTCACCCAACTTCAATGCTTTCGCCGCCTCCTGCAGGGCCAACCCCATATAATGCGCATCCTCCTCTTCCGGGAGCCGTTCTTCTGAAAAATTGTAAAAACTCATGCGTCAAAGATAGTATTTATATCATTTTACTGCCATTCGGAACCTGCTTATCGAGCGCAGTCAGCACGATATCTCCACGATCATCGGCAAAACCGGTAACCAGAAATTCAGACATGAATTTCCCGATCTGCTTTTTCGGAAAATTAACCCCCCCAACAATCTGCTTACCGACCAGCTCCTCCTTCGCATAGTGTTTGGTAATCTGTGCGCTGCTCATTTTAATGCCCAGCTCACCAAAATCTACTTTTACTTTGTATGCCGGCTTCCGGGCTTCCGGATAATCCAAAACCTCCAGAATAGTTCCGGCCCGCAGTTCTACTTTCTCAAAGTCATTCCAGTTGATTTCTTCCATAAAAGATCTTATTAACTTGTCGAATATCGGCACCCTCCCTTTCCTTTCCAAAAAAATTAGTGTCTCAGAGAAGGCATAGGATTTTTGCCCTTCTTCAGGGCAAAAGGTCCAGCCTTCGAAGAGATACTAATTTTTTCCCTTACTTTTGTCCCCATGATTGATGTAATACTTAAAAAAGGCAAGGAGAAGGCCGCTATATTAAGACACCCCTGGATCTTTTCGGGCGCATTGGACAAGATCAAAGGCAAACCTGAAAACGGTGAAGTCGTTGCTGTACGGTCTGCGGATAAAGAATTTCTCGCCTATGCCTATTACAACGATCAATCCAGAGTAGCGCTGCGCTTGCTGGAATGGGATGAAAACACAGTCATTGACCAGAACTGGTACCGTCAGAAGTTAAAAAACGCGATTGCATCACGTAGTCATGTGCTGAATGAAAACACCAATACCTGCAGACTGGTCTTTAGTGAAGCCGACTTCCTCCCGGGCCTGATTGTCGATAAATACGACAATTTCCTTTCCTTACAGGTACTGAGTGCGGGCATAGAAGCTGTACAGGCAGACATCATTTCCATACTAGTAGATGAGCTTAATCCAGCCGGAATATTTGACAAAAGCGATGCGGGTGCGCGCAAGCACGAGAACCTGGAGCCGGTACAAGGCCTGCTTTGGGGAGAAAACCCACCAGAATTTATTGAGGTCAGGGAAAACGGCATCAAGTACCACATCAATATTGCAGAGGGACAAAAATCTGGTTTTTATTGCGATCAGCGTGACAACCGGCAGATTCTTGCTGCGTATACGAAAGACAAAACAGTACTCGACTGCTTTTGCTATAGTGGCGGTTTTACACTGAACAGCTTGCAACAAGGCGCCGCACAGGTCACCAGTGTAGATAGTTCCGCGCTTGCCCTCGAAACACTACAGCACAACCTAGGTTTAAACGGGTTTGACGCAGCAAGACAGATCAGCATTCAATCGGATGTAAACAAACAGTTGCGCGTCTTTAAAGAACAAGGGCAGCAATTTGAGGTCGTGGTATTGGATCCGCCCAAATATGCGCCTTCCCGTTCGGCGCTGGACCGGGCCGCCAGAGCTTATAAAGATTTGAACCGCCTGGGTATGTTGCTGTTGAAACCAGGTGGAACATTGGCAACTTTTTCCTGCTCCGGAGCGGTAGACATGGAGACTTTCAAACAGATCATAGCCTGGGCTGCACTGGATGCCGGCAGAGAGGTACAAATCATCAAACAATTTAACCAACCAGAGGATCACCCGATACGCGTTTCATTTCCTGAGGGCGAGTACTTGAAAGGATTGTTGTTAAGGGTTTTGTAAAACAATGTGTTTAGGCTCTCCTGTCATTTTGAACTTGCTCGTTATCCCGGATCTACCCATCGTCACCCAGAACTGCTTGTCATCCCGGATCTACCCGTCGTCATCCCGAGAAACGAGGGATCTCTTGTTTAAGTACAGCTCGGATTCAAGCACAATTCAAGAGATCTCTCCTTCGTCGAGATGACGAATATGCCAGACGAACTACGAACTAATCCTCAGGAAGTTTATCATACTCCCCTTTTAAAGAATAGTACCCGAAAATAACCAGCCCGGCGCTGATCGGAATAAAAATAAAAAGAATAATACCCCACTGCAGGGTTGTATTTGTCCGCGCTACGCCTTCCGCTGCGAGGCCGATCTTATCAAGTGCCTGTATAAACATAAATATAATGGACGCCGGACCTAAAATGATCCAGAATACACCCAATGCTTTTTTTAATCCGTTCATAATGATATCAATGAATGACTTTCTTCGGCTTCGCCGTGGTCAGGTTTTTTATTAGACAAATAAATGGCGCCGATCACAAAACTAAGTGAAGCAATCCCAATCGGATACCATAGGCCAGATAAAGGCGTTGAACCAGAGAAACTGGCAATCAGCGTGGCAATGAACGGAACGAGTCCCCCAAACACACCATTACCCACGTGATAGGGCAGGGACATGGACGTATAGCGAATCTTGGTCGGGAACAGTTCGACCAGGAATGCGGCGATTGGCCCATATACCATCGTAACGAGCAGGATCTGGAAAAAGATCAGGCCTACAAACTTCCAGAAAACCGGACCAGAAAGCACTTTATCTTTATAGGTGGTAACCAAGGGGTCCTGGGCGCCCGACTCCTGCTGGGTTGCAGTTTTCACTTCCGTATAAGAAGTCCCGTCTTTTAGGGTAATTCTTGTGGAAGTAGCGTACAAAACAGCACTGCTATTTTCTACCGGAGTTCTTTTCATCACCGGCTGTTCTGTCTTCAGGATTTGATCCTGGGAAACCTGACTTACATCGGTATCGTTCAGAAAAGTTTGATAAATGGGCCGGTAACAAATAATTCCCAGCAACATACCCGTAAGCATGATCCATTTTCGCCCTACCCGGTCACTCCAGGAGCCGAAGACAACAAAAAATGGCGTAGCGAAAGCGATGCCCCAGAGCAGTATATATCTGGAATCGTTAAAATCGAGTTTACAGGTGTTTTCAAGGAAGGACTGGGCGTAAAACTGACCCGTATACCAGATCACCCCCTGTCCCATCGTGGCGCCAAATAAGGCCAGCAGCACCATTTTGAAATTGACCTTGTTGCTGAAGCTTTCCTTAAGCGGGTTTTTGGAGACTTTACCTTCTGTTTTCAATTTGGTAAACATCGGCGATTCATGCATTTTCATGCGGATGTAGATCGAGACGCCGACCAGCAAAATAGACAACAAGAACGGCACTCTCCAGCCCCAGTCTGCGAATGCATCTGCGCCTAAAAGGTTTTTGGTGAGCACAATAATACCGAGTGACAAAAACAATCCTCCTGTAGCGGTGGTCTGGATCCAGCTGGTAAAATAACCTCTCTTATTAGCCGGTGCGTGTTCGGCTACATAGGTCGCCGCGCCGCCGTATTCACCGCCAAGGGCTAGTCCCTGGACCAGTCTCAGGATCAGTACCAGGATTGGTGCGGCATAACCGATGCTGGAATAGGACGGAATCAGTCCGATGAGAAAGGTAGAGCCACCCATCAGCACCAGTGTGAGCAGAAAAGTGTATTTCCTGCCGATAAGGTCACCAAGCCGTCCGAAAACCAGCGCGCCAAAAGGCCTGACGATAAAGCCAGCCGCAAAAATGGCCAGGGTGTTGATCAATGCAGAGGCACCGGCGTCTGCGGGGAAAAGCTGGGCGCCAATAATGGTTGCCAAACTGCCGAAAATGTAGAAGTCGTACCATTCTATCAGTGTACCGAGAGAAGAGGCACCGATTACTTTAAAAATACTGGTCTTTTGTGGTTCAGAGCTCATGAAGGGTTGAAATATATTTGGCTTTAAAATTAAAGCTACAATTTATTCCCAATTAAGCACAAGCCCTTTAGATAATTTACTCCTCTTCCCTGAAATAAACCTTGTAATAATTCATGGCTTTATCGTCATCGAAGCCCTTTTCGATCAACTCTTTATCACCGTGAATGTAAATATGAAAGTTCTTATCCAGTTTGAGGACGCTCTTGTAAACCCTGGCCTGCTTCTTTACAGCAGCACCAGAAATGTCAAAGCTATCGGGAATAGGGGCGTCAAACTCTTCCTCATAGCTTTTCTTATAGTTTTTAAACGATTCTATGCCTTCGGCATTGCCAATCACCTCGTTAGAAAACTCATCCAAATCAAAACTTTCCTTCTCTTTAAAGTATTTCATTGATTTGTTGAGCAGGTCAATCTTATCGGCCTTGGAGATCTCAAAATCCTGATCCAGTTTTTCTGTAACAAAGTTCTTATATACGCCCAGCACGTTGTTCGTCTGGTTGAAATTGTCATTTCTGATCTTCAGTTTCAGGAACTCGTCCTTCCAGTAAACTGCCTCTGCACTTCTGTTGGTCTGGTCAATAACCGCCACCCTAAAGCCCTCTTCTTTATCCGTATTGAAGATCAGACAGCCTTTGTCCAGTTTATTGATATTAATTGCCTCCTGCTCATAGCTCAAAGCAAATCCAGTATTTTCCGGGTAAACCTTGATGTAAGTCTCCTTGGTTTCGGATTTAAAAACACCAATGGCATCGTGCAACTCCCCTTCGATCTGCACATTCTCAAAATAGGCGACATACAACTCACCAGATTTGATTTTTGGATGTCCCGATACGTCATACAGGTATTTGGCCAGTTCCTTACTGTTGTCGTGAAACAAAGTGCCGTCTTCAAATATCGCTGCGGCAAAATGATAGACTTCGTTCAGGTTGAGGTCCCCATTGGGATGCATAAAGCGATACACCTCGTTGACCTTCTCAAATGAACTTAAAAAGTACTGTTGCAGTAAATTGCTAAGCAGATCATCCTGCAGGGCTATAGATGCCTCAGAGAGTACATAAAATTCGTCCTGCGATTTGTTCCCTATCCGGTGGATAGAAAGTTCGGCCAGGGAGGCTTCAAAAAAAGAGATCATGGGTAAATGTTATTTGGTTTCGTCTTCGTGGGGTGTTTTTCTCAGTTCAACCGGCTTGCTCGCATTCTTTTTCATTTTCAGGTTGAGCATTTCCACCAGAACAGAAAAGGCCATAGCGAAATAGATGTATCCTTTAGGAATGTGTTGCTCAAAGCCCTCAGCCAGCAAAGACACTCCGATCAATAAAAGAAAGGACAAAGCCAGCATTTTTACGGTAGGGTGTTTGTTCACAAAGTTGCTGATGGCCCCGGCTGAGAACATCATGATGATTACGGCAATGATCACCGCGGCGATCATGATCTCCACATGGTCGGCCATTCCCACGGCCGTAATCACAGAATCCAGTGAAAAAACGATGTCCAGCAAAAGGATCTGCACGATCACGCCGGAAAAGGAATGCACTTTTCCTTTGACTTCTTTTTCCTCTTCGCTCTCCAGTTTTTCGTGGATCTCATGCGTACTTTTATAAATCAGGAACAGCCCCCCAATGATCAGAATCAGATCCCGTCCCGATATTTCGAGCTTCTGGATCCATTCTGCATCGGTAATGCTGATCCAGCTGCCCATACTAAAAAGAGGACTGGTCAGCGTCATCACCCAACTCAGGGAGAGCAACAACAACACCCGGGTGATCATCGCAAGGCCGAGACCAATCTGCCTGCCCTTCTTCTGCTGGTGTTCAGGCAGTTTGCCCGACAGAATAGAGATAAAAATGATGTTGTCTATCCCCAGTACGATCTCCAGAAGGGTCAGTGTCAACAGGGATATCCATGCTTCCGGGCTGCTTAAAAATTCCATAAGATGAGCTTTAAAACTGGGCTAAAGATATAAAAAAAAGCTTGCCGATTAAATACGGCAAGCTCCGGTTGTGTTTGGTATTATAAAGTAGTTATGCCTCCAGGGCAAGGATTATTTTAAACTAACTGAACCATAGTCAGATTTAATCTTTACAACCGCTCCGCCTCCTTTTCCTATTTTTCCAACATAAGTCTTGCTGTTAGAATCTTCGGTGTTGCCGGTCTGTTTTGCACTGATCTTATCTCCATAGGAAAATCCCGCGTAACTGGTGTGCACATCCAGATCAGCATTGTAGTCGGCATTAAAGCCCAGGGAAATACTCAGGTAGCCGCCATCGATGTTCAATGCTTTGCAGCCAGTACCCACCTCAGCTATACTGAGTTTGTTGTACTGCATGTCAAACTTTCCGTTTCCTCTCAAAACACCAATCTCCGTTCCGGTGTACTGTGCATCTAAATCTAAATTCCCTACAGTGCCGATGCTCAGGTTATTGTACTGCTGGTCGATCTTTGCATTGCCTTTGACATTGCCCAGTTTCACATGCGTGTACTGAGCGTCCAACTCCAGATTTTCTACAGTTCCGATGGTCAGTCCTGCCCCGTATTGCTGCTTGATCACCGCATTGCCTTTGATCGTACCCAGGGTTACCGCCACATACTGGGCGTCGACGTCAAGTGTTCCGGCAGTTACAATGTTCAGTCCTGAACCATACTGGTGTTTGATCACACCTTTGTTGATGTTTTGAATGGTAGAATTGCCATACTGAACAGAAATGTAATTGCTGATATTGCTCAGGTTTTGTGCAGTGAAATTGCCATACTGAACTTTAGCATAAAGCGGGCCGGAGAGATCGCCCATTGTGATGTTTCCATAATTTTGGGACATCGTCAGCGAATTAGAAGCGGGCATATACACCACATAATCCACTTTCACCTCTCTGCGCCATTTCTTCCCAAATATGCTCCCGCTTCCCCGGTTGCCCTGTTGGTCCATCTTAGTTTTAACAACCACTTGGTCACCTGATTTGCCAGCCTCTATGGTGATGCCTTCCAGCAATTTCTGCACATCTTCTTCATTGTTGCTGTATGCCCTGATGTCGATATCTGCCTTTATTTCTTTCCTGTCCCAGATTTTGATGGTAATGGAGCCGTACTGGTTGGCCAGAACAATCTTATCCGAATTGTCCAGCGCAAAGGTTTTACTGATCGTTTTAGACCTCATCGGATCCTCGTTTTCCTTTTTTTCTACCCGGGCAGTTGTGACCGCTGTAGCCTCCGGCACTTCCTGGGGTTGTTGTTCAGGTGTTTGTGCCTGAGCATAGCAGGCAATGCTGAGCATGCCAATGATTAATCTGTTCCTGTATTTCATATGCTGTTCTCTTTTTTATATTGGTTGACTTCAGTGATAATGGCCAATTGCTGGTTGATGACCTGCAACTGTAACTTTAAATTTTTGACCATGGCATTGACAATAAAATGCTGATTCGGACTGTCCTTCAATTCCTTTTTTAACAACTCGTAGTCTTTCCCCAGCTTATCCAGATCAGCACTGAACCGTTCGTATAAAGCCGGGTTTTCTTTGGCGTAGACCTGCAGACTGTCTCTCTTCTCTTCAATCAGGCTGGCAAACTTCAGTTCTTTTTTTGCAAACGACGGACTTACCGATGCGACGTCGGGATGCTGCTCCTGGTTAGGATAGATAAAGATAAAAGTAATGGTCACCATCACGATCAGGGATGCAGCTATACCTAACCACAACGGCACCCTGAAGGGCTTTTTTATTTTTTCCTGGTTTAGTTCATTTTCAATTTTACTCCACAACTGGTCCGACGGGGACTCAACATCAAAGGCTTTCCTGTGTTCCCTGATGTATTCTTCAATGCGCTTGTTCATCTCTTTACTCCTCTCTTTTCTAATAAGCTATTCAATTTCATTTTGGCCCTCATGTACTGACTGCGTGAGGTATTTTCAGATATTTTAAGAATGTGGGCGATCTCTTCGTGGTCATAGCCTTCAAACAGGTATAAAGTCAGCACCACCCTGTATCCATCCGGAAGCAATGCCACTGCTTCCCTGATTTCATTTACTTTTAATTCCAGCTCCTGCTGATCCTCTTTTTCCTCTTCCGCCACATCCAGGTCATCCAGACTGGTCATTTCTACTTTGCGCTTTCTCAGCTGGTTGATGGACCGGTTGATCACAATCTGCTTGAGCCACAGACCAAAAGTGGTTTCTTCCCTGAAACTGGAAATCCTGTTGAAGGCATCCAAAAAAGATTCCTGAAGTACATCCTCTGCTTCTGCGGCATGGTTTACAATCCTAAACGCCACGTTGTACATCGCTTTCACATACAATTTGTACAACTCAAATTGTGCTTTGCGGTTTCCCTGTCTGCATTCATCTACTAAATGAATATGTTTATCTGCGTATACGGTTTCCAATGTTTTAAGGTTCTATCTAAGAGACAGCGAATTGTTTAAAACGTTGCATCTTTACTGAAAATATTTTTAATAGCTGAAGTAAAATTCCATCGATTTGAAATATGTGGTTCAAAATCAATATTTTTGCCGCAAATAATTATTAATAATGCTAAGAACAACTACTTGCGGCGCCTTAACCATTAAGGACTTAGGAGAACATGTGATCCTTTGCGGTTGGGTACAAAAATCAAGAGATTTAGGTGGGATGACTTTTATAGACATCCGTGACAGATATGGAATAACCCAATTGGTGTTTAATATGGACGACAATAGCGAATTGTGCGAAGCCGCCCGTAATCTGGGAAGAGAGTTTGTAATCAAAGCAAGCGGACTCGTAGTTGAGCGTTCCAATAAAAACCTGAAAATCCCTACGGGGGAAGTTGAAATCAAAATTACCGCACTGGAGATTCTGAATGCGGCGAAACTTCCGCCATTTATGATTGAGGATGAAACAGACGGCGGTGATGACCTTCGTATGAAATACCGTTACCTGGACCTGAGGAGAAACCCAGTACGCAACAACATGGTCTTGCGCCACAGGATGGCACAGGCCGTGAGACGTTACCTGGATGCCCTCGACTTTATCGAAGTTGAAACTCCGGTCCTGATCAAATCAACACCAGAAGGTGCAAGGGATTTTGTCGTGCCGAGCAGGATGAATGCGGGCGAGTTTTATGCTTTGCCACAATCTCCGCAAACCTTCAAACAGTTGCTGATGGTCTCGGGCTTTGACCGCTACTTCCAGATTGTTAAATGTTTCAGGGACGAAGACTTGCGTGCTGACCGTCAACCTGAGTTTACCCAGATTGACTGTGAAATGTCTTTCATCGAGCAGGAAGACATCTTAAATACTTTTGAAGGCTTGATCCGTACTTTGTTTAAAGACATCAGGGGCATAGACCTGCCAGAAGTGCCAAGAATGCAATATGCAGACGCCATGCGCTTATATGGCTCGGATAAACCGGATACCCGCTTTGACATGCAGTTTGTTGAGCTTACCGAATTGGTGCAAGGCAAGGACTTTGCTGTTTTTGACAATGCCGAACTCGTGATTGGGATCAATGCAAAAGGTTGTGCCAGCTATACGCGCAAGCAGGTAGATGAACTGACTGACTTCATCAAGCGTCCGCAGATCGGCGCAACAGGGTTGATTTACTTAAGGCACAATGAAGATGGTTCACTAAAATCATCTGTCGACAAGTTTTATAACGAAACAGAACTTCAGAAATGGTCTGCCGCATTGCAGACAGCACCTGGTGACCTGGTGCTCATCATGGCAGGCCTTAAAGACAAAGTCCGTAAGCAACTGAGCGAGCTTCGCCTGGAAATGGGTGGTAGACTCGGGCTGCGGGATAAAAACACCTTCAGCGCGCTGTGGGTGCTCGATTTTCCACTTTTAGAATGGGATGAAGAGTCTGAGCGTTATCATGCTATGCACCATCCGTTCACCTCTCCTAAACCAGAAGATATTGCATTGCTGGATACCAATCCGGGTGAAGTGCGGGCCAACGCCTATGATATGGTTGTAAACGGTACAGAGATCGGTGGTGGCTCTATCCGTATACATGACCGGACGCTGCAGGCGCTGATGTTTAAACATCTCGGGTTTTCTGCAGAAGAAGCACAGAAACAGTTCGGATTTTTGATGGATGCTTTTGAATTCGGCGCACCTCCACATGGAGGTATCGCTTTTGGATTTGACCGCCTATGTTCGATTTTCGCAGGCTTAGACAGCATACGTGACGTAATTGCCTTTCCTAAGAACAACTCGGGAAGGGATGTGATGATCGATAGTCCGTCGACAATTGACGACAAACAACTCGCTGAACTCAAAATAAAAACGACAGTTTAGTCTGGAATAACAGTTAAC
Organism: Bacteroidota bacterium; assembly: GCA_040387995.1. Taxonomy (GTDB): domain Bacteria; phylum Bacteroidota; class Bacteroidia; order Sphingobacteriales; family Sphingobacteriaceae; genus Pedobacter. The sequence goes on along the minus strand of JAZKCT010000012.1, from coordinate 45,572 downwards.
AAAAAAGGGCAGTCCATACGGATTGCCCTTTTTTGTTAATAAGTTTCGCTATCTGGCGGAATGCCATAATCAAAATATTCAGCGCCTTTTTCTTTTTTCTTCTTATCTCCGCCAAACCAGGATTTAACCGAGTTAAAGATCGCGGACAAATGCTCTGCATCAAGCGATTTGCCCAATTTACCAGAGGCCAGACCCACAACGGCTTTGGTCAAAATGCCTGAACCTTTAAATAAAGTGCTGTTCATCAGCAAAGGCAATACCCAGGACATGACCGTACTGCTGATGTTGAATTTATCATCTACTTTAAACAGCTCGGACGGCGTTGCGTATTTCTTGATCAGTCCGCCAATGGTGAACTGCTTGAGGTAGGTTTTAGTATCGCCCAGCAAACGCTCCCCCTGCAGGGTGTGTTCATCCTTTAGCACACAGACCATCGCATGCAGTTCATCCAGGTTATTGATGTTATATTTTCTGCTCTTCATCTTTATCGGCCAGTTTATTAAAATAATTTCTGATAGTGAAGTTAATGATTGCTTTTTCTATGTATTTGTCCTTCGTGAAATAGACCAGCAGGGCAAGGAAAATATAAATCAGCGCTACACATCCAAAGCCTTTTGTAAAACTGTCAAGCAGCTCTGATAAGTACAAAGCAAGTGTAAAGGTACCGAACAGGAAGGCCAGTATAAAGCAAATGATGACAGTGGCATTGGTGACCAGATCCGCAAAAATCTTTGATACCTTTTCTACAAGGTATAACCGGGTATACTCCACCCTGGTATCCAAATAACCTTTAGCGTCTTCGTAGAGGTCTTCAATGCTTTTTTCTTTGTCTTTATCCTCCATTATATTCTGATTTTTGCAATGTTAAGCGTGTTCTATATCGTCAGCAAATTCTTCCTCAGTCTGACGAAGCTTGGTTTTAACTGAACTGACAACTTTATCTTTGAGACTGCTCAAATTGTTGATTTCGTCTGCTGCTTTGTCTTTGATGGTATCTCCAAGATCTTTTAAAGACTGGCTTAATTTATCCCTGGTTTCGCTTCCTTTTTCCGGAGCAAACAACAAACCCAACGCTGCCCCCGCAGCTAAACCGGCTAACAAAGCCACTAAAACTTTTGAATTATCATTCATGATACTTGATTTTATATTTAACAATTAATTTCTCGGGAACTGACATTATAACTCATCCTGCTCTGAAATTGTTTTGATTCTTTCCAATCTTTCAGATGCCAGGGCGCTTGTTTCATATATTTTAATCAATAATACAAAATAAGACAACAATAAAGGACCAAATACCAGGCCTAAAATTCCAAATAAGGGTATTCCAATAACTACGCCAATTACTGTGATGATCGGATGAATATTTCCTACACGCTTCGCAATCATAAAACGCAGCACATTGTCAATATTAATGATCACCACAAATCCGAAGATGAGCATGGCCCAACCGGCAAAATTATGGCCCTCAGCAATCTGCATTAAAGCTGCCGGCACAAAAACGACAGGAGGGCCCAATACGGGCACAAAAGAAATAAAGGTGGTGATCACTCCCCAGAACATGGGATCCTTATAGCCTAAGACATAAAAGGAAAGTCCGACCAGAGAGCCCTGGACCAATGCAATAAAACCTTGCCCAAGTACATTTGCGTAAGTCGTATTGCGCATTTCTTCTGCGAAACGCTGTGCATTCTGGGCCCTGAATGGTGCATATTTCAGTAAGGCGGATTCAAATTTTTCCCGCTCCACCAACATAAAATAAAGGAGGAAATACATCAGCAATAAACCCAGCACAATATTAAAAGCCCCGGAAATTAAAGAAGGAAACAATCCCGTGGCCCATACCCCTGCTTTTTTAATCCCGTCTTCAACCAGGTTTTGCAAATCTCCGCCAATTGGAATCAGGTGTTTCAGTTTGAACAGGGTATTCTTAAAATATCCCGGATCATTTTGCAGTTCAGCTATTTTCTCAATCACCATACTGCTCAGCCCGTAAAACGGTAGTACAAGGACGACAATGGAGATGAACAACAATAGAACCGCAACAAAACTTTTGTTCAAAGACTTTACTTCTGTAAAGTAAATAAACGGGGGCCTGAGTATAGTATACAGTACAAGTGTACTCAATATTGAACCAAAAATTCCCTGGAGTGAATAGGCAATAATACAGCCCAGGGCAATCAGGATGACCAGGATAATTTGATTGCGTTGCTTATAGGTAAATATCGACATATGGTGTGGTTAGAGCCAAAGTGCGCCTTCATTGTAAACCGGTATGCTGATCAGAAAGAGGCTTCCCTGTGCCAGCGACTTAAATTTAATTCCGCCATTGTGCGTAGTCAATACCCGCTGCGCATGTGTCAATCCAAGACCTCCAGCCCGCTTTTTAGTGGTAAAAAAGGGTTCAAATATCTTGTCCTGGTGTTGCTGACTCACACCGGAACCATTGTCTTCTATCCCGATTTCAAAGAAATGCTTGTCAGACGTGCTGGTGATGTGAATGATTTTCGGATAATGCTGCATGGCTTCTACTGCATTTTTTATTACGCTGATCAGGGCGGATTTAACCTTAGTCTTATCCAGCAATACTTTTTGTTCAGATTCAGAAAGCTGCATGGTCAGTTTCACGTTATGTCCAATGATGAGGTCTTCGACCGAGGCCACGGTTTCTTCTATCACCTCTGCGATGCTGTGCCTTTGAAGGTTGAGCGTTTTGGTCTCTGTACTGGAAATAAAGTTCTGGATAAGTTGGGTCACGCGGTCGCAGTTGCCTTTGATAATTTCAAGATTGCCCTGCACCGATTCGTTATAAACCAAACCAGGATCAGAGGAAAGTTCATCAAGCGCCAGGTTGATGGTCGACAAAGGATCTCTGATCTCATCCCCAAGGCCCTTTGCTATGTGTTCTGATATGGACATCTTACCCAGATTAACAGATTCTTCTTCAATATGTTTTCTATAGCTTAAATCCCGGATGATGGTATGGTAAACTTCAGAAACACTGATCATATCGATCTGAATGAGTGATGAAAGGCTGCAATGTGAAATGCGGCCGTCACTTGCAACCAGTTCACATTCAAAATCATTCAGGGACCCGTTCTTTTCAAGCATGTCACGAAACCGCTCTGCATCGGCTGAGTTTTTGAACAATACCGTGTCTTGCAAGGCGGTTAATACCGGTAGGTCATATCCGAAGAACTTCAGACCACAGCTATTGAGGTCATGAATCCTTCCGGCGTAATCGGACACCAGGATGGGGTCATTTGCCTGCTCAAAAATCGTTCTGTATTTTCTTTCACTATCCTGCAGGGCCTTAAGGGAGGTCGCGTTTTTAATGGCGTAACGAATACTCCTTTCCAGCAGCGCGGGATCAATTTCATCCTTTACCAGATAATCGGCCGCGCCGATGTTCATGGCCTGCTGGTCTATGCTCAAATCTCCTTTTCCTGTAAGAATAATAATGGGTGCTGTACAACCCGAATGGATGGCCTCCTTAAGGAGATCAATCCCAGTTCCTTTTCCAAGCCTGTAGTCCACCAGGTAGACATCATATTGCTGCTTCAGAATCGAAGAAAGTCCTTGTTCGTAGCTGTCTACCCAAAAAAGCAGGTATTTATCCGATAACTTGGAAAATGTCTCTTTAGTAAGGACATAATCATCTTCATCATCGTCGATTAGTAAAACTTTTACCTCTTTCATTTTCTTGTATTATTTCATTTGATCTGTTTTTTTGGCAAGGCGACCGTAAACCGGGCACCATTACCAAGGCTGCTGCTTGCATAAATAAAGCCGGAATGGTTGTCCGCAATTTTCTTACAGATCGCCAGTCCAATGCCAGTTCCGGTATAAGCTCCCATGGAATGCAGCCTGTGAAAAATATCAAAGATCTGTTCGGCATCTTCATCCTCGAATCCGATGCCCTGATCGGTGATTTGAACGACCCCATACAATTGATTGGGCAGGGCACTGACCTGATCCAAATCTCTTCCATAGCAATCAAAGCCGGTAATCGTAATTTTAGGGGCAGTGTATCCGTCCGTAAATTTTAAGGCATTTCCGATCAGATTTTGAAAAAGTTGCATGAGTTGCGAAGGGATGGCCTCTAACTCCAGCTCCACATCAGTGCTGATGACCGCTTTTTTTTGTTCTATGGTAAAATCGAGCGCTGAGATCGTCTCTTCGATCAGTCCTGCAAGGTTTACCCTTGTAAAACTTTCATTGCCCCGCGTCGCTTTAGAAAAAGTCAACAGATCATCGATCAGGACACGCATTCTTTCAGAGGCGCCCAGCATTCTATGGATGTAATCCTGTGCTTCTGTCTCCAGGCTGCCCTGGTATTTCGTCATCAGCCTGGCCCCAAAGGCCTGAATTTTTCTGAGCGGCTCCTGAAGGTCATGAGAGGCGACATAAGCAAATTGCTCCAGATCCTGGTTAGAGCGATTGAGTGCATTAATTTTGTCCTCTAATTCCACCTGGGCCTTTCTCAGCTCCGTTACATCCAGTGTATTTCCGATATAGGCAAAACTGTTGACGCCTATTTTCTTGTATTCCGCAGTGGAGAGTACATACCTGATTTCTCCGGAAGGCCGTACAATCCGATAGGAAATCTTAAAAGGCGCCTTTTTTTCGCGCGCGGTTAGAAACTCACTCAAAAACTCCTGGAGGTCATCCTGGTGAACGAGTCCCTGATAAAGTTGGAAATTGACAAATATAGAGTGCGGTAAGAATCCGTGGATGTTGTACATTTCGTCGGACCAGAGGACATATTCGTTGTCATCCAACCATTCCCAGCTTCCGCTATGCGAAACCAGCTCCGACTCACGCAATAACGTTTCGTTGATTTTAAGCTTCAGAATGGCTTCTTTTTGTTGGGTGATGTCCTGCACAGTTCCTACAAGCTTGTCTTCCGCTTCAATATAAAAACCCTGACCAAGCACATATTTTCGATTGCCGTCCGGCTGGATAATTTGATATTCTACTGCAAAGGTCGATTTGTTTAAGATCGCCAAACGCATTTCTTTTTCGACTTTCTCTTTGTATTCAGCAGCAATTACACCTGCATTCAGTTCCGGAGTAAGGACAATGCCATTCTTTTCAAAGCCATAAATCCGGTACATCTCTTCTGACCACCTGATCGTTTGCGAAGTCACGAAGAATTCCCAGGTGCCTAAATTGGAGATGTGTTCAGCGAGACTGAGCAGTTCCGCTTTTTCCGATAACATTCTGTTTTGATCCTGCCATTCCTTTGCCTCTTGAGTCATCCTTTGCAGGCTTAGCCTGTCCTTAAAAAGGAAATACAATGCTATTGCAAGACATAGCGCGAGAACGAAAGTTGCGGCCAACACGGGTTTAAGTATCCAGGTTAATCGCTTTCATTTTATTGTACAGGGTCTTTCGGTCGATGTTCAGGATCTTGGCAGCTTTTGTTTTATTGAAGTTCACTTCTCGCAAAACTTTCAGTATGGCTTCATATTCGGCTTCCAAAGCGGCATTTTTGAGGTCTCTCGGCTTCTCCGCCCTTGCAATGGAATGTTCAATGGCTGAAGCTTTTGCATAGGTAGAAATCTCCAGCGGTAATGCCTTAAGCTGAATTAGTTCGGTTTCGGTAAGCAATGTTGCCCTTCGTACCACATTCTTCAATTCCCGTACATTTCCCGGCCAGTTGTACGTCAAAAAGCATTGTTCCACTTCTTCAGAGAAGCCCTGGACCGTCCGGGCCAATTCCTGGTTGGCCACGTCAAGAAAAGTATGCGCGAAAACCATGATGTCCTTGCCCCTTTGGTGCAATGGCGGAAGATCGATAGAGAATTCATTAAACCTGTGGTACAAATCTTCCCTGAACCTGCCTTTTTGAATCGCGCTGGACAAATTCTCATTGGTAGCGACAATAATTCTGACATCCAGGTCAATTTCTTTGGTGCTTCCGATCCGCTTTATTTTACGTTCCTGAACCGTTCTCAGCAATGCGGCCTGAATGTCATAAGAGAGATTTCCTACTTCGTCCAGAAACAGGGTACCCCCATTCGCCATTTCAAAATGTCCGATTTTGGTATATAATGCCCCTGTAAATGAACCTTTCTCATGGCCAAAAAACTCACTCCCGGCCAGTTCCTTTGTCAGTGAACCACAATCCATCGCTACAAAGGGGTTATTTTTCCTCGGACTGTTTAGGTGGATGGCCTTGGCTACAGATTCCTTACCTGTACCGCTCTCCCCCATTAAGATGACGCTGTAGGAGGTCGGCGCAACAAGTTGAATTTGTTTCAACAGTTCCCTCGAAGCCGGGCTTTGTCCAACGACAAAATTCTCTGTTGGATTATAGGTGAGTTTCGCTGCCTTTTGCTTGGGCGTATCCTGTGGAGCTTCAGAAAGATTCGTATTTAAAGCGATCTGCGTTTCTATTGCTTTGTTAATTGTGTTCAGAATTTCATCCGGATAGAGCGGCTTGGTGATGTAATCATAAGCACCGAGCTTGATCAGCTCAACAGCGAGTTTGATATCCGAATATCCGGTGATGATAATGACGCCTGTACTGGGATAACTTTCTTTGATTTTGATCAGCATTTCTTTCCCGTCAGTATCTTCCAGACGGTAGTCGCACAGCACAAGATCATATTTTTCTTTAGACAAATAGTCCATCGCGGTAACACCACTTGTTGCTGTGGAAACACTAAAAGAATTTCTAATCAGAAATTTTGACAGTAGTATGCCAATGTTAACTTCGTCATCAACAATCAGTATTTTTCTCATATCGCAAGGGTTAGCGCGTTTACGAAATAAATATAAAGTAGTTTTTTTATAATGGGAAATATTTTCTACACTATTCTTGAAAAATTCCCATCCCTTCCTTTGTAAGATTGAAAACAGGGGTGATTTGGTTAAAATTATGTCGGCATTGAGGATTTATTACTCGCCTGTAAATTCTGGCTTCCTTTTTTCCAGGAAAGCACTTACACCTTCTTTAAAGTCTTTAGTGCCAAAGCATTTTCCAAATTCCTGAATCTCAACCTCAAACCCATTCGTTCCCTGAAGAGAAGAATTGACCGATTTGATTGCGGCGGCTACCGCGAGCGGGGCGCGTTGTTTTATTTTATTTAAAATCTCTTCTGCTTTCGCGATGAGCGTGCCTTCTTCAGCGACATGATTGACCAGTCCGATGCGCTCTGCCTGTACGGCGGTAATCATCTCTGCGGTTGTAATCAGCTCAATCGCCCTTCCTTTGCCGACCAAGCCCGTCAGCCGCTGCGTACCACCGTAGCCTGGAATTAAACCCAAACTCACTTCAGGCAGACCCATTTTGGCATTACTAGCCGCAATTCGAATGTGACAGGCCATAGCCAGCTCCAAACCACCGCCGAGCGCGAAGCCGTTGATCGCAGCAATTACCGGTTTCGGACAAGCTTCAATCGCATCAAAAACAGTCCGCTGCCCTGTTCTTGCCAATTCTGCTCCTTCTTCCGCCGTATAACTGGAAAATTCCGAAATATCAGCTCCTGCAACAAAAGCCTTCGTTCCGGCCCCGGTCAGAATGACTCCGCGGACCGCTGCACTGGCCGAAGCCATTTTTATCACAGCAGCCAGTTCCGCTAAAACCTCCTTATTCAGGGCATTTAGTTTATGTTCCCTGTTGATGGTCACGTAGAGGACCTGATCCTTGATCTCCGTTAAAATATGCTGAAGTGCTTCCATTTAAAATTTTCTATTTTCTACTACCCAGTTTTCTATATAACTAACAATCGTTGACATCGTAGTGCCCGGTGCAAACAGTTCGCCTACACCAAGCTCCTGCAATTTCCGCATGTCTTTCTCGGGAATAATGCCCCCGCCGGTCAGCAAGACATTGGTCAGTTTCTTTTGCTTCATCATGTCGATCAGTTTCGGGAAAACAGTCATGTGTGCCCCGGATAAAATAGAAATCCCGATGGCATCGACATCTTCCTGCAAGGCGGTGTTCACCACCATTTCCGGCGTCTGTCTCAATCCGGTATAAATCACCTCCATCCCCGCGTCCCGGAGGGAGGTAGCTATGACTTTCGCGCCACGGTCGTGCCCGTCCAAACCCACTTTAGCTACCAAAACACGTATTGGCCTGTTTAATGTAGTGCTCATAATTCTGCGAATAGTGCCGGGTAAATGTAAGTAAATTAGCCGTTTTATGTTAACTTTGAGGCTAAAATTACAGTTTTTATGAGTGAGGAAAGATCATTGAACTTTATCGAAGAGATCATTGAGAACGATTTAAATAGCGGAAAATACAAGACTTTGATTACCCGTTTTCCACCTGAGCCCAATGGATACCTGCATATCGGCCACGCAAAAGCGATCTGCCTCAATTTTGGGCTGACCAAAAAGTATGGCGGCTATACCAACCTGCGTTTTGACGACACCAACCCGGTTACGGAAAAAACCGAATACGTAGACAGCCAGCAGGAAGATATCAAATGGCTGGGCTTTCAATGGGAGAATGAACTGTATACCTCCGACTATTTCGACACACTTTATAACTATGCGGTTCAGCTGATTCAAAATGGGCTTGCCTATGTTGATCACAGTACCGCTGATGAAATCGCTACCCTGAAAGGAACGCCAACTGAGGCAGGAAAGAACAGTTCTTACCGCAGCCGCAGCATTGAAGAAAACCTGGATCTGTTTAGCCGCATGAAAGCTGGCGAATTTCCGGATGGGGCCTGTACCCTTCGGGCCCTGATCGACATGGCCAGTCCAAACATGCTGATGCGTGATCCGATCATTTACCGCATCAAACATGCGGCACACCACAGAACCGGCGACAAATGGTGTATCTATCCGATGTACGATTTTGCACATGGACAAAGCGACAGCATTGAAACCATTACGCACTCCATTTGTACACTTGAATACGTCGCCCACCGCGAATTGTATGATTGGCTGATTGAAAAGCTGAACATCTTCCCTTCAAAACAATATGAATTTGCACGTCTGAATCTTTCTTACACGGTGATGAGCAAGCGCAAATTGCTCCAGTTGGTCAATGAAGGTGTGGTCAGCGGCTGGGACGATCCGCGCATGCCAACCATTAGCGGGTTGCGGAGAAGGGGTTATACGCCTGAAAGTATCCGTGAATTCTGCGAGCGGATCGGAATCGCAAAAAGAGAAAACCTCATCGAGTTGAGTTTGCTGGAATTCTGTGTGCGTGAGCACCTGAACAAAACCGCAAACAGGGTCATGGCGGTATTGGATCCTGTGAAACTGGTCATCAGCAACTACCCGGAAGGCGAAGAAGAAATCCTGATCGGAGAAAACAACCCTGAAGCGGAAGACAAAGGCGGAACCAGGGAAATCCCATTCAGCAGCACGCTTTGGATAGAAAGGGAAGACTTCATGGAAGAACCTGCTAAAAAATGGTTCAGACTTGCTCCCGGCGCAATGGTTCGTTTGAAACATGCCTATATCGTAAAATGTGAATCCTTTCAGAAAGATGCTGAAGGAAACATCACTGAAATACACTGTACTTATCTTCCTGAATCAAAAAGCGGAGAAGACAACAGCGGGATCAACGTCAAAGGCACCATTCACTGGGTAAGCTGTAAACACGCCAAACAAGCGGAAATCCGTACTTACGACCGCCTTTTCACGGTTGAGTCACCAGATGCCGAAGAGGGCGACTTTAAAGATTATCTGAACAGCAACAGCATCGACATCAGTGAAAAAGCCTACATAGAGCCTCATTTGGCACAGGCGGATAAAGATTCGCGGTACCAGTTCATCCGGAAAGGTTATTATTGTGTGGATAAGGACTCAACATCTGACAGACTGATCTTTAACAGAACCGTTGGACTAAAAGACGCCTGGGCGAAAACGAACAAATAGGCTTGTCCCGTTTTACAGGTATTTTTTATACAGGTTAAACAGGATCAGTTTATCTGCCGGCGTCAGCGTGGGCGTAATATCTGTTTGCACGAAGTGCCTTTTGAAGGCTACAATGGCGGCAGACAGATTTTTAATGTCATAGCCGATGATCCTCAGGGCGAGTGTGGTATCGAAATTTACCGGCGGCATCAAAAGCACCTTGTCGTACCAAAAACCATAGCCCTTTTCTGCCAGCACCTTCCAGGGAAACTGATTCGGATCCGGCTTTCTTGTCGGGGCCACATCAGCGTGACCGATGAAGTTCGCTGTCGGGATGTTGTACTTTTTTTTCAGTCCGGCCAGCAACTCCAGCAAACTCTTAATCTGTTCGCCGGAATACGGCTCGTTTCCATTGTTATCAATTTCAATTCCGATTGATGAGGAGTTTAAATCGGTGTCATTCCCCCATTTGGCTACCCCTGCATGTTGTGCCCTCAGGTAATCGTTGACCATCTGTACTACATTTCCATCCCGTCCAACAACATAATGCGCGCTGACCTGTGTTCTGGCCAGCGTAAAAGTTCTAACGGTCTCGTCTGTGGATTGCTGCGCAGTATGGTGCAGCACAACAAAATTAGGTTTCCTGATGCCAAAGTTTACGGATCCAACCCAGCCCTGTCGGTCTTCGCCAAGCGTAGTGATTTCCTGGTTCAGCGGTGGACTGGCCTTTAAGGTGTTGGCGAATTCTTTAGCCTGTTTTTTATAAACTTTATTGGTCGCGGCATATTTTCCGGTAGAACAAGATGCCACAAAAAAGGGCAGCAGTATCACCAGCGCAGTCCCTTTTGTCCAGTTGCTGTATTTCATATCCTGTGTGTTGAAACCGTAAAATTACTATTTTTTACTATTTTAGTCTCCACAAAATACCCCTACTATGAAATACTTAACTCATGCTGCCGTCCTGATTACCGGTTGCTCAATAGCCCTGACGGGGATTACTTCCTGTACCAGTCCCCAGGGAAAAAGCGGTAAGGACAGCACTGCGGTCGTAAAAGACAGTCTGGAAAAATATGTAGACAACCGCCTTGGCATCTACGAAACCGTTAAATTGACGACCAACCTCAACGACCTGACAGTTAGCGAAAGAAAGATCCTGCCCCTGCTGATCCAGGCTGCCAAGATTATGGATGAACTGTTTTGGAAACAGGCTTATCCGCAAAGAGACAGCTTGCTGAACGTCATTAAAGACGAAAAGACCAAAGCTTTTGTCCTGATCAATTATGGTCCCTGGGACAGGCTGAATGGCGATAAACCTTTCGTTGCCGGTGTCGGACCGAAACCCGATGCAGGTACCTTTTATCCGGCAGGCATGAAGAAGAAAGACCTGGAGAAGTCCGGCGTTAGCGACAAGTACGGACTCTATTCTGTGATCAGGTCCAATGGCAAGGGCGCGTTAACTTCAGTTCCTTATTCTGTAATCTATGCCACAGAACTTCAGGAAGCGGCTTACCTCCTGAAGCAGGCCGCAGCACTTGCCGAAGACGAAGGACTTAAAAAATACCTCAGCCTTCGTGCGGATGCCCTGACCTCGGACGACTATACGGCGAGCGACTATGCCTGGCTGGATATGAAAAACAACACACTGGACATTATTATAGGTCCGATTGAAAACTATGAGGACAAATTATTTAATGCAAGGGCGTCGTTTGAAGCCTATGTACTGGTCAAAGACAAAGTCTGGAGCAAACGGCTGGCCAAGTACGTAGCCATGCTTCCTGCCCTCCAACAAGGACTCCCTGTCGCAGCCAAATACAAAAAAGAAAAGCCGGGCACCGATTCAGAACTGAATGCCTACGATGTGGTCTATTATGCGGGCGACTGTAATGCAGGCTCCAAAACAATTGCGGTAAACCTGCCAAATGATGAAGTCATTCAGCAGAAAAAAGGGACCAGGCGCTCTCAGCTGAAGAATGCGATGAAAGCCAAATTTGATAAGATCCTCATTCCAATAGCAAAAGAACTCATCGACAAGGAGCAGCAACAATACATCAATTTTGACGCATTCTTTGCCAATGTCATGTTTCATGAAGTTGCGCACGGCCTCGGAATAAAAAAAACCATTACCGGAAAGGGCTTTGTGAAGGAAGCATTACAAGAACAGTTCTCCTGGCTGGAAGAAGGTAAAGCAGATGTTTTGGGCCTTTACATGGTCACCGGACTCCTGAAAAAAGGCGAACTGGAAGGCGACATCAAACAATTTTACACCACCTATATGGCAGGCATTCTGCGCTCTGTCCGCTTTGGTGCCTCGAGTGCACACGGAAAGGCCAACATGCAGTGTTTTAATTTCTTTAAGGAAAACGGGGCTTTTATCAGAACTGAAGCGGGCACCTATAAAGTTGACTATGCGAAATTTGAAGCGTCCATGAACAAGCTTGGGGCCCTCATTATTACCCTGCAGGGCAACGGCGATAAGGCTGCGGTAGAGAGGACGCAAAAGGAGAAAGCTGTTATTACCAGTGAATTACAGGCAGATCTGGATAGGCTCACTAAGAAAGGAATCCCTGTTGACATTGTCTTTGAACAGGGCGCCAATGTGCTCGGTGTAAAGTAAATCACATCGGAAAAAAAGCCCCCAAATGCCTGGCGCATTTGGGGGCTTTTTTTTTATTTTGACAGATGCCTTAAAATGATCTGCTCCAGTTCATGAATGTCAAAAGGCTTCGACAAATAATCATCCGCACCAGCCTGCTTGGCCAGCGATTCCACGTCATTATTGGCTGAAAAATAAATCACCGGAATATTTTTCAGAGTCTCATGTTGTTTTAATTCCCGCGTAGCGTCAATTCCGCCAACATCAGGAAGCCAGTTGTCCATAAAGATGATGTCCGGCGTATAGGCCGTCACCTGGTCTATAATGTGATTAGAGGTGGACGAGGTCTTGATCTCATATCCGGCGTCCTCCAGAATGATGGTACATAAATCCAAAATATCCGCATTGTCATCAAATACAAATACCTTCTTAGCTTTACCCATTTTTTTAATTAGCTGTTAGATAATAAATTTATAAATTCTCCTATTTGCTGAATCTTCAGCACCCGGTCTATTGCTACTTTCAACTGGGCTTGTGCAGGCATGTAGGCAACTTGTGCCGTGGCAGGGTCCTGGATCGCTGCGAGCCCGCCCCATTCCTTTACACTTTTTAATCCGTTCACACCATCAGAATTTGATCCCGACAACAGCAAACAGACCAGTTTGTCTCTATATACTTCAGCGGCAGTCTGAAAAGTCACGTCAATAGCAGGACGTGAATAATTGACTTTTTCTGAATAATCCAGTGAAAATGTACCATCCTGTTCGATCAGCAAATGGTAGTCAGATGGGGCAATATAAATAAAGCCCGCCTTTAATTCCTCCTTTTCATCCACTTCTTTTACTTTCAGTTTGGTGCGGGTTGACAATAAGTCCGGCAGCAGTGAATCCGTGCCGTGTTTGCGGTGGATAACAATTACAATTGGAAAACGCAGTGCTGCGTCAAGAACCGGAAGTACTTTTAAAAGTACGTCCAGGCTTCCGGCTGAGCCGCCTATGATAAATGCTTTACATCCTTCCATCACCCTATTTTTCGCCAGATCTTTTCGACATCCAGCCGTTTATATTTCTTTGAAAATTCCGAAAAACTAATCGTCTCCTTTGTCCCCAATGCCAGGTACCCCAAATCTTCGAGGCTGTCGTCAAAAAGGTTCAATACTTTCTGCTGCAACTCCCTGTCAAAGTAAATTAATACATTTCTGCATAAAATCAACTGAAATTCATTAAAAGAATGATCAGAAACCAAATTATGTGTTGAAAAGATGATTTTACGCTTCAGTTCATCGTCAAATTTGGCGAGTGAATAATTGGCGGTGTAGTATTTAGAGAAGTCTTCGGTACCGCCGGAAAGAATATAATTTTCTGAATATTGTTTCATGTGGTTGAGCCCGAACATGCTTTGAGCGGCGCGCTCCAGTACAGCAGGATTGAGGTCTGTCGCATAAATCAATGTTTTGTGCAACAGGTTCATTTCCTTCAAAATGATGGCAATAGAATAGGCCTCCTCGCCTGTAGAACAGCCAGCCAGCCAGATACGGATAAAGGGGTAAGTTCCCAACATGGGCAGCACTTCGTCTCTTAACTTTTTAAAAAATGCCGGATCCCTGAACATTTCGGTCACATTCACCGTAATCTGTTCCACAAACCGCTTAAAGTAAGCATGGTCATTGTTTATTTTGTACCGGAATTCTCCAAAACTTACAGCCTTATCGAGCAGGTACAACCGCAAGATTCTTCTTTTTAAAGACGCCCTCGAATACCCCGTAAAATCATAGCCGTATTGTTCTAAAAGATCAGAAAGCAATACCTCTACTTGTTCGTCACTTACCATAGGTGTCTTCTTTTTATATTAAATATATTCCGTCAGCAGCCTTGTCAGCTCATCTACATTGATGGGTTTCGAAACATACCCCACCGCTCCAGCCCTGATGCAGCGCTCTCTGTCGCCCACCATGGCCTGTGCTGTCACCGCAATGACGGGAATGTCTTTCAGATCCGGAGAGGCATTCATTTTGCCAATCGCTTCATATCCGTCCATTCCGGGCATCATCATGTCCATCAGTACCACACCAATATTTTTGTCCTGTTCAAGCAGAACTATCCCTTCTTCCGCTCCGGTTGCTGACAGGCACTGGTATCCTTTTGCCTTCAATACTGCTTTAAGCGCAAAAATATTCCTGTTGTCGTCGTCAATTATTAAAACTTTGCTTGCCATATCTTAAACCTTATCATAAAGCCAAACACGCAATAAAGAGATCAGCTGATCAATATCTACCGGTTTCGAAATGTAATCCGATGCACCGGCTGCAATACATTTTTCACGGTCTCCCATCATTGCCTTCGCAGTAACAGCCAAAACCGGCAGTTGTTTGTAGGCCGGTATTTTTCTGATCTCCCTGGTGCTCTCATATCCGTCCATTTCAGGCATCATCATATCCATCAGGACAATATCCACCAAAGGATTCTGTTTGAGGATCTGCAGGGCCTCTTTGCCGTCCGTAGCGGCCAAAACTTTCATCTTATGTTGTTCCAATGCTTTGGTAAGCGAGAAAATATTCCTTACGTCATCATCTGCAATCAGGACGGTTTTGTTTTTAAGTACTTCGTATAGGCCGCCCAGTTTTTCTGAAACCGGCTTCTTATGTCTGGAATCACTCTCTTTTTCCTCCACCAGATGCAGGAATAACCCTGCTTCATCCAGAATCCGCTGGTAGGAATGTGCCGTTTTCACCACGATCGAGTCCGCATATTGCTTGATCCGGCTTTCCTCTCCTTTGGACAAGTTCTTGCCTGTAAAAATGATAATCGGCAGATTTTCCAGGCCCTCCGCTTTTTTAATCGCTTCCAGCGTATCATAGGCGTTCTTATCGGGAATACCCATATCCAGGATGACGCAGTCTACTTCTTTCTTATGCAGCGCCCCAATGCTCTGGTTCACATTATTGACCACCTCGGTATTGATGCTATGGTTGCTCAGGAAATAACTCAGTGCCTCTGCATGTTGCTTATTTTCTTCTACAATCAACACTTTTTTAGGGTGTTTGCTTAGCGCATACTCCAGTTTCTGAAAGATCTGCTGCATGTGCTCCAGTGCGATTGGCTTATTGATAAAATCAACTGCGCCTTTCAGCAGACTTTCTTTCTTGACTTCCAGCGAAGACATAATGTGTACCGGTATCGGTTTAGTTTCCGGATTGGATTTGAGTTCTTCCATCACCTGCCAGCCATCTTTTATGGGCAACTGTATATCCAGCAAAATCGCCTGTGGTTTAAACTGGTTGGCCATTTCGAGTCCGGCGTCGCCGCGCACGGCTACAATCCCTTTATACCCCCGTCTCCTGGTAAAATCGAGCAGGATCTTCGCGAAAGCAGTATCGTCCTCTATGATCAGGATACATTTATCACCCGGGGCAATCAGGTCCCGGTCATCCTCAATATCGTTGGGGATGTGATCTACCGTAAACCGTTCTGCGATGACTGGTTTAGGTTCCACATAAACCGGTTCGTTTTGCTGCCGGTCGGCCTCTTGTGCCACCGCCTTACTGCCGTCCAGCGGCAGCAGTAGAGTAAATTCACTGCCCACATGCTCTTTACTGGTCAGGTCAATTTCACCACCCAGCAATTTCGCCAGTTCACGGCTGATAGAGAGTCCAAGACCCGTACCGCCAAACTTCCTCCTTGTCGATCCGTCAGCCTGCTGAAAAGCTTCAAAGATCAAACCTTGTTTGTCAGCAGGTATGCCGATTCCGGTATCAGTTACTTTGAAGAAGAGACCATTTCCGCCCTCCTGCCTTTTCACTGTTAGTGAGACTTTCCCCTGACTGGTGAATTTAAGCGCATTCGAAAGCAGGTTTTTCAAGATCTGCTCCAGGCGCATTTTGTCGGTGTGGATTGCAGTTATTCCTTCTTCAACCTCAAGGATCAGTTGCAGTCCCTTGTTTTTAGCCAGCGGGTTAAAAAGCGAGTGCATGTCTGTAGCCACCTCGGTAAGGTGTACATCCGTGAATTCCAGTTTCATCTTCCCTGCCTCAATTTTGGATAGATCAAGGATCTCATCGATCAGTCCCAGCAGACCCTGTCCGGAGCTCTGGATCACCTCCGCATATTCGATGTATTCTGTATTCAGGCCCTTATTTTCAGCCATCAACTTGGAAAGCAACAAGATAGAATTCAATGGAGTCCGCAATTCGTGCGACATATTGGCCAGGAATTCCGATTTGTACTTGGTGCTTTGCTCCAGTTGCTCTGCTTTTTGCTGAATATCGAGGTTCCGTTCCTGGATCAACTGGTTTTTTTCTTCCAGCAGACTGGTCCGCTCTTCCAATTCCTGGTTGCTCTGCAGCAGTTCCTCCTGCTGTACCCTCAGTTCTTCTTCTGAGGTTTGGATTTTCTGGGTCTGCGCTTCCAGTTCTGCGTTCAGTCCTTCCAGTTCACTGTGTTGTGCCTGCAGTTCTTCAGCTTGTGCCTGTGTTTCCTCCAGCAACTCCTGCATTTTTTTCCGGTTCTGCGCCACATGTATGGCAATCCCAATATTAGCAGCAATGCTGCTCAACAGTTCCAGTTGCAATGGGGTATAACTGCTCAGCGAACCCAGCTCGATTACTCCGATAACCTCGGTATCCCGGGTCACCGGTACAGCTACAATATTGCGCGGCTTCGTATTGCCGAGGGCGTAACTGATGGTCATTTCTCCATCCGGAATGTCATTGATCAGGATCTGCCTGCCAGATTTAAGCACCTGTCCGGCGATACCTTCTGTCAGTTTTAAGGCAGATTTGTGTTGCGTTGCGTCCAAAGAATAGGATCCCTCCAAATGAAGCAGCCTGTCTTCGCCCACAATATAAAATGCAGCAACCGCACTTTTCGTGTGTTGGGCGATGTCCTCCAGGATGTCGCTGGCCAGGATCTCCAGATTTTTTTCGCCCACCATTTTGTCGTTCAGACTGGCAATCCCGGTCTGCAACCATTCTTTATCAGCCAGCAACGAGAAGGAATACTGAAGCGATTCTGCCATCGCATTTAGCGACAAAGCCAGGCCACCCAGGCCATCTTTCACCTCATCGTCCATCCTAAGCTGGTAATCTCCGCTGGAGATCTGACCGGCAATCCCCTGTATAACGGCGATCCGGTTGTCTATTTCTTCATTCTTGGCTTTCAGTTCTTCCTGAAGTTTTAGCCTTTCATTAAAATCCTTTGATACCCGCAGATAGAAGAAAAGGGTTATGATTACCGCCAAAGCCGCAGCGATGAGGATCAATATGGGGGTATACCCTGCCTGTGTATTCAACTCTCCGGTGCGCTCATCAAGCAGTCTTTTCTCTTCGGCCTGCATAGTTTTGATGATCAGTCTGGCACCGTCCATGAACTGCTTTCCATCCAACAGCTCCTGCACCGTAATGGTGCCGCCGTGGTTTTTCACATCAATGGTCCGTTCAATGATCGACAACCTGCCTTTAATCATATCCTCGAGCCTTTTGGCACTTCTTTGTTGGAAGTTATTGTCTATTGTTGCTACCTGAATTTTACTCAGGTAGTCCATAGCCGCTTCTTTGGCGCCATTATAGGGCTCCAGAAATTCTTTTTCTCCGGTCAGCAAATAACCGCGCTGTCCCGTCTCCGCATCTTTCAAGGTTGAAATTACCGCATCCAGATTGGTCATGACCTCATTGCTGTGGGAAACCAGGTCTGCACTCTTGATCAGGTTCCTGATGCTGGTGTAGGAAGCCAATGAAGAGATGAACAAAATCAACAGTGACAAGCCTAAACCAATGCGTAAATTGTTTTTTAGTGATGTTTTTTCCATAAGCCTATTGTGCTTTAATCCGCTTCGTCTCCGGAATCAACCGGGATTATAAAATAAAATTCCGAGCCTTCGCCCATCGTGCTTTTCACACCGATCTGTCCGCCATGACGCCTGACGATCTCTGCAGAAATATACAGCCCAATGCCCAGTCCCTGAAAGTGTATGGCCGTTTCTTCCACACGGTAGAATTTATCAAATACATGTTTCTGCTGTTTTGGCTCAATACCAATTCCGAAATCACGGACCCCGAGATAGACCTCATCGTCTTTTTGGCTGACATTGATCTGGATTTCCCTGGTCCCCGGAGAGTATTTAATGGCATTGGTCAGAAAATTAATGATGACCTGCTCAATGCGCATCTCATCGGCATAAATCTCTTGTAAAGCCGTTCCTTTCCTGGTGATTTTAAATTCGGGGTTTCCCTGCAGGATGATGTCTGTAACATTGTCCAGCAGGACATCGAGACTGAAGTGCTTCTTATTGAATTTGAGTTTCCCGCTTTCGATTTTTGAAATGTCCAGTAAATCGGCAATCAGCTCATTGAGCTTTTCCAGTTGCACCTGGGCTTTTTCGAGATGGCCCTTTACTTTCTCCATATCGCCCTTTTCTATACTCCTGCCGAGCAGTTGCATGTAGCCTTTTACACTGGTCAGCGGGGTTTTCAATTCGTGACTGGCGATGCTGATAAATTCATCCTTCTTGCGTTCGGCCTGTTTTCTGAACTCTATTTCATCCAGCAGCGCATTCTGGATCTCGATCAGTTTCCTGCTTTGCTCATAAATCCGGTAAAAGGTTTTTACTTTGAGCAGCAGGATGTCCATATCCACCGGCTTGGTAATGTAATCCAGTCCGCCTGAAGAATAGCCGCGGGTAATGAATTTAAGCTCTTTGTTGACTGCCGACAGGAAAATAATGGCGGTTTCCTTTGCTCTGCTATAGCCAGATATGGCTTCTGCCACCTCAAAACCGTCCATGCCGGGCATTTGTACATCGAGAATGATCAGCACATACTCGTTCTTCAGTACTTTTTTTAATGCTTCTTCCCCTGATGACGCGGTATCTACCTCAAAATTATGTCTTTCCAGAGCCTTTCTCAATGAGATGAGGTTCTCCGGGGTGTCATCTACAATTAGTATCATTATTCGGGTTAAGTAAGCTGTTGGTTTGTAAGCGTTTATTCATAATTATGTTTTACAGTTGTGTTGAACTGAATGTATCTCCCTGGTTGATGTCCCCCGTTTCAAATCCTTTTTTAAACCAATACATGCGCTGTGCGGATGTACCATGTGTAAAAGCATCTGGCGTGACTTCCCCTTGCGCTTGTTTTTGCAATTTATCATCTCCAATCGCATTGGCTGCATTTAGTGCCTCTTCCACATCGCCCTCATCCAGCTTGAAATCTTTTAGGTTTTGCGCATGGTGTGCCCATACTCCGGCAAAGAAATCGGCCTGAAGTTCCAGTTTCACAGACAATTTATTATACTCCTTTTCGCTGAGCTGGCCTCGTGCACGGTCCAGTTTATCAGATATGCCCATCAGGTTTTGGATGTGGTGGCCAACTTCATGTGCGATCACATAGGCCTGGGCAAAATCGCCGGCTGCACCGAAACGGTCTTTTAGCTCCTGATAAAATGAAAGGTCGATGTATACTTTATGGTCGCCCGGACAGTAAAACGGGCCAACCGCAGCGCTTGCATTGCCGCAGGCAGATTGAACAGAGTTGCTGAACAGCACCAGTACCGGCTCTTCGTAACTTTTCCCCTGCTGCTCAAATTGCTGCGCCCAGACCTGGTTTGTCGACTCAAGGACGCCATCCACAAATTTCCCTTCCGCATCCTGAGGATCGCCTTTTTTCCCTTCCTGTACGGTACCACCCTGCACGGGCAGCTGACTCACCACTCCACTCAGATCCTTGCCAAAAAACAAGCCTATGATCACGATGACAATACCGACACCGCCTCCGATCGCACCGCCACTCATTCCCCTGCGGTCATCTACATTGCCGCTCCCCTTACCGAACCATTGCATAGAAAAAATTTAAGTTAATTTGGTATAATCAATTCCTTGCGACAATTGTTATACCAAATTAACTTAAAATATGATTTACTGGCCTTATGCCACCTTAATGATACTAAAAAATAGTTTTAACCAAAGGCCAAAACCGCTTTATGGATCCGCTGTATAGTTTCCTGTTCACCCAGGGCTACCAAAATATCAAACACACCAGGGCCAAACTTGCCGCCTACCAGCATCACTCTTAGGGGAAGCATCAACTCGCCAGGTTTAAAGCCCTGCGCAGCAGCAAGGGCCTTGAATTGCTCTTCTAATTCTGCCGCGGATGCGCTGTCCGTAATCAAAGCAGCATAATCCTTAAAAAATGATGCTTTTTCAACCGTCCATTTTGGCTGCACGGCCGGAAGGTCGTATTCAGCCGGTGCACGGAAGAAATAACCGGCCTGCTGCACAAAATCGGCCAACAGGTTACAACGGTCTTTGATCAGGCCAATGACCTGGATCAGCTGCTGCTCATCTTTAACTTCGATTCCTTCTGCCGCAAATGCGCTCTGCACTGACGGTAATAATTTCGCAGGATCTGCATTTTTTATCCACTCGTGGTTGTACCATTTGGCTTTTTCAAAGTCAAATTTTGCCCCGGCTTTGCTGATGCGCTCTATGGAGAATTTCCCGATCAGTTCCGGTAACGAAAACAACTCCTGGTCGGTTCCGTCATTCCATCCCAGCATTGCCAGCAGGTTTACAAAGGCCTCTGGCATAAAGCCCAGCTCTTTAAATCCTTTGGTCAGGTCGCCCGTTTTTGGATCGCTCCAGTTCTGTGCGTAAACCGGAAATCCCAGTCGGTCGCCATCTCTTTTGCTCAATTTCCCATTGCCGTCCGGCTTCAGGATTAATGGCAAATGTACCCACTGGGGCATCTCGTCTGCCCAGCCCAGGTAACGCCAAAGCAAAATATGAATGGGTGCAGAGGGCAGCCATTCTTCCCCCCTGAAAATATGGCTGATCTCCATCGCCCGGTCGTCTGCCACCACCGCCAGGTGATAAGTCGGCATTCCGTCTGCTTTCAGCAATACTTTATCGTCTACCAGGTTTGTTTCAAAACTGACATGTCCCCGGATCAAATCGGTAAAGGAAACCAGCTCATCTTCCGGCATTTTAATGCGGACAACATAAGGCGTTCCGCTGGCCAGCAGTGCGGCAACTTCAGCTTCGCTTAGGGTCAGGGAATTGCGCATTGCGTCGCGTGTGGCCAGTCCGTAAGTAAAATTCGGCACCTCTTTCCGCTTTGCATCGAGTTCTTCGGGCGTATCGAAAGCATAGTAGGCATAGCCATCGGCAATCAGCTGATCGGCATATTGCTTGTAAGTTGCCTTTCGTTCACTCTGACGGTACGGACCAAAGGGCCCGCCTTGTTGTGGACTCTCGTCCGGTGCTATGCCGCACCATTCGAGGCAGGAGGCGATGTATTCTTCAGCGCCCGCTACAAAACGGGTCTGATCGGTGTCCTCCACCCGAAGGATGAATGTCCCGTTATGCTGTTTCGCAAACAGATAGTTGAACAAGGCGGTGCGTACGCCGCCAAGGTGCAGTCCGCCTGTGGGACTCGGGGCAAATCTTACTCTAACTTTCTTTTCCATATAACTACCCGCAAAGATATATTTTTGTAATTTGCCGACCTAATCTATGAATCCTTACGAAAAAAAGCGGCGCTGGAAGTTCTTCCTGTTGGTCTTTGCCATTGTCATCGGCACAGCATCTGTCTTTTACAGCGACTTCTTCGTCAAGAAAATGGAGCGGGAGGAGCAGTTACAGTTCCGGCTGTATGTAAAAGTAACCGAGCAAACACTGATCATGTATGAAGACGACCGCTACAGCAGTCTGATTGATCTGATCCGTACCAACAACAAGCTTCCGGTGATCATGACCGATTCTACGGGTTCTATCATCGGATATCAGGGACTCGACTCTACAAAAACCTATTACGACATCGCCAAAAACCCAACCGCCACCTACGATCCCGGATACTTTCAGCGTGAGCTCCGCAAAATGAAACAACAGCATCCGCCGACACCCATCACCGGACTGGACGGCACACGCTGGAACATTTATTATAAAGACTCTCCTACGCTTACCCAGTTGCGCTACTTCCCCTATATTCAGCTGACCGTCATCGCCTTGTTCCTGCTCACGGCCTATGTGGCTTTCAGTTCTGCCCGCAAAGCCGAACAGGACCAGGTATGGGTAGGTATGGCCAAAGAGACCGCCCACCAGCTGGGCACGCCAATATCTTCTTTAATGGCTTGGGTGGAGTTGATGAAATCGAGGTTCGATGCAGAGGATGACCCCCTGATCGCGGAGATGGAAAATGACATCAAGCGGCTGGAAGTCATTACTGACCGTTTTTCAAAAATAGGTTCCAAACCGATCCTGGAAGACCATGTGGTTTACCCGGTGATCCAAAATTTTGTAGACTATTTTAAACTCCGCACCTCGGATAAAACCAAGTTTTCCATCACTGGCGACGACCAGGTCCGCGCCATGCTCAATGTTCCTTTGTTTGACTGGGTGATCGAAAACCTATTGAAAAATGCGGCCAACGCAATCGACAACGAGGGAAAAATAACCATCAATATCATCGAAAACCTGGCAAAAGAAGAAGTGCTTATCGATGTGACTGATACCGGCCGGGGCATTGCGCGTTCGAAATTTGACGCGGTCTTTCAACCGGGATACACTACCCGCAAACGGGGCTGGGGACTCGGCCTTTCACTAACCAGAAGGATTATAGAAAATTACCACAGCGGACAAATCTTTGTCAAGGATTCAGAGCTCGGCAAAGGCACCACTTTTCGAATTGTTCTAAAAAGCAGCATCACCTATGAACCGACCACAAGCTCATGAGTATTCCCCATGGGGACTCACCTATATCAAATTAGTAGATGACGATGTCCTCGAAATTCTGGAGAGACAGGCTACGGAATTTGCAGATTTCATCAATAGTCTGATAGAAAGAGGTGATTACGCTTATGCTCCGGGCAAGTGGACCATCAAAGAACTGATCGGTCACATCATTGATACCGAGCGGATCCTCGTCTACCGGCTTACCTGCATCGCCAGGGGCGAGCAACAATCCCTTCCCGGTTTTGAGGAAGATGATTATGTAGCCAATGCGCATTTTTCAGACCGCAGCCTGCTCAGTTTAAGTCACGAATTTGCTTTGCTCAGAAAGGCGAACTTATACCTTTTTCAATCCCTGACGGAAAAGGAACTGGATCAAATGGGCACAGCTTCTCAACGGCCCATCTCTGTCAGGGCACTTTTATTTATCGTGGCCGGCCACATCATCCACCATGTAAATGTGATTAAAGCGCGTTATTTAGTTTGAATTCTTTTGAAGCCAGCCGTTCAGTTCCTCCAATAAGGGGATTTGCTTTTCTTTGATCCGCAACTTCGCTGCTTCCAGCCTAAACCATTCCGCCCTGTCAATTTCCGGGACGTCCAGCATCTTGCCCGATTTTGGCGGCCACTCCAACGGAAATGTATTGCTGACCTGTTTCTCTACGTCAAAATCGCCTGAGAGTGCCCAGCAGAATACTTTTTTACCTCCTTTTTGAATGATCGGCTGCAATTCTTTAAAATCACCTTCCGGACGAAGTCCTGTCTCTTCTTCAAATTCCCGGATTGCCGTAGCAAGCGGATCTTCATCCCCGTCGCCCTCTCCCTTTGGAACCGACCATACGCCCAGGTCTTTGTTTTTGTAAAACGGCCCGCCTGGATGCACCAGCAAAAACTCCGGTTCTCCTTCTTTCATCCGGTACATCAATATGCCAAAACTTTTTCTCATAGCGCTAAGCTAACAGTAATTGACTGTAGAATGTTTTCTGTGTGCAGCCATTCGTTCACTATCTTTACAGCATGATCAGATTAAACAAGGACACGCCCGCCGAAGTGCTGAATGATGTTAAAATCGGGGACCTCGTTACCGATACGTTCAGCAAGACCGGACTGGTTGAAGAAATCGAAACCAGCGATGACGGTCTCTACAAATGCTATACGTTTTTTTTGGTAACCGGCAGGACAATCGTTATCCGGATATAGGACGGCTATTCTGCGTCAATTGCTGTTACGTCGTTCCAACATCGTTGGAACATGGTTGGAGCGTCCTTGGACCATCCAATTGACATTCCAACCATGTTGGCAGGATGCCGGGACCTCGCTTTCGCAATGGAGACAGAAGAAGTGCTGGGTTCACAGAGAAAGCTGCGTGAAGAAAATCATTTCGATTGAAAAATAAATCAATATCTTTGCCGCATAAGAATAATTTCAATGACTGAACAAGAAAACAACAACAGTTTTGACTGGGTTTATTATGTACTGGGTATTGTAGCTGGTATTGCTACCACACTTGCCATCACGACCAACTTCTTTTGGGCTATTTTTGGTGGAATACTGGGCTTCCTTTTTGGCGCAATCTTCCTGAATGCCATTGTCAAAGGACGCGTTCATTAAAAAACAACGGTCGCAGTTTACTTAACCCCACATTTTAAAGGCATGAAGAAATTAGTATTCATTGCGCTCCTTGCATTTACCGGCTTTTCGGTAAAGGCTCAGGATGTTAAATTTCCTGCGCTGGACAGCAGTCCGGCCGACATGGTCTATTATCCCTTAAATGCGACCAAAGCCAAAGACAATACGGCTCCTTTAATTAAAGTCGTTTATTCCAGACCTGCCAAAAAAGGAAGGGAAATCTTTGGCGTGCTGGAGCAGTTCGGCAAAGTATGGCGACTGGGTGCAAATGAGAATACCGAAATCCGGTTTTATAAGCCGGTCGTAATCGGCGGTAAAAAGATCAAAGCAGGAACCTACAGCCTGATGGCCATTCCAAACAAAGACAAGTGGACCATGATTGTCAACAAACAAACAGATAAATGGGGTGCTTTTTCTTATGACCAGAGTAAGGACATCGTAAGGACTGACGTAAATGTGAAGTCCCTGGAGAAACCGCTTGAATTACTTTCCATGACCTTCAGCACACAGGCTACCGGCGCCAATCTGGTGATTGGGTGGGATTTTTCTACTGTAGAATTACCCATTACTATTAAATAAATTAAACCTGATGATTTTTAAAAAGCCCGTTCAGATCACTGAATGGGCTTTTTTGTGGGCTTTGTCAGCTTAGCGTAAACAATACACTATCTCTGGAGTTAATCACAAAATTAATCAATCGATTGATTAATTTTGTCCCGTTAATTTAGAATATGGAAAAGACAGACAAGAGGACCAGCATCATTCTCGCAGCTGAAAAGCTGTTTTCAGAGCTGGGCTATGAAGGGACTTCCACCAGGCAAATCGCAAAGGAATCGGGCGCAAACATGGCTATGATCAACTACTATTTCGGCTCCAAAGAAGGGGTCTTTATGGAAATCATGAGCAAAAGAATCGAAGCTTTTAAGGAACAGCTCGTGATCATCAGCAGGGACAACCTTAGCGGCATGGAGAAATTGCTCAAGGTGGTAGAGGGATATGCGAACCGCGTACTTTGCAACCATACTTTTCATAAGATGATGCACCGGGAACTTTCCCTGCCGCAGCGACCGGAAATGTTCAGCAATATTGAAAATGCAATGGCTGAAAACCAGGCGGTGATAGAAGGCATCATTAATGAGGGCATTGCTGATGGCAGTGTCCGGCAGGCAGACACCCAGATGATGATCCTGACCCTGATGGGTACAATCAGCAAAGTCGCCGTTTCTCCGGCAAAGATCACCTCGGGCACGGGCCTCGACATCAACAATAAAAAAGACAGGAAAGTGATCACAGAGCGCCTCACCGCCCATTTAAAAGACCTTATTATCGTATACTTAACTCCCAATAAATGAAACCTACCATCAATAAATTAGTTATAGGCGCTTTATTGTTTCCGGGAATGCTCTATGGCCAGCAGGTAAAAAAACTTGACCTGCCGGAAGCCATATCACTAGGCATCAGCAACAGCAAGAACCTGAAACTTTCACAAAATAAAATAGATGAATCTGTGGCCAGGTTGGCTACTGTAAAGGACAATGCTCTCCCTTCGGCCTCTGCATCCTTTTTGTACAACCACGCAGAGATCCCGACCAGTAAACTGACCATCGGCGGGGCTGATCCGATCCGCCTGCCAAACCGGGCAGACGCATTTGTAGGTACAGCCGCGATCGAAGAACTCGTCTACAGCGGCGGCAAACTGAAATATGCGGAAGAATCTACGAGGTTGCTTACCGAAGTGGCTAAACTGGACGCGGACAAAGACAGGGAAGAGATCAGCTACGCGGTAATCAATACCTATTATTCGCTCTTTAAAGTTCTGCAGAGCAAAAAGGTAGTGGCACAAAACCTGGAATCTATTGCAGGGCAACTGAAACAGGCCCAGCGTTTTTTCGATCAGGGTGTCGTGACTAAAAATGACGTGCTGAGGTTTCAATTGCAGCAAGCCAATGTGTCGCTCACAGAAATGGAAATTGAAAACAACCGCAAGGTGATCAATTACAACCTGGATGTGCTGCTGGGGCTGGATGAGAATACAGAGATTGAGATCAGCGATCCGGACCAGAGCCTGAAACCAGCAGGTACACTGGGCAGTTACCTGGACCTGGCTTATGGCAGTCGCCAGGAACTGAGGCAGCTTGACCTGCAAAACCGTGTGGCTGATGTGAACATCAAGTCAATCCAGGCGAACACATTGCCTACTGTCGGTGTGGGTGCCAACCTCTATTACATCAACCCAAGCGGCAAATTTATTCCACCTACCAACCAGTTCATCCTGCCGGTAACCATCGGCGCGAATATATCCTGGAACATCGGCAACCTCTGGACCAACAAAAACAAGGTGAGCGAAGCAAAGGTGCAGCAACAAAGTATCGGTCTGCAAAAAGGGATCCTGACCGACCAGGTGAAGACAGAGATCAACAGGAATTACCAAAACTACCAGTTGTCGGTCAACAAAATCAAAGTACTGGAAACATCCATTGCCCAGGCTACAGAAAATGACAAGTTGCTGGCCTCCAAATACAAGAACAATGTGGCTTCGGCTATCGACAGGATTGATGCGGAGACCTTGCTTTACCAGGCCAAAATCAATCTGGAGATTGCAAAAGCAGATGCCGGACTCGCCTATTATACCCTATTAAAATCAACAGGAAAAATCGCCCAATAAAAACACCATAAAAAATACTCCAATGACAACTGAAAAGAAAAAGACCAACAAAGTGATCCCGATTGTACTGGGCATACTTGTCGTGATAGGCGCCATATTTGGCACCAAAGAATATATTTATTACAGCAAACACGTCGATACCGACGATGCCCAGATTGATGCAGACATCAGCCCGGTTGTTGCCCGTGTTGGCGGCTATGTCCAGGAAATAAAATTTGAAGAAAATACGGCTGTAAATGAGGGCGCAGTACTCGTAAAACTCGATGACAGCGATTATAAAGTAAAACTGGAGCAGGCTGAAGCCGGACAAAAAGGAGCAAATGCCAGCGTTGGTGTCTCCCAATCGCAAATTGCGGCAACTTCTGCCAATACCAGCACCGCAAAAGCCAATATCGAAGCTGCAAGAGTGAAACTGAACCTGGCAAAAAAGGATTATGAGCGCTATGCCAACCTGGTGAAAGACGGTTCCATCACACAACAGGCCTTTGATCAGGCCAAAGCTGAAAAAGAATCGGCACAGGCCGCATTTACTGCAGCTCAGGACCAATATTTTGCGGCTGTAAAACAGGTGGGCACCACCCAGTCGCAGCTTGCTGTGAGCAGTTCGGGTGTAACCCAGCACCAGGCGGATGTGGATTTTGCGAAATTGCAACTGACCTATACCGAGATCAAAGCACCTGCAAGCGGCATCGTTTCGAAAAAGAACGTTCAGAAAGGCCAATTGGTACAAGCCGGACAATCCTTGTTTTCTATCGTGAACAACAATAGCCTGTATGTTACGGCCAACTTCAAAGAAACCCAACTGGAAGACATCAGACCGGGTGCTAAAGTTAAGATTGAAGTGGATGCGTATCCGGATCAGGAAGTAAACGGAGAGGTGTATAATTTTGCCCCGATTACCGGTGCAAAAGGCTCACTGTTGCCGCCCGACAATGCCACAGGTAACTTCGTAAAAGTAGTACAGCGTGTGCCTGTAAAAATCAAGATTGCCGATGCCTCAAAAGAAATCATGTCCAAACTACGTCCGGGCATGAGTGTAAAAGTATCTGTTTCTATAAAAGACTAAAAATGGCCGAGAAAGGTTTAAAAAAGTGGATCATTACGTTTACCGTGATCACAGCTTCTTTACTGGAGCTGATCGACACCACGATTGTCAACGTAGCGATACCACAAATACAGGGTAACCTGGGCGCCACACTGGAAGATGTGGCCTGGTTATCCACCGGCTACGCTGTAGCCAATGTCATCGTATTGCCCATGTCAGGCTGGCTGGGCAGCAGGTTTGGAAGAAAAAATTATTTCCTCTTCTCGATTGTCCTGTTCACCATTGCCTCCTTTCTGTGCGGAAATGCGACAAACCTCGAGGAACTGATCGCCTTCAGGATCCTGCAGGGACTCGCCGGAGGCGGATTGATCTCTACTGCACAGGCGATATTAATCGAGACCTGGCCGCGGGAGGATGTCGGTATCGCTACTGCTTTGTTTGGCTTAGGTGCCGTAGTAGGCCCTACTGTGGGGCCGACCATTGGTGGTTATCTGTTGGAAATCAGTTCATGGCCGCTCATCTTTTATGTCAACATTCCAGTGGGCATCCTTGCGGGGTACTGTACCTACACCTTTGTCAAGGAAACCCCCAAGGATGGCAAAGGGATGCCGGTCGACTGGTGGGGCATCGCCCTGCTGGCCATTGCGGTGGGCAGCTTGCAAACCGTTCTGGAAAAAGGCGAGAGTGAGGACTGGTTTGCCACCCCTTACATCACTGCGCTTGCGGTAGCCTCCGTACTTGGACTGATTTTGTTCATCTGGAGAGAAATGAGTACCGACCACCCGATTGTGAACTTCAAAATCATGCGCCACCGGAGTTTTTCCGTCGGGATGTTTACCTCTTTTGTCCTAGGCTTCGGTCTTTATGGCTCTGTATTCGTATTCCCGGTCTTCTGTCAGAACCTGCTCGGCTTTTCGCCGCTGCAGACAGGAGAACTGTTGTTTCCGGGCGGCTTATGTACCATCGTGATGATGCCCTTTATCGGGATTATGCTCAAGAAAAACATCCCTGCGCAGTTCATGGCCACCATCGGTATGTTCTGTTTCTTCGTCTTTTGTAACATGCTCAGCAACTCTACGCTTCAATCGGGAACAGGTGACTTCTTCATGCCTTTGATGATCCGCGGTGTGGGTATGGCCCTTTTGTTTGTGCCGCTGACTACCCTGGCCATCCAGGACCTGAAAGGCGCAGAGATCGGACAAGGTTCAGGACTCAACAACATGATGCGCCAACTCGGCGGTTCATTTGGGATTGCGGCACTGACTACCCTCATCCACTTGCGCCAGGGTTTTCACCGCAGCAACCTGCTGGTCAACATCAATGAATACAACCCTGCTTTTACGGAACGTTTCAATGGTTTCATTAAAAACTTTATGGCCAAGGGATACACCTATCTTGACGCTAAAGTACTGGCCACAAAAGCCATCGAAGGAACAGTGACCAAGCAATCGTTGTTGCTCACTTACAGCGACGCATACTGGGTTGCGGGCATGATCATGCTCTGTTCAATCCCGCTGCTTTATCTGCAAAAATTTAAGAAAAATGTAGCGGTTCCCGCCGATCTGCATTAAAATCAAAACAGCCGTTAAGATGACCTTAACGGCTGTTCCGCCCCAAAAAAATTAACAATTAATGCTTGATTTATTGCGTTTAAGCGACAGAATCAGCACATACGTTTAAAAAGAATTTATTATCCTATACGGGACAAAGTTAATTATTTTTGAAAAAAAATCAAAAATAAAATAATGACCTTTCAAGGTCGTTTATTTAGCGGATTTTTGGTAGCTTAAGCGCGAAAAAATATCCTTTAAATATGACGCAGAAACAACGTGTAAAAGGTCAGAGAGAATCCGTATTTAACAACGAAGTCGTATCCCGGTTTGAACTTTATAACAGCCTTTTCTTAACCCTTCCGTTC
Organism: Bacteroidota bacterium; assembly: GCA_040387995.1. GTDB lineage: Bacteria > Bacteroidota > Bacteroidia > Sphingobacteriales > Sphingobacteriaceae > Pedobacter. The sequence continues at coordinate 15,181 of JAZKCT010000012.1, read as the reverse complement.
TACAAGATCAAAGATACCGGCACTTTGTTGCCGCTGTTCATCAAGTACTGTGAAGACGGGATCAATGACCATAAGAATCCAGCGGAGATCATTGATGCTTTCTTTAAAAAATATACGCAGACGACTGCTACCAAGGATGTAATTGACCTGCTTTTCCGGTTCATCCAGTATATTGAGCGACAAGTCGTATTGTTTGACGCCATCGAAGATGCGTCATTCAGCAAGCTCAATGCGGATGACGAAGAGAACGCTTTGCTCTCTTACCTGAAAAAGGGGGTGGACAACAATCCGCTAAGCGATAAAATTGAAAAGCTGATCGAAGAATTTTCCCTTCGCTTAGTCCTCACAGCACACCCTACTCAGTTCTATCCAGGCAGTGTATTGTCGATCATTACAGATCTGACCACCGCCATCAAGACCAACGAGATTTCGAACATCCATTTACTGCTGCAGCAACTGGGTAAAACGCCTTTCTTCAATAAAAAATCACCTACACCGGTGGACGAGGCCCTGAGCCTGGCCTGGTATCTGGAAAATGTATTTTATTTTGCAGCTGCCAACATCCAGTCGGGCATAGACAAAACGCTGAATGAATACAACCTGGAACCTAAAAAGATTGTGGAACTGGGCTTCTGGCCAGGCGGCGACCGCGACGGGAACCCGAATGTACATGCAGATTCGACCATACAGGTTTCTAAAATGCTGCGCCAGATCTTATTCCGCTGCTACTACCGTGATTTCCGGAACCTGAAACGCCGCATCACATTCAGGGGTGTTGAAGAATCCATCGCTATCGTACATGACATTTTATATCAGAATGCATTCGACCCGAACATCGAACTGGAGAACATCTCTTCGGAGGTGATTACGCATTTAAATGCGATAAAAACCACGTTATTGGACGACCACGACGGTCTTTTTGCAGACCTGGTGTCAGATCTGATCCGCAAAGTAGAATTGTATGGCTGTCATTTCGCTTCATTGGACATCAGACAGGACAGCCGTGTTTTGAGGGATGTGCATGCTTATTGCAGGCAGCATAAACCCATCATTTCCCTTTTCCCGGAAAATTATGATGGTCTTTCGGAAGCTGAAAAGATTGACGTGTTGTCTTTCAAAAGTGCAAAAGTGCTCTATACCGAGCAGGGTGACGGCCTGACGCAAGATACGCTGCAGACCATTTCTGAAATCAAACAGATCCAGGAGAGCAACGGGGAACTGGCCTGTCACCGTTTCATCATCAGCAATTGCCAGCAGGCCAGCGACATCCTGCAACTGATCGAGTTGTTCTTATGGAACGGCTGGAGAGCGGACAACCTGACCATCGATTTCGTCCCGCTATTTGAAACCGTACATGACCTGGCTGTTGCGGCAGAGATCATGGAGACCTTGTATTCGCATCCTTTTTATAAAAAACACCTGGCCAGCCGCGGCAACAAACAGGACATCATGCTGGGCTTCAGCGACTCGACCAAAGACGGGGGTTACCTGATGGCCAACTGGTCGATATTTAATGCCAAAGTAGCGCTGACCGCTACGGCCAACAAACACAACATCCAGCTCGCCTTCTTTGACGGCCGTGGTGGACCGCCTTCGCGTGGGGGTGGTAAAACACACCGTTTCTATGCTTCTATGGGTAAGGAGATTGCCAATAAGAACATCCAGCTGACCATACAAGGTCAGACGATCAGTTCTCAATACGGCTCGATCGACAGTGCCGAATTTAACATCGAGCAACTGATCAATGCCGGCATTTCCGCCGGGATCAGGGAAAAGCACAACATCCTGCTGGATCCGGTACACAAAACCCTGCTGGACGATATGGCTGAGGACAGCTTTGAAGCCTTCGTTTCCCTGCGCAAGCATCCTTTGTTCCTGAGCTACCTGGAAAAATTCTCGCCACTTACCCTGCTGTCAAAAATCACGATCAGCAGTCGCCCGGTTAAGAGAAATTCCGGAGAGGCCCTCAAATTGGAAGACCTCAGGGCAATCAGTTTTGTAACGGCCTGGAGCCAGTTGAAACAAAATATCCCTGGTTTCTATGGGGTAGGTACCGCTTTGAAAAACCAGGAAACAAACGGCAACTGGGATAAAGTGGTGGAGACCTATAATGAATCCGGCTATTTTAAAACCATTGTCGAAAACTGCATGATGTCCATGAGCAAGTCAGATTTCGCCATCACAGCTCACTTTATCAATGACGAGACTTATGGCCAGTTCTGGAAAGTCCTGTTTGACGAATTTGAGCTCTCTAAGCAGATGTTATTGAAGTTGTCGGGACAGGAAGCCCTGATGGAGAATTACCCTGCTGAGAAGCGCTCTATTGCGGTGAGAGAGAAGATTGTACTGCCATTGGTATTGATCCAGCATTACGCACTGGAACAGCTTCAGGGAGAGATTTCTGAACAGGAACAACAATCTTATGAAAAACTGGCGATCAGAACCGTATACGGGATCGTAAATGCCGGAAGAAATCTGGCATAGTCTATTGATATGAAACTCAAAAGGCCCGGCATGTTGCCGGGCCTTTTGAGTTTATAGTTTAAGCGTTTAAAACCTAATTGCAACTACCGCTGCTACCAAATCCGCAATCATCTCCGGCGACTTCAATATCCGCTCATGCCCTACCCCATTGTAATCTCTGGTATTTATAGCCGGATGCTCTTCCATAAATTTCTTCAGGTAAGCAAATGGTGAAATCATGTCGTTGGAATCGTAAAACAACCAGTGATTGAACTGCTCGTTAAAATCATAGTACCGGCCCAACGTAAAGTGTGAAGCGGGCACGCCAAACCGCAGGGCGAAGTTGCCCAATATCCTGGCCTGGTAATCCTTATCGATGCTCAAGGCATCCATACTTGCTTCAAAGTTCTCTTTAAGCCGGATGAGCGGTGTAATGCTGACCAGCAATTCCGGCACGATCCCCAGTTCCCCTAGTGCGGATACATTGGCCATCGCGCCCAGCGAATGTCCGATCACTACGTCTGGCCTGCCGTATTTCAGAACCGCAGCTTTGAAGGCCAGCACGTACAGCAGCAGGTTTGACAATGTTCCTTCGGAACTCCCGTTTCCCGGTGCGTCAAAAGCCACAACCTCCACATCGCCTGTATCCATTAACGCTGAGATGATATCCGTAAAATCGGCCGCCTTTGATCCCCAGCCATGGGTAATAAAAATCCGCTGTGTGCCAGAACCCCATTTGAATATATTCACCTTCAGTTCAGTACCAGAAAAAAATTCATCGAATACGCTGAGCTGACCTGCTTCTGCTTTTTCCAGTAGCTGTTCCTGGGCTAACCGCAAGGGTATTTTTGGAGCATAAAAGAGGTATTGTGCCAGCAAAGCGTCCAGCTCTGCCGAGGGTTCCGGCAACAGCACTTTAATATCCTGGATGACCTGCTTCAGCTTTTTCATGCGACCAACATACGAATAATTTTTAAAGACCGTAAACAGCAATGCGGGACATGCTGTAGCCTGTAGCATACCTCATGTCCCGCATCAATAAATTAGTTGTGCAAATGTTAACGGTCGATTGACCCCATCACTTTTTGCCCGAATGCATTCAGTGCATCTTTTTCGGTAGCACCGGCCTGTACATTGGCGTGAACTTCCAATGCGCCGCAGATATTGGTGATCAGTTCACCTGCTACATCAATTTCTGCATCATGAACTCCTCTGAATTCACAAAACGCTTCCAGCACTTCCAAAGTCGCTTCTAGCTGCTCCGGCGTACTGCTCTGGAAAAACTGTCTGATTACTGGAATTTTCATGACTTAATTTTATCAAATAATCCGTTCAACAATTCTGCTTTATTGGTTTGCACCTGGTCTACCAAAACACCGTTTGCAAATGCGGCAAAGGTTGGCAGATTATCAACATTGGCCAGTTTACGTGATTCCGGAAGCTTTTCTGCGTCCACGATCAGGAAGGTGACATCTTCATTTTCTGCAGCCAGTTTTTTGAACTTCGGTTTCATGATCCTGCAGTTTCCACACCAGGAAGCTGCGTATTGAACCATCACTTTGTTGTTTTCAGCAACATATTGTTGAAGATTGTCTTCTGTTAATTCTAAAAACATCGTTTTCTATTTATTAGTGAGCACTAAGGTATTCCGCAACACCGCTTCTGTTGGCGCTCATTGCGTCTTTACCTTCTTCCCAATTGGCCGGGCAAACTTCACCGTGTGTTTGTACATGGCTGTAAGCATCGATCAGGCGTAAATATTCTTTTACGTTTCTGCCCAATGGCATATCGTTTACGCTTTCATGGAACACTTTTCCGGTTTCATCAATCAGGTAAGTTGCCCTGAAAGTCACATTTGAACCCGTAAAAATCTCGTTGCCTTCTTCATCATATTCTACTTCCTGCTCCACGATACCCAGGATGTTGGACAATTGTCTGTGTGTATCAGCCAGGATCGGATAGGTTACGCCTTCTATACCACCATTGTCTTTGGGAGTGTTCAACCAGGCAAAGTGCACTTCATTCGTGTCACATGATGCACCGATCACAATGGTATTTCTTTTTTCAAACTCAGGCAGCGCTTCTTGAAAAGCATGCAGTTCAGTCGGACAAACAAAAGTAAAATCTTTAGGGTACCAGAACAGCAATACTTTGCTTTGCTTGTTTACTGCTTCTTCAAATACATTGATTTTCAGATCATCACCCATATCTGACATCGCATCGATGCTTACGCTTGGGAATTTTTTACCTACTATTGCCATAATTCTATATTTTGTTTTAATGTTTAATCTGGTACAAATGTACAGCAGTCAAACCTCAAAAGCAATGAAATGGCCAGGAATGAAAATACTTAATCTTGATGGCATATAGACAAACTCTATAGTATGCTTCAAACATATTAGTTTTTAACTATCTATCGCTGGATTCTTCCTGTCTTGTCTATGTTTACATTAAAGGGCTTCAGATACTCATGGGCCAGAACGGCAAATTCCCGCCGCGTGATCGTACGCTGGGGGTCAAATTCGGTTTTAAAGTGATAGGAGGTTTTCCAGTTTTTCTTCAGCTCTTCCTCCGTGCTCTTTAGGGCTTTGTTGCCCACAACACATACCAGGCTCAAGGTACTGCCGATTGTCATCTGTGGATCGGTATGGTCGTCAAACCAGATCTGTGCTTTGTAATAGTAGGCCTTGATCACTTCTTTGACCTCTGCTGTGGTTACCTGCTGTTCCGGCAGGAAAAGCACATTTCCTGGAGAGAGGCTGGCTTTTAGTACGCCGGTCAGCCCAATAAACTGTATGGCTTTCCAGTTGCTGTCGGCCTGGCTCACATCAGTGAATGGCACCAGGTCCAGCTTGTAATTGATCAGTTCGCCTTGTATCGACTTCAGTTTGGCTTCAGAGGTTTTAAGTTTGTAGAATGCAGCATAGGAAGCTGTTGCACCTCCGGCTTGTCCGGCAGCGAAACTTTCTTTCGCGGGATCGAGTGCGATCAGGTTCTCCTGCAATGGGTTCAGCAGACGGTCCAGGGACAGAAATTCGGCCTGCCCGTCTTTGGGGTGCTGACTTGCAGCAATGCTGGTCCGGTAACTGTTGTCGCCATAACCAAAGGCCTGCCAGAGCTCTGCAGGTTTGCTGAGCAGCAGCGCCGCATCTGTTTTACCGGATTTGTCGGCATTGACCAATACTTGCGCTTTAATGGTCCTTTTATCCTTCAACTCCAGGCTCCAGCCGCTCCCAGATCTTTTCAGTTTCAACCAGTTTCCGTTGCGGATCACGGTTAAGTTTTTTAAGCTATCTGTCCAGGTTTTCAATACTTTATTGGCCGTGGCATTGTCAAATTGGTCTGCCTTCAACCGCTTCAGGAACTCAGCTGCAATGCCCGAATGCGGGCCTTTGCCTAAGGGCGACAATTCGAATCCTTCTCCCGGAAGGACCACTACGGTCTTTGCCCCGGAAACCGCCGATTGTATCGCTGCGCCAATGGCATTATTTCCGTTCCCCATCACCAGCACACCTGTCCGGACTGTTTGTGCCGCACCCACTCTGGCAGCCAGCACAAGCACCAGAACCACATATAATACCCTTTTCATTCCGTTCGTTTAAATTAATGATGCAATATCCTTCAATTCAAGTGATTTACGATAAAAAAGTAATAAAGGGGAACCAATTTAACTTAATTTAACAAATCAGCGCCGATCAGCACTGAAGTCATGGTGAGCGAGCCGCCAATGGCTTTGTCATTGAACAAAGACACCCCATCTGCCGCAGTTCTCAGCCCTAGCGTATACATCAGTGGCAGGTAGTGTTCGGGAGTAGGAATGGCCAGCATGGCTGCTTTCCCTAAATTTTGATAAGATTGAAGCGACTGGTAATCGCCGTTCAGGATCAGCGATTTAAACTTGTCATTGATTTCCAGTGCCCAGTCGTAACCGCCGCCGCTGATCATGTCCCAACTGATCATGCGCAGGTTGTGCACCATGTTGCCGCTCCCCAAAATCAGCACGCCTTTTCTTCTTAGCAAAGCAAGCTCTTTAGCCAGTTCATAATGATAACGGGCGTCCTTGGTGTGGTCGATACTCAATTGCAAAACAGGAATATTGGCTTCCGGATACATGCGCCGAACCACCGTCCAGGCGCCATGATCGAGGCCCCAGTCGTGGTCCAGACCAACTTCTGCTGAAGTGATCAGTCCCACCGTCTCCACGGCCAGGTCAGGGTTTCCGGGAGCTGGGTAATTCACATCAAAAAGCTCCTGGGGGAATCCACCAAAATCATGGATCGTTTGCGGAAAGTCCATCGCCGTAATGTGTGTACCACGGGTAAACCAATGTGCAGACACCACCAGAACTGCTGCTGGCGTAGGGATCTCCCGGCCCAGCTTCTCCCATTGCCGACTAAATTCATTGTCTTCAATACCGTTCATAGGAGATCCGTGCCCGATAAATAAAACGGGCATGGTGCTTTCCTGAAGCGGCAAGGCTATAGTAAAAGATTTAAACTGCGCTAAGTTGGACATGTCTTTTTAATTTTAAAAAGCCTGCGATTTGGTGTCGACCGCAGGCTTCCTATTTTTTATGGAGCCTGTACAAACTCCAGGTTCAAATTGATTTTTACGTCTTTGGCAACACCAGCTCCCGTTGGATCGTATTTAATATTGTAATCCAATCTGTTGATGGTCGTAGTAGCCGAAAATCCAGCTTTGTTTTTTCCTTGCTGTACAGCAGTACCGCCAAAAACTACAGCAAACTTCACATCTTTCGTCACGTCGCGGATGGTTAGTTTACCACTCAGTTCGTAATTGTTTCCGCTTAGTTTTTTGAAGCTTGTGCTTTCAAAAGTCATGGCAGGATATTTCTCTGCGTTGAAGAAGTCATCACTTTTCAGGTGGTTGTTGCGCTGCTCTACATCGGTAGAAATACTGTTTACGTCTACCGTAAAACTGATCTTCGCATCAGTAAGGTCTGCTTTGGAAGCAACTACCGATCCGTCAAACTTTTTAAAAGAACCATCGACGAATGAAATTCCCATGTGCTTCACAGAGAAAGTCACGAAAGAATGCATTGGATCTACAGTCCACTTGGTTTGTGCGAATGACGCCACGCTGATTGAAACTGCAACCAGGAATAAGAATAACTTTTTCATATTTTTAGTTTTGATCTGCAAAGATACAAGCGCATGTACCAGGGTTTGTTGATCTATGATAAGAAATTGACAACTAATGCAGCACGTTAAAAAAATTAAACTCTACCCGCGCTAAGTACATGTTTTTGGTATAGCGCCTGTTCATCCCTCCGGCTACTTCAAATCGGTAGCCCAGGTCGATGCGTGTCCTGCTGTTCAAAACGACTTGTACTGCTGGTGCCAAATCGAGATAGGAATGCCCATTGGCGGGATTGGTCTTGCCCAGTACTTCAAAGTAGAGGTTAAAGTTGGGCTGTTTGTAATCTTTATAAACGAAGGGCAAGAGCAGATAGCCGGAAGAGAGGGTGTAACCGATCATCTGATCGGGCTGCAGCGTCGCCATTTCAGGCTGCCTGTTGGTTGCCTTGGTGTAACTCAATGTACCCGATAGCGCCAGTTTATGGAGCAACTGGGTAAAAATAATTCCGCCCTGCCAGCCGCTGTTATCACCTTCCAGGTTGATGTCTTCGGTATAGGTAGGCCTGTTGCTCCGGCTCCACCTGCCGAACAGTGCAGCCCGGGAATGGGTTTTTAAACCGTCGACTGAAAGAATCCTGTATTTCGCATACAGGCTTCCGCCCTCAAACCGGTACTTCCCGTCCATGTCCGACAAAAACGCCTGTCCATGTCCCATCAGGTTTTTATTGAAACCAATCATCACTTCGGGCATCGTACGACTGCTCCAGCCATTGCCAAAAAAACCCTCGTTTGTGAGCCTCGCTCCGACAGATCCGGAAGGCATATTGCTGGCTGGTTCCGTAAAGACATACAGCTCCTGTGATTTGACTGCGCCGGTCAACAACACCAGCGCAGTCAATAATCCAAATCCTTTCATGCTTAGATCGTCAGGTGAAAGATCCTGGTTTTTTTCCCGTTGACCAGCCCGTAACCGCTGGCATAAGTAGCTCCTTTGAACTCGGCGGCTTTCTTTTTGAACACGGGTCCGGATACAAAATTCTTGTCGACAATGCTGGCTTTTACTTCACCATTCAGCGTTTTGCTTTTGGCATTCAGAAACTGGTAAGTTTCCTGTCCGGCCATCGCTTGTCCGCCTTCGTCAATTTTGAGGTTGTTGAAATTGAAGGTCGCCGTCATGCTGCCTATGGAGAATCCCGCATCCTGAACTTTTTTACGGATCAGGTCGATGTTTACCGGCCTGTTCTTCTTAAAGTCGATCGCAAACGTGTTTTTATTGAGGTCTGCTTTGATACTTTCCACAAAGTCCAGCGACCTAATTGCTTTTTCTGTGGCTTGTGAACACATGGAGCAGGTCAGGCCTGTAACCTGAAGTTCCGCGTTGTTGATTTGCTGGGCAGACACCTGGCTGCCAGTCAGCGCAATAAATAATATGCTTAGATATTTTAATGTTTTCATCTGAATTTTTGATTAAATCGTTTATAAATTTCCTTCCGGGGTATTTATAACGGCCTAATTCCTGAAAACGCAGTGGTAGATGTGCAGTGAAATGATGCTGGACAGCGGTGGGGCCTTGTTTTCAACTTTGGTTAAGAAACTGGGAATCGCTGCAGCAAAAAGATCGGCCACTCTTGGGCCCAAAAATAACTGCAGACTAAAGTTGTCGGGCAGTTTGACTTTAAAACCGGCCTGGTGACTGTCTTTAATCTTGACATCCACGGCCGTGGTCTTGCAACAGTTGTGGCTTACTTTTTCTGCTTTTTTGCAGACTTTGCATAATGCTGTCTCCACAAAGGCTACCGAGGAAAGTTTACCGGCACAAAAATGCATACTCAAGGCAAGCCCGATCACGCTGACCAGGTAAAAGGCGCAAAGCCCCAGTGCTATTTTCTGCTTGATGTTCATCTTGTACTGCCGCTTTGTCCGCATGATTTACGGAAACCGCATGGCAAAAATATAAAAGAATAACGGCAAATTGTACAAAAGGGTATTGGCTGACCAAAATAATGCCTTAGGCTGACATTTGAATCAGGCAGATTTATTTTAACTTAGCCGTATTTCAGTCCCCCGCATATGAACAGATTGTTGACTTTTATTTTATGCCTGTGTTTTAGCACCGCTTTTGCCGCCAAGCCAAAACACCAGTATGTGCGCATCAAAACCGCAATGGGCGAATGTGTGGTCATGCTCTACAACGAGACCCCAAAGCACCGCGACAACTTCATCAAACTGACCAAAGCCAAAACCCTCGACTCTACTTTGTTTCACCGGGTGATCAAAGACTTTATGATCCAGGGCGGCGATCCGGATTCGAAGCACGCACAGCCAGGCGCCGAGCTGGGCAATGGCGAGGTAGGTTATACCATCCCGGCAGAGTTCAACGACAGCCTTTTTCACAAGAAAGGCGTACTCGCCGCTGCGCGGGACAACAATCCGGAGAAGGCTTCCAGCGGTTGCCAGTTTTACCTCGTACAGGGCAAAAAATTCACGGATGAGCAGTTGGACGCGGTTGAAACCAACAGGTTAAAATTCAAAATCCCGGAATGGCAACGGGAAGTCTACAAAACACTGGGCGGCACACCGCATTTAGACCGGAATTATACGGCCTTCGGCGAAGTGGTCTCCGGAATCGAGATGATCGATGCCATTGCCCCGGTGACTGTCGACTCCAACAACCGACCCCTCGCCGATGTCGCGATGACGGTTACTGTGCTGAAACGCAGGGAAGCCAAAAAACTGGAAAAACAACTCAAAAAATTAAAATCACATTATGAAAATCATCTCTTATAATGTGAACGGGATCCGTTCTGCTGCTACCAAAAACTTCTTTGGCTGGTTGCAGTCCACCGATGCGGACATGATCTGTCTGCAGGAAGTAAAGGCTTTACCCGTTCAGATCCCCGAAATTCTGGCGCTCATCGAGCAACTGGGCTACCACCACTATTGGTTTCCGGCGGAAAAAAAAGGATATAGTGGCGTGGCGATCCTGACAAAAATCGAACCCAGTCATGTGGAATATGGTTGCGGAGAGGAATGGATTGACAAAGAAGGCCGGATTTTGAGGGCAGATTTCGAAGACTTCTCCCTTATGAGTGTATACCTGCCATCCGGCTCCAGCGGCGACGAGCGCCAGGTTAAAAAGTATGAATTCATGCGTTTTTTTGATACTTATATCGCTGAACTGCGCAAAGATCATCCTAACCTGATCATTTCGGGAGATTACAACATTTGCCATACGGCGATGGACATCCACAACCCAAAGTCCAACGCCAATTCATCTGGCTTCCTCCCCGAAGAAAGAGAGTGGATGGAATTGTTCCTGCATAACGGCTTTATAGACACTTTCAGGCATTTTAACAAGGATCCCCACCATTATACCTGGTGGAGCTTCCGCGCGAACTCCAGAGCGAAGAACCTGGGCTGGCGTATCGATTATCACCTCGCTACAATACCCATGCTGGAGCGGCTTAAGAACGTAACCATTTTACCGGACGCCGTGCACTCCGATCATTGCCCGGTCCTGCTGGAGTTGAACTCCTAAATACCCCCAATCCTTTTGCATTAGCTTGGAGCGATGAAAAATCACCTTCTCAGAGAAGGCATCAGCGTCCCGATTCTTCATCGGGAATGCAGCATTCGAAGAGAATGGTGATTTTTCCCTCCAGACCGCTAGAACTTTAACACCTTAATTTCCGTCCTCCTATTGGCCTGATGCGCTTCCTCGCTACACTCCACTCCGTTCGCACATTTATTCAACAAGCGCGTCTCTCCGTATCCTTTTGCCTCCAGCCTGCTGCGCTCTACACCACTTTTCACAAGATAATCCACCGCAGCCTCTGCCCTTTTCTGCGACAACAATAAGTTATAATCGTCTTTTCCCCTGCTGTCGGTGTGAGAGGACAACTCTATCCGCAGTGTCGGGTTTTGCGCCATTACATTCACCAGGTTGTCCAGGATTCGCTCCGCATCCGTTCTGATATCCGACTTGTCAAAATCATAATGGATGTTTTTCAGCACAATACTTACACCCGCTCCCAGGTTATTGATCCCCAGTTTTAACGTCACATATAGTGTTTTACTCCTGTCCAGCCCTTTGGTGCTTACTTCTTCTGTCTGCGAAAACTTACCTGCCTGGTTGGCCACGATGCGGTAGGTAGCTTGTTGTGCCAACTGGTACACAAATTTGGCTTCCCCATCAGAAATTTGGCTCATATTGCCATGATCTGAAGTATTGGTCAGTACCGTACTGATGCCCGGCAACTTGCCTCCATCCGCAGCGGTTACCGTTTCACCGATCAGCGTAAACCGCGGATCATCGTGGTAAATCTCTTTGTAAATGACACGTCCGGCATTCTTAAAATCTGTTTCACTGATCGATACCGGAATAGCAGCGATGCCGTTTTTCTCCGCACTTATTTTATAATCCCCCACTTCGGCCGCTTTGATCCTTGTCGCCTCACCGTCCGCATTGCTGATCGAGACCTCATCCTGGCCATTGTGGTTGATTTTTACCGTCACCCCACTCAGGGCCAGTCCGGTTTGTTTGTCCTTCACCACCACGAGGATTTCTTTAGGCTGTACAGCCTGTTGTTGCGCTATTGGTTTTGTGGCAACCCGCTTCCCTTTCGATCCAAATGTAAAGCGAATACCGGCCCCTACATTAAAAGCAGACACGTTGATCTTGTTATTGACCGGTACGCTTTCGTAGTAGTCACCAATGTTTGTGATCTGATTGCCCTTCACCAACAGCACGTCGGTCAGTGTGAGCGGCTTCTTAACCGGATGTCCGGTCACGCTAAACCTGCTGGAATCGCCCAGCAACTGCTTGCCAAAAGTTCTGAGGTAATCCCCCTGCAAGAACACGCCCCAATTCTTATTGATGACATAAGAAAGCCGGATGCCGCCCAGTCCCATGAGTCCTTTTGTGATGCGCTTAGGATTGTCGGTAAAGGCATTGTCGTACAGTTTCAGCGGCTGACCCACCGCCTGGTTGATGTAAACGGACTGCGTATACTTTGGAAAGCCCTGAAACAGGATCCCGCCACGAAGGTAAGCCTCCAGGTCGATCCGGCCTGCGTTACGTTTATAAGTCGGCCCGATGCTTACCCCAACATGCTGAAAAGAGTTATGGTTGAGGTAGTCTGTGGCCACATAACCATTGCTGAAATGTGTCGTGTCAAATTTATTGATGTCATGGTTCAGGAACCTCGCATCAAGCCCAAGTCCCCACCCGTTCCTGAAATACTTGTCGACCGCAAGGCCTCCGAAATACCCATTTTTTGCCCGGCCAATGCCATTGCGGTATTCACCTGCAGGCAGACTCAATCCGCCGAAGGCGGAAAGTTGTAGATGACCTTGTTTTACTTTAGATGTATTGTCCGATTGTTGTGCTTTGCCAAATCCTGCCAGCAAAGCGAGTGCGAGTGTAAATATTAGCTTTTTCATAAGATCTCTTTTTTGTGATTCACAGAGAGATCAGTAAAAGCCAAAATTTGTTACCCCTTATAAAAGAAGATCCGGGAAAGGAGAAGGTATCAATCTTTTGTTGGTGCAACTTCAACTCGAATTATGGGGTTGCTTGGCATCTAGAAAAGATCTGAATGAGTGCCGGCTCTTACTAAGATAATTTCATTATCTTCAGTTACTTCCAGCCAAATGATCAGTAAATCACCTTTAATATGACACTCCCAGTTGTCATTGTAATTTCCAGACAATTTGTGGGCCCGAAACTTTTGAGGAAGCCCCTCCGCGCCCTTTAAAATCAATTCGTTTTTTAAAAAATCAAGAATAAGGTTTAGATCTTTCAAGGAGCGTTTCTTGATCAGTTTTAGGTCTTTCTCAAACCTATTAGTAAAACTTAGAGTATACATTAAAGCCCTTTAAAGAACAAATCAAGGTTGTCAATCTTCTTAGTTTTCCTTGATCTGGCATCAGAAATGGCTCTTTTGGTCGCTGTGTTGGGCTGTGGCTTGTCCTCAACAACTTCAAGAATTTTAACATTAAGCCTTTTAGCAAGCTTCTCGAACAAGTCTCTATCCTTATCCGAAATTTGAATAGTTAAAGTTGTCATAATATTCTTGTGGGCTTTTTAAAAATCTATTTTACAACAAAAATACTGAATTTCTTAGACAAGTCCTTACACTACAACTAACAGATCCAACATACCTGCTATATTATTTTTTCATAGCAATAGAATTCTCCTTTTCTAAATATAACCGACCCTCTTTTCACATAACCATTATTCCCATACAGACTGAGAGCAGCGGGGTTACCAGAAAAAGCATCCAGCCTTATTGACTTGTAACTGTGATTAACCGCAAACTGTGCTGAAAAATTAAGCAACTGCTTTGCTATTCCCTGTCCCTGAAATTTTGGTTGCACGCATAATCGGTGCATGACCAAAGGACAGGCATCGTCTAATTCCCATTTAACAGAGGAATATTCAGGAGATTGATTTTTATCCAGAACCACGATCCAGCCAATTCAAGATTTATAAAAATGCCAAACATGTTTTCTGCATGAATGTCATTTAATATGACTCCATAGTCCGGGTAAAGGTCATCCCACTGGGAGATTTCATTATTCTCCATCTCATAAACAACTTCTTTAATTAGAGACATTACCTCATCAATGTCTTGCAGATTTATGTTCAGTACATTATTCATCACCATTTTCGAAAGAGAATACGCCATTTGCAGACTAAGGTATTCAAAAGTTAAAATGCAAAAGTTTAAAACTCAAAGATCCCACCAGGCGTAATACAGGCATCCAATCTCACATCATTTTCATGGACATCAGAAATATCCTGTACCGGACCAAAAAAAGACAAGCCAATTTTCCGCGTCTCAATCGGCGCTAAAAACCGGTCGTAAAAGCCCTTGCCATACCCCACCCTGTAACCCAAAAGATCAAAAGCCAAGAGCGGAACCAGAACCAAATCAATGTCCCCTGTATGTATGTCCGACTTCTGCGGCTCCAGTATATTGTACAAATTCTTCTGTAGGTCTTCCGCCCCTGTGTAGACATGATGGGTCATCAAGGCCGTATCAAAATCCGCCCTCGGCACCAAAATCCTGATCTCTGGATGTACCTCCCGCAACCACTCAATAAACAAAAATGTATCCGGTTCCCGCTTCTCCACGATCGGCAAAAAGACATGAACGGTCTTGACATCCGAAAAATCCAACGACGAAAACTGCAGGAGCATCCTGCGACTATAATCCTCCACTTCCGCTTCAGAGAGCCCTCTCCGCTCCCGCATCGCATTTTTTCTAATCTCTGCTTTTGTCATCAAAACAAAAGTAATGATTATCTGAACATCACAGCAACAAGCATTCAAAGCCCAAAAACTACAACTCGACAAACAAAACCTCCAATAGTCACCCCAAAATAACCCCTAACCCTATGTCCCCCTCCAAATCCCCTACGCCGTATTTTTTGTGCTGTATGCGTCCAAAAGAAAAATTAGGGGGGTTCCGAGGAGGCATAGGAACTTTTGCAAGCGAAGCGCAAAAGATTCCAGCCGCAGAGGCACCCTCGTAATTTTTCCCAAAAAAACGCCACAAACAAAAAATGGCTTCGGGAACCACTCCGAAGCCACAATCAACCTAAACCTAAAACTA
>JAZKCT010000011.1:0-13498 GCA_040387995.1 Bacteroidota bacterium | reverse complement strand
GTTTTGTACCCTCTCTAAATATATTTGATAACCAATGTCTTATGGGTGGGATAATTGCTTACGCACCGAATTACGCACCACTTTTTGCTATAAAATTAATTGCAAATTTAATGGCATAAAGATACGAATTAATGTAATGTCTATCAATTTAAGTGAAGAAAAAACAGACAAAACAAAAAGCCGCTCGCTGGATTGATGTTCAATCTTTGGCCGTGCGGTGGGAATGCGGGGATTTAATATCAATCCGGCGATTGGCCAGGTGCAGTAACCTGAGTTACTTGCTGCGAATCGGGTTCTCCTGGCCAGTCTTGCATTTGCGCTATATTACATTTTAGCCGTTACACAAGGCGCAGGGGGCACAACTCCAGTTCATAGAAAAGTGCTATCTTGGCGTGTACCCTCGCTGTTTAACCCGCGATTTTCATTTTGGTAAACCTCAATCAAATCATTGGTACTTCCTGAGCAGATGACCAAAATTAGCGAAGGCCGTTTTTACTGTAACTTACAGTTTGGGCAAATACTGTGATTCTTTTTAAGAAAAATAAAAATGCTGCAAAACATTTATCAAGTTCTTGCGACTATAATGTAGAGAGTTACCAATTAGTTAGATGAATTGAAAACAAGAGAGGATAATATAAGCGACGATGAATTATTAGACTTATGTCTCGCTGGGAAGCAGGTCGGATACACCGTATTATATGATAGACACTCTGTTTCTGTTTTCAATTCGATCTGTCGATTGGTAGATAATGTGCACGATGCCGAAGATATCCTCCAGCAGGTATTTGTTGCCGTGTTCTCAGACATCAAAAAAATGAAAGAGATTAAAAGTTTTAGGGCATGGATAAATCGGCTGGCTATCAATAAGTCAATTTCCCACCTGCGAAAAAATAAGATCTATTTCAGCGATGTTGAAGATATAGTTATTGTTGACACTTCTGAAGAGGACATCTCGCTAAAACGCTTTCTGGAATATAAAATTGAGGATGTCAAAAATGCCATTGCCGAGCTGCCAGTAGAAGCCCGAACAATTACCAACCTATTTCTTTTGGAGGACATGCCCCAAGAGGAAATAGCGAGGATACTAGGTCTTTCCCACAATGCCGTACGGGGCCAATATCACCGGGCCAGGAAAAAAATAATGCAGACACTAAAAAATAAGATCTATCATGATTGATCCAATCAAAGAATTTGTTAGGGTACATAGGGCAGGATTTGATGATCTCAGGCCCTCGTCCGATGTATTTACTAAAATCGAAAAGGAAACTGGACTTGTCAAAAACGCATCGGGACGCAGTAGGATTTATAGGTTAAGTAGTTGGGCTATTGCAGCATCCGTATTGATCGGCCTGTGTATATACTTCTATGATAGGCCAAGAGAAAATTTCGCTGTTGATGTTCTATCGAAAAATACGAAAACAGTGCCAAAATTAAAGGAAGAGAATATCAGGAGGCATGAGAAAAGAGCCTTGGTCACTTCCCCGGTAAGTGTTAAGCCAAACGGAATGGCGGTCAGAAAATCAAAGAAAAGAGCCCCATATAATGTAAATCTGGCTGGTTCTTCATCTACTAATGAAGCAGATGTGATTTTATCGCTCCTGTCAAATGAGGTGTCTTCCAGCACAAGGATCAGCGGACTGCAAAAAGCAGGCAAACTTTCCAATATAGAGGTTGGATTGATTGAAGCCATTGTGGAGCGTGCAACTATGGACCCAAACAGCAATGTCCGGCTTGCAGCAGTCGAGGTAATCGTTTCCAGGTTAGACCAGCCCTATATGCCCGAGATATTGGAGAAGATCTTCTTAAAACAGGATGACCCGTTTGTCCAAACTCAACTGATCGATGTGATTGCCAATATAGATACCGATAGATTCGATCCGGACATTAAAAATAAATTGATTGCCCTTACCGAGAATCCTGCAACAACAGAGTTTGTGAAGTACAGGGCTTACGCAGTACTAATGAAGCATTGAAAATAACAAATATGAAGTAATGAAATTAAGAATTAAAAAATATATAATGAAACAATTGATTTTAACAGTTACCATCATCATAAATTTCGGTATATGTAGCTATGCACAGACGAAAGATGGATCAAACCAATCATCCGAGAAAACCAGGACGTTCAGGATGACGAAGAAGGCAGTGAAAATACATATTGATCTGGGACGCGCCGTCATCGAAGGCCACTCTGGAAATGAGATCATTTTTTCTTTGCAGGACAGTACAAAAAAGATAGATGAAAAAGCCAAAGGATTAAGGTCTATCAATGGGCTTGGTTTAGAGGATAATACCGGACTGGGAATAAATGTAACGGAAGTCAGCGGAGTGATACAAGTGAGTCAAATGAACAGCGCCGATCCATCCAATATAAAAATACTGGTGCCCTACGGGATGGTCATCTCATTTGACCACCAGTCCAAGTTCGGTAAAGCAGTTTACTTTAAAAACATACAAGGCGAGATCGAGGTATCGACCAACGAGAATAGCATACATCTGGAAAATGTTACCGGCCCGGTAAGCATCAAAACGGTGCAGGGGAATGTCGAAGCTATTCTACCGCTGAACGTCAAAGGACCTATTTCCATCGTTTCGATCTACGGTAATGTCGATGTCGCGCTACCACAAACCACTCGTTCGACCGTCAAATTGAACGCCAAGTTCGGCGAGATATTGGTTGCCGAGGAATTTAAGCTGGAGCTCCAAAAACAGGAACCGCAGCCGCGGTACACCAACCAAATCACCGGCAAACTGAATGGTGGCGGACTTAATATTGATCTCCGATCAGATAACGGAAAAATCTATTTACGAACAAAAAAGTGATGGCTTTCCCCTGGTAATGGCCAACGGCACCAGTTAGTTACAATATTGCTTTTGAACAATCTAAAATAGGCCCAAAATGCGGTCGGGGGACAGGTATGTCCCCAGCGAAAAAAATTTCCTTAACCAGAAACCGACAAAATTAAATCTATGACTATATTAACAAAAATTCTCTTGGCTATTCCTTGCCTTTTGGTTTTCCCAATGGCCTATGGTTCAAGTTACAATAATAAGAACGATTCGACATTTACCATTAGTGGAAAGGTTGCCGATTCTATTTCAGGGCGATCCTTACATCTGGTTTCAATATATCTATCGACAGATGGGAATAATAGCGCTACGATCAAAACAGTAATGACAGATGAGAAGGGCGGCTTCAAATTGGAACATAACAGTTCACCTTTCTATCTCAAATTCAGCCTCATAGGTTATGAACCCTTGATAAAAAAATTCGAGGTCAAAAATGGTTTTGTTCTTGACATAGGCACAATTGCATTGAAACAGATTGAAAATAAGTTGAAGGAAGTCACCATTACTGCGAAAAAACCGGTACTGGAATTGATTAACGGCGGATACAGGTTCAATGCAGGCAATAATATAATTGGGGCAAGCACGAATATGGCAGAGCTGCTAAAACAGGTACCTGGGGTAGTCGTAGATGAAATACAAGGTAAAATCGAGCTTTTGGGGAGGGGGCCTAGTGTTCTGATCAATGGCCGAAAGGTCAATATTAGTGGTCAGGACCTTCTAACATATCTGAAATCCTTGCCAAGCAATGAAATCCTTTCCATCAATGTATTGACTAGTCCGGGGGCTGAATACGATGCAGCGGATGGTGGCGGTGTCCTGGACATCCGCTTGAAGAAGCGATCCGAATTAGGCTTTTATGGGTCGGCAAGCACTAGCATCTATACGTTGTGGCGAACAGATGAATCGGTCAATCTAAACCTGAAAATGGACAAATTAGATTTTTCATTAGGGTATAATTTTTCTGTTGGGAAGAACCTATATAGAAGAAATGATGTAATTAAGAATTATTCGTTGGCAGATACAAGTTATCTGTTTTTACAAAACCAAGTTTCAGACAGGCTCCAGCGAACCCATTCAGTAAAGGCCAACGTTATTTACAAAATCGATACCACCAGCGCAATTTCGGTAAATTATTGGTATGCTTATCTCTACGATCATAGTCCGAACCACAGGAATTCTGAGATATTTAATAAGAACGATAATTTGCAGAGGCGATTAATGCAAATAGACACGAGCGTTCTAAACAATGATTTTTACATATTGGATGTAGTATATGACAAAGAATTCGGCCCTAAAAGCAGACTTTCGGTGGGCTTAAATTATTCGAACTATCAAAATCAAAATACGACTTTCTTTAACCGTCAAGCCTATAATATTGATGGAGCACCGAGAAACTCTTTTGAAAATGAAAGCAGAGACCTTAACGTTCGAAGGCCGTACCAGCTCTGGGCCCTAAATGCGGACTATAGCAAGGGTTTGGGCAAACACTATGAAATCAAACTTGGTGCGAAATACAATACAGCTAAAACGAAAAGCGGCTTTCAAAGTTTTATTATCGCAGACGATGGTGGGAGATCGCTTGACGATAGGTTAAGCAACGACATAGCATACGATGAAAATATAAAGACTGCATATTCTACTTTAAGCGGTAACTTCTCCCGTTTCTCCTTTAATGTGGGGTTACGACTAGAATCTTTTGATTATACACTCAGGTCTCTTACGATCAATGAACAAATAGGGGACAGATACACTAATCTGTTTCCCAATGCGTCTGTCCGGTATGAGTCGAAAAACAAGAATAATAGCGTATCGCTATCCGCTAACAGACGAATCGACCGTCCAAGTTACAGCCTTCTAAACCCTTTTGTTCTGAATGATAACGTTGGATATGTCAGTAGTGGAAATCCAAATCTTCGCCCATATTTCACCAATAGACTAGATGTCCAGTTTTCACATCGGTTTGGAAACGATCATTCCATGATTTTTGCTATTTATGGTAGCTCCTCAAAGGATATTTACAGCAGAATCACCCGGTATAATGCAGAATTGGGCACTCCCGAAATAAATTCGTACAATGATTATAACATGAAACAAATCGGAAGTTACCTGATGTTGAATAACCGCTTTTGGGACAAAGTTAATGTTAGCACATATTTGTCGTTACAGCGGCCAAGTTTCAGTTCAAATATTCCAGAAGATTTTCTTTTGTCTGGAATTACCAATTTTATGGGCAACATGAACATGTTCATCAATGTATTGCCGAAGACAACCGTTCAGGTTTTGGGCTTTTATACTTCCCACAGAAATTCATTCCAAACCAGAAATGGACCGTCGGGTTACGTCACTTTTGGAATCCAACAGAAAGCGCTATCCAATAAAATGAACATTGCTTTGAGTTTGGAAGATGTCTTTAATACGCAGAAATTTCCAGTCTCCATGTACAGTGATTTCCTTTCCATGGAATCCCTCAACAAACTTACCACAAGATTTTTAAAGCTAAGCTTGACCTATAATTTCGGTAAGTCATTTAAGTCAAGGCAAACTAGGAATGTGGAGAAAGATTCAAGGGTAAATTAGGCAAGATGATTCCGCAGTCATCTATTTGCTGAAGAGAATTAGCAGCTCAAAATTCGTTGCCGAAACTCAACTATAGTAAGTTGTATGTACTGTTCTCCTATCAACCGTCTCACCAAATCAAATCCAATTTGTTAAATGTTCATGTCTGATATTATTTTCGTCTCAACCTCTTGACCTGTCGTTTTGCTTCTCTTGCCTGTTCCTCTTTTTCTTTAGCTGCTGCCTCGGCCTGTGCAATAGCTAACTGTTTTGCTTCTAACTCTTTGGTTTTGGCCTCCATTTTCTCGGGATTCTGGTAGTAAAGCGTATCGATGGTACGCGCCACATTCGGATTGGTCTGTCGTACCATGCGGAACTTGATGTCACTTTCGCTTATCTGACCGTTCTCATTCCATAAGTGAAGGGCAGTACCTATTGATAATGCTGTTAAGCCGAGGCAAGCCGCCGCACCAATGATTAGACTTCTCGACCATTTTCCGAAATGATGGTGATTTTTCACGCCAATCACTTTAGGCATAGTAGAAACCAGTTTGCTCACCTCATCGATCTGCTGCTGTATCTTATGGTCATCATAGCGTTTATTGGATCTTTCTATCCGATCCGCGATCCTGTCCAATGTTTCTTTATACTGCTGCAAAAAGTTCTTTAGGAACTCCGGCATCTCTGTTTCCACAACGGTCATTCTTTTTAAAAAGCCCTGGATCAGTTCTTCCAGCATGGCTACTTTTTCTTCCAGTTCGTTCATAATGTTAAAATTTTAAGTTTTCATTGTTTTGTTTACCGGCTAATGCCATGTGACTGCGAATGTTCAGCCTCGTGCTGCTTTCTTTTCCTGCGGGCGATCTCTGCATCACCAACCGGATCAGGTTCTGCCGGAGTAAATTGCGGTTTGAGCAAGGCATCCAAAATGCCACTTACTAAATTCGGACTGTGGCTGTGCTCTACCTGAACCTCTTGCCGGATAGTCTCCCTGAGTTTATCGGCCAGTGAAAGCTGTTGTGCCTGCGTCGCGGCGTGGTACTGCTCCACATGCAGGTTCCGGTTCAATGCCGCATCTATTTTGGAATAGCTTAAACTCCGGTCAATGGCGGAGCCTTTCATCTTTGTGTCTCCCTTTTCAAAGGAAATGCCCTGTACCTCGCTGGTGCCGCTCTTGAACTTAAATTCAATACCAATGCCCTGCTTTTTCAATGTCCATTCCAACTGCTTCCAATTTATTGCCGTTTTAAGCGCCAATTTGATCGCATCATGGAACTCATATTTGATCTGATCTTTGCCCTTCAATGCCTGACGGTTGACCTGCTGTTTGCCCTCGCCTAAATGATAACCATGTTTCAGGGTGATTTCCTTACAGGCCTTAACGTTCCGTACGTAATCGTTATAGTTGGAAATGGTCTGCCCTTTGTTGTTCACCCGGTTATAGACTATATGCAAATGGGGGTGTTCCCGATCACTGTGCCGAACTACCACATACTGCGTATCCCGGATACCCATCTTTTTCATATATTCTTTTGCCCGATCTAACATCACCTCATCGCTAAGCTTATTCAGGTCTTCCTTACTCCAACTTAAAACCAAGTGCCCGACCGCCTTGCCAAGCTCCGGCCTCATTTTTCGTTGCAGGTTAAAATCATCTGTCAGCGTGACGGCGTTCTGCATTCGCACCCCCTCAGCTGTAAGTATCTTTGCTTCCGGCTTATCCACGATATAGCGGATACAGCCACCGAAGCTTTTTCCGGTGACCGCCTTACCCATCATGGTTGCGGATCTTTGTTAATAGTTCCTCGATCTGCCGGAGTATGGCCTGACATTTTAATGCAAGGGAGAACAGCCCGGCCACATGGGCAAGGTGGGTAAGCTGGTTGAGGTTATTGGCAACCCCTGCCAGCATTCTGAACCATCCGGTTTCTTCGGGAGTAAAGCGAGGAAAAACCCTGGCGCTCTTTGCAGCCCTTCGGAACCATTCGCTTGGCTTCAGCCCCGCATTTTTCGCTCGCTGTTCGATCAGCAGCTTTTCGGTCGGCGTAATCCGCACCATGAGCAAGTCGCTTCGGCTGACCGCTTTTTTTGGCCTGCCGCGCATCCGCTTTTTGGGGTTATGATCTTTTTCATTTGTAGCTGTCATGCTAAATTCTCCTTTCCGGACCATTAAAAAATCCTTTACAAATTCTTTCTCAACAACGACCAACGGGAGCAAGTTCCGGATCATCCCTTTAGGGTGATTCCGGTTTTTTGTACAGCAAAAAAATAAACTTGCTCCTTACTAATCGCATATTAAGCGTGCTAAACCTTTGGCAAAGTCAAGCACATTTTTTAAGTCAAACGCCTCCTTTCAGGAGCGCTTTGTATCCGCCTTTAATCAAGTCAATTTTCCTGATCATAGTAGCGGCCACCAGACCAGGCTGCCCAGCTTCGGATGATAGGAGGGCTGGTAACGGATATATCCGTATTCGTCCAGTTCCCGCATACATTTATGATAGGTCGCAATGGATGCGATACGGCTGTATGCCATCAGCGTCCGGCGGGTAACTGCGAAGGGGCTGGCAAAGCCACCCCGCTGCCAGCTAATGAAAATCGCTATGAACAGGCTGATATGAGTTGCCATTAACCGGTTGTCGCTACCCATTTGCCTGATCCACTTGCCGTACTCCGCCACGTTGCTCTGAATATCCGCGATCATTGGCCGCCTCCTTCCAGTAAGGTGGTGATGTCTTCCAGTTTATAATACATCATACCGCCGATCTTGGTAAAACGAAGCGTCCCATTGATCCGCAGGTTCTGCAAGGTGCCCGGTGAAATGTTCAATAGCTTGCGTACTTCGGCGCTTTTCAGCCATTGTTTGCTGGCACCGCCCTGATGGGGGTGCATGATCGCTTTGATCTCGCTCAAAAGTTCACTTTTGAACTGCCAGAGGTCTTCTCTGGTAATTAATTCGATTGCTGTCATACGCTTTGTTTTAACAGGTTAAAAAATATGATTTGTGCCGATTTTCGGCATTGTTGGTCGTTATGGAAAATGGAGGTAGCGGATTTACCGGCACCTATCAAATACAAATATACAATATGTTATGATAAATAAAAATATGTCATAACTTTTGTGTAGCTTTGTTTTGGTAACCAGAACGGATGGTTTGGCCACATTTGCAGGTTTTGCCGCCATTCGTAAATTTGAGGGTAAGATGGCGGGTGTCAAAGACGAGCAAAAGCCATCAAAAGAAATTGAAAATATTTTTTATCTTTTTTTATAAAAAGCCATCAGATGAACAAGATCAGCTATAAGACGTATTACAATACCCGCCTGAAAGAGGTGGATTTCCACGGTGTGGCAACACACCCCTTGTATGTTATGGTCACTTATGAGCGGCAGACCATTTATTTTAAAAGCTATTACTTCGGGCTTTTCTCACAGCCCCGCTTTCTTCTTGAGGTACCGGGTGTGGGGTCAAAAGGACCGGATATTGAACTGGCCATTAAAAAGGAAAACATAGTGATCGCCTTTGTTATAGAAAAGCACAAGGATGATTTCTCGCTGGATATTTTCAAAACGGCTTATGCAT
This sequence comes from Bacteroidota bacterium, assembly GCA_040387995.1. Classification (GTDB taxonomy): domain Bacteria; phylum Bacteroidota; class Bacteroidia; order Sphingobacteriales; family Sphingobacteriaceae; genus Pedobacter. The sequence goes on along the minus strand of JAZKCT010000011.1, from coordinate 4,515 downwards.
ATTATAGCGTGGATCTTTGCGAACTATCGGAAAGGGGTTTTAGGGAATACCTCTATACTTTCTTCTGGGATGATGGTTCTCCGTTTTTGGGCGACCTGGTGAAACACGGTGCTGAACATATCGTAGCTTACGACCTCATGCGGGACTTTAAAAGGAATTTTCAGAAAGAGCATTATGAAAAACTGGTCGCCAACGCCTTTCATTATGCGCCGCCTTATCTTCCCTTATATGGCTTTATGTCGGAAATGAAACGCTGGCCGGAGCTTTGCCTTACAATGATGGAATGGCAGAGTATCGAAATTACGGTGGCATTCAAAGCTTACCTTGATAAATTTTACCCAGATGTTAATGGGCTGGAACTGGTGAAGCAGGTAAACGGTCTGCCATACTCAAAATGGGCATGATGGTAGTTTAGGTATGCACTTGTTTTTAAAACTCGTCCGGTTTAAAGCCGATACGTTTTCTTGGTTTTGGTTCTGCTTTTTTCTCCACCAGTTCATCTAGATATTGAAAGACCAGTTCAATGTTTTTGCTGTTGTTATGTAGCTGCTGCCTGATTTCTTCGATCTGTGCCCGTAGTTCGTTGTGATCAAAAAGATATTTTCTAAAACGTGCAAAAATACGCATCACCTGAATATTTACCTGTATAGCTCTTGGGCTGTTGAGTACGCTGGAAAGCATCAAGACACCATACTCTGTAAAAGCCCTGGGCACTTTTCTTCTGCCGCCCCAACTTGAAGTCAAAATTTGTGACTTCAAGTTTGACCATTCATTTTCATTTACCTGAAACATAAAATCTTCGGGAAACCTTTCGATGTTTCTGTTGATGGCCTGGTTCAGCACCTTTGTTTCGACCCCATAAAGTTCTGCAAGGTCGCTGTCCAGCATCACTTTCTGTTCCCGCATTAGATAGATTTTGTTCATCACCAGTTCATCTGGTATCAAAGAGGTAGTTTGTTCCTTTTTCATATTGAAATCCAATTATAGGTTTTTTATAAAACTTGAAGTCACAATTTGTGACTTCAAGTTTCCTTGCTATTTTGCTGCATATTTTTGGCGGAGCAATGCCATATCAGCACCAACTTTAATATCCAGTATCTTGGCATAATGCTGTGTGGTCTGGATATTGGTATGCCCAAGCATCTTAGATACGCTTTCAATAGGAACGCCGTTTAAGAGCGTTACAGTGGTGGCAAACGTGTGGCGTGCGATATGGAAGGTGATGGGTTTGATGATGCCGCAAACGTCCGCGATTTCCTTTAGATAGGCATTCATCTTTTGATTGCTGAGTACCGGCAATACCCGTCCACTGTTCTCGCAATGTGGATGATCCGCATAACGCAGTATCAGGTTCATAGCGGTTGGTAACAATGGTATGCGGGAAGGGGTATCTGTTTTAAGCCTTTTAATTACGATCCATTGCTCACCGTCAACTCCTGTCACGATCTCCCAGCGGCGAAGCTTCTTCACATCTGCATAGGCCAGTCCGGTAAAGCAGCAGAACAGAAATATATCCCGTACCTGCGTCAATCGGTCAGTGGATAGATCCTTGTTGGCCATTTCCTGTAGTTCCTCAGTGGTCAGATAAACCCGGTCAACCGTTTTGATCTTGTTCTTGTAGTTTAGGAAAGGGTTATAGGTCAGCCAGCGGTTAGCTAAACATATACGGATGATCTTACCGAAGTTCTTGATATACTTTACCGCTGAATTGTTGGCGCATTTACGTACCGAACGCAAATAGAACTCATACTCCATGATAAAGGCATGGTCAACCAATTTAATGTCGATGTCAGTAAGGTTGTATTTCCATTTCAGAAAATCCTGTGTGTGCTTTAAGGAGGTCTTGTAACGGCATAAGGTGCCCTTGGTAAATTCCTTACCTAACAATGCCTCAACTTTCTTATTGTGCTCTTTAAATATCTCGATCAGGGAACGTGGCTTTTCGGTCTTGCCCATGAACTTATTGCGAATGGTCTCGGAGGTAATGACCGCATCTTCCTCTGTCAATTGGCGGTGCGCTTCATAAACTTTGCTTTGCAGGTCGTCCAGATAAGCGTTAAAGGTCTTAACCTCTTCTTTAGTGCCTTTCAAGCGACCAGCGGAGCTGTTCCATTGGGCAGGGTCACATTCACGACCAGACGGTGTTTCGGAACGTTTGCCTTTTACGGTAATGCGTACCCATACCGGCATGGGCCCGCCTGTGTAGTTTTTTGGCTTTCTGATGTAGAAAAGCAAACTGAATTTAGTTTTCATTACAATGATGTTAAAAAGTGAAACAAAATTAAGCTTGCAATCAATAGTAAACAAGATGTTCAATGATTGAACTGGCTGATAATCAATGAGATATATCTAATTCGGTGCGTAAGGATTTGTCTTGAATTGACGCACCGAATTACGCACTTATTTGGTGCGAAATGGTGCATAAAATGGTCGATTGACCTAAAAACAAAAGCCTGCAATCATTTGATTTGCAGGCTTTTAGCTGTTTTTGACAGGGTTATTTGCGGAGAGTGGGGGATTCGAACCACCCGCTCTAATACCGTTTAAATGCTATATTTTCATGTATTTTACAAGTGACTCACGGAAAACTCACTGTAGATACCTTGTTGATCTCTTACATAAAGATAAGAAATTTCACTAACACAGCCAAATTCAAAAGGTGATTTTTAAAGGAATTTTAATGTTAAATCTTCCCAATAAATAACCCTGTTGGGAATGTCCCTAGGAGTATCAGGCGACTTTTGCTTCCATCTATTTTTTGATTTTCAAGTATGGGATCAGAGAATAATTCAAAAACAAGGAGCCTATGACAACATTAGATTTGATAACCCGTGAAGACCTGGAAAAATTCAAAGCTGAATTATTCGCCGAACTCAGAAACATGCAACCTGCCGCTACCGGACAGGCTGCTAAAAGAAAATGGCTAAGAAGTGCTGAAGTAAGGGAACGACTCAATATTTCACCAGGAACCCTGCAAAACTTACGTACAAGCGGACAGCTTCGATTTTCAAAAGTCGGCAGCATGACTTTTTACAAATCGGAAGACATAGAGAAATTGCTGGAAAACAATGTTCATTAGCATATTCCATTTTATGAAATCAGCAGATACTATTGATGAGTTTTTAAAGCAGGCTGCGGCCGATAAAAGATTGTTTCCAACTCATATTTGTCTATTTATGGCGATATTCTACCACAGTCATGCGGGATTTCCGTTTTCTGAGTTTCAGGTAAGTCGCAGAAAACTGATGTTGTTTTCCCATATTAGAGCAAAGGCTACTTACCACAAATGTCTTAATGAACTGGTCGCATTTGGTTACATTACTTACCAGCCTTCGTTCGATCCGTATAAGGCGAGTTTGGTAAGTATCATCAGTGACTGCATTACCGCCTAGGCGATCTAAAACTAAATAGTCGACTTTTACGTTTTAAGGTTTTAGTAAAGCATTCAGATGGAAGAATGGTACGACCCTGATAAAGCTGCATTCCCGCTAAGTATGCCCAAAAGATTTGAGCTTGAGGCATATCTTTCATTGTCTGCGCAGGATTTGTTCAAACTACTGAAGAGCCCTAAGACCACACAAGTTTTTCGAGCACTTTCGGCCTTATCATTAAGAAATATAGTTGAGGAGAGTTTCCGGTCAAAGGAGTGTCAAACGTTATTAAAGCATGTTTCCGTCGAGGGTGTTACCTTTAAAAACCGGAAGCTGGCCTACAATCTGTATTGCCAACTCTACCCAGATCAGCTGGACGAAATTACTTTGGGAGCGAGTAAACAAATTGGATACGTTTATTTCCTCCAGGAAAAGAAGTACCATACTGTTAAAATCGGCCGGTCATTAAACCTTGATAGGAGACTGGGTATTTTTGTCACAGACCTCCCTTATCGAGTTGAGCTAATTGGTTATATACTTTCACTCAATTATGAAGGTATAGAATTAGCCTTTCACAAACATTTTCGGCATAAACGTCTGGATGGAGAATGGTTTGAATTGACTCAGGAAGAAGTCTCTGACCTTAAAAACAGAAAATTCCCGGCAGATATTGAGCGGCTGATCAATAAAGTATAAACTATCGAAGAACGCCTAAATTTGTCAAATGTGAATCTTAGTCTGAGGCAGCATTTCAGCCAGATTGTTTTCCGAACTACCGCTATCAGCAATCCCACGCAGATAATTTAGCAGAACAGAAGGGTCTTTCACCGTGACATCTGAAACCAGGAATTTTTCCAGCACCGTTAGATCAAGTAAACTTTCGCAATCGGCTTCTTTAAATAATGCTTTAAGAATCGGGTCATCAGCAACCCGGAACTTGATAAAGCCTGCGAGCGTATCAATGCCCAGGAATTGTTTGTCCAAAAGTTGCACCCTGGTCAGCTCGGACAACTTCTTCCCCTCAGGTGTACCATCATTGGTAATGAATAGGAAGGTACGTATCACGACCATTTCTTCATGGATCATGCACACCAGGGTATCCAAGTTTTTGATCATATATGGAAAACTCCACAAGGCTGGTGTT
>JAZKCT010000010.1:0-41706 GCA_040387995.1 Bacteroidota bacterium | reverse complement strand
AAGGAATGGACAGCGGGTTTCAGAATTACTTGTCTACTATTGCCGAAACCTCCAAGCGACGGGAAGGGAAGATTGAGGGAATAATCGAGGTTGCGCGTGAGCTAAAAAAAGACAAGGTTCCAATTGAGCAAATTGCCAAAACCACTAAGCTCACAATCAAAGAAATCGAGGCGCTTTAAAAGCCGCTTATGCAAATTCCGGCAAAATCAGGTAAGTAATTTTTGGGGTGTAGATTGATGGGTATGTTTGTTTCGTAGGCCGGGAAATGTTTTTCCAGTTTACGAATTAACAGATTCATTAATTATTTAAAAACCAAAATTATGGGATTTTTATTAGGTGGCCCCTATTATCATTTGCAGGGCCGCACCGGAAACAACGTGGGCCGGGTCGTAAAAGGCAAAAATACTTTTGCAATGCGGCCGGCAAAATCAAACAAACCTTTATCGCTGCTGCAACTGGCCGTTACTGCCCGGATGTCGCTGATGGCGCCCTGGCTGAGTGAACTGAGCCCCTTCATCAAAGTTGGCTTTGAGGATTACGATCAGGAAATGACGCCCTGGAATGCAGCTTTAAAGTACAACCTGCAACATGCGATTACGGGATCTTACCCCAATTTCACCATTGACTATGCCAATGTGCTGCTTAGTCGCGGTAAACTGGCCAAAGGCAAAAGCATGGCGGTGGCCACGACTGAAGATGCGCAATTGGACTTCAGCTGGTTGGCAACTGTCCCTACCCTACAACTCGGCGGGGCAACTGACAAAGCTGCTTTTATTATCTACAATCCATCCAAACAGGAATGGGAAGTATCGATTGATGCTGCAGTGCGCTCTGGATTGTCTTACGACATGATGCTTCCGGCTGATTGGAGCGGCGACAATGTGCATGTGTGGTCGGCTTTTGTGAGTGTTAACAAAAGGGATGTAAGCACTTCTGAATATTTGGGCGCGACTGCTGTGCAGTAGTACTTAAATAAGATTTATTCCCACCTGCACCGGGCCTTGCGGCCGGGAGTATGGTGGGGATATTTTTTAAAGCACATTTTATAAATCACGATGATGACGAAAGAAGAACTCAGGGCTTACTCACGCCCTGCCCTACCGAAAAGAGATGTGGGTATGTGGTCCCCAGAACAGCTCAAAATGCGGGAAAAGTTTGCAAGGCATGCAGCAATGCTGCCGGGAATGCAGGCCAGGGATATACGCAGCAGAAAGAATAAAAACACTTAAAAATTTTGTTATGGCAATATTAAAGAATGGCTTGTTTGGCAGTATATCTGGTAAACTTGGCAACACGGTTACTTATGACCTGAAAGGGAAAACGGTCGTCAGGATAATTGGTAAAAAAAGCACGAAACCGCCCACTGTAGCGCAGCTGGCCAATTGGCAGGGCATGGCGGTTGTAAACAAGTTTTTGAAACAGGTGAAGCTTTTTATCGATGTCGGGTTTAATGTGGTGGCCATGGCCGAACAGATGTATCCCCAAAACAAAGCCGTCTCGGTCATTAAGGGCATGGCCTTGACAGGTGTGTACCCAAATATAGAACTCGATTTTTCAAAGGTCTTGTTGAGCACGGGCGATCTGCCCGGCCTGCTGAATGTGGCAGCGGTGCCGGAAAGTAATGGCATCCGTTTTACCTGGGATCCTCAGGAATGGATCGGCTGGCCATATGCCAATGACCAGGTGATGCTGATGGCTTTTATGCCTGATACTGGAAGTGCTAATTTTGTACTGAGCGGGGCCCCGCGAAGAATGGGTTATGATTTTCTGGAATTCCCTCCTGCCCTGCTTACTGAAAGAATGGAATTGTACATTTCGGTAGTATCGGACAATAGGAAGCGCTCCTCCGTCAGTCAATACCTGGGCAGGATCAATTGACAAAAAAAAGGGAGACCAATTGGCCTCCCTTCAAACATAGGTAGATGTTTAAAATATTATGCGACGTCTGCGCCTAGAATTTCTTTGGAATACGTTTTCAGGTATTTTTTCAGGATCTGACGGGCTACGTGGATTCTTGTTTTTACTGTTCCAATCGGAATGTTCAGCTCGTCTGCAATTTCGTGGTATTTGAAACCTTCAAAATATTTGATGAAAGGAACATAATACTCTGGCTGAAGACTGGCTAATGCTTTGTTGATGTCTCCCATTACAAATTTGCTCTCGCTGTCGTTTTTTGTCGCACTGTAATGCAAATTCGCAGAGGTGATTTCGTCTGACTGGGTTATCAATGAATTGGTTTTGACCAGTCTTCTATAGTTGTTGATGAAGGTATTTTTCATAATGGTAAACAACCAGCCCTTTAAGTTTGTTCCTTCTTTGAACTTGCTGTAGTAGGTCACGGCCTTCAACATGGTATCTTGTACTAAGTCGTTTGCGTCTTCCAGATCTTTGGTAAAATTTAAAGCGAATGACTGTAAAGAAACCGAATGGTTGTTTAACTTGAGGTTGAATTCATTTTTTGTCATAATGTTTTAAGTCTTAGGGTTTAAATGGACAAACAAAACTGAGTTTTTTAAGTGGCGCTCGACAATTTGTTTAATCTTATATACTAAAACATATACAATAGGTATACCAAAAAAATAAATGAAATGGGCTGACTATCTTTTTCGGCCCCAAAATGCGTTTAAGGCTGTTGTCACAGAATATTTACTTCTCTTTCCAGCTGAACATTAAATTTGGCATTCACAGCATTAATGACCTGTTCTGAAAAACTGTACACCTCCTGACCAGTGGCCTGACCATGGTTGACCAAAACCAGGGCCTGATTTTTCCAGGTACCGGTTTGTCCGGATACCATTCCTTTGAAACCGCATTGCTCAATCAGCCATCCGGCTGCAAGTTTAACCTTACCATCCGGTGCAGGATAGTTTACCATATCGGGAAAGTTCTTGTGAATGGGTTCAAATTCAGCTTTGCTGATCACCGGGTTCTTAAAAAAGCTTCCGGCATTGCCGATGGTGGAAGGATCGGGCAATTTACTGACGCGGATCTCTGAAACTACTTTGGAAACATCGGCTATGCCGGGATAAAAAATCCTGCGTTTCTCCAGTTCATCGGCGATTGCGCCGTACTTGGTATTGATACTGGCTTTTGTACTTAATTTGAAACTGACAGCAGTAATGATATACTTGCCTTTGAGTACGCTTTTAAAAATGCTGTCCCTATAACCAAACTTGCATGCGGAAGGCATAAACTCGACTATCTTATTTGAATAAATCTCAAGTGCTCTGCAAGATTCGAATACGTCTTTTATTTCTACACCATAGGCGCCGATATTCTGAATCGGTGCTGCTCCTACCGTTCCGGGGATCAGGCTGAGGTTTTCAATTCCTGCATAGTTATTCGCGACACAGTAATTCACAAGGTCGTTCCATACGACCCCTGCTCCAGCTGTGACAATCACATCGGTACCGGTTATAGTCGCATTAATTCCCGGAATACTCATTTTGATCACCAGCCCCTCAAAATCTTTGGTAAACAAAATATTGCTTCCGCCCCCGATGACCAGCAACGGATCTTTGGGGATGTCGCTCTTGTACAGATCGATCAGCTCCTGCTCACTGAAAATTTCTACAAAATATTTTGCATTCACAGCGATGCCGAAAGTATTGTAGGGTTTTAAGGGTTTGTTATTCTGCAGGGCTGACATAAAATGAATGATTAATAATTAAGCAAATTTAAGGGATTAACACTGTATTCATATAACACGGACAATATTTAAAAAAAATCCCTATTTTTCGCTTGAATATACAAGGGATCGATTGTTATGAAGATACCCGAGGAGGGAACACCAATGCTTTTATGGAAAATCAGGATAAAAAGAGAGTCTTAATTATTGAAGCCGCACTGAAAAGATTTGCGCATTATGGGCTGTCTAAAACTACCATGACGGAGATCGCCAAAGACATCTCTTTTTCGAAAGCCTTGCTTTATTATTATTTTCCGGATAAGCTGAGTTTGTACGTCAGTACCATTGAACACCTGATGCAATTGATGAGCCGGGAGCTGGTCCGGTCCATCGATAAAACCACTACTTCTACCGAGGGCGTCATCAAGTTATTGCAAAAACGCCAGGCCTATATTCAGAAATACTACAATCTTTTTGAGTCCAACCAGATTATTGGTCAGGACCTGCCGCACGACCTGAATGAAAAGTTTCAAAGGGCCAGAACTTTTGAAGCCATTATAGTCAGTTCCCTGTTCAGCCGCGGCATAGCCAGCGGTGAACTGAAAATGGAAGATCCTAAATTAGCCACCGATATCTTCCTGGATGCCCTGGCTGGCATTCACTTTAACATCCTGTCTAAAGACAAAGCGATGTTCCCAGGCAAGGAACAATTCAAGCAGATCTTCCTGAAAGAGAAGATGTTTGCCGATATTTTTCTGACTGGACTTCAGGCCAAATAGATCATTTGTCATTTTATTGTCAGTTTTCACTAATTTTAAACTTAAAATTCGGGATGCCGTAATATGGCCGTATTTTTGACCGTTGGAATAAAAAAGTCAGAAAGTAAAAAAGTAGAATGGTAGAGACAGATAAGAAAAGGGAACTGATTATAGAGGGGGCGATTAAGCGTTTCATGCATTATGGCATCAACAAAACCACGATGAATGAGATCGCAGAAGATTTATCGGTATCCAAGCCTTCCCTGTATTATTATTTCCCGGACAAAAACAGCCTGGTGCTGGGTGTGATCGACAAGATCTTTGCAGATTATTTTGACATTGTTGAGAAGGACAGGTTTGCAGACATACCGATCATAGAGCGGCTCAGCAGCATCACGGAAGTAAAACACCGTTTTTTCCAAAAATATTATATGCTGCACCTATCCGGCGGCAGCCCGGATTCTTCTTTAAACTCAGAGGAACTGAAAACCCACTTTTTGCGAATGAAGAAGAGAAATGAGGATTTTCACGCTGAAATTTTTCAAAAATCGATAGAAAAAGGTGAAATAGCCCCTACAGATGTGAGCAAAATAGCGGAACTTTATCTGGACAGTCAGGCTGGAATTACCTCTTTGTGTATCATGCATGGTAATAAAGAGCTTTTTCCAAGTAAAAAGGAACTAAAAACAATGCTGGAAAAACAGCTGAGTTTATCCAATATATTTATCAAAGGACTACAATAGACTACTAATTATATCATATGAATACGATCATCAAACAGATAAGAACAATTCCCCTCCTTTTTCTGGTTTTGGCAGCCTCCATTTCGGCGAGTGCACAACAAACCCTGAGCCTGAAGGATGCGTTGAACTATGCAATTGCAAACAATGTGGCTATGCGCAAGGCAAAACTGGACATCGAAAAAGGCCGCTACAAAGTGGAGGAAGTCAGGTCACAGGCTTTGCCGCAACTTACCGGTACCAGCGGACTGACGTACAATCCTATCATCGGTCAGCAAGTGGTTGATTTTGGAGGTCAGTTGCAGACACTGAAGTTTGGCCAGAAATGGAATTCGACTGCCGGCGTTCAGCTTTCCCAACAAATCTTTAACCAGCAGGTCTTTACCGGCTTGCAGGCTGCAAGATCTAGCGAGGAATATTATGACCTGGCTGCGCAGCTGACAGAGGAACAATTGATTGAAATGGTTGCCAACAATTATTATCAGGTATTGGTGACCAGACAACAACTGAACGTCATCGATACCAATATCAAAAATGTGAAGATCGTGGAGAAAATCATCTCCAACCAGTTTGCCAATGGCCTGGCCAGAAAGATTGATGTGGACCGAATTACGGTAAACATGACCAATCTGACTACACAGCGGGAACAAATTCTAAACTCCATTACCCAATTGGAAAATCAATTGAAGTATGCCATGGGCATGCCGGTGACTACACCTGTTACTTTACCTGCTACGGAATTAACAGAGGTGAGCCAGTTGCCAATATTTGCGGACTCTGTGAACCTGAGCAACCGAACTGAAATTAAGATTCTGGACAACCAGGACAAATTGCTTTCCCTGCAAAGAAAGGCTTATGTGGCTGAGTATTACCCTACACTGGCGCTAAGCGGAAATTATACGTATTCGAGTCAGAGTGGTGGATTCGACTTCCTGAGTTCTAACAGTGCTGCAATTGGCTACGGTTCATCTGCCGTTGGCGTGACATTGAGGGTACCGATCTTCAATGGTTTCCTGACCCGCTCAAAAGTGCGCCAGGCGGATGTGGACATCAAAAAAGCAAAAGAAGACAGAAGACAATCTACAAACTCGCTGAACCTTGCTTATGAAAATGCCAAGATTCAATTGCGCAACAACCTGAACACCATCAACGCGCAACGCAAGAATGCCCAACTGGCACAGGAGATTTACAAAAGCACACAAAACAACTACAACAATGGTCTGGCTTCGTTAACGGATCTTCTGGATACAGAAAACTCGCTGACCGCAGCACAGAACAGTTATACCCAGGCGCTTTTAAATTATAAAGTCGCTGAAATACAATTAATCAAATCAAACGGAAACATAAAATCACTAGTACAATAGAAATGAAAAGAGTAATTATCATAGTAATCGTAATTATTGCGGCCCTGGGTGCAATTGCGTATGTGTTGACTAACAACAAAAAGAAAAACGCCGAAAAAACTTCTTTCATCGCTGAGGGTGGTGGTGCTGTTGCCGTTCGTGTAGCTTCGGTAGAGAAAAAAGTAATTGATTTGGATTTCGTTGTAAACGGTGTCTTTGCACCTAAACAGGAACTGAATTTTATGGCTGAAAGTGCTGGTCGTGTAAGCAGGATCTTTGTAAAAGAAGGTGACCGAGTGAGCAGAGGACAAGTCCTTGCCCGCATAGATGCTGAAATCATCAATACCGACCGTGAAACTGCTGAAGCAAATCTTCAAAATGCGGTAAGGGATGAAGCGAGGTATGCAAGTTCATTTGCTACAGGTGGGGTAACACAACAGCAGTTAGACCAAGCCAAACTGGCGGTTCAAAATGCACGTTTGAGATTGCAAAGTGCTACTAAAAGGGTAAGTGACGCCAATCTGAAATCGCCGATCAACGGAATCGTGAATAAAAAATATGTTGAGGTGGGTGCTTTTGTAACTGCACAGGGTACGCAAATGTTTGAACTGGTTGATGTTTCGAGTTTGAAACTTAAAGTAAACGTCAATGAATCTCAGGTGGCAAGCATCAAAACAGGGGATCAGATCGACATCAAATCTTCTGTATTTCCAAATGAGCAATTTTCTGGAAAAGTGACTTTCATCGCTGCCAAAGCTGATGCGACATTGAACTTCCCAATCGAGGTTGAAGTAGTCAACAACAGCAAAAATAGTTTGAGAGCTGGTATGTATGGAACTGCGGTATTCAACTTCCCTAAACAAGCACCAAGCATTTTGGTTCCGCGTACTTCCTTTGTGGGTAGTGTGAGCAGCAACCAGGTATTTGTGCTGGACAAAGCGAACAACACTGCTAAAGTACGTAAGGTAGTTACCAGCCGTATTTTGGGTGATGATGTAGAGATTGTAGATGGCCTGAAAGAAGGTGAAACTGTAATCATTAGCGGACAGATTAACCTGGCCGAAGGTACTGCTGTAAGTGTGGTGAAATAAGAAAAAAGAAAATGAAGATAACAGATATATCTATACAGAGGCCCTCCCTCGTAATTGTGGTATTTACCGCACTTACTTTGCTGGGGCTATTGAGTTACTTTTCGTTGGGTTATGAGTTGCTCCCGAAGTTCTCTAACAACGTGGTATCTATTTCAACCATCTACCCAGGGGCCTCTCCTGCCGAGGTTGAAAATACGGTAACTAAAAAAATTGAGGATGCGGTATCGTCGATGGAAAACATCAAAAAGATCAACTCGGTCTCGTTTGAGAGTTTGTCGACCGTAACCATCACTTTAACTGATGCAGCGAACATTGACATTTCATTAAATGATGCGCAACGTAAAGTAAATGCCATCCTTTCTGATTTACCGGATGATGTGAAAGCACCGTCGCTAAGTAAATTCTCATTGGATGACTTACCGGTCATTACCATGTCGGCCTCGGCAAATATGGATGACATTACCTTTTATGATTTGGTGGACAAACGTATTGCCCCGGTTATTTCCAGGGTAAGTGGTATTGCACAGGTCAACCTGATCGGTGGTTCTGAACGTGAAATCCAGGTTTCTCTGGATGCGGACAAACTGCAGGGTTACAACCTTTCGGTTCCACAGGTGCAGCAACTGATTTTAAGTTCCAACCTGGATTTCCCTACCGGAAGTATCAAGACACAAAATCAGGATGTACTGATCCGTTTGTCTGGTAAATACAGAAGTATTGAAGAATTGAGAAACCTGGTGGTGACTACCGCCAAGGATGGTGCGCAGATCCGTTTAGGTGATGTGGCCGATGTTCAGGATTCGCAAAAAGAAACAGAAAAACTGGCACGTATCGACAGAAAAGGAGCGATTGCCATTCAGATCATCAAACAAAGTGATGCGAATGCGGTAGAGGTGAGTAAGGGTGTGCATAAAGCAATTGACAAACTGAAAGCAGAATATGCTGGCAGCAAACTGGATATCAAAATCGTCAACGACAGTTCGATCTTTACCCTGGAATCTGCGAATGCGGTAATCCACGATTTGATCCTGGCCGTTATTTTGGTGGCTTTTGTGATGTTGTTTTTCCTGCACAGTTTACGGAATGCATTAATCGTAATGGTTTCCATTCCGGCATCCCTGATTGCGACATTTATCGGGATCAGTATGTTTGGCTTTACTTTGAACCTGATGTCTTTATTAGGACTTTCCCTGGTGGTCGGTATCCTGGTGGATGACGCGATTGTGGTACTGGAAAACATCCAGCGGCACATGGAGATGGGCAAGAATAAGGTAAGAGCGGCATCGGATGCGACAAGAGAGATTGGTTTTACGGTTGTGTCGATCACCCTGGTAATTGTGGTGGTGTTCTTTCCGATTGCGATCAGTTCGGGACTGGTATCCAACATTCTGCGCCAGTTTTGCGTGGTTGTAATCATTGCAACTTTACTTTCATTGGTTGCCTCTTTCACCATCGTACCTTTGTTATTTTCAAGGTATGGTAAACTGGAGCACATTGAAGGCAAAAACATGTTTGGAAGATTTATTCTGTGGTTTGAAAGACAACTGAAGAAATTTACAATTTGGGTAACCAATATCCTGACCTGGTCGCTGAACCACAAGAGACGTACGATGGCGGCCGTTGTGGTCCTTTTCGCAGGTGCCATGTGGCTGGCCGGAGCTGGTTTTATTGGTTCTGAGTTTTTCCCTAAATCTGATAAAGGGGAGTTCCTGATTCAAATTGAATTACCAAAAGATGCCCCGCTGGAGCAGACCAACTTCTTTACCCAGAAGGCGGAAGCTTTCCTGAAACAGCAGCCTGAAATTACCCAGTTGATCACAACTGTGGGACAAGCCAGTGGTGACTTCGGTGGTACACAGGCTACAGCTTACAAGTCTGAGATCAATGTGAAACTGGTGGAGCGTGATAAACGTGAAGGTGTTTCTTCTGACATCTTCGCTACGAAAATGAGCCGCGCCCTGGCCAAGCTCTTGGTTGGCACGAAAGTCAAAACAGTTCCGATCAGTATTTTGGGTATCGCTGAAAATGCACCGATCCAATTGGTGGTGATTGGCTCTGATCTGGACAGCGCGCTGAAATATGCGGAAGGTGCACAGAAAGTGCTTGGCAGCATTGCCGGTGCTACGGAGATCAAACTGTCGGTAGAAAAAGGTACGCCGGAGATCAACGTCCAAGTAGACCGTGATAAGATGTCCGCTGTTGGCCTGACCTTGCAAACGGTAGGTACAACAATGCAAACTGCCTATAGTGGTAACACTGATGGTAAATATAGAAAAGGTGAGTACGAGTACGACATCAATATACAGTACCAGGATTTCAACAGGAAGAACATTGATGATGTGCGTAACCTGATTTTTGTAAATACCAATGGGGCACAAATTAAGCTGTCTCAGTTCGCAACGATCACCGAGGGTTCGGGCCCGAGTCAGCTGGAGCGTTTGAACAAATCGACTTCTGTATCTGTTAAAGCCCAGTCTATCGGTCGCCCTACGGGAACCGTGGTTGCCGAGTTCGATCAGAAACTAAAAGACATGCAGAAAGATGGCACCTTGAAAGCACCAGTTGGCGTAAGCTATGTATGGGGCGGAGATCAGGAAAACCAGGCCGATGGATTTGGTACACTGGGTATCGCATTACTGGCCTCGGTATTATTGGTATACCTGATCATGGTGGCCCTATATGACAGTTTTGTTTATCCATTGGTGGTGATGTTCTCGTTGCCTTTGGCATTGATCGGTGCATTCCTGGCATTGGCACTGACCAACAATTCAATCGGTATCTTCACCATTCTTGGTTTGATCATGCTGATGGGGCTGGTAGCGAAAAATGCGATTATCCTGGTCGACTTTACCAACCACATGAAAGCGGAAGGAAAATCGACTATAGAAGCTCTGGTATTGGCCAACCATGCACGTTTGAGACCGATCCTGATGACGACCATCGCCATGATCTTCGGTATGCTTCCGATCGCATTAGCTAGTGGTGCAGGTGCGGAATGGAAAAATGGTCTGGCCTGGGTAATTGTAGGTGGATTGACGAGTTCGTTATTCCTGACCCTGATTGTGGTTCCGGTTGTGTACTTAATTTTTGACATTATGCTCGATAAATTAGGCTTCAACAAGAAAGGCAAGACAATTGATGAGCTGATGGCAGAACCATACGATCATAAAGATGTTTTAGAATACGATTTGGAAGTAAAACACTAAATTATTGATGAAATAAATAAAAGAGGAACCCTAAAAAGTTCCTCTTTTGCTTTAAGGTCTAAACTATTATAATTATTTTGGGCGTATTAATTGCATGATGCTGAAATACACCTGTTTAATTTTCCTCTTTTGTTGTTTTTCATTCCTGTCAAAAGCCCAGCATCCTCCGGTATTTGAAGGTATGCTCATGGACACAGCTAAAATCCGTCTGAACGACCTGAACATCAACCTGGTCAAATACAGCTACGGCAAGCCGAAAATCCAGTTCCTGGTGATCCATGATGATGAGGATACGGGCGTTAAAGCAGCTTTTGAGTACATACAGTTTAGCGGGGGCACTTTGATAGATTGCCAATATGGCGGAACACGGAATTTCAGGTTTAACTTTAATGGCGTAAGCTTTCAGACAGACCCCAATAGCATCTATTCTTACGGAGGACGGGTAATTGGCCTGGACAAGTACCGGAACATCGACAGTGACAGCGTGATTAAACAGCTTGAAGGTGTATCAGAACAGATCCTGAACTACTATAACCCAAAAAAACTAGGCTATCTATTTACCCTGCACAACAACGGCGAGGATGGCTTCGGAATTTTATCGTATCAAAAGGGCGCTACTCTGGAGGAGACCGCTGATTCGGTACATGTCAATCCGGAAATGGATCCGGATGACCTGATTTTGGTGACAGAAATCGCGCTTTTTAACCATTTTAAAAAACAGAATGTCAACGTGATCCTTCAGTCTGAAGGGGGCCCGGAGGACGGTTCTTTATCTGTCTATGCCATGGCCAACAAGATCCCATACATCAATGTAGAGGTGCAGCACGGGCACCAGTACGAACATTTGAGATTGATTGAGATTGCCATAAAGGGTTTGTTTGAGACTTATCCCTCCTTAGCAAAAAAGGCCGCAGAATAATCTGCGGCCCTTTTCTTTATTGTATTTGATTTCCTTAAATGTGGATGGCCCTGTTGTCAGTAGCCGCCATTGCTGCTTCTTTTAAAGCTTCTGTATAGGTTGGATGTGCATGGCAAATTCTGGCGATGTCTTCTGCTGATGCCCTGAATTCCATGGCGACAACTGCTTCGGCAATCATATCCGCGGCACGTGGGCCGATCATATGTACGCCCAGGATTTCATCTGTTTTGGCATCGGCCAGCACCTTAACGAAACCGTCGGTATCCATACTCGCTTTGGCCCTGCCACTCGCTTTAAAAGGAAATGAACCAGCTTTGTAGGCAGTACCTTTTTCTTTTAGTTGCTCTTCGGTATACCCTACTGAGGCCACTTCCGGCCAGGTATACACCACACCGGGGATCAGGTTGTAATTGATGTGCGGTTTTTGTCCGGCTATGGTCTCGGCAACATAGACGCCTTCGTCTTCTGCTTTGTGAGCCAGCATGGCACCCTTGATCACATCACCAATGGCGTAAACTCCGGGAACAGAAGTTTCCAGGTGGTCATTTACCGGGATTTTGTTTCCTCGTTCTTCGGTTTTGATCCCGATGTTCTCCAAACCAAGACCTGCGGTATAAGCAGTACGGCCCACAGCTACGATGCAATAATCCGCCTCGAAACTTACTTGCTCCCCTTTGGCATTGTCGGCCGTAACGGTTACTTTCTTGCCCTTTACAGTTGCCCCGGTTACTTTATGCCCCATGAAGAACTCCATACCCAAAGATTTTTTGAGCACACGTTGAAGTTCCTTGCCCAATCCGGCATCCATAGTGGCGATAATAGATGGTAAAAATTCGATCACAGAAACTTTAGTTCCCAAACGGGCATAGACAGAACCCAGTTCGAGTCCGATAACCCCACCGCCGATGACGATCATTTGCTTTGGCACTTCGGTGATGTTCAGGGCCTCAGTAGAGGTAATGATGCGTTTTTTATCGATTGGTAAAAATGGCAATGCTGTTGGTTTTGACCCGGAGGCGATGATTACATTTTTAGCCGTAATGGTTTCTTCGGTACCGTCTGCCTTGCTGATCTTAATGGTATTTTTGTCTACAAAGGAGCCAAGGCCTTCAAAAGTATCTATCTTATTTTTTTTAAACAGGTATTGGATGCCTGCTGTATTTTGCGCCACGACATCGTTCTTGCGTGCGATCATTTGCGGCATGTTGACTTTCAGGTCTTTCAAATCGATACCATGGGTACCAAAACTGTGTGCGGCGTTGTGGAAATGCTCTGAAGAGTCCAGCAATGCCTTGGACGGGATACAGCCCACATTCAGACAAGTGCCGCCAAAGGTTTTATATTTTTCGATAACCGCTGTTTTCAAGCCTAACTGGGCGCATCTTATTGCTCCAACGTAACCGCCCGGACCCGAGCCAATTACCACTACATCGTATTGCATATAAAGGATTTTTTTACAGTGCTAAGTTAAGAAACCTATGGCGAAATATGGAACCTGAGCTTTGCATTTCTTATATTTAAGCCATAAATCTTATTATTTCATCATGGCTCGTATTAAAATTCTCTGGCTCCTGGCCGTTTCACTTTTTTCAGTGTCCGCCTGTTCTGCCCAACTGACGGATTCTGCTTATGTTTTGGCCAATTATACCAAAATAGAAAAACAGATTACCATGCGGGATGGTGTTAAATTGTTTACTTCGATCTACATGCCGAAAGATCAGAGTAAAAAATATCCTTTTCTGATCAACAGGACGCCCTATACGGTTGCCCCTTATGGTGCTGACAAATACAAGACGAGCCTAGGTAACTTCCCTGCCATGATGCGCGAGGGTTTCATCTTTGTGTACCAGGATGTCCGTGGCAGGTGGATGAGCGAGGGCACCTTTGATGACATCAGGCCGCAGGCTGTAAATAAGAAAAGCAAGAAAGATATTGACGAAAGTACCGACACGTATGACACGATAGACTGGCTGGTCAAAAACATCAAAAACAACAATGGCAAAGCTGGGATTTATGGCATTTCTTATCCTGGGTTTTATTCTACGACTTCCCTGCCTGGTGCACATCCGGCATTGAAAGCGGTGTCGCCGCAGGCCCCGGTAACGGATTGGTTTAAGGGTGACGATTTTCACCACAACGGTGCTTTATTTTTAATGGATGCTTTTGGTTTCATGAGTACGTTTGGCGTACCGAGACCAAAGCCGATTACTCCTGATCTGGGCCCTAAAGCGTTTAAGTTCGCCATAGCGGACAACTACCGCTTCTACCTGGAGGCAGGATCTGTTAAAAACCTAAAAGACAAGTATTTTGGCGACAGCATCCGGTTTTGGAACAATTTGTTTGCACACCCGAACCTGGATACTTTCTGGCGCGCAAGAGACGTCCAGCCGCACCTAACCAATGTAAAACCGGCGGTAATGGTGGTCGGAGGCTTCTTTGACGCCGAGGATGCTTACGGGACTTTCGCCACTTACAAAAGCATAGAAAAGCAAAATCCGGGCGCCAATAACATCCTGGTAATGGGGCCCTGGTTTCACGGCGGATGGGTACGCAGTACCGGCAGTAGTTTTGGGGATATTGAATTTGGACAACCAACGAGCACCGAATACCAGGAACGTTTTGAATTACCTTTCTTCAAATATTACCTGAAAGCTGAGGGTGACTTTAAACCCGCAGAAGCAAACATCTTCGTAACAGGAAGCAACGAATGGAAGAAATTTGATACCTGGCCACCGAAGGATACGGAAACTAAAACGCTCTACCTACAGCCAAATGGCAAATTGGGTTTTGAAAAAGTGGGCAGAACGGATAGTTGGGACGAGTATGTAAGTGACCCCAACAAACCGGTTCCTTACCAGGATGGCGTACAGGCAAAAAGGACAAGGGAATACATGATCGACGACCAGCGTTTTGCAGCCCGCAGGCCTGATGTAAAGGTCTACCAGACGGAAGCCCTGACCGAGGACATAACCCTGACAGGACCATTGATGGCCAATCTGGTGGTGTCGACGACTGGTTCGGATGCAGATTATGTCGTTAAACTGATCGACGTTTATCCTGAGGATGCGCCCAATCCGGTTGTCAATCCAAAAAACATCCTGATGGGTGGCTACCAGATGCTGGTTCGCGGCGAGATCATGCGTGGTAAATACCGCAACAGTTTTGAGAAGCCGGAAGCCATGGAGCCCGGAATGATTACCAAGGTCAACTATACCTTGCCTGATGTGGGCCATACGTTTAAAAAAGGACACCGCATCATGGTGCAGATCCAGAATTCCTGGTTCCCCCTGGCCGACCGCAATCCTCAGAAATTTATGAATATCTATGAAGCTGAACCCGCGGATTTTCAAAAAGCAACACACCGTATTTTCCATGATGTGCACAATGCATCCTCTTTGAGCATCACTGTACTGAGACCTTAGCATGAAAAAACTACTGTATCTTTTTTGTATAGGCCTGTTTTGTTTAACTGGCGATGCCCGTGCTCAGCTCGGCAGCGCGAAGCCAGAATTCAGCAGGGCAGATACGCTGAGGGGCATGCTTACCCCGCTGCGTACTTGTTATGACATCAGGTACTATCATCTGGATGTGAAAATAGATATTGAGCGAAAGTTCATTAGCGGCAGCAATGAGTTTGTATTTACCGCTACCAGAAATTTCAGCAGGCTGCAGTTCGACTTGTTTGCCAATATGAAGGTCGAAAAAGTAGTTTACAAAGGAACTGAACTTCCTTTTAAAAGAGAATTTAATGCTGTTTTTGTCAGCTTTCCAGAAGAGATAAAAAAAGGGAGCAATGCCCGCTTCACCGTGTTTTATTCGGGAAATCCGTTAGTCGCCAAAAACCCACCATGGGACGGGGGCTTTATATTTACAAAAGACAAATCGGGAAATCCATGGGTATCCGTGGCTTGCCAGGGTCTGGGCGCCAGTTGCTGGTGGCCCACCAAAGACCACCAAAGTGATGAAGTAGACAGCATGCTGGTCAGCGTAAGCGTCCCCAAAGAACTTCAGGAAGTATCAAACGGCCGCCTGCGAAGTATCGTCCCAAAATCGGATGGCTATACGCAATACAACTGGTTTGTGGCCAACCCGATCAACAATTACAACATCAGTGTGTACATTGGTAAATATGCACATTGGACAGATGAGTACGCTGGTGAAAAAGGAAAGCTTTCGTTAGATTTCTGGTCACTCCGCGAAGACAGCACCAAAGCGCGCCCGCACTGGGATGCAGATGTGAAACCCATGCTCCGGTCTTTTGAACACTGGTTTGGCCCCTACCCCTTCTACGAAGATGGTTATAAACTGGTACAAGCACCACACCTGGGCATGGAGCACCAGAGCGCGGTGGCTTATGGCAACCAGTTTAAAATGGGTTACCTCGGAAAGGACTTGTCGGAGACCGGCTGGGGATTGAAATTTGATTTTATTACCATCCATGAAAGCGGCCATGAATGGTTCGCCAACAACATCACGACGAAAGATATTGCCGACATGTGGGTCCATGAGGGTTTTACAAATTATTCGGAAGCTTTGTTTACGGAGTCGGAACAAGGAAAAAAGGCGGGTGCTGAATACGTAATCGGTGTCCGGAAAAAAATCAAGAACGATATACCGATTATCGGGCCGTATGGTGTCAACAAAGAAGGCTCCGGTGATATGTATTATAAAGGTGCCAACCTGGTTCACCTGATCCGTCAGCTCATAGCTGATGACGACAAATTCCGCAGCATCCTGCGGGGCTTGAATAAAACATTTTATCATCAAACAGTGACGACCCAGCAGGTAGAAGCTTTTATTGCACAAAGGTCTGGTCTTCACCTGCAGAAGATATTTGACCAGTACCTGCGGCATACAGGTATTCCTCAACTGGATTATAAAATTGCCGATGGTCAGCTCCGCTACAGGTGGACGGGTGCGGTAAAGAATTTTGATATGCCCGTAAAAGTAAGCCTGAAGCCAGGTAGTTTCTCCTGGATTAAACCTGGTACGATGTGGAAGGCAATTGCGGTCGACCGGCAAATCAATAAGGACAACTTCAAAGCTGATCCGAATTTCTATATCCAGACAAAAGCATTATAATCCGGTAAATACCTGTCCAATAAAAAAGGCGGCTTCAATAGAAATTGAAGCCGCCTTTTTAATAAGTGTTTGTTTACTAGATGCCTAATAATAATCTTGCTGGATCTTCCAATAGTTGTTTTACCCTAACCAGGAAGCCTACAGATTCTCTTCCATCAATGATCCTGTGGTCATAAGACAAAGCTACGTACATCATCGGGCGGATCACCACTTCACCTTTTTCAGCTACCGGGCGCTCAATGATGTTGTGCATACCCAATATGGCCGATTGTGGCGCATTGATGATCGGAGTGGACATCATCGAACCAAAGACACCGCCATTGGTAATGGTGAATGTTCCACCTGTCATTTCTTCTATCGTCAATTTGCTGTCGCGTGCTTTAGTAGCCAGTTCAATGACAGTTTTTTCAATCTGTGCAAGGCTCATGCTTTCTGCATTCCTGATGATCGGAACAACCAACCCTTTAGGAGCAGAAACTGCGATAGAGATGTCTGCAAAGTCATTAAATATGACAGATTCGCCATCAATGCGTGCATTTACCGAAGGGAAGTCTTTTAAGGCTTCACATACCGCTTTGGTAAAGAAACTCATAAAGCCCAGACCTACACCGTATTTTTCCTTAAACTGGTCTTTGTATTTGCCACGCAAGTCCATGATCGGCTTCATGTTGACCTCATTGAATGTGGTCAGCATGGCAGTTTCGTTTTTAACAGTTACCAAACGCTTGGCTACCGTTTTACGCAATGGCGACATCTTTTCCCGGCGCTCATTCCTGGAGCCGGCTACTGCTGCCGCAACCGGAGCTTTAGCTGCTGCAGGTTCTGCTTTTGCAGGCGCTGCTTTTTGCGCATTCTGAGCATCTTCTTTGGTAATCCGGCCATCTACTCCTGTGCCTGCTACAGCACCTGCTTCAATGCCTTTCTCGGCCAATATTTTGCCAGCTGCCGGTGAAGGAGTTCCGGTCGCATAGCTTTCGCCTTGTTTTTCAGCTACAGGTGCAGCAGCCTTTTCTTCAGCTACCACAGCTTTCTCTTCCTGAGCAGGCGTAGGAGCGGCAGCTTTTGGCGCAGCGCCACCATCTTCAATTTTACAAACTACAGCGCCGATTGCAAGGGTATCTCCTTCAGCCGCCACTGTTTTTAAAGTTCCGGCTTGTTCAGCAGTCAACTCAAATGTTGCTTTATCAGACTCCAACTCAGCAATCACTTCATCCATCTCTACTGCATCACCGTCATTTTTCACCCAACGGGATAAAACAACTTCGGTTATCGACTCGCCAACCGGCGGAACTTTTATTTCTATACTCATAACAGGGTGTATTATTTATTCTAATCTACGTTATATACTTTGCTTACCGACTTTTTAGCAATCTTCTGCTCCTTTTCTGTAACTGGCGTCTCAAATGCTTTAGCTAAAATATAAGCTTGCTGATCGGCATGTTGTTTTGCAAATCCGGTTGCAGTACTGCTGCTTTCTTTTCTTGAGATTACCTCAATATCACTAAAGATAGTTTTTCTTAGTCTGCGGAGCAAATATGGCCATGCGCCCATGTTCTCAGGCTCTTCCTGTACCCACACTGCTTCTTCAGCATTCTTGTACTTTTTATATACGGCCTCCATCTGGGCAAGCGGCGTAGGGTACAACTGCTCTACCCGAACCAAAGCCACATGTTTGGTTTGGTCCTTTTGTTGTTTTTCCAGCAATTCATAATAGATCTTTCCAGAGCAAAACAACACTCTCGTTACAGCGGACGGCTTCACAGTTTGGTCATCAATCACTTCCTGAAACTTCCCATCTGTAAATTCCTCAAGCTTAGATACACATTGTGGATGGCGTAAAAGACTCTTTGGCGTAAATACCACCAACGGCTTCCTAAAATCACGTTTAAACTGTCTGCGCAAAGCATGGAAGAAGTTAGCAGGCGTGGTACAGTTGGTGATCTGCATGTTGTAATCCGCGCAAAGCTCCATGAAACGCTCTATACGTGCCGAGGAGTGCTCCGGACCCTGACCTTCATAGCCATGGGGCAGTAACATTACCAAGCCGTTTTCACGCTGCCATTTGGTTTCTGCACTGGCGATATATTGATCTATGACAATCTGGGCTCCATTGAAGAAATCGCCAAACTGAGCTTCCCAAATGGTTAGCGCATTCGGGTTGGCCATGGCATAACCATATTCAAAACCCAATACACCATATTCAGAAAGATGAGAATTGTAAATGTCAAAAGGCGCCTGCTGATCAGAAATATTCGCTAGCGGGATATACTCCTCTTCAGAGTCCTCCAGTGTAATGACGGCGTGACGGTGAGAGAAAGTTCCGCGCTCTACATCCTGACCGCTCAGGCGAACCCGTTTTCCTTCAGCAAGTAAAGTACCATAAGCCAGTTGCTCGCCCATAGCCCAGTCAAACACGTGGGTCGTATTGGCCATTTTACTGCGCTCATCAAACAGCTTCTCAATTTTCTTAAAGAATTTTTTATCTGATGGCAATGTGCTGATTCGCCTGGCAATCTCCAATAGCGTCGTTTGTTTAACAGCTGTGTTTGGAGACTCTTCAAAGTCTTTTGGTGTGGCAATACGCATATCCGACCAGGCGCCACCAAATTTCACATCCTGATAAGTAGAAGTGACCTCTTTAGCTTCATTTAACCTCGCCTGCAAGATGCCTTTGAATTCCTTCTCCAGTTCTTTAGCAAGACCAGCTTCCAGTTTCCCTTCCGCAATCAGTTGCTGCATGTAAATGTCTCTCGGATTGGCATGTTGCTCGATCAGCTTGTATAGCATAGGTTGTGTAAACTTAGGCTCATCTGCCTCGTTATGGCCAAATCTTCTGTAGCAAAGGATATCGATGAAAACATCATTTTTATAGCGCTGACGGTATTCCATCGCCAGATTAATGGCGTAAACCAATGCCTCTACATCATCGCCGTTTACATGAAACACTGGTGACAATGTTACTTTGGCGATATCCGTACAGTAAGTACTGGTACGTCCGTCTTTAAAATTCGTTGTAAAACCAATTTGGTTGTTGATGATCAGGTGAAT
The DNA here is from genome assembly GCA_040387995.1 of Bacteroidota bacterium. Taxonomy (GTDB): domain Bacteria; phylum Bacteroidota; class Bacteroidia; order Sphingobacteriales; family Sphingobacteriaceae; genus Pedobacter. The sequence goes on along the minus strand of JAZKCT010000010.1, from coordinate 21,891 downwards.
GGTACCACCTGTTTTATAGCCATCAAGACCTGCCATCTGGATCACCTCGTAAACGATGCCTTGTCCGGCAACAGAAGCATCTCCATGGATCAGGATCGGTGCAATGCGTGCATTATCACCGCCATATTTAAAGTCTATCTTAGAACGGGTCATTCCTTCCACCACACCGTTAACGGTCTCCAGGTGAGAAGGATTCGGACACAAGCTTAAGTGTACGCTTTTGCCGTCATTGGTAGTCACATCTGTCGAATAACCCAGGTGGTATTTCACATCGCCACCAAATGGCGACTCTGCACTATATCCTTTACCTTCAAACTCAGCAAAAATATCTTTATAGGTCTTTTGCATGATGTTGGCCAGTACGTTCAAACGTCCCCGGTGCGCCATCCCAATTACAAATTCCTCAATGCCCAGGGCTGCTCCTTTTTCAATTACCGAATCCAATGCCGGGATCAAAGCCTCTGCACCTTCCAAAGAGAAGCGCTTCTGACCCAGGAATTTGGTACCCAGGAAGTTCTCAAAACTTACGGCTTCGTTCAGTTTTTTGAGGATCCTGCGTTTCTCATCTATAGAGAAATCAGGGGTATTGCGTGCACCTTCCATTTTCTTTTCGATCCAGCTCAGGACCTCTGGCGTACGTACGTATTTGTATTCCGCACCTATTGAATGACAATAAGTTTGTTTGAGAAATGCGACAATATCACTGAGTTTGGCCGCACCAATCCCAATTTCGATACCGGAATTGAAGACCACATCCAGGTCAGATGCTGATAAACCAAAGTTCTCGATATCCAGTGTCGGGGTATGCTGTCTGCGCTCTCTTACCGGATTGGTACGCGTAAACAAATGTCCCCGCTGCCGGTACCCGTTGATCAGGTTTAAAACATTAATCTCCTTTAAAAAGTGTTCCGGAGCTTCCGCGCTGACCGTAGTACCAGATGAAGTTCTTCCAAAATCGAAGCCTTCAAAGAACTTCTGCCATCCAAATTCAACCGAATTCGGATCTTCTTTATACGATTGATATAAGGATTCTATGTATTCGGCATTGGCGCCGTTGAGATAAGATAAATTATCCATTATGTATGAATTGCTGTAAGTGTTGCAAAATTAGGTTTTTTTTACCTTAAAAAACAGGCAAAGATGACTATAAATCTTCGAGAAATTCAACCATGTCACAAACGTTCTTTAAGGGTGTAAGCTGATCTTTTACAAGGATATCAAATTCTGAAATCAAACTTCCTGCCACTAAAAGCGGCACGTTGAGGCTATCCATTACCTTCGCGATCACCTTATTGATGCTTTTACCGAGATTGAGCGAGGTGAGTACGATGAAAGCGTAATCAGGCTGATAAGACTCCACTACCTTTTTAAGGTCGGGATAGGGAACTTCAGAACCGAGATAAAGGGTGTGCTGACCGCACTTTTTCAAAAGATACCGCGCAAAGAGCAGACCTATTTCATGCATTTCCGCTTCCGGCAGGAACAAAAGAAACTTCTTGGCCTCGGCCTTCACAGGCTTTTTTAACTTATCTATTTCTACGATCAGGCGGTCACGGATCAAAGTCGACGCAAAATGTTCATGAGAAGGATCAATAGCCCCTGTCTGCCATAGCATACCCACTCTTTTCATGAAGGGAAACAAAACTATATCCATGGCATCAACCAATCCCATTTCTTTGATACAGCCAGCCAATATCGCCGAAAAAGCCCGTTCGTCGTATTTAATTGCAGCGTTAGACAAGTTGAGCATTTGCACAGAATCGTTGTTCCAATCCGTTTTTAACTGACTAACGAGATCAGTGATCTGTCGCTGGCTCATCTCTGCAATCTTGCTGATTTTATAACCGTTTTCGTTTAGCGTGGCAATATTAAGAAGCGCCTTAAGATCATCCTCATCGTAATACCTGATGTTAGTGGACGTGCGCTTTGGGGGTACCAGATTGTACCTGATTTCCCAAGCCCTGATGGTATGAGCTTTAATACCTACAAGGTTCTCGATGTCACTGATTGAAAATTTCTTCACGCTACTAGATGATAACAAACGTTAAACAACAAAGTTTCAAAAATTATTTTTGTTTAACAATCTTGTCGAAGATAGTAATTAATATAAAACTACAGCGTCAAGAATCTTAAATTGCTTTTCAAGGTCATAGGCACCTTTTGTTCCGGCAGTCAGCCCGGCGCCGGCTACATTTGCCCAATTGCCCCAATTACTGGCCGGTGAATAGTCCGTCAGTTTCTCTTCAAAATAAGCGGCTCCCTTTGTCCAATGGACCTTCATGACGTGCACCAAAAAGGTGGCTACAATCAGCCTTCCGGCATGTGGGATAAATCCGGAGTGGTTGAGCTCCTGCATGTAACCGTCCACCAGGGGGTGACCGGTTTTGCCAGCTTTCCAGTCTTTTATGGCCTGCGAATCTGCTTCTACAGGGGCAAGAAAAAGTTCTTCAAATCCAGGTTCACTAAAAAATTTGATGCCATGCTTTTTGAACATAAACCTAAAGTAATCGCGCCACAACAGGCCCAGTAAGACCTGGTTAAAATTGGCATTGCCTCCATATTCGTTTTCGGCCCTTTTAAACTGCCAGTATACTTTTCGGGGTGATAGACAACCCAGCGCAAGCCAGGCCGACAGTTTTGAGGAGAATCCGGGTTTTTCAGCAGCTTGTTTCGTGCTAATTTTTTGGTAGATCTCAGAGCCAGGCTTCAGCAGATTTTCAAGATGTTCCAATCCCTCCGCTTCACCGCCATTGGCATATTTATATTGCTCACTAAAATCTGTCGTATCAAAACCCAAATCCTTCAGCTCCGGAAGATCGCCCCAATTGTCATTCGCTACAAATGAGATGCTTTCAGGGGCTTCAAAACAAGACTTTACAATCGCATCCCTTTCCGTTTTTTTCTTAAACTGGGCAAATACGTCAGGAATATCTTTTATGGGAAAAGGAAGATCTTCTTTATTGTAGAGCGTATGCCCTATAAAATGCTTCAGGTTGATTTTTTGTTTCCACAAGGCATCTTCTACATGCACGGAAATGGTCGTTTCCTCGGGGCCAACTTCACGGTGGTGGTATACTTCTGATATTTCGAACTGCTCGGCAAGAGCAGGTATGTGATCTTCCGGTCTACCCTGGATCAGCAAAATATCGCCACCCAGATGCTGAAAGGCTTTTCTAAGCGCAGCGATACTTTCGATCTGAAACCTGGTCCTGCTCAACCCGCTTTTCGCTGTTTCAAACCTGGTAAGCCCGAAATACCTGGGATCAAAAAAATAGACCGGTAGAATACAATCTGATTTAGCGACGGCCTCTACCAGCATTTCGTTGTCATGCAGGCGCAGATCATTTCTAAACCAAACCAATATCTTTTTAGATTTCATTTGCCTTTAGCTGAGCTTTGTGTTAATAGCTGACAAAAATATACGAATTTTTACGTTAGTTAGAATGACTAATGCAATATTTACATAAGCAAAACAAAAAACTGCGCTTATCTTGCATTTATTAAAACTAAAACCCGGACATAAAGTTTATTCATTATGAAGAAGCACATACTCATTACCGGGGCAACCGGTCTTGTCGGCAAAAAACTCATTCAAAAACTTCATGCAGAGGGACACACCATTTCGGTACTGGTCAGAAAGCGCGTAAACCTAAAAAACACCAATATTTATCTTTGGGACGTTTATAAAAACTACATTGATCCGGCCTGTATCGAGGGCGTAGACACCGTCATTCATCTCGCCGGGGAAAATATAGCCGGAAAGAAATGGACAAAAGAGCGCAAACAAAAAATAATAGACAGCAGGGCGCTTGCCGCGCAGATGTTGCTAAAACTGATTAAAGATACCAATACGCCTGTCAGAACTTTTATCTCTGCCTCGGCAGTTGGTTATTATGGTGATTGTGGTGACGAGATCCTGACTGAGTCGTCACCTAACGGTTACGGTTTTCTGGCAGAATGCTGTAAAATCTGGGAAGACGCTGTGGATCAGGGTAAAAACCTGGGCATGAGGATCGTTAAACTCCGAATAGGATTCGTACTGGCCAAAAATGAAGGGGCTCTGGCTGCACTGGATAAACCCATACGTTTGTTTGCCGGCGCACCATTGGGAAGTGGAAATCAATGGATTCCCTGGGTACATGTAGATGATTTGGTCAATATGTTTGACCAGGCATTGAATGATCCGCGGATGAATGGCGCTTATAACGCCTGCGCTCCTTTTCCGGTCACCAATGCTACGCTTACCAAAGCAGTGGCAAAATCACTGCACCGTCCGGTCTGGCCAATTCGTGTACCAGAAAAAGTGCTTGAAATGATTCTGGGCAAGATGAATGTCATTGTACTGATCAGCAACAATACCTCTGCTCAGAAATTGCTTGACGAAGGATTCCGTTTTAAATACACCCACCTTGAAGATGCTTTAGCAGACATTTACCAAAAATGAAGAAAACAATAAACATCTGTTGGCTGAGAAGGGATTTGCGGCTGGATGACCAAGCTGCCTTATACCACGCACTTAAAGGGGAATATCCGGTTTTGATTTTATTTATATTCGACAAAAACATCCTGGATAAATTACCTGACCGTAAGGACGCGCGGGTGACTTTCATTCACCAGGTTTTGGAAGACATGAACAAAACCCTGGCTACACATCAGTCCTCTATCCTCGTGAAATATGGCACTCCTGAGAAGGCATGGACCGAAGTGCTGTCCGAGTACCAGGTAAATGCGGTATTCACCAATCACGACTATGAGCCTTATGCCAGGGAACGTGACGACATGCTTGCCGAGTACTTAACCTCTGAAGGTATTGCATTTCATACTTACAAAGACCAGGTCTTGTTTGAAAAGGGTGAGATCTTAAAGGCAGATGGCAAACCCTATACAGTATTCACTCCCTACTTTCGTCAATGGCAACTTAAGCTCAATGATTTTTACACCAAACCCTATCCAGTAAAAAAGTACCTCAAAAACCTTCTGCCTGTCAGCCAGCCAAAAATGCCATCACTCCGGGACATGAACTTTGAGTTGTCCGGACAAAAATTCCCTGCTACAGATTTTGAGGCTAAGCTCACTATCTATGAAACACAAAGGGATTTTCCAGCAAAGGATTCCACCACCCATATCGGCATGCACCTGCGATTTGGCACCATAAGCATTCGCGATGCGGCTAAAGAGGCAATTGCCCGTCACGCCGAAAAATGGCTTTCTGAACTAGCATGGCGGGACTTCTATATGATGATCCTGTGGCACTTTCCGTATACCAGTCGAAGTTCCTTCAAACCGGCCTACGACCGCATCAAATGGAGAAACGATGAGAAAGAATTTGAGGCATGGTGCAAAGGAAAAACAGGTTATCCACTGGTCGATGCCGGAATGAGGCAACTCAACCAAACCGGCTTTATGCACAACAGGGTCCGAATGGTGGTCGCCAGCTTTCTAACCAAGCACCTCCTGGTCGACTGGCGCTGGGGAGAACATTATTTTGCAGAAAAACTGCTGGACTACGAAATGGCGAGTAATGTGGGTGGCTGGCAGTGGGCCTGTGGTTGTGGCAACGATGCTGCCCCTTACTTCAGGGTGTTCAACCCGGAACTTCAGGCTAAGAAATTTGATCCTAAAAACGAATACATAGACCATTGGCTACCTGAATACAAACAACAAAAGCATGTCCAACCTATTGTTGACCATGCTTTTGCAAGAGAAAGAGTATTAAAAGTTTTTAAGGAAGCGCTAAATCAATAGATTGATTTAGTTAACCACATCAGCGATTTCAATCTCAAAATCGAGATTCGCATTCCGTTCTATGATCGTTGCTCCGGTTACCTGATCTGTCCTGCCTGTGGTGCCGTAAGCCTTGAATGAAGGAACCAATAACCGGACTTTGGTGCCTTTTTTAAATTTCTTCAGCACGGACCATCCGTCAATTACGCCGGTCAGTTCTACCTTAAATGTCCCATCTGTAGTTGAATCAAACACTGTTCCGTTAAAGAAACGTGCAGTATAGTTTAGCGTCAGACTGCTGGCCATATCAATGACCGCACCGGTAGCCGGACCCTCCTGTGTTACAATATAGTACACGCCACTATCATCCCTGGTAGCTGTAAGGCCTTTGGCCGCAATAAATTCCAGAATCTTTTTTTGATCCAAATCGACCTGCTTTGTTTCCGCATAGGTCGAAACGACGATGTCCAATAGTTCATTGGAAGGGATATTCAGCACACTGTTGCCGTTCTTGCCAAAAGCCAGATAAGAAGGAACAAGAATCCGTACCGAACCTCCTGGTTTAATTAGTTTCAAGGTCGACTGTATCGCTTTAATGTTGATGCCCAAAAGCTGGCTGGAATAGCCGACATAGGTACCCAGATTTGCATTTGCAGAAGAGGTAAAATAAGTATTGCCATTCAGGAGTGATTTCACCGTTACCGAATACAAAACTGAGTCGGTATCCTTAAAGAGGTTTAAACCAGTGCCTGGTTGTACAATCTGGTAATAAAAACCAGTACCCGCCGGATCTTTGGTTGCATTTATTTTGTTATTGGAAAGATACGTTTCAATTTTCTTCCCATCTATACTTTCAGCAGACTCATAATCCTTTTTGCAGGCACTCATTACGCTCACCATCACAAGCAGCACAAAGGTATATGAGGATATTCTTTTTAACATATGTATTATTTTACTTCTTTTTTACTACTTTCCTAATTCTTACCAAAAAATTCAAAGTGGAATTCGCCGGTACTCCATTGACAATCCGATCTCTGTAAGCCAGTGGCGAGGGCACCAATAAACGGATCTGGCCTCCCTCCCTGATCAAGGGTAATCCTGCCTTCCAACCGGGGATACTGCTGTTCAATACAAACTTGTACACCGACCCCTCTTTCACTTCGCTCAATACAGTGTCCCGCAGGAGTTTACAACTGTATTCCACGCTCAGAGAATCTGTCAGCTCAATAGCTCCACCATTTCCCAGTGTGTCTATGTGATAATAAACCCCGCTCTCATGCTTCTGCAACGGAATCTCTGTGGTATCACTCCAAAGCATGATATTTGCTTCTTCCATTTCAAAATGCCTTGCCGCATTATAGACTTCGGGCTTTTCACAAGCAGCAAAGAGGCCGATCATAAAAACCAACCCAACCAAAAGTCCATTTTTTAACATAATGCACAAAAGTAGTCTTTTATTGGAGACGGTACAATATTTAACCATTTTTAACAAATCACAAAAAAAACGTCCCGATCTCAATCAGGACGCTCCCAGTTTAGTTATGAATCGTCTCTTTAAAAACAATATTTATTGGCCGCAATTAATTGTTGCGCCACTTTCTGCCTTACATTCTTTACATTAAATGGTTCTGCCTTGGTAAACCTTCTCAGTCCCACCAGCATCATCCTTAGTTCGTCGCCCTCTGCAAATCCCCAGAGTGCTTCTTTACCTGCTTTCTGGACCGCGTCTACCGCCTCTACAAAATAGATTCGCATCAAATCCAGCTGACCTTCGCAAGCTGCCTCACCTCTTATGCCAACCAATTTTTCCGTCCGCAGCATCGCTGATTCGGCTACATAGACATAACCAGCCATGTCCGCAATATTCATCAGGATCTCCTGTTCTTTTGACAAGCTCATCATCAGTTTCTGCACAGCAGCACCGGCAATCATCAGGGTTGCTTTTTTCAGATTCTGAATGATCTTTTTCTCCGTGGCAAACAAAGTCTCATCCGGTTCGGCAAAATCCGGGATGGACATCAGTTCACCTGCAACAGCCATCGCCGGGGTCATCAAATCAAGCTCTCCTTTCATAGCCCTTTTCAGCATCATGTCCACTGTAAGCAGCCTGTTGATTTCATTGGTCCCTTCAAAAATCCTGTTGATTCTGGCATCCCGGTAAGCCCGGTCCATCGGCGCGTCTGCGGAAAAGCCCATGCCGCCATAGATTTGCACGCCTTCATCTACCACATAATCCAGTACTTCTGAACCCCAAACTTTCAGGATCGCGCATTCTACGGCAAACTGCTCAGTTGATTTCAATTTGGCCTTTCCTTCATCCATGCCACCTGCCACAAAGGTCTCATAGGCATCGTCAATGTTTTGTCCCGCACGGTAATTGGCAGATTCTACCGCATATACCTTTGCGGCCATTTCGGCAATCTTAAACCTGATCGCGCCATATTTAGAGATTGGCCTGTCAAATTGAATCCTTTCATTGGCATAGTTGATCGCGGTATCAATCACAGATTTAGACGCTCCGATTGCAGCCGCAGCCAATTTGATGCGGCCAATATTCAAAATATTCACAGCAATCTTGAAACCGTTCTGCCGCTCGGACAGCATATTTTCTACTGGTACAGGACAGTCGTTAAAGAACACCTGCCGGGTCGATGAACCTTTGATGCCCATTTTGTGTTCCTCAGGATTCATCGTAATGCCACCAAAATCACGTTCTACTATGAAAGCAGTGAGGTTCTTGTCGTCATCGATCTTAGCAAACACAATAAATATATCCGCAAAACCACCGTTGGTGATCCACATTTTCTGCCCGGTAATCAGGTAATGCTTGCCATCCGCACTCAATTTCGCCTTCGTCTTTCCTGAGTTCGCATCCGATCCAGAGTTAGGTTCAGTCAGACAGTAAGCAGCCTTCCACTCTCCGGTTCCGAGTTTGGGAATGTATTTATCTTTTTGTTCAGCGCTCCCATAATACAAAATCGGCAAAGTGCCGATACCAGTGTGTGCAGAAAGGGCAACGGCAAAAGAATGTCCGGCGCCAATTACATCGGCCACCAGCATAGAGGTGTTGAAATTCTTACCAAAACCACCGTATACTTCAGGAATAGAGACACCAAGCAAGCCCAATTCACCTGCCTTGTCCATCAGCAAGGGCATCAATCCCTCTTCCTGCTGGTCAATACGGTCCAGGTTTGGAAACACCTCTGCGGCAAGAAAATCACGACAGGTCTGTGCAATCATGATTTGCTCTTCATCAAACTCCTCAGGAATAAATACATCCTGGTAAGCGGTTTCCGTAATTAAAAACTCACCTCCTTTAATTGTTTTTTTGTCTGTAGTATCCATTTTAAAGTAATTAATGTTTAGTATTTATAACATTTCAAAAATACCAGCCGCACCCTGTCCGCTACCCACGCACATCGTCACCATTCCGTATTTTTGGTCTCTTCTCTTCAGTTCATTAAACAGCTGCACGGTTAGTTTCGCGCCTGTGCAACCCAATGGGTGTCCGAGCGCTATCGCACCTCCGTTTACATTCAATTTTTCAGTATCCAGCCCCAGCGTCCTGATGATAGCCAGCGATTGCGAGGCAAAAGCTTCATTCAGTTCAATCAGATCAAGCTGGTCTAAAGTCATTCCTGCTTGTTTCAGTGCTTTAGGGATTGCTTCAATCGGCCCGATACCCATAATCCTTGGCGGAACGCCGGCAATACCATAACTGACCAGTCTGGCAATCGGCTCCACACCCAGTTCTTTTAGTTTCTTTTCAGACACCACCAATACAAAGGCCGCACCGTCAGAGGTCTGGGAAGAATTTCCAGCCGTTACGCACCCATCAGCCGCAAATACCGGTTTGAGCTTAGCCAGTTTATCCAATGTCGTATCTGCCCTCGGACCTTCATCAGTATCCACGACATAACTTCGTGTTTGTCGTTTCATCTTGGCATCCACATAGTTTTCATTCACTGTGATGGGTAAAACACCTGCTGTCAAATGACCGTTCTTTATCGCTTCTACTGCTTTCTGGTGCGACTGAAATGCAAATGCATCCTGATCTTCCCTGCTCACGTTATATTCCCGGGCAACAGCTTCAGCCGTCAAGCCCATTCCCCAATACCAGTCCGGGTTATTTTTCGCCACATCTGCATTGGGCACTACTTTCCAGCCGCCAAAGGGCATGCCCGACATTACCTCCACACCGCCTGCTATGATGCAATCAGCCATGCCACTTTTAATCTTCGCCACCGCTGTAGCGATGGTCTCCAGACCCGAAGCACAATACCTGTTCACCGTTACACCCGGCACCTTATCCGTATCCAGTCCCATTAGTGAGATCATCCGGCCGATATTCAAGCCTTGCTCCGCTTCCGGCGTTGCATTGCCGACAATCACGTCGTCAATTTCTTCTTTATTCAAGTTCGGCACCGAGGCCACCAGATGCCTGATCACTTCCGCAGCCAGGTCATCTGCCCTGGTAAAACGAAATACACCACGCGGGGCCTTGCCCACAGCCGTACGATATCCTGCTATAATATATGCTTCCATGTTAGTTTCTCAATGGTTTACCCTTAGTCACAATACTTTGTATCCTTTCCAGTGTTTTGCGTTCGCCGCAGAGCGACAAAAACGCCTCCCTTTCCAGGTCAAGCAGGTATTGCTCCGTTACTTCAGTGGGCGACGACAAATCTCCGCCGCACATCACCCAGCCCAGTTTTTCGGAGATTTTCTTGTCATGCTCAGAAATGTAATGACCGGAATACATGGTATTTGCGCCGGCATAAACAATACCCAGTCCCTGCTTGCCCAATACTTTAATGTCCTTACGCTGCACCGGTTTCGTATATCCCGCATCGGCCAGTTCAATTGCCTTGGCTTTTGCATCGGCAATCAACCTGCTCCTGTTCATCGTAATCCCATATTTATCTTTCTGGAGATAGCCCAGTTCAAAAGCTTCCACAGCAGAAGTAGAGACTTTGGCCATCCCTATAGTCAGAAAGCGGTCTTTCAGCACCTGCTGAACGATCTGGTCCTCACCGTAGGCATCAGAAGCGCGCAAAGCGAATTCTTTGGTACCGCCACCTCCGGGAATCACACCCACACCAAACTCCACCAGTCCCATATAGGTCTCGGCGCTCAGCTGCACATGGTCTGCATGCAGACTAAACTCACAGCCACCGCCAAGCGTCAGGTTGTGCGGCGCGACCACTACCGGAATTGAAGAATACCGGATGCGCATAGAGGTGTTCTGAAACTGCCTGATGGCCATGTTCAGTTCATCCCATTCCTGTTCTACGGCCATCATAAAGATCATACCGACATTGGCACCGGCGCTAAAATTCGCACCATCATTGCCAATCACCACGCCCCGGTACTCCTTCTCCGCCAAGTCAATCGCTTTATTGATCGCCTGCAAGGTATCCCCCCCTATTGTATTCATTTTAGAGTGAAACTCCACATTCAGTATCCCGTCACCCAGATCGATGATGGACGCACCTGAATTTTTCCAGACCACTTTATTGTTCGCCCGTAAATTGTCCAGAATAATAAACTCATCCGTACCTGGCACTGATTTATAACTTTTAGATGGGATGTCGTAGTATTTCTTCAGCCCATCTTCTATCTTGTAAAATGTAGTATGACCAGCCGCCAGCATTTCCTGAACCCAGGCTGCAGGCGCATGTCCGTATTTCTTCATACCCTCAATGGCATCGGAAACGCCAACCGCATCCCAGACCTCAAAAGGCCCGAGCTCCCAACCGAACCCAGCGCGCATGGCATCATCTATCCGGTACAGTTCATCAGATATCTCGGGAATGCGGTCAGACACATATTCGAACAAACCAAAAAAGGAAGCCCTGAACAGTTCGCCCGCCTTATCTTTTCCGGCAGCGAAAACCTTCATGCGGTCGGCCACCTTCTCCATCGATTTGGTCAGGTCCAGTGTAGCTGATTTCACTTTCGCCTGTGGACGGTATTCCAGCGTCTTCAGGTCCAGCGCCAATATTTCGGTCTTGCCGTCGGCCGTTTTTGTTTTCTTGTAAAATCCCTGTCCGGTTTTATCACCCAGCCATTTATTGGCATCCATTTGTGCTACATAGGCGGGCAATTGGAACAAGTCATGTGCTTTATCTTCAGGTACATTATCGTACAAACCTTTCGCCACCTTCACCATCGTATCCAGTCCCACTACATCCGTAGTCCGGAACGTAGCAGATTTGGGTCTGCCCAGCGCAGGGCCTGTAAATTTATCTACCTCCTCCACCGTCAGTTCCATTTTCTCTACCAAATGCAGCAAAGCCATGATGGAATAAACCCCGACCCTGTTGGCAATAAACGCAGGCGTATCTTTACATAAAACGGTAGTCTTGCCCAGAAATTTGTCGCCATAGTGCATCAGAAAATCGATCACCTCCCCATCGGTATCTGGCGTTGGAATAATCTCCAGCAAGCGCAGGTAGCGGGGCGGATTGAAAAAATGTGTCCCGCAGAAATTCGCTTTAAAATCATCGCTTCTACCTTCCGCCATCAGATGAATCGGGATGCCTGAAGTATTGGAAGTAATGAGCGTACCCGGTTTACGGTATTGCTCTATCTGCTCAAACACTTTTTTCTTAATGTCCAGGTTCTCTACCACCACCTCAATGATCCAGTCGTACCCGCTGATCTTCGGCATGTCGTCTTCAAAATTTCCCGTGCTGATCTTACTCAGCACTTTTTTGGAATAAACCGGCGAGGGATTGGTCTTCACCGCTGTTTGCAAAGCGGTGTCCACGATGCTGTTCCTCGGGCCTTCTTTCGGGGCAATGTCCAGCAGCAGCACCTCCACACCAATGTTCGCAAAATGACAGGCAATACGCGAGCCCATAATACCGGAGCCCAGTACAGCGACCTTATTTATTTTTCTGTTCTTCATGTTGTACAGGGATGGGATAAGCCAAAGTAAGTTTGTTCACTTTTTGCAAAGTTTTAATCAGGTTATTTTTCTCAGGAATGGTCAGGTTATCATTCAGGTACTCGTTAAATGAAATGACCACCCCTTTGGCAAGATGTCTTTTTTCCACCCCAAACGGCGTCAGGTAAACCTTCACGGAGCGTTTATCGCCCACTGCAGCTTCCCGGTAGATCAGCCCCTGCTCCTCCATGTTGTTCAGCATCCGGGAAAGACTGGTGGCTTTCACACCCAGCAGACCCGCCAGCTGCGTCACTGCCGTACCTTCTTTGTCGATATTGATCAGCACATAGCCAATGGCCTGTGTAATCCCAAAACCAGAAGCGATCTGGTTGTACGCATTTGCCATATTCTGCCAAACGACCTTCAAAAAATAATCTACCGTTTCCTCTTGTTTCATTAATTACTATGCTTGCATAACAAAGCTATAGAATTAAAAGTTAGGTTGCAACACCTAAATCATAAATAAACAAAGAATTTAATGGCCAGATTCAGTCGGACGATAGCCCTCTGCATCGACATAGATTTTCTCAATCAGGTCTTTGTGTTTTTCCAGAATGACTTTCCGCTTCAAACTCAGCTTGGGTGTGAGTTCGCCCCCGTCTATGCTCCACAACTTGCCCAACAGTGCAAAGCGTTTCACTTGCTCCCATTTACCAAAATCCTTACAGGCGTTCTGAACAATCTGGTCAAACTTAAGCAACACCTGCTCGTTCTTTAGCATTTCTTCATCAGTTGTATAGGTAATCCCTTTCTTGGCTGCCCAGGATTTCAGTGCTGTAAAATTAGGAACAAACAAGGCAGCTGGAAACTTGCGGTTTTCGCCCAACACCATGACCTGCTCTACAAGCGGAGTCTCTTTAAATTTATTCTCCAGCATTTGCGGTGCCACGTACTTGCCACCAGCAGTCTTAAAGATCTCTTTTTTCCGGTCTGTGATCTTCAGAAATCTGCCATTCACGATTTCACCGATATCACCTGTGTGAAACCAGCCCTCAGCATCAATGGTTTCTGCCGTCAGGTCATCCCGCATATAATACCCTTTCATGATGTCGTGTCCACGGGCCAGCACCTCTCCATCTTCGGCGATTTTAATTTCCACTCCGGCTATCACCGGCCCCACAGTGCCAAACATCGTATTGTTCATGTGGTTCACGGTAATCACCGGTGAAGTCTCTGTCAGGCCATAGCCTTCAAAAACAGGCATCCCTGCCGCCCAAAAAATCCTGGCCAGACGCGGATTCAGTGCTGCGCCTCCGGAGATGATGACGGCAATGTTACCGCCCAGGGCCTCCTGCCATTTCTTAAAAATGAGCTTTCTGGCAATGCCCAACTGAAACCGGTAAAACCAGCCGTTCTCAAATTCAAACTTTTCAGCCAGTGCGACTGCCCAAAAGAACAAGCCCCTTTTGATGCCAGTCAGCGCCTTTCCTTTTTCCATGATCTTTTCATAGACTTTTTCCAGGAGACGTGGAACCGTAGAAAACACATTTGGTTTGACATACTGTATGTCTGCTACAATCGTATCCATGCTCTCTGCATAGTAAACTGAAGTCCCAAGATAGATATAGAGGTAGACCACCATCCGCTCAAAAATATGCGACAAAGGCAGAAAACTCAGGCCTTTCTCGATCCTTTCGGGCAAAAGCACGGCAGAATTCTGAAAATTCTTAACCAAATTATCGTGGGTCAGCATCACCCCTTTGGGTGTACCCGTTGTACCAGAGGTATAGATTAAGGTGAGTATGTCATCAGGCTTCACCTGGTTTCTATAACTGTCCAGATCTGTTGTTATAGTCTGGCCTGCGGCTACCAACTCCTCCCAATGCGCCGCATTAGGCACCACATTAAAAGTATAGATTTTGATATCCAAACTGATTTCATCACAGACCGGTTTTAATTTGGCGTACAACAAGTGATCTGCCACAAAAATCACCGAAATCTCCGCATTTTGAAGGATGAACTTAATATCATGCGCGGCGAGTGTAGGATATAAGGGCACCTGATAAGCACCCAGTTGCATAATCGCAAAATCACTGATGTTCCATTCAGGCCTATTGGCCGACATCACCCCAACTCTCGATCCCTTGCCAATGCCAATGCCGGTCAGTCCCTTGCTCAACTGGTCAACCGTCTCGCAGAAAGCGGTAGTGGTGTATTTCTTCCACTCGCCATTGATCTTGCCGCTGATAAACTCTTCTTTCGGAAATCTCTCTAAATTATATTTGAGCAGGTCAAATACCCTTGTTACCGTTTCGGCCATAACGCATCGCTTTATTTAAGAATTTGGTCTTAATCTATACATACCAATATAAGAATGTTTTCGATTATCTGACGCCTAAATCTGCTTAAACACTTTAGGCAATACCAATATGGCGATTGTTCCCGGCCCTTCTTCAGCACGTTTTCTGCGGACATCAAATGAAGCGCGGCTCCCTTCGTTTACGGAATTAAAGATTTCAATCCTTTCCCTTATCGATGAAAGGCCTATGGACTTGCTCTTTATGGCAGAAAAAGTCTTGAACTTCTCCGCCTCATCCAAACCAATCCCATTGTCTTCTACCGTAAAGCAGATCTCCGCTTCGGTCTGCTCCAGAAGTATATTAATTCTATTGCCATCAGCTGCCGAATTTCGCATCCCGTGGTGGATGGCATTTTCCACCAACGGCTGGATCAACATCGGGGGCAAGAGTATCCTGGAGAGGTCAATACCCGCATCGATATGGAACGAACAACTGAACTGTTTGTTGAACCGCATCACTTCCAGCTCTGCGTACAACTTTAAAGCCCGCCATTCCCGGTCGGCCGTAACCATGCTCTGTGTAGAGTTTTCCAGGATCAACCTGCTCAAGGAAGCGAATTTCTGAACCAGTCTGCTGGCA
Source organism: Bacteroidota bacterium (assembly GCA_040387995.1). Taxonomy (GTDB): domain Bacteria; phylum Bacteroidota; class Bacteroidia; order Sphingobacteriales; family Sphingobacteriaceae; genus Pedobacter. The sequence goes on along the minus strand of JAZKCT010000010.1, from coordinate 6,336 downwards.
GTTTTGGAATCATTTTCTACAATATACGATTCGATAGAATTGAGCACATTGAAGATAAAGTGGGGGTTCATCTGCGCACGAATGGCCTTCAACTCGCTTTCCGACAACTTGTTCCTATGCAGCAACTCCCTCGTCTGCTCTTCGGCTTGCTTCTTTTGCAGCTCGTTTTTCAGTCTCAGCTGACCGATACGTGAACGGTTCACATAATAAAAAGACAGCAATACTAGGATCGAAATTGCAGTTACGCCGTACAACAAAAACTGCTTCATCTTCAATTTACCTGCCTGGATTTCTTTATCGCGATTGGCCAGTTCCCGCTCTCCTTCCAGCCTGGCAATCCTGTTCTTTATTTCTTGTGATGAAATGGAATCCTGCAACTTCACATGCGCCTTCAAATTATCCAGGGCGCCTTTATAATCCTTTTTATATTCACAGAGTTCAGAATAGACAATGGTTAGTTGCGAAACAAGGTCAGATATCCCGGCTGCTCTGCTCAACCGGATACTTGTAGCGAGGTAGGTCTCCGCATCCCGCAGCATTTGTGCTTTATTCAAGCCCAGGGTTTTCACGACAACCGCCAATTGCTCCGGATTTTTAAGCACATTGAAATACACATAGCCGTAATTGCCAACATTGGCAATGGCATTCAGGTTATTTGGCGCCATCTTTTCCCACAACACCTTGGCTTTTTGCAGGTAGTCGATTTGCTTCAGTGGCTCACCTGTGTAGCAATCCACCATTTGGGTATATACGGTTGCCATGCCGAGTTGATCTCCGACCTTGCCATACAATTTAAGCGCCTTTAAATAATAGGGTCTTGCCGCTTCGTATTTTCCGTCAAATGCATAACAATTCCCCAAAACCTCCAGGTTCTTTGCCTCATAAATTGGCTCGGTCAGCTTCCTGTAGAGTTGATCAGCCCTTTTTGCATAATAACGTGCCTTCGTAAAGTCTCTTTGCTGGATGAACAATACCGCAATGTTACTCTCACATTTGGCAATCAAAAAAGGACGTTTGATCTGTTCTGCGATCTTCAATGCTTTAAAAAAATAATCTGCAGCTTTAGTATGTTTACTCAGGCCTTCATACACCGCGCCGATATTATTTAGGCTCAGGATCATGTCATCCTTTAGTTTTAACTGCGCGCTCAGGCGATAGGATTGTTCGAAGCTGACCAGTGCTTCTTCGTTCTTGCCCATATCCATCTGTAGCGCGCCCACGTAGCGCAATGCGGTCAGCATCCCTTTATTCCATCCCAACTTCTTGGCAAGCTCGAAAGTCTGACGAGCGTACTGCAGGGATAGTTTCTGATCAATGCCGTCATGTGCCACAGTCAGTTGCTGCAACAACTTCACCTTATTGGTGTCGGGTCTGGCCTTTGCCAGAACCTGCAACAGAGAATCAACGGTTGCTTGTTTGGCTTTCTGGGCATAGCCCTGCTGCGAAGAAGAAAAGCAAAACAGCAATAAGGCAATCTTTAAGTACAATTTCATAAGGGAATGATTAGCAATAGGATTATCCAAAATAACACAATATTATCCTGACTACGAATAACCTGTGCTAAGCCGATCTGGGTCCTTACTCGGTCAACCTCCTCACTCACTCATTCTGACAAAAACGCTATGCTTTAAGCCTCAATTTAGAGCTCAATCCACACAGTCATTAACTAAAATCATCCCTAATGAAAACAAGTTATCTGCTATTTGGTTGCATCGTTTTATTACTGGCTTGCAGCAAAAAAAAGAATCCCGGCCCCGACGAAGTCTTATCGGGCAACATTAAGCAAACAACGGAAACGGTCAACGGCATTACCTACCGCCTTTTTACCAAAATAAACACGACCGACTTCAAAGGCATTTTGGTCATGGGAAGCGGGAATGATGAAAACAATCCTACTGCCGGAAACCTGGATGGCGGACCGGAAAATGACATCTGCAAAAAGGCTGCACAGAATGATTATGTAGCCGCAATCGTACAATACCGCAAAACTCCGGGTACGGCCAACTGGAATGAAAGCTCAAGGATGATCGGTGAGGATTACGACAAGTGCATTACCGCAATCGCCGGCAAATACAATGTCGACAAAAGCAAATCTGTAGTGGGCGGCTACTCTTATGCCAGCTTTATGCTGCTTACCAATATCGCGTACAACAACTCATTACCCTATTGCAAGGGTGTTTTGGCTGCCTGCGGGGCAAGCGGGGCTGACCAGGCCAGTAAATTTAAAATCCCGGTGTTCAGCATTACTTGCAAGGGCAACCATGAGGGCGACTATGCAGGCCAGGCACTGTACGATCAGATCCCGGCAAACGCTGCAATAAAAGCCAAAAGCGAGGGGATAACGGACAACAGTTGCGATGGTCATTGCGACGGTAACTGGACTGCACAGATGTACACCAAAATGGCATTTTGGCTCCAATAGATTTTATCTATATCAATCAACAACCTTCATCATCAAAAACTTTTTCCAATGAAAAATACAATATGGGCAACTTTGCTGTTGATCCTTTTTACAACAGCATCCTGTAAAAAAAACACAGCCAAACCGGAGCCTGAGCCAGAACCAGAATCGCCAACAGCAATGGATATGCGACAGTACGTTATTGTCGGCGAATACACTTTCGTTCTGGGTGGGAAATCATTCCTACATCCCATCCTGCTGACCTTCAACGAGGGCGGGAAAACAGACATTTATGATTATGCGGCAGTTGGTAAGGGGCAGTATAATTACACTTTCTCAGGCGAGACCTTAACCATCAATTATGGTGGCGCTACCAATTGGGTCTTCCAGATCAGCAATGAAAGCATCAGTTCCGCAACGGGTGTATCGTCGAGCATTAAAAACTTTAAGTTATACCGGGTACCTGAAACCAACCAGTTCAGCGGAAATACATTTAGCGGAATGCTCAGCGCCAGGGAAAACAGCGTCATCCTGCCCTTTAAATACAGCTTTAATGACACCCAATTTGGCGAGTCCAATGTCGGTCAGCCAACACTGACCTATGCCTATACCGTCATTAAAAATCTGGCGGCTGTTACCACCATCAACCAGGTGATCCGGTATTATCTGGTCATCAATGGCAAACTGACTGTCAGTCGCTATGATCTGGCTTCCGCCACTCCTGCCAAATTCTTTTATGGCAGCATCACCAAAGACGAATAAGACAACTGTAAACACCAACAATAAACAATTAATACTAAAACTATGAAAAACCTAAAGATCACCCTGCAAATGTTAACACTCTTGCTCATCGTAACTTTAGCATCCTGCAAAAAAGACAACGGCACGGCACCAGAAGTCGAGGCTACACCCATTGCCACCGACGAACTGCTCGGTCACTACATTACCTTAACCATTAATGGCGACCCAAGTCTGCGCCTGCTCTATTTTAGTAAAGAAGGCAATGAAATAAATGCTACCCTGGACTATGTCAACGCCAGAAGGGTGCAGACCGTAAACCTGGCCGACAATACCTTTTCATTTGATTTTGAGAGCAATAACCAAAAGGTGTACACCTTTAAATTAGCGAAAGATGATGCCGGGAAACTCAGCCTCAGTTCCTATTCCTACAAAAACCAAAGCGATGCCAATATCATAGCAGACTATGCACAGATTGATAAAGTAAGCGATGCACCCGCTTTCAAGGGCAAGACTTTTGTACAGACCGGCGTTAGCAATTCCTACCTGATGTTTCCGCTTGAAGTCTGGGTATGGAATACGACACCTACCTACAACGGCGTCCCTGCTTCCGATTATTACATCATATCACCAGGCGCCTGGAAAGGCAACAGAAGCGGTGCCGATTACATCGGGATTGGCGTGCCCCGCTGGAAAGACAATACAGGACCAGTGATGCTGGTCCAGAAAACCGGCGCAGCAGAAGTAGCGGTCTACAAAGCCATGTAAACGGTCAAACGCTAAAGAAAATCTTAACATAAACTCCCAATCATCATTAAATCTTAATCATCATAAACCCTTAATCATCATTAAATCTATTGTCATGAAACATTTAAAAAAACTATCCCTAATGCTGGCCGTATTGTCCTTCATCTGCTCAGTCAGCTCCTGCAAAAAAGACAAAGACAACGAAGGCGGATCCGGTTCGAACAAATACGAATACCAGGGCAAAACTGTTAAAATAACGCTGGGCGACTACCGCAGCGGCAATGGCGACGGTGCCTGGATCTATTTTAGCGGCGAGGGCTATACCGACTTTGTACAGTTGCGCTTTGCCGGTCTGACCGATTACACCATCCCGACCGGCACCTTTACGTACAAATCCCCGGCAGATGCGACCCCTTACAGCGCCACCAAAAATTTCAAAGGCGCACAGGTGATTGTCAACAATGTTGCCGATGAAGTCAACGGCGGCAGCGTTACCATCGCAAGAGACGGCGATAAATACACCATCAATTTTAATGTCACTACCGCTAAGGGGCCGCTAAAAGGCTCTTTTACAGGCACACTCCAAAAAATCTAATCCTAAGCTGATGAAAACATCCTATATGTTAGGCCTCCTGATATTGGCCTCCTCCTTTACAGCTTGTAAGAAAAACAAAGCTTCAGAACCTGAAGCAGATAGTTGCGGTTTGCCTGTTTTACAGGCCACCGCAACTGTAGACCTCAGCAATCCATGTGCAATAGCGGTTTCTAAGTCCGGCAAAGTTGCCATCACAGAATACAAAGATGGTTACGGCCTCAGCGGCACGACAAGAGTGTGGAACAGCTACAGCGACCTGCTCAGCAAAAAGGCACCTTTAAAAAGCTGGCAAAACATTGCAGCAGAAGCGATTGCTTTTGACAACAACGACAACCTGTATGTCACCGAGACAGAACAGACTGCCGGAATTAAAATCTACAAACACCAGCTGGTCAACGGACAGAGTACCTATACCTACCATAAAATCCTGCAGTCGGACTACAACAACCCCCGTGGAATTGCTTTTGACAGTCAAAACCGCCTCTACCTGGGCGATGACGGCAAGGACAGACTCCTCCGCTTTGACGATCCAATGAACAATGATGGGTATAAAGTAGTAGCCGCCGTCTTCGGCGGACTAAAAGGCCTGGCAATGCTGGACGACATTTTGTACATCACCAGTTACGATAAAGGCAGGGTCTACAAAAGCAAAATTACCGCCGCCGGTGGTCTGACCGAAACCATTATCCTGGAAGGCCTAAATAAACCAGTAGACATCACCGCTTATGGCAATTATGTAGCTTATAGCAGCCCGGAAAGCAGCAGCATTACCTTGTTGAACCAAAGCCAGATCATGGCACTCACACAAAACGAGGCCAGTTATTCGGGTTGCAAAAAGGAAACAACAAGTACGGGTGTGCTCTACGGACTGGCCTTCGTAAAAACCGCCACAGGTTATGGGCTGTTGTCTGCACAACACGGCCGGAACAAAATCGTGTTTTACGAACCGCAATAAGCCGGTCAATTTGCTTGGTACAGATTAAAAGACGAGATTTATTAGATCAACCACGATTATGTTAAAAGCGGTCATATTAGATGATGAAGTGCGGGGCAGCACCCTGCTCAACCGGAAACTCGAGTCCTTTGGGGAGGATTTAATGGTAGAAGCCGTTTTCAATGATCCCTTCAAAGCGCTGTCGAAGATAGTCGAACTAGAACCTGACGTCCTCTTTCTGGACGTGGAAATGCCGGGTTTAAATGGCTTTCAATTCCTCGAAAAACTGGGCGCCTTCAACTTTCAGGTCATTTTTACAACTGCCTACGACACCTATACGCTCGAGGCACTCCGGCTCAGTGCGGTAGATTACCTGGTCAAACCAATTGATGAGGACGAACTGCACACCGCCATTTTCAGGCTAAAGAAACGCGTGTCCGATCAAAGCAAAAGTGTCGTGGTAACGGCACAAAGATCTTCCCCAAACCGCATTGCACTGTCCACCGCAGAAGGCGTTTATTTCGTCAATAAATCCAGCATCATGCGGGTAGAAGCCATGAGCAATTACAGCACTTTCTATCTGGAGGATCAAAAAAAGATCATCGTATCCAAGACACTAAAAGAATATGAAGGTGTCCTGCAGGACGATTATTTCCTGAGGATCAACCGTTCTGTGATCGTGAACCTGAACTTTGTGGTGAAATACCGCAAAGGCGATGGCGGCACACTGGAGATGAACGACGGCACGGAAATTGAGGTTTCTTCATCCAGAAAAGAAGCGTTGATCCAAATCATGTTTCCACCTGCTACAACGACGCCCTGAGCTGCTGATCAGCCCGTTATGATCAGGCCAAGCCTCCATACTCCTTCCGTCCATCTACCGTCTTGAGTCCGTCGATCTACCTGCCTCCTTCCCTCTTG
>JAZKCT010000009.1:0-34634 GCA_040387995.1 Bacteroidota bacterium | reverse complement strand
TACAATGCAAGAAGGAACAGTAAAATTTTTTAATGTAACTAAAGGTTTCGGATTCATTATCCCTGCAAACGGAGATAGCGAAATCTTTGTACATTCAACAGGCCTAATCGACGAAATCCGTGAAAACGATAAAGTTGAGTACGACGTAGAAAGCGGCAAAAAAGGCTTGAACGCGGTTAATGTTAAAGTAATCTAGATTATTAAAAACATAAATTGTACAGCATCGCAGCAAAACTGCGATGCTTTTTTGTTTATAGGCTTATTTGCTTTTACGGGTTTCCAGCAATTGAAGTAACAGTTCCGGCTCGTTGGTGGTGATGAACTCTATTTTATTGTCCAGCAACCAGTTCATGTCAGCTTCTGTGTTGACCGTCCAGGCATTAATGGTTAAGCCCAGCTCTTTAGCTTTGGCAAACCACTCCCCTTTTTTGTAAACGGCCAGGTTGTAATCCGCTCCGTAAAATCCATCTGCTTTCAGTTGTTCCAGACTGATATCGCCGTTCAGGTACGCTGCGTTCGCTTTTGGCTGTAAGACCTTAACGTGTTTGAGGATATCATAGCTGAAACTGATATAATCTACCCATTTCTCAGCTTTCAGCGACTTTACCACGGCGATGGCTTTGTCCGTCATTTTTAAATCTCTTTCCGTGCTGATTTTCGACGGCTTCAATTCCATGATCAGCTTCATCTCTTTTTGCCTGATTCCTTCTTTCAGATAAGCTTCCAGTGTCGGGATGCTTTCTCCATTGGGATGTTTTTTTGTCAGCAGCTCCTGGTAAGTGGATGTCGGAATGGGAAGGCCAAGAAACTCCGCATCATGGTTGATGACCAGCACACTGTCCAGCGTCATGTGTACATCGAATTCGGAGCCGTAACAACCGATTTTAATGGCTTCTTTGAGTGATGCGATGGAATTTTCAGGAAGCTTGTTCTTTTTCCAGGCACCGCGGTGGGCAATGACAGGATTCTTGTTCCATTTGTCTGTTTTCATACCTGCTGTGAGGATTCCGTTTGAACATAAAACAGTAAGCGCTATGGCTAGGATTGATGTTTTCATTACAATAGTTTTTGGCCAAAATATGCGTTAAGTAAGATATAAATATTTTTTTAAAGTTATTTTTTAACTTTAGTACCCATAGAGCCCCCTGATGAAGAGCAATTACGACCTTTTGATTTCCAAGATCAATGAATTCACTCAAAAGTTTTACCTCAATAAACTACTGAGAGGATCCATTTATACGGCGGCATTGCTTCTGGCGGTCTACCTGGTGCTCTTTTTATTCGTTTATTACCTGAATCCGGGCATTCTGCTCAAAACGATCCTGTTTTTTTCGTATGTAGCGCTTGGACTGTTTGCTGTAGCCATTTGGATGGTGAAACCGGGAATGCGTTACCTCAACCTGAGCCGCAACCTGAGTATAGAGCAGGCTGCAAAGCTGATCGGTGAGCACTTTTTTAATGTACGGGATAAACTCCTGAATACCCTGCAACTGAAAGAACTGGCGGACCAGAACCCGGGCAATAGTCAGCTGATCCTGGCGGGGATCGATCAGAAGATTTTGGAACTGAAACCCATCCCCTTCAGCAGCGCCATCAAACTGGACGATAACCGGCAATACCTGAAATACTTCTTTGTTCCGCTGGTGATTATTGTGTTGATCGCCGTATTAGCACCCTCCATTTTACGTGAAGGTACTTTTAGCCTGGTACAGTACGATAAAAAAATTATGCCCAAAGCCCCTTTCGGCTTCAGTTTGCTCAACAACAAACTGCGCATCTCTCAGGGAGAAGACATTACACTGAGGTTGAAAATGACGGGAAACAGCATTCCACAGGACATTTATTTGTATGACGGCGTGAATGCCTACAAACTGGAAAAAGAAAACAATACACACTTCAGTTACACTTTTAAAAACCTGCAAAAGGACAAGAAGATCTATTTTTCTGCCGCAGGCTTTGATTCCAGCCCTTACCAGATAGAGGTGAAAGCACGTCCGGCGATTGTGAGCATTACGGCAGTGCTGCATTTTCCGGCTTATCTAGGTAAAAAAGACCAGCCTGTGGCGAATGCGGGTGACCTGGTGGTCCCTGAAGGCACCCGTGTGAACTGGCAGATCAAGACTGAAAACAGCAGCAGCATGACTTTTATCTTTGAAGGAAAAGCCCGGCAAATTCCTTTACAGGACAATACTTTCAGTTTCGGTTCTACAGTGAAGGAAGCGTCTGATTATCAAGTCATACCACATAATGATTTTTTAGAAAACAAAGATTCCCTGAGTCACCACATCAGTGTGATTAAGGATGAGTTTCCTGTCATCTCCGTCACAGAAACTCCGGATTCGATCAGTAGCAAATCCCTTTACTTTTCGGGAAAAATAGCTGACGATCATGGCTTTAGCAGTCTGAAGTTTCGCTATGAGATCAAAGAAGGCGCCATTAACAAAAGCGTTGTCACTAAAGTTCTGGCCATTAAAAAAGGCCAGACAGAAAACGCCTTCTTCTTCCTCTGGAAAATGAACGAGGCGACCTTGAAAGCGGGACAGACGCTGACCTATTACTTTGAGGTGGCCGACAATGATGGCGTGAACGGCCCGAAAACGGCTAAATCTGACATTAAAGTTTACGAAGCCCCTACTGCCCAACAGATCACCGAAAAACTGGATCAGGGTAGTTCAGCGCTGAAACAGCAGATGGAAAAAGCCATTAAACTGGCCGGCGCTGTCGAAAAAGAAAGTAAAAAGCTTGGAGAGACGCTGCTGGATAAAAAGCAGCTGACATTTGACGATAAAAAACAGGTAGAGCAACTGCTGGACAAACAAAAGCAGCTGGAAGAGGCCGTAAAAGATATCAAGGAACTCAACAAAAAGAACACCCTGGACAAGGAAGAAAATGATGCACTGAAAGAAGAAATGCTCGAGAAACAAAAGCAGATCGACAATTTGTTCAACAATGTCCTGGACGAAAAAACAAAAGAGCTCCTGGAGAAATTGCAGAACCTGATGGATCAGGACAATAAAGACCAGACCCAGGATGAGCTTTCTAAAATGCAGCTGGACAATAAATCGCTCAAAAATGAGCTGGACCGTATCCTGGAGTTGTACAAGCAATTGGAATTTGAGCAAAACCTGAAGAACAATATTGATCAGCTTAACAAGCTGTCCGACAGACAGGAAGAACAGGCTAAGAAAAGCAATCAACCCAATGCAGATGCCAAATCGCTGAAAGAAGAGCAGAAACAGCTTTCATCGGAATTCAATGACCTTAAAAAGAACCTGGAGAAGCTGGCCGAGAAAAACCAGGAGCTGGAAAGGCCAAACAATTTCAGCAGTCCGGAGCAGGAAAGTCAGCAAATACAGCAGCAACAAAAAGAAAGCGAGCAAAATCTGGACAAGGAGAACAAAAAGGGCGCTTCAGAAAAACAAAGTAAAGCAGCTGAGCAAATGCAGCAGATGGCGAAGAAACTGAAGGAGCAGCAACAAGAAGGCGAGCAGCAGGAGAACAATGTGAATGCAGCCGAACTCAGACAATTGCTCGAAAACCTGTTGAACACCTCATTTGACCAGGAAAAAGTGATGTTGTCGCTCAAATCCATGAGTAGCAGTGATCCGTTGTATACAACCAACGTACAAAAGCAGCGCAGTATTAAGGACAACATGAAAACCATTGCAGACAGCTTATTTTCCTTGAGCAAACGGGTACCGCAGATTGAAACGACGGTGAATGAAGAAATGCAAAAGATCAATTTCAACATTGATAAAGCGATAGAAAGTCTGGGCGAGAGGAATACCGGAATCGCCAACCGCAATCAGCAGTATGCCATGACCTCCATCAATAATTTGTCGCTCATGCTCAATGAAGCCCTGGAAAAACTACAGGAAAGTAAGAAGAATTCGAAAGGCGGAAAAGGCAAAAGCGGAAACATGAAACAATTGGGCCAGATGCAGGAGCAGTTGAATAAGCAAATGCAGAAAGCCAGGGAACAAATGGAAAAGAACGGCAATCAGGGTACTGTGCCAAAAGGGCAGATGAGCCAGGAATTTGCGAAAATGGCGCAGCAACAGCAGATGATCCGCGAAGCGTTGCAGAAAATCGGACGGGAAAGCAACAAGGACGGGAAGACCGGACAGGGCAAATTGAGTCAGTTGATACAGGACATGAAGTCCACCGAAAATGAGCTGGTGAACAAAAAGCTGGAACAGGCGACCATGAACCGTCAGAAAAACCTGCTGGTGAAATTGCTGGATGCTGAAAACGCACAGCGTGAGCAGGATGAAGATGCAAAAAGAGAAAGCAAAGCGGCTAAGAATTTTCCACCCTCTTATAAACACATGCTGGAGAAATTTAAGAAAGCACAGCTGACGGAGACGGAATGGTTTCAAAAAATGCCACCCAGCCTCAATTCTTATTACAAGAATAAGATCACCGAATATTTTAAATTGCTAAATTCGACCCCTTAAAGCTTCGTTTATGGCCAAGTTACCCGTATTTTTTTTCAACCAGGATATCTCTTATGAACTCAAAAATAAGACCCTGGTACGCAGCTGGATTGCCGATGCCATACTTGCGGAAGGCTATGGGCTGGAAGAACTGAACTTCATCTTTTGCTCAGACACGTATTTACTCGGTTTAAACCAACAATTTCTCAATCATGACACTTATACCGACGTGATCACTTTTGATAACTCAGAGGAGCTTAAATCGATTGTAGGGGATATATTTATCAGCATAGACCGCATCCGTGAAAATGCCAGGGAAAATAAGGTGTCGGCAAGGCATGAACTCTGCCGGGTCATGATCCATGGAACACTGCACCTTTTGGGTTATAAAGACAAGCGTAAAGCCGACAAATTGCGGATGACCGAAAAAGAAGACCATTACCTTTCCCAGCTGTAACGACTTAAATGCCATAGCTAAAAATTATTGTTTACTTTTGCAATAATTTCTTATCTATAATATCGTTAAACACAGACTTTGAGCACATTAATTGCAGCCGAAAACTTAGGCCATGCTTACCATGACGAATGGCTATTCAAGAATCTAACCCTGGGCATACAGACTGGCCAGCGCGTAGCGCTGGTTGGCATCAACGGCGCCGGGAAGAGCACCCTTTTAAAATTACTTGCCGAAAGATTTAATCCGCTGGAAGGAAAAATCGTCAAGAACAAATTTGTTAAGATTGGTTTTCTGGACCAGGAGCCCTCCTTCCCGGATGGGTATTCCATCAGTGACTTTATTTTTTCGCTGGAAAACAAACAGCAGCAGCTGATCAAGGAATATGAGGAACTGATCGAAGATCCGAATCCGGATGAAAAAGCTTTGAACAGATTGTACGAGGAACTGAGCGAACACAATGCCTGGGAATACGAGCATGAGATCAAAACGATTTTAAGTCGCATGGGCATTACCCATCTTCAGCAAAAGATCTCTACCCTCTCTGGCGGACAGAAAAAAAGGATTGCCCTGGCCAAACTATTGATTGAGGATCCGGATATCTATGTTTTGGACGAGCCAACCAACCACTTGGACATTGATACGATTGAGTGGCTGGAGAAATTACTGACCTCTGGCAACAAAACAATCTTGCTGGTTACACACGATAGGTATTTCTTAGATAATGTCTGTAATGCGATCGTAGAGCTCGATAGAGGAAAGATCTATACCTACAATGGTAATTATGCTTACTTCCTGGAACGGAAGTCCGAACGCGAAGCAGCAGACGAGAGCACTTTTCAGAAGAATAAGAACTTGTTGAAGAAAGAACTGGAATGGATGAGGAGGATGCCACAGGCCAGGGGTACAAAATCACAGTCCAGAGTCAATGCTTTTTATGATTTAGACGCCAAAACAAAGCAAAGAACTGACAATCAAAGCATTACTTTAAATGTAAAGATGGCCAGACAGGGAAATAAGATTCTGGAGCTAGATCATATTGCCCAGACCTTTGATGAAAAGAAAATCATCAATGATTTTAGTTACACCTTTAAGAAAGCTGACCGCATTGGCCTGGCCGGAAAGAATGGTACTGGTAAATCTACATTACTAAACATCATGACCGGGGCTTTGGTTCCGGAAGCTGGCGTGGTGGGAACTGGCGAAACTACCGTCTTCGGTTATTACAGACAAGGCGGCTTGGCCTTTAATGAAAAAGAGCGTGTCATCGACATTGTAAAATCTGATGCTGAATACATCAAGATGGCCGATGGTTCCACCATCTCTGCTTCGCAACTTCTGACGCTATTTTTATTTCCGCCGAAGAAGCAGCACGGCATGGTGGAAAAACTAAGCGGCGGGGAAAAGAAAAGATTACACCTGATGAAGGTGCTGATGCAAAATCCTAATTTCCTGATTTTGGATGAGCCAACAAATGATCTGGACATTGATACCTTGAATGTGCTGGAAGAATTTTTGGAGAACTTCCCTGGCGTGCTCATTCTTGTGTCTCATGACAGGTATCTTCTGGACAAAATGAGTGAACAGCTTTTTATCCTGGAAGGCAAAGGAGTGGTGACGATCTACAACGGAAATTATTCAGAGTACAGAATTAGCCTGGATGCAGCGAAGGAAAAACCAGAGCCACGGAAACAAGAAGCCGTTGCTGCCCCTAGTCCCTCCGCCCCTGTTCAACGCAAATTGAGTTACAAAGAACAAAAAGAGCTGGAAGAATTGGACTCCAGAATTCCTGAGATCGAATCAGAGATTCAAATTCTCACAGCATCTATATTAACAATTGACAGCGCAGATTATATCAAAATTAAAGAGGTAACAGATAAAATTGAAGGCCTTCATGCCGAGATGGACGCAGTAATGAGTCGCTGGATGGAGCTTTCGGAGGCATAAATAAACGTTCCACGTGAAACATCAGGGCGCAAACACCTCTAATGTTTCACGTGGAACATCTAAATAAATTAGTGATGTTTAAAGAATATGATGTGATTGTAGTTGGTGCCGGGCATGCCGGATGTGAGGCAGCGGCGGCAGCGGCTAACCTTGGGTCTTCGGTATTGCTAGTCACTATGAACATGGAAACGATCGCCCAGATGAGTTGTAACCCTGCAATGGGGGGCGTCGCAAAGGGTCAAATTGTTAGAGAAATCGACGCGATGGGCGGCTATTCAGGAGTGATCAGTGACAAGACCACCCTTCAATTTCGCATGCTGAACTTGTCGAAAGGCCCAGCAATGTGGAGTCCGAGAAGCCAAAATGACCGGAAAAGATTTGCGGAAGAGTGGAGATTAGCGCTTGAAAGAACACCGAATATTGACTTTTGGCAGGAAATGGTAAGCAGTTTACTCATCAAAAACAACACCGTTGTAGGTGTGAAAACCGCGCTTGGTGTTGAGATAAAAGCCAAATCCGTTGTACTCACTAATGGAACATTCCTCAATGGAATCATCCATATCGGCGAAAAGAAATTTGGTGGTGGCAGGACGGGTGAGAAATCAGCGACCGGAATTACTGAGCAATTGACCACTTTAGGCTTCGAAGCTGGTCGCATGAAGACTGGTACTCCCCCACGTATTGATGGACGATCACTGAACTATTCTTTGATGGAAGAGCAGTGGGGAGATGAAAATCCAGGTCGGTTTTCGTATACAGATGTGGCCCGTCCGACCGAAAAACGCTGCTGCTGGATTACTTATACTAACCTCAATGTACACGAAACACTGAAGGAAGGCTTCGAAAGATCACCTATGTTTACCGGCAGAATTAAAGGATTAGGTCCAAGATATTGCCCATCGATAGAGGATAAAATCAACCGTTTTGCGGAAAGAGAACGTCATCAAATTTTCGTAGAACCCGAAGGATGGAACACCTGTGAAATTTATGTCAATGGTTTTTCAACCTCATTACCCGAAGATGTACAGTATAAAGCACTCATTCAAATACCCGGTTTTGAAAATGCCAAGATGTTTAGACCTGGATATGCCATCGAATATGACTATTTCCCGCCTACACAACTGACCTTGACTCTGGAAACTAAATTGATCAGTAACTTGTTTTTTGCGGGACAAATAAACGGTACTACTGGTTACGAAGAGGCTGCTAGTCAGGGCTTTATAGCTGGAATCAATGCACATCAAAAGGTATATGACAAACATGAACTGATCATGAAAAGATCAGAGTCCTATATAGGCGTACTCATTGACGACCTGGTTACAAAAGGTACAGAAGAGCCTTATAGAATGTTCACCTCCCGTGCGGAACACCGCTTATTATTAAGACAAGACAATGCAGACATCCGCCTCTCCCCTATTGCTTACGAACTTGGTTTGATTGGTGATGAGCGTTTAGAGAAAGTAAAACAAAAGGTTGCCAACTCGGATGCCATCGTCGCCTTCTCCAAAAAACAGGGAATAGACATGGCTTCAGCAAATGAACTGCTAACAGAACTTGGGACGAGCCCGCTTAACCAAAACGTGAAATTGTTTTCCCTGTTGAGCAGACCACAAGTAGACATCCAACAAATCAGATCGGTAAGTCAGGCATTTGAAGATTTCCTCGCTCCTTTCGATCAGGAAACTATTGAGCAAGCTGAGATCAAAATAAAATACGAAAGCTATTTTGAGAAAGAACAGGAGATCGTGAATAAGATGCAGAAGATGGAAGACAAAGACATCAATCCCAATTTTGACTATTCACAACTGACTTCCCTATCTAAAGAGGCAAGGGAAAAGTTGTTAAAGATAAAACCTAGGACTTTAGGTCAAGCATCACGCATTTCAGGTGTTTCACCCTCCGATATTTCAGTACTGATGGTTCATATTAGTAGATAATACTTTAAATCATTGATTATTAGTTATTTATAATAATACAAAAACCGATAAAAAACGACCTCATTATATTTGATATGAGACACTTTTAAAAAATTTTAATGTTACTAGTTAAAACGCCATCAAAATGCGTTAAAATCGATTTAAATGATAAAAAATAAGATTTCGGCAATTTTCAAGAGTTTACTAGCTATTATTTTACCAATAGCACTGTTTTACGGCTGTGCCAGTATACAACAACCACAGGGCGGCCCGAAAGATGCGGATCCTCCAAAGGTGCTGAAAATGTTGCCCGAAAATAAGACCGTAAATTTTAAGGCTGAAAAAGTCACGATAGAATTTGATGAATACTTTAAAATTGAAAATGAGTTCAAAGAATTTTCAGTCTCTCCGGAAATGCAAAAACCACCTGTATTAAAGAGAAAGGGGAAAAAGCTCGAAATTACGTTCCCAGATACCCTGGAGAAAAACACCACCTATACTTTAAATTTTGGTAAAGCCATAGCCGACGTTAACGAGGGAAACGTAGCAAAAAATTTAACCTATGTATTTGCGACTGGTCCGAAACTAGATTCACTCAGTATCAAAGGCCGGATCACCAACTCACTCACTGGTCTCCCGGAACTGGATGCAATTGCCTTCATCCTACCCATCAATAAAGACACCCTTGTTGGAAAAGGAAAACCATCAATTTACACGTCCACAGATAGCAGTGGAAATTTCAGTTTGAACAACCTTCGAAAAGACACCTATAAAATCTACGCACTAAAAGATAAAAATGGCGATAAGATCTACCAGCAGAATGTAGATGAAATTGGCTTCATCAAAGATTCTGTTTTATTGGATAAAAATATTGACAGTGCCAATATGCAGGTCTTCAAAGAAAATGCAGCGCAGTTCAGAATCCTGGAACGAAAAATAGGTGCCGATGGTGTGATCACATTTTCATTCAACCAAAGACTGAAAAGTCCGGAAGTAGTTGTGCTTGATCCCCCTGCCCTTGACGTCTCTAAAAAAATAAAATTCAGTAAGTACAATGATTCTTTAAAAATCTGGCTCACAGATCTCAGTTTTGATTCTACCAAAATAAGTATCAAAGATCAAGGTAAACTGCTGCAGACGAGTACACTAACCAGGGGAAAAAAAGAAACCTATTTGAGGACGTTGATTGTTGCGGATAACATTACCGGCAGTTCGCTAAACCCCTATAAACAATTAACATTAAATTTTAATTTGCCCGTTGAAAGTATCGATCAGGCTAAAGTAATACTACTCGAAGACTCTGTAAAAATAACAGATTTTACGCTCACAAAAGACAGTCTGAACTTGCTCTCCTACAAACTAAATTATCCCTGGAAACAAAAAAAATCGTACGACTTGAAACTAACAGCAGGCGCGGTAACCGGGATATTTAATGCAAAAAATAAGGAATATTCAGCCCTCTTTAAGCTCGCTCCGAAGGACAATTATGGTACACTGAAAGTCAAAATAATCACCCCCGAAAAGAACAAAAGTTACCTGGTAGAAATAGTAAATGAGACCAAGGCAGTCGTAAATTCTATCGTAGTAAGGCAGGATACTTCGGTCAATTTCAGCAATTATGCGGCTGGTAAATACTTCATAAAAATCACCTATGACACCAATAAAAACGGTTTATGGGATACAGGAAACCTGAAGGAAAGATTGCAACCGGAACGTGTCTGGAACGAACCTAAAGAGTTGTCAATCAAACCGATGTGGGAGAGAAATGAAATCATTACGATCCCGAAAGAAAACTAATAAACTACCTGAACCAGTCAGCGTACAGCATATAATTATCAGGCAGTTTATTTAATAAAGCCCGTTGCTCCTCAGTAATGGACTTTATTTTTTTTGCCGGAGTACCGGCATAAATGAAGCCACTTTCACAATGCGTATTCTCCAAAACTACACTGCCGGCAGCTATAATCGTATAATCTTCGACCACTGCATTGTCCATGACAATAGCCCCCATTCCAATCAGAATATGGTCCTTCAAAACACAGCCATGAACAATTGCATTGTGTCCGATAGACACGCGGTTTCCGATAACAGTTGCTGCTTTGAGGTAAGTTGCATGGATTACAGCTCCATCCTGAATATTGGTTTCATTGCCAATTGTGATGTTATTGACGTCCCCCCTGATCACTGCATTGAACCAAACCGAGCAGCCATTACCCATTTTCACAGCGCCAACTATCGTTGCATTTGGTGCGATAAAACAATTCTCTCCCCACACAGGGTGAACATTTTTTACTGGTAAAATAACTGCCATATCTAAAAAATTGTGTCTACTAATTGTTTTGCATGTTGAGGATAATCCGTAGTATAGTGTAATCCCCTGCTCTCTTTTCTTGCCATGGCAGATTTGATTACGATGAACGCGACCTGGATCACATTACGTAATTCACACAATTTAACCGACACCTTATTTCCTTTATAAAACTCTTCTGTCTCCTGATGCAAAAGATACAACCTTCTCAAGGCCCTTTCCAGACGGAAATCAGAACGCACAATGCCTACATAATCACTCATCAACTTTTGTGTCTCACGCAGGTTGTGCGTTACCAGGATATCCTCATTGGACTGGGTAACACCATGGTCATTCCATTCCGGTATATTGTCAGGAATAATGTTGTCTTTAAAACAGTTAACAGCATCTTCAAATATTCGGTGCGCAAATACCGGAGCTTCTAATAACGAATTAGATGCCAATCGATTAGCGCCATGAAGACCTGTAGACGAACATTCACCACAGGCATATAAATTTTTTATAGATGACCTGCCATAAGCATCAACCAGGATCCCGCCGCACATATAATGTGCTGCCGGTGTTACCGGGATCAGGTCTTTGGTCATGTCTATTCCAATAGACAAACATTTCGCATAAATATTCGGAAAATGAATAATAATGTCTTCTTTTTTGCGGTGCCTGATATCCAGATAAACGAAATCATCACCCGATTTTTTCATCTCTGCATCAATGGCCCTTGCCACAATATCCCTCGGAGCCAAAGAACCACGCTTGTCATATTCAAACATAAATTCTTCACCGTTTTTTCTTTTTAGCACGCCACCAAAACCTCTTACCGCCTCGGAAATAAGAAAGGCAGGATACTCTCCAGGATGGTAAAGCGCTGTGGGATGAAACTGGATAAACTCCATATTCCTAACTTTTCCCTTAGCACGGTAAACCATGGCCATTCCATCACCAGTAGCAATCACCGGGTTGGTGGTGCTCGAATAAATATGACCGGCACCACCAGAAGCAAGGATCGTCACACTTGCCAAGATCTTTTCCACATCGTTAAGCTCTGTATTAAAGGCATATATGCCATAACAGTTGATATCTTCCGTGCTCTTATCCACATGAATCCCCATATGGTGCTGGGTGATCAGCTCCAGACAGAAGTAATGTGTTAATATCTCTATGTTGTCATTCTGGTGTATTTGTCTCAGTAATGCACTTTCTATTTCATAACCAGTGATGTCTTTATAATGTAAGACCCGGTGTTCAGAATGCCCGCCTTCCTTGGCCAGATCGTAGACTCCAGTGGGGTTTCTGTCGAAATTAGTCCCATAATCAATGATCTCCTGAATGCGCTGAGGACCTTCCTTAACCACAATCTCCACAATTTTCTCGTCACAAAGACCATCTCCTGCAATCAGCGTATCCTCAATATGTTTTTCAAAAGAATCGTCTTTATCCACAACTACGGCTACCCCGCCCTGTGCGTACTTGGTATTGGATTCGTCTTCGTTTGATTTTGTAACGATCAGTACCTTACCGTGTTTGGCTGCCTTTAATGCAAAACTCAATCCGGCAATTCCTGATCCTATGACTAAAAAATCTACTTTCTTCATTGAAATCTGTTAATTCAGTGTACTTGTTAACAACGTTGATATAATTGTTAACTACATGTCTAAATAAATAGGACAAATATATTTGAATGTTTAAAGCTAAGCTAAAAACAGAATTTGACACAATATTTTAAGCTATTTATGAGCAGTCGGGAGGAGTTTATTAACTTTTTACACACCTGCTAATAATACACATATCTGCATTGATAAGTTTTTGGGCATTTTAATATCTCGTTGTAAATCAGCTGATATTTTAAATGAAAATGTAATCTGAATGTTAGTAAATTATTAATAAGTCAGTTCACACCAATAAAAATTAGAAATTTGTACACAGTACCAACACACTAATAAACAATAGAAATCTATTTATATAAATTAATTATTATTTATTGAAGTGTGGAAACAGCGTACCTTTAGGCAAGAATCAAACTCATAACAGAAACTGATAATGGAGACCTTAACCGAAATAAATAAAAAGGGTTTTGTGGAAGAAAAGATAGATCCGACACTCGATCTTTTTGTCGAAATAGAGAAATTAAAGAAGGAAAAAAATGCAATTATATTAGCGCATTATTATCAGGAGCCTGATATTCAGGATATAGCGGATTACATTGGCGACAGTTTGGGTTTATCCCAGGAAGCGGCAAAGACCGAAGCAGATGTCATCGTTTTTGCAGGAGTACACTTCATGGCAGAAACTGCGAAGATCCTTTCACCTGAAAAAAAGGTTTTATTGCCCGATTTTAAAGCAGGTTGCTCACTGGCGGACAGCTGTCCCCCGCACCTCTTTAAAAAATTTAAAGAGAAATACCCTGATCATGTGGTGATTACGTATGTGAACTGTACCGCTGAACTCAAAGCGATGAGTGACATTGTCTGCACCTCTACCAATGCTGTTCAGATTGTGGAAAGTTTGCCAAAAGACACCAAAATTATCTTTGGTCCGGATAAAAACCTGGGTGCCTGGGTGGCAAAAAAGACTGGCCGTAATCTAGTTTTGTGGAATGGAGCCTGTATGGTCCACGAGATTTTCTCGAGGGAAAAGATCACGAAACTGAGAGAAAGACATCCCCGGGCAAAGTTCATTGCACATCCGGAATGTGAAGAATCAGTTTTGCAAATGGCTGATTATATTGGTTCTACGACAGGATTGTTGAAATACACCATGAATAGCGATGCTACTGAATTTATTGTAGCGACGGAGAGCGGGATCATCCACCAGATGGAAAAAGAAAATCCGCTGAAAACTTTCATTCCTGCACCGCCGAATAACAGTTGTGCCTGCAACGATTGTCCCTATATGAAACGAAATACACTGGAAAAACTCTACCTATGCATGAAAAACGGAACACCTGAAGTGACTGTCCCTGCACACATCATCGTAGAAGCCAGAAAACCAATAGAAAGAATGCTCCAGATCTCCGCAAGTCTGGGACTGTAATCTGGCTGATAAAAATGTTGATAACCCTGTTAATTGCCTATAAAAGAGCACATCATGTTTGAAAATAAAGAACGTACCGACATCGCTGAACTGGGTGAATTCGGCTTGATAAAACACCTGACTGATAATTTTAAGATCAGACATGAAACCAGTATCAAAGGTGTGGGAGACGATGCCGCTGTACTGGAGTTTAAAGACAGACAGGTATTGATCTCTACAGATCTTTTGCTGGAAGGCATCCATTTTGACCTGGCCTATGTGCCGCTTGTACATTTGGGTTACAAGGCCGTACAGGTCAACCTAAGCGATATTTACGCCATGAACGGGGTAGCTACCCAGATCACGGTTTCCATCGGCTTATCGAGCAAATTTCCGCTTGAAGCTGTAGAAGAAATTTATAAAGGAATAGAGCTGGCCTGTAATAAGTTTAACATTGATCTGATTGGAGGAGATACTTCGACCAGCAAACAAGGCCTGGTGATCAGCGTCACCAGTATCGGCCATGCGGCGAAGGAAGAAGTGACCTATAGAAACGGAGCCGGAGAAGGCGACCTGATCTGTGTATCTGGTGATCTTGGCGGTGCTTACGTCGGTTTGCAGATCCTGGAAAGGGAAAAATTGGTTTACCTGGAAAATCCAAACATCCAACCTGATCTGGAAGGAAAAGATTACATCATTGAGCGGCAGTTGAAACCAGAAGGACGCCGGGATATTGTCGATCTGCTGGCACAAATGAAGATCAAACCTACGGCGATGATCGATGTGTCAGACGGCCTGGCTTCTGAGATTTTGCACATTTGTCAGCAATCTGACAAAGGCTGTACTCTTTACGAAGAAAAAATTCCAATAGATCCCCTTACTTATGAGACCGCAAGAGAACTGGGCCTGGATCCTACGGTATGTGCTTTGAGCGGGGGTGAAGATTATGAGTTGCTGTTCACTATCAAACAATCTGATTATACCAAGCTCAAAAATGACGTAGACATCAGCATTATTGGTCACATCACCGAAAAAAGTTCAGGCTGTACCCTGGTGTCTAAATCCAATGTGGTGCATGAACTGAAGGCACAGGGCTGGAATGCTTTCAGAGGGTAATTTAATCCAGGTTAACGGTTAAATCATCCGGGTCTAAAAATTTGGTGTCAATCTGCTTTGTGGCCCTGGCACCTAATTTTTTGATCTTTTCTGAAGTGTTCGTGAGGTTGCCCGCCCCTGTTGATAACTTGTTAAGTGCCTTATCGTAAGCATCCTGACTTTGCCTGATGTTCCGTCCGATGTGTTCCATATCCTGTAGAAACCCTACGAACTTATCATACATCTGACCACCCAGACGGGCGATTTCTAATACGTTCCTACTTTGTCTTTCCTGTTTCCAGATGCTAGAAATGGTACGCAAAGAAGCCAGTAAAGTAGAGGGGCTTACAATAACCACTTTCCGGTCCCATGCATAGTTGAACAGCTCGGCATCTTGCTGTACTGCAATGCCGAAAGAAGATTCAATGGGCATAAACAGCATTACAAAATCCGGGGAGTTGATCTGGTATAAATCGTGGTAATTCTTATCCGAAAGCCCTTGAATGTGGGTTTTGATCGACAGCAAATGTTGCCTTAGATGAAGTTCACGGTCCAAATCCAGTTCCGCACTGGTCATTTTCTCGTAGGCCACCAGCGAAACTTTGGCATCGATCACAATGTGTTTATTCTCGGGAAGATCAATGATGACATCTGGTTGAAATCTTGTGCCTGCAGGTGCGGTAAGACTGGTCTGCATCCGGTATTCCCGGTCTTTCACTAATCCGGAACGTTCCAGAATTCTTTCCAGGATCATTTCACCCCAATTGCCCTGCTTTTTGTTGTCACCCTTCAGTGCTTTAGTCAGGTTATTGGCATCCTCCTGGATCTGTTTACTCTGGTTCATCAGTTCAGATATCACCCCTTTTAAGATGTTTCTTTCATCAGATTCAGATTTGTAGACCTTCTCTACTTTTTCTTCAAATGAACGGATGTTTTCTTTCAGGGGATTGATGATCGCATCCAGGTTACGTTGGTTTTGTGTGGTGAATTTTGCGGTCTTATCTTCCAATAATTTATTGGCAACCAGCGAAAACTCCAGCGTAAATTTCTGCTGAAGTTCTTCTATGCGCTGGTGCTGGTCGATAAACTTTTCACGCTCGCTCAGCAACAAGCCTTCTGTTCTGACCACTTCGCTATGCTCCAGGTTGAAACGCTCACGCAGATCGTTCAGTTCATCTTCCAGCCTTAGTTTTTCTTCCTTAAGATAACGGACTGTTTCTTCGTTGGCGCCAACTGGTTTGCGCAATAGCAACACCAACAGTACTGCAAGTATGACGGCCAATAAAACAATTCCAATCCATTCCATTATGATCATTTTTTTAGTAAAAATACTAAATAAAAAGGCATATTAAAAAACAGAACGGTGTGGGAAAAGATCTATTGATATCTAAGTGTATCTATTTCAATCACTTTCAAACAATAGGAAATGTTGTTTCTACTTAAAATAAAATACTTGTGTAATGGTTTAAAATTGATGTTTGTACAATACAAACCAAAATTGGGAACACTTTTTGATTTCTTGTCTATACCTATTAAAAGCCGTGAAGACGGAATGAAAAACATATAATACGATCATGGGAATTTACATCACATTAATTATCCCGGTCCTAATCCTCAGTATGTTTGTGCAATGGAGGTTTAAGAACAGGTTTTCAAAATATGCAGAAATGCAGTTGAACTCGGGATTTTCAGGAAAAGAGGTGGCAGAGAAGATGCTGGCGGACAATGGCATCTTTGATGTAAAAGTAATGAGTACGGACGGGCAGCTGTCTGATCATTACAATCCGGAAGAGAAAACGGTAAATCTAAGTACCGACGTTTACTATGGGCGAAGCGTAGCAGCAGCAGCTGTAGCAGCCCATGAATGTGGTCATGCTGTGCAACATGCCAGGTCCTATGTCTGGCTCAACCTGAGAAGCAGTATGGTTCCGGTGGTAAGCATCAGTTCTAATCTCCTGCAATGGGTACTGATTATCGGTGTATTTCTAATTGCCTTTACATTTAATCCGGTGGTACTGGCCATTGGCGTGGCCGGACTGGCCTTAATTACCTTGTTTAGTGTTATCACCCTCCCTGTAGAGTTTGATGCGAGCAGAAGGGCGCTAATGTGGTTAAAAAACAATAAGGGTGTGCTGTATACTACCGAAGAACATGTCCAGGCTAAAGATGCCCTTTGGTGGGCGGCAATGACCTATGTTGTGGCGGCATTGGGTGCTATGGCGAATCTGGTGTATTATGCTTCTATTTTATTCGGGAGAAGCCGCGATTAAAAAAAATTAATTTAATCTGTAGGGTACGATCAGCTCAAACTGGGGAATATCGACGACAAATTCAGTATCATCAGCAAGGCGGTGCATGGTGTAACTGCCTCGCATACTGCCAAGATCAGTGGTCAGCTGACATCCGGATACATAAGAATGCATGTCACCCGGATGTAAAATAGGCTGTAAGCCTACTACGCCCTCTCCTTCTACTTCCCTTTGTGTACCGTTTGAATCAAAAATGTGCCATTGACGGCGTTTGAGCTGGATGGTATAATCCGTTAGGTTTTCTATGTTAATGCGATAAGCAAACATGAAATTTTCATTATCCGGATTGGAATAATCATCCTGATAGGTAGTTTCTACTGAAATTTTAACGCCTTGTGTGATCGCTGTAACCATGTCAATCTTATTTTGAGCTTTATTTTTCAAAAATCAAGCCATTTCACCGGCGTGTTCCATATTTTGGTATTTGTCTGCCACTTCGTCCAATATGCTGTGTATGGTGGCGAGGTCATCTTCTTTGACCAGCAACATGCGGTAAGGTTTAAAATCCGGCAATCCTTTGAAATAATTGGAATAGTGGCGCCTCATTTCAAAAATCCCGACTTTAGGTCCTTTCCAGGCGATGGATTTATCCAGATGGGTACGGCATACGGATACGCGTTCTTCAATGGTCGGGCCAGGAAGTGTTTTTCCGGTATTGAAAAAATGCCTGATTTCCCTGAAAATCCAGGGGTAACCGATGGCAGCCCGGCCGATCATAATCCCGTCCACCTCGTACTCCAGCCGCCAGTCGGCCGCTTTTTGTATGCTGTCCACATCCCCGTTTCCAAAAATCGGAATTTTGATTCTAGGATTGCGTTTGATCTCTCGGATCAGGGTCCAGTCGGCCTCTCCTTTGTACAACTGCGCACGTGTTCTTCCGTGGATGGTCAGTGCCTGGATGCCAATGTCCTGCAGTCTTTCGGCCACTTCTTCCACGTTTTTTGTATTGTCATCCCATCCCAAACGGGTTTTTACAGTAACCGGAAGATGGGTGGCATTGACAACAGCTTTGGTCATGGCAACCATTTTATCAATGTCCTGTAATAATGCAGATCCGGCACCACGGCAGGCCACCTGTTTGACAGGACAACCATAATTGATGTCCATCAGGTCAGGCCCCGCCTGCGTAGCGATTTCAGTCGCCTCGCGCATGTGATCAATCTCACTGCCAAAAATCTGGATCCCAATAGGGCGTTCGTATTCAAATATATCCAGTTTTGCCCTGCTTTTTGCGGCATCCCGGATCAGCCCTTCAGAGGAAATGAACTCGGTATACATCATATCCACGCCACTTTGTTTGCACACGTAGCGGAACGGGGGATCACTCACATCTTCCATCGGGGCAAGCAATAAAGGAAAGTCACCCAGATCAATATTTCCTATCTTTACAGACATTTTTCTATCTTCAAACCAAATTTCAAAGTACAAAGGTACAATAAATCAAAATAATGAGTTTCATACAAAAGCCACGAGAAGAAAATAGTGCTTATTTACAGTTGCTTATGCTTTTGTTATACGCCGCCCTGGGACTGGCCATCTTCCTTGTACTGGGCATGCTTGTCCTTTTTGCCGTATATGGAATGGAACTCATCAACAATCCGGATATTTTGCGGTTTGGCGATATCCGGTACCGGCCCGCTTTACAGATCGTACTGGCAGCACAATCACTTGGACTGTTCCTCGCCCCTGCCCTGTTTCTGGCCCTGATGGAACGCCAGAAGATCAATACCTTTTACGGATTTAAAGTACCAAGACTCAACCTGATTGGTATTACCATTCTTATCATGCTGATCAGCATGCCCTTTATGGAAGGGATTGCCGTATTCAACCAGAAACTGAGCCTGCCTGACGTTTTAAAAGGGCTGGAAGCCTGGATGAGAAACAGCGAGGATGCGTTAAAAGCCACAACAGTGATGTTGCTGAGCATGTCCGGCATCAAAGATTTGCTCATTAATATTTTACTGATTGCACTTTTACCGGCCCTTGCAGAAGAACTCATGTTCAGGGGGGCACTGCAACGTATTTTTGCAAGGATGTTTAAAAACCCGCATGTGGCCATCTGGATTTCAGCAATCATTTTTAGTGCCATTCACATGCAATTTTACGGATTCTTACCAAGAATGTTTCTTGGTGCAGGATTTGGCTATTTGTATTGGTGGAGCGGAAGCATTTGGTATGCGGTTTTAGGTCACTTCCTGAACAATGCCTATGCGGTCTGTGTGGCCTTTTATATGCAGCAACAGCATTTACCATGGACAGAAGAAAGCGGGACGCCGCAGTTTACCTGGTACGGACACTTAATCAGTTTTCTGCTGACCGTAGCGGTCTTTTTATACTTTAAAAAACAATCTGATCAACACATTTCAAATCCCAGCATTTCATGAAAACCAGGGCCATTACCGCATTTTTTTTTACTATTGTTATGCTGGGTTCCATTTTTTTGGGAGGCTATACATTTACCGCATTTTACCTGGTTTTAAGTGTCGCTGCCCTGTTGGAATTTTTCAAACTCATCAAAACAGCAGGCATCAGGCCACACCGCAACATTGCGGTTTTTGTAGCGGCGGTCATGTTTTTACTGACTGCGGGATACCATTATTTGCAATTCGAAACCAAATACCTGCTCCTAGTCGTGCCATTGATTTTTTCGGTATTCATCAGCGAACTTTATAAAAAGGACAAGATCCCTTTTGCCAATATATCCTACACTTTTGTGGGCTTCGTTTACGTGACCATCCCTTTTTGTTTTTTCTATTCCCTGGGTTTTATTTCAGATACGCTGAACTATAATTTCCACCTGCCCCTCTCCTTTTTGCTGATGCTTTGGGCCAGTGATACGGGGGCGTACCTCTTCGGATCTAAATTTGGAAAAACCAGATTGTTTGAACGCCATTCCCCTAAAAAATCCTGGGAAGGTTTCTTTGGTGGCATGTTTACCAGTGTTTTGGTGGCCTACCTGGTTTCTATTTATTTCAAAGAAATCAGCTTTCCGGTTCTTGCAGGCATGGCGGTATTGATCGTTGGCTTTGGTACTTTGGGAGACCTCGTCGAATCGATGCTCAAACGGAGTCTGAATGTAAAAGATTCAGGATCTTTTCTTCCCGGGCATGGCGGCTTATTGGACCGTTTTGACGGCCTTCTAATTGGCGCACCGGTCGTTTACGCCTATCTTTACCTGATTCTGAACTAAGATCGATTTCCTGATCTTCTTCCTTTGATCTGCTGTTCCCTCCAGGGATCACTTGAGGGTTGTCTACGGGTCGCTCAGGGGGTTGATTCGGTTGACAACCTTGCAAAACCTAAGGGGACACGGTTGGACTATGGCCGTGTTGTATCAGGGAAAGAGTGGAGGAAAGGTATTTCGATTAGAGCAGATTTGCCTGAAAATTCAATAACGAGCGTTTCAATTGCGTTTGCAGTTTAAAAATTGTAATTGAAAAGTCTAACATCACCTTAAACAAGGCATCTACTTCTTTGTCAAAATAGATATCGTACCCGAAATATTTCCAGTCCGTTGCAAGGTATTCTTCGAATTCCGCACGCATACCCGCATCAATCAGGTCTTGATATTGTGGATCCTCCAGCAACAGGCCGACCTGTTTTTTGAAGGGTATTTCCGTTTTTTTGACATGGACCATGTTTTCTCTAATTTGTTCAAAGGGCGTTGACCTTTGCATAAAATAGGTCGCACTGGCCAAATTGACATAAGCATCGCGTTGTTCCTGCATGAGCGTAGCGGCTTTTTGATAAGCAATTGCCGGTGTTTTGAACTCCTCTGTTTTCCCTGCTGCTGCTGCCTTCCCCAGAAAAAACCTAAATAAAGCAGCGTCGCGTTCTGATAGAGCGGCGTTCAACCGGACGATTTCGGTATCTAAAAAGGAAATAAGCGGATGGGCATCCAAAGCACTGTATTTAATCCCATCATAATCGAAAGTTTTGGTTTCAATATTGCCATTGTAGATGCCATCAATAACATCCTTATCTGCAATGGCCATGCTCAGGCTATTGATGTCGGCAGCGCTTTGTTCGTTGATTAGATCATGGAAATCCAGTTCCGGTTCGACAACCGTTTCGAAATCCGCGGCACTGAATGTACTATAGGGATCCCGGGTGTCGAAATAACCCTGGAAAACTGCCGGATAGGCGTTTTCCTCCTCCTGTTGCATATATTCTTTACGGAAGTCTGCTGAATCCAGTGTAACCGGAGTGTTTTCAAATGATACGCCTTCAAACAGCTTTGCGGTTACCGCTTCCTGTATTGCCTCTTTATGGTTTAACAGGTCTATTGCAATGCCAGTCAGATTGCTCTTCAAAGGCAGATTTAAACTGGAAAGGTGGGCAATGCGCTGTTCGGTGCTTGGGTGTGAAGACCATTGATCGTCCAGCACCAATTTGGTTTTATTGAACTTTTTGTAGATTTCTACAGACAAATCGGGCAATCCATCTTGTGTTGGAATGCTTTCAACCGAGGCGATCCGGCTGAGGACAAAGGCTTGCTGTGGATATAAGTTGGCAGGTCTCTGTGATTGCGCTATTTTTTCATTGTAATGATTCAATACGACATGGAGGGACCGTTCTGCGAGTCCCAGCCTTAGCAAAGAGCTGGCAAGAGGCTGAGATCCGGTAACGCTTGCCGCAACCGCATCGGCATGAAATTCCATTTCTCTGGACAAAGCCATGTAATTGAGGTTCAAGATCCGGTAAACTTTCGTGAGTACATATTGAATGCCTTGAATGACCAATATTGAGCCTCGGGCGAAGAGTACAAAATAGGAGCTCACGTTGGACCAGCGGTTGAGCAGGTCGGCATACTGGTCATTGTCATAAAGCATGTTGTAGATCACTTTATTGACGTTGTAAACATAACTGCCGACTTTCATGCTGCGCTGGGAAAAATGCCCGAATTCGTGCGCAAGGATTGCCTTAAGTTCGATGGCAGATACGGAGTTCATTAAACCCAGTCCGATCTGAAGATTTTTCCTGACCGGAAAGAACATACTCCAGAAAGAGGAATCGTAAAACACGGCAGCGTTGACATCCGAAGACAGGTATATTTTTTTGGGAAACTGTGTTTTTACCTCATTTACAATCTCCCGGATTAAACGGAATAATTCTGGCTGGTCTTTTTCATTAATTTCCAGGAGATGGCTTCTGTCTACCTTTTTCGGGCTGCTGAATACAAACTTGATCAGAAAGAAAAAAATGAGGAAGCCCATGCCAATAAAGCCCAGGCCCAGCATTAAGGTAATAAACATGGCCTTTAACAGGATTAGACCGTAAGCAATAAAGCCACAAAGTGCAATAATCCCCAAAGCCAGGATGACAAGTACAATGTAAGCGAATAAAAAAAGAATGATGGATAAGACCGACCTTACCGCCATTTTCCTGAAGTTTTCAGAGACGTTGAGCGCGCTGTGATTCATGAAAGAGAAATTTCCGGTAAAATAGTAAAAAACAGCGATATGCAGGTCGGATACGCGTTTTATCTGAGATGTCTTCCTTTTTTTAAAGGTTGTAGCAGGTATTCAAGACCATTGAGTTTGATTTCGTACAAAGTAGCGATGAGCTGGCCCAGTTTGCCCGGCGGCCAACCCTCCTGGTGGAACCAGACGAGGTAAGATTCTGGCAGGTCACAGAGCAAACGGCCTTTGTATTTTCCAAATGGCATTTGCATGGTGACCAGGTCAAGGAGCATTTCAGGGTTCATGGGTCTTGGGTTAATTAGTTCACCACCATTTCCAGCATCTCCACTGCTTCGTCTACGCTGTTGAGGTTGTCAAATGCAATCCGAAGGCTGTCTTTTACCTCTTTCAGGTTGCAGAGCCTTGGATGGATCTGTGCAAAATGCAATATTTTATTGAACATGTTGGAATCAAAAAAGGCAGAGCGCTTGTCCGTGATGAAGTAACCCCTTAATGTCCCCTTTTTAAAAGTGATCTTTTCAAAAGCCAGTTTTTTGGCCACCCATTGCAACCTCAGCACATTGAGCATGGTTTTTACCGGTTGGGGCACAGGTCCAAATCGGTCCTTTAAAGAAGCTTCAAAAGCTCTTAAGGTGGCTTCGTTGTCTATTTTAGACAATTCAGTATACAGGTTATACCGTTCGGTGATGTTGGTGACATAATCGTCAGGTATGTATAATTCCAGATCCGTATCGATCTGGGTAAAGGTGACAAAAGTCCGCGGTGGCTCATCTTTGAAAAGGCCTTTAAACTCGTCGTCCTTTAATTCCTGAATGGCTTCATCCAGGATTTTGTGGTACATTTCGAAGCCGATCTCGGCAATAAAACCGCTCTGTTCAGCGCCAAGCAGGTTACCGCTTCCGCGGATGTCCAGGTCACGCATCGCAATGTTGAAGCCGCTTCCCAGATCGGAAAATTCCTCTATCGCACTGAGGCGCTTACGGGCTTCAGAAGTTAAAGTGCTTAGTGGCGGGCTCAGCAGGTAACAAAAAGCCTTTTTATTTGAACGGCCTACGCGGCCACGCATCTGGTGGAGGTCGCTGAGGCCAAACATATGGGCGTGGTTGATGATGATGGTATTGGCATTGGGGATGTCGAGACCGGCCTCTATAATGGTGGTGGCCACAAGTACATCCTTTTCGCCGTTGATGAAATCCAGCATCACATCTTCCAGCTGGTCTCCGTCCAATTGCCCGTGTGCAATGCCGATGCGCGCTTTGGGCACCAGTTTTTGGATGAGTCCGCCCAACTGAGGCAGGTCGTTGACCCGGTTGTGGATGAAGAAAACCTGTCCCCCTCGATCCAGTTCATATTGCACAGATTCCTGGATCAGTTTGTCGTTGAATACATGCAGTTCTGTATTCACCGCCTGCCGGTTTGGCGGAGGGGTGCTCATGATGGAAAGGTCCCGTGCGCCCATGAGCGAGAAGTGCAGCGTACGTGGAATTGGTGTGGCAGTCAAAGTGAGCGTATCGACATTGACACGCAATGCCCTTAGCTTTTCTTTGGAAGTTACCCCGAATTTCTGCTCTTCATCGATAATCATGATGCCCAGATCTTTGAATTTGACGTCCTTGCTGAGCAGGCGGTGCGTGCCGATGATGATGTCCACCTTACCTTCTGCAACTGCCGCTAAGGTGTCTTTAATTTGTTTATTCGTCTTAAAACGGTTGATATAGTCTACGTTGCAGGGGAAGCCTTTTAAACGCCCTGAGAAGGTTTTAAAATGCTGCAGCGCCAAAATGGTGGTCGGCACCAGTACTGCGGCCTGTTTGCCGTTGGCTACAGCCTTAAAAGCCGCACGGATGGCAATCTCTGTTTTTCCAAAACCCACATCACCACATACCAGGCGGTCCATAGGATGCGGCGCCTCCATGTCTTTTTTGACGTCGTTTGTGGCTTTGACCTGATCGGGCGTATCTTCATAAATAAAAGAGGCCTCCAGTTCCGTTTCCAGGTAACCGTCCGGATCAAATGCGGTGCCGACCTGGGCTTTTCGCAGGGCGTAAAGCTTGATCAGGTCGCGCGCAATGTCTTTAACTTTTTTTTTAGTCGTCTTCTTGAGTTTGTCCCATGCTTCGGTGCCCAATTTGTTCATCTTAGGCGCCGTACCATCTTTGCCGCTGTATTTGGCAATGCGGTTCAGCGAGTTGATGTTGACATACAGCAGGTCATTGTCTGCGTACACCAAACGGATCATTTCCTGGGTTTTGCCGTTGACCTCTACCTTTTCCAGGCCGGCATATTTGCCGATGCCATGGTCAATATGCGTTACAAAATCCCCGGGCTTGAGGTCCCTCAGTTCCTTCAAAGTAATGGCCTGACTGCGCTGGTAACCCCTTTTGAGTTTGTATTTGTAAAAACGGTCGAAGATCTGGTGATCGGTATAAAAGGCGGCTTTTAATTGGGCGTCAATAAAACCTTCCCTCAGCGGGATGTTGACCGGTGTAAACTTAGCAGTTTTATCAATGTCATCCAGAATGGCATAAAGCCTTTCGGTCTGTTTGGTAGAAGAACTGAATATAAAATTATGGATGTTTTGCTTTTCGTTTTCCCTGAGGTTGTGGATCAGCAGGCTAAAATCTTTATTGAATGAAGGCTGGGGTTTGGTTTCAAAATGAATGACGGCCTCCGTCTTGTAAAAGAACTGTTTTCCAAACTCCACCAGGGTAAAATCATGTAGGATATCGCTCATGATTTTCTCATCGGTGAAAGCGAATTTGGGATCGATCCAGTCGTGGTTTTCCTGCTTTTCTTTTGCTGGAAGCGCTTTCCAGAGTTCTACTGCTTTTTTGTAACCGGCCTTGACAATATCCAATGAAGATTCCACGTCCTTAAACCAGAGTTGGGTATCTTTTTCGATGTAATCGAGCAGGCTGATGTTGTTTTCCGTCAGGTACTTGGACTGTACATTGGGTATAATGGTCAGTGTTTTGACATCCTCCACAGAAAGCTGGCTTTCGATCTCAAAAGTACGAATGCTTTCTACCTCGTCACCAAAAAATTCGATCCGGTACGGCAGATCATGAGAAAAAGAAAAGATGTCGACAATACCCCCGCGAATAGAGAATTGACCGGGCTCGTAAACAAAATCTGTACGGTTGAAATCGTAATCGAAAAGAAATTCATTGATGAATTCGATCCCGAGCTTAGCGCCCAGTGCGATTTCTAAAGTGTTTTTTTCAAGGACGCTTCGGTCGATTACCTTTTCTGCGAGGGCCTCCGGATAGGTGACCACAATCTGCCCGTATTCACTATGGTGGTTCAGTTCATTGAGCACTTCCGCCCGGGCCAGTACGTTGGCGGTGTCAACTTGTGTAAATTCAAAAGCTTTACGGAAGGAGGAAGGAAAAAGCAAAACTTCTTTGTCCAGGATGCTTTCCAGATCAGCCAAAAAATAGGATGCTTCTTCACGGTCAGGCAGGATGAATAACAAGGGTTTGTGTAACAAGAAATAGGTGGCTATGGCGACGGTTGCGTCAGCAGAACCTACCAGGCCTTTTAATTGGACCTTACTTCCTCTTGGGCCATTGAGTGCCTTTGCCAGTCCTACAATGCGCTCATCTGTTTTGTATCTGTTGATCAGGTCGCGGATGTTCACAAGACAAATGTAATATTTATGATTAGCTTTAGGTGTAACAAAATGTCGAATAATCCATCTATATAACAAAAGAGATGATGCAAAGCACTCATTTTTTGGAGGTTCCGGATTTGCGGATAGAAGGCAGCCGGTTAGGGATTACAAGATTAAAAGCATTTAAATTAAATTATAAGGAGAAAAGATATGTTTGATTCACCGTTTATGTCGCTACCCGGCATTTCACCACAAGAATATTCGTATTTGCAGACTGCAACTACAGGCTTTAGTGAACAACAATTGAGGGGTTTTTTGATGATCTACAGCAGCAAAAGGAGAAATCCGGACGATATGGTGCTGTATTGTATACTCGGATTTTTCGTGCCAGGACTGGCGCGGTTCCTGGTGGGACAGATTGGTATGGGGATTTTGTATTTCCTGACTTATGGCCTTTGTGCGATCGGAACAATTATTGACCTGATCAACCACAAGACGCTGGCCTTTGAATACAACCAAAAAATGGTGTTCGAAAGTTTGCAAATGGTTAAAATGGGAAATATACAATAAGGTTTGTATTTTTAAAGCATGAGATTATCCATCCTGATCAAACATCTGGAGGCTTATGCCCCGCCCAATTACCAGGAAGATTATGACAATTCAGGACTGCTGACCGGTAGTCCCGAGTTGGACGTACATGCTGCATTGGTGGCGCTGGACTGCACTGAAGCAATTGTTGACGAAGCGATAGCGCTGGGCTGTAATCTGATTATTACCCACCACCCGATTGTCTTTAAAGGGCTGAAGAAACTCAACGGGAAGACCTATGTGGAGCGGGTGGTGCTGAAGGCCATTAAACACGATATTGCGCTGTATGCCATCCATACCAATCTGGACCACGTAAAAAATGGCGTAAACGGGGTGATCTGTGAGCGACTGGGTTTGAAGAATGCCAGGATCCTGAGTCCCAAGAAAACACTGTTGAAGAAACTGGTGACGTTTTGTCCGACTGACCATTCTGATCTTGTCCGCGAAGCCTTATTTGAAGCCGGTGCAGGAAGCATTTCAGATTACAGCAATTGCAGTTTTAACGTTTCCGGGTTCGGAACATTCAAAGCAGGGCCGGATACCGATGCTTATGTTGGCGAAAAAGGGTTGGAACACAGGGAGCCGGAGGTCAGGATAGAAACGATTTTTGTAGCGCAGGACGAACGTAAGGTTTTACTGGCTCTTTTTGAAAATCACCCTTACGAAGAGGTAGCCTATGATATCTATAACCTGGAAAATAAACTCGATACCGTGGGCGCCGGGATGATCGGCACGCTTGAACAGGAAATGGATGGGCGCTCCTTTTTGAACCTGCTGAAGGAGCGGATGGATGCCAGCGTAATCCGGCATACGGACTTATTACCTAAGAAGATCCGCAAGGTCGCCGTTTGTGGCGGCTCAGGAAGCTTTTTGCTGAAGGATGCAATTGCTGCCGGAGCTGATGCATTTGTGACCGCAGACTTTAAATACCACGAGTTTTTTGATGCCGATGGAAAACTGGTCATTGCCGATATCGGACACTTTGAAAGTGAACAATTTACATCTAATTTGTTGATAGATATTATTCAAGAAAAATTTCCTAACTTTGCAATCCGTTTAACGGAGCATAACACAAACCCAATAAATTATTTCATTTAATGGAACAAACTGTAGAGCATAAGCTAAAAGATTTATACGAATTACAAACCCTGCACACTAAGATTGACAAAATCCGTCAGATCCGTGGTGAGCTGCCAATGGAAGTTGCTGATCTGGAAGATGAAGTGGCGGGTCTTGAAACACGTATTCAAAAATTCAAAGGTGAACTGGATGACACCGAGGATTCCATTGTAACCCGTAAGAATATGATCAAAGATTCTCAAAACCTGATCAAAAAATACGAGACGCAGTTGAAGGATGTCAAAAACAACCGTGAATATGATGCTTTGACTAAAGAAGTAGAAATTCAAACACTGGAGATTCAGGTTTGTGAGAAAAAGATCAGGGAGTTTGGTTTTGACATCACGACCAAAACCGAAGTTTATGAAAAAGCGCTTGCTGATTTAGAATCCAGAAAGAAAGACCTGGATATTAAAAGAGGCGAGTTGCAGACCATCACAGCTGAAACAGAAAAAGAAGAGGAATCTTTAAATAAAAAAGCACAACACGCAGAAACTGAAATCGAAGACAGACTGCTGGTGGCTTATAAAAGATTAAGAGGTAATGCCAACAACGGACTTGCCGTTGTGACAATTGACAGGGATTCTTGTTCAGGTTGTTTCAACCAAATTCCACCTCAGCGCCAGTTGGATATCCGTCAGCGTAAAAAGATCATTGTTTGTGAGCATTGCGGCCGGATCCTGGTGGATGAGGCACTAACTCAGGAAGTTGCTGAAGCTTAGTCAAATTTGAAAGTATTAAAAAGGCCGGATCATAAATCCGGCCTTTTTGTTGACCGTAATTTCCTGTTAATCAGCTTTTGGACTGTTTATCTTTTTGGTCTGGCTTTAGAATTTATAGACAAAGGCGTTGATGTGCATTCCGGCACCTACAGATGCGAATACGGCATATTCGCCAGCTTTGACCTGGTAGCCCTCTACTTTGTTGTTCATTACCAGGTCCAGTAACGTAGGAATGGTTGCCACAGAACTGTTGCCCAGCCAGGAGATCGTCATAGGCACTAAGTTATCAGGAATGGTGTCCAGTTGGTATAATTTGAACAGACGTTTCATGATAGCTGTATCCATTTTGCCATTTGCCTGGTGAATGAATACCGTTTTAATGTCTTTAATGTCCACACCAGCTTTGTCTAGCGCTTTTTTAACTACCTGGGGAACGGTTGTTACGGCAAACTCATAGAGCTTACGTCCGTTCATCTTTAGGTAGGTGTTGCTGCTGTCCGCATTGGGATTGTTGCTGCTGCCCATCACGAGTAATGAACCGTAATTAACGGCATAAGTCTGGGTTTTGTGTGCCAGAATCCCAATGTCGCTATCGCTTGTTTTAGCCTCAAATATAACGGCACCGGCACCATCAGAGAAGATCATGGTGTCTCTGTCATGCGGGTCAGTAATCCTGGAGAGCGTTTCAGAGCCGATAACCATCACTCTTTTGGCGTCCCCGCTGCGGATCAGGTAGTCGGCCTGTATGGCACCCTGTACCCAGCCCGGGCAACCAAATATGATGTCATAACCGACACAATCCGGATTTTCAATATGGAGGATTTGCTTTACTTTAGCAGCGAGCGCAGGAAGCATATCCATTCTGTTGCTATCAGCCTTCACATCGCCAAAATTGTGGCAAAAGATGATGTGGTCCAGTGTTTCTTTGTCTATCCCTGCAGAATCGATTGCGCGTTGTGCCGCAATGGCGGCAATGTCACTATTGACCAAATGCGGGTCAATATATCGTCTTTCCTGAATTTCTGTGATCTCCGTGAACTTGCTGATGATATGGCTCATCTCCTTTTCAAGGATGGCACCATTTTCATAAAAGGTGGATGTTAAAAAGGCATCTCCCGGAATTATGTTTTCTGGAATATAACTGCCCGTTCCAGTAATAACAGAGTGTATTTTCGTTGTATTGCTCATTTTTGAACCGTTGACCATTTTAGTCTGCGGTATAAAACTAGAATAAATTTATTAGATAAAAAAGATTTAAGATAAATCTTCAATTAAAAAAACGAATAATTCTTTTGGTCCGTGTGCGCCGAGAACCAAAGTTTTTTCAATATCTGCCGTCCTGCTGGGTCCGGTGATGGTACTGATCATGCTTGGTATTTGATGACCATATTTGTCTTTGATCAATTTAAACGCGTCTTTAAGGTCCATGACCATTTGTCCGGTGCGGGCTATAACAATATGGTGGTGGGGGAAGATACTGAGTCTGCGGCCAGCTGCATTTTGATTGGATACCATGACTGAACCATTTCTTGCGATCAGGGCCTCGCAGGCGGTAATACCAACCTCTGCCAGGTCAAAATCTTTATCTGTCTTGTAAAATGGAAATTCATATTCAGCCAGAAGGGCCTGTAACTCAGGCTCCCAGCAATAGATTTTTCTCCATTTATATTTATCCGCCAACTGAAGGATGTTTTCAACGAATTCAATCCCGTTTTCACAGTAAATGAAATTTCCGGAAACTGCGGTCAGCTGTTCAGCAAACAAAACCTCCGGAATTTCCTCGCTTTCCTTGTATAAAGGCGTGTCTTCTAAATTCGGATGAGGATTGTCCCTTTTTTCAAGCAGGGCTTTCCTGATCTTTTTGAGCATTAACTCTTTGGAGGTGATGTTTTCTTGCATAAAATAATGGATTGGCAGCCACTTCATCGTCCTGAAGTGGCTGTTCCAAAATAGGTGTTAAGATTCGGTACTTGCCGGTGTAACAGAGGTAGCAGGATCTGTGGTTTCGCCTACACCATCGTGCAACAAGCCTTCTGCTGCTGGTTTCTGATCTCCGGTACCGTTCACGAACTCATCGTAGGTGGTGCGGTTGTCAAAAGGTCTTTTGCCCAGGATTTCTTCTAAATCTGCCTGAAATAAAATCTCTTTTTCAATCAGTTTCTGCGCAAGTTTTTCAAGTCCTTCCCTTTTGTCGGTCAGCAGTTGTGTTGTCCGTTCATAAACTTCAGAGATCAATATACGCACTTCGTTATCAATCATTTCTGAAGTTTTTTCAGAATATGGTTTGTTAAAGTTGTATTCGTTTTGCGGGTCGTGGAAGGAAACATTGCCCACATTTTTATTCATACCATATATGGTAACCATGGCATAGGCCAATTTGGTGATCCGCTCCAGGTCGTTCTGGGCACCGGTTGAGATCTTGCTAAATACGATGGCTTCGGCAACACGACCACCCATGGTCATACACATGCCGTCTGTCAGCTGCTCTGTAGTATACAGAAACTGTTCTTTTGGCAAGTATTGCGCATAACCAAGAGCCGCTACGCCACGAGGCACGATAGACACCTTCACCAAAGGGTCTGCATGTTCCAGATACCAGCCAGCAATAGCATGACCAGCTTCATGGTAAGCCACAATTCTTTTCTCTTCAGGAGAGATGATTTTGTTTTTCTTCTCAAGCCCACCGATGACGCGGTCCACTGCATCCTGAAAATCCTGCATGTCCACGCTTTCCTTGTTTTTAC
The DNA here is from genome assembly GCA_040387995.1 of Bacteroidota bacterium. GTDB lineage: Bacteria > Bacteroidota > Bacteroidia > Sphingobacteriales > Sphingobacteriaceae > Pedobacter. The sequence continues at coordinate 2,951 of JAZKCT010000009.1, read as the reverse complement.
GGGCAGCGATTAGTGCAGCCTCGTTACATACGTTGGCAATTTCTGCTCCTGCAAAGCCCGGGGTTTGTGCAGACAGTTTTTTAGCATCCACTTCCTCTGCCGTTTTAATGGGCTTAAGGTGGACTTTGAAAATCTGCTCACGACCTACAAGATCTGGTTTGTCAATGGAAATCTGTCTGTCAAACCTTCCTGGTCTTAACAAGGCAGTATCCAATACATCAGGACGGTTGGTCGCCGCCAAAATGATAATACCTGAGTCTGTACCGAAACCGTCCATTTCAACCAATAGCTGATTTAATGTGTTTTCGCGTTCATCATTTCCGCCCATCATGCTGTTTTTGCCCCTGGCGCGGCCAATGGCATCTACTTCATCAATAAATATGATACAAGGCGCTTTGTCTTTTGCCTGTTTGAATAAATCACGGACCCTGGAGGCACCGACACCGACAAACATTTCCACGAAATCAGAACCTGAAAGTGAAAAGAAAGGTACTTGTGCTTCTCCGGCTACAGCTTTTGCCAGCAATGTTTTACCTGTTCCCGGTGAACCGACCAGCAAAGCGCCTTTAGGTATTTTACCGCCAAGGTTGGTGTATTTTTTAGGGTTTTTCAGAAAATCTACGATTTCCATTACTTCCTGTTTGGCTTCTTCGAGACCGGCAACGTCATTAAACGTTACATTAACCTGGCTCTCTTTATCAAACAGCGTCGCTTTAGACTTTCCGATGTTGAAAATTTGTCCGCCACCGCCTCCGGCACCTCCGCCCATGCGGCGCATTACGAAGATCCAGAATCCAACAAGCAACAACAACGGAACAATCATCGACAAAAACCAGGAGCCGAAAGGACTGGTTCTGCTGTCTTTCTCTGCCAGGATCTGTTGATCAGCAGGCAAGCCTTTCTGAGATTCCTTAAGCTGGTTGTCAACAGCATCCATGGTACCTGCTGTATAATACACAGTCGGGCCTGTATTGGTGTTGAAATTGCTTTTGCTTGCGTATTCTTTATACTTAGGAAGTTTAAGGCGATCCGGCTTAATATAGACTTCTACTTTAATCAGGTCCTCATTCTTATATGCGACCAGCCTTTGAACATCTCCGGGCAGTAGCATTTGGGTTTCAAAAGTACGGTAAGGTACTTTTTTACTGTTATCGCCTGTAAAAAGGAAATTCAAAAGGATCAGGCCGAGAATAATGGCAGCGTATACCCAAAAAATATTGAATTTAGAGCCCTTTTGTGGTTTCTTCGGTATGTTTGGAATTCTTTTTATCAGTTTTGGTTTTGTATTGGGATTCTCTTTCATCGTCAGTGTAAAAAAATGTTGTTGTGAATGATTAAGCGCTTTGGTATGAGGTGGTTTGTGCATCACCCCAAAGGTCTTCTATTCCATAAAACTCGCGCTTTTCAGTTTTAAAGATGTGCACTACTATGTCAAAATAATCAAGAATGATCCATTCTGCTGATTCCTGTCCCTCTTTTCTCCATGGATTGGTCTGTGTGTTCTTATAAATTTCGTCTTCTACACTGTCCGCTATAGCTTTGACCTGCGTGGCCGAATTGGCACTGCAAATGATAAAGTAGTCAGAAACTGAACTGTTGAGATTTCTCAGGTCCAAACGGACGATATCATTGCCCTTTTTTTCCTGAATGCCGTGTACGGCTATTTCTGAGAGGTATGTAGAAAGGTTTACGATTTTCTTTTTTACCATTAAAATGTTTTAATTTTGATTAACAAATATACAATCAACACTTGCAAAATAACACTTTTTCAACATTATTTGTTGGTCAAAATTTGATCAGATTATCAGCCGTTGATTCTACCAATAACTTTTTAAAAACGATGGTGTCAAATTCCGAGCCATTACCTGAAGGCACTGTTATTATGGCAGATAACCAATATGCAGGCAGGGGACAGCAGGAAAACACCTGGCATGCTGAACCGGGAATGAACCTGACGGCTAGTCTGTTTTTAAAGCCTCGCTTTTTACCCGTAGACAAGCAATTCATGTTAAATATGGCGGTTAGCATAGGTATAAGAGATGCTTTAAGAGAATTTGTTACGGAGAATATTTCGATTAAATGGCCAAATGACATCTATTATAAAGATAGAAAGCTTGGCGGCATTCTGATTGAAAACAGCATTGTTGGAAGCGGATATAAATCGGCCATAATCGGCATTGGGATTAATGTAAACCAAACGAACTTCAATCCTGAACAAGTAAAAACCGCTGCATCACTTCGTGAAATTTTACAGGAGGATGTTAATTTGATGGGGCTTTTAGCAGAAATTTGCAAACGTATTGAGGTTCAATACCTTCGATTGAAGGCTAATCCGTCTGATATGACAGCAGATTATTTAAGCGGACTTTACAGGTTTCAGCAGATTGCAGCCTTTAAGGACAGCTCGGACACCTTTGAAGGAATTATAGTGGATGTGTCGTCCAGAGGCCAGCTTATTATAGAAAAAGCTGGACTAAAGGTAGGCTACAGCTTTAAAGAGGTTGAATTTTTAACAAACCCCGCTCACTGGGTAAATGAAAAATTATAAGTAATTTCACGCCCTTATTGAAAAAATAGATGAGAAGCATACGTTTAATCCTGATGTTGTTGATTCTGATGGTGGCTTCCGTCCCATTCAGTAGTTATGCGCTGCATTCGGTCCAGGATTCTACGCAGGAAGAGGAACTTGTATTCACGGATATTGTACCGGATAGCGGTATTTCAGATACTGCATTGAAAGATACCACGGTCACTACGGCTGGGAACAGGGATACGGATTCGGTAGCATCAGAAACGGTAAAAAACAGCGATGCGTCAAAAGCAGACACAAATGCCGTCCAACAAACTTTATGGGAGACCTTCCTGGCCGGTTTGGCGGGTGGTTTTTTGGCTTTTTTGATGCCTTGTATTTTTCCTATGGTACCTTTAACGATCAGTTATTTTACCAAGAG